>NZ_WMJX01000019.1 GCF_009711045.1 Myroides albus | reverse complement strand
AAAGTGCATAGTTTTAACTACAGTCTGCGACCAATAAAAGTAGACTTCTTTACTTTTCTACTAAACCCCTTCAATTCATTTCCATTCTTCTTTTCAAGAAAAACCCCATCTCCACCTGCTAACACATAAATAGTGTCGTTTCTTTCAAAATAATCGTAGTACTCTTTTTCATCTAAAATAGCAGTTCCTTTTCCGTCAAATTCTAAAGATGTATTATAAAAACTCCAAAAGGATTTGTTTTTATACTTTCCAACTAAATTATTTGAAGCTTTTTGCCCGAATGCAAAAACAGATTGTAAAATAATTACAAGTAATAGTAGTCTTTTCATGTCAATTCTTTTTTTCAAACTTAGGTAAATATATTAAATATTCGAAGAATCTTTACCTTTAGTTATAAAATTAAAAGAACAAAAGAACATTAGAGTCAATAGCAACTATTTATAATTACTTGATACTACACGAATCACCCTTACAACCAAAGTTAAAAAAAGCTTGTAAAAACAAATACAGAGCCGGTATCATCAAAACCCATAGCTCATTATCTATACTTTGAAAAACAATAAAAACTCCAAGGATTAATCGAATCCATCTTATTGCAGTCCATTGCTTAAAATAATTAATCATAACGTCTTTGATTTTCATTATCTACAAAACTAATCATTATAAAAATGGCAATATGTAACAATTGTTACTGTCAGACTATAGTAGATATAGTACTTTGGTCCAAGTAATAATTAATAACATTTATAGAGATGAAGAAAATAGTTTTGAGCTTAGCTCTAATTTTATCAATGAATACAATATCATTTGCATCAACTTCTATTTCAGAAAGTACAGAGAGTGTATTATTTCAAGAAACTAAGGGCAAAAAGTTTGCTATTCTTGTTCAGTCTACAAAAAACCTACGTTCATCTATAATGACGGCTTCAGAAATGATTAAAGATAATCCTGCTGTTAATTTTGAAATCGTTATAATGGGACAAATGGTACAAGAACTAAATAACGCAGAATTAAAACCTGAGTTAGACGCTGCTGATAAAGCTGGTATCAAACTAGTAGTTTGTGAATTTGCATTAAAAGTATACGGTGTTGAATTAAAAGATTTGCCTTCGTATTTTATAGGGACACCAAATGCTCATAAATATATGTTCCAATTGCAAGAGAAAAATTATAATACCTTATCAATATAAGTATTAAAAAAACTCACACTACAATTATCCATAGACTTATGTAAACTTTTGAAAGGGCTTTTTTTAAAAAAATGCCCTTTCTTTATTTTAAATTTAACATGAGTTAGCTTTGTTTTTTGTAATTTTAGGAGATAACCGTAAAAGAAATTCTAAAATGAAAAAGCTAATCTATTTATCCTTATTGCTATTGCCTATTTCTTCTATAGCAATTGCTAACAATACAGCAGCACATGCTACTACTGCTATCAATCAAAAAGCTACAAAGGAGTTCACTATTAAATACACGTCAGAATCAACCGATTTAACGCAAAAAGCAACAGAACTTTACCAACAACTGATCAGCTTTATTTCACAAGAAAACGAAGCGAAATCATTTAGAAGCGTCTCTTTCCTTACGCAAATTAATGAAAACACAAAAGAAATCACTATCAAAAACATACAATTTTCTCAAGAGAATTCATATGCAACTGCCTTGCAAAAATTACTCAAAAACGACAATGATGCAACAAAGATCTTAGAAGTGGATGGAGTATCCATTGAGGCTAATGAAGATACTAAAGAAATAGATTTAACTAAGGCTACTACTTTAGCCACTAACTTTGTAGAAGCTGTTAATTCTTCAAACTATGAAAAGGGAACTAACGTATCTTCAAGCATTGATATAGAGTACCACACTATTCAATAATAAAAATGTCCGATTATTCAAATCGGACATTTTTATTCTATACTTCACTTACGAGTGATTACAAACGCAATAATAGTTTTTCAACTTGAGCGCCGTCAATACTTTCATGAGATGTATTAAAAACTGCTTGTCCTTTTGAAACAATAAGGATTTGTGGTGATTGATGTTCAACCTTGAATACCTCTGCTATTTCTAAAGAAATTAAGCGATCAGCAACAACATCAACCATATAACAAGATACATGTGTTGAATTACTAAATGAACTTTGGAAATTCTTTAATGCAAACTTGCTAATAAAGCATCGTGTACTATTCTTAAAGATAACAACTGCCTTTTCTTGAGATTCTGCAATTAAATCTTCTAATTGTGAGCTTTTCGTTAATTGTATCCAGTCCATAGTTTCGATTATATTAAATTATTACGCTAAATTAAATAAAAATACACTACCCTCCTATTGTTTACCGTTATCTCCTGACTCTTTATACTCTATAGTCTTTCTTACTTCTATAACACTTAAAAATACAACCAATCCAAACAAGACAAAATGACACTAACAACGGCTAACAACCCCACCTATATATGACTTTTTGTCAATTTCTTGCAATAGTTTTCTCAAAAATTATGTCAATTAGACCATTTAGGTACATTGGAACATCTATTGCTTAAGTTATAACACAACAAAAAAAATACGCTTAATTATGAATTTGAACAATTTTACAATAAAATCACAAGAGGCTCTGCAACGTGCACAGGTAATTGTACAAGGGGCTGGCCAACAACAAATAGAGAATGAACACATTTTTAAAGCTATTCTTGAAGTAGATGAAAATGTAACCCCATTTATTCTCAAAAAGCTAAATGTAAATCTTGATACCTTCAAAAAGGTCTTAGATGCTACAATAGAAAGTTTTCCAAAAGTAGCTGGGGGACAAATGAGTTTATCACGAGAAGCGGGTGTAGCTGTAACAGAAGCACAAGCTATCGCAACAAAGATGAAAGACGAATTTGTTTCAATAGAGCACTTAGTATTAGCTATTTTTAAATCAAAAAGTAAAGTAGCTCAAATATTAAAAGATCAAGGTGTAACTGAAAAACAATTAATAGCTGCCATTGAAGAAATTCGAAATGGAGCAAGAGTTACATCAGCATCAGCAGAAGACACATACAACTCTTTGAATAAATATGCTAACAACTTAACTCAATTAGCCAATGAAGGTAAGTTGGACCCAGTAATAGGTAGAGATGAAGAAATTAGACGTGTATTGCAAATCTTAAGTCGTCGTACTAAAAACAACCCTATGTTAATTGGGGAACCTGGAGTTGGGAAAACAGCTATAGCTGAGGGATTAGCGCATCGTATTGTACAACAAGACGTTCCTGAAAACTTAAAAGATAAACAAATCTTTGCCTTGGATATGGGAGCACTAATTGCAGGTGCAAAATACAAAGGTGAGTTTGAAGAGCGATTAAAATCTGTCGTAAAAGAGGTTACTTCTGCTGAAGGAAATATTATTCTATTTATCGATGAAATACACACCTTAGTAGGTGCTGGTGGTGGTGAAGGTGCTATGGATGCAGCAAATATCCTAAAACCAGCTTTAGCTAGAGGTGAATTGCGCTCTATAGGAGCAACTACACTTGATGAATACCAAAAGTACTTTGAGAAAGACAAAGCTCTTGAAAGACGTTTCCAAAAGGTTGTCGTAGATGAACCTGATACAGAAAGTGCTATTTCAATCTTGAGAGGTATTAAAGAGAAATATGAGGCTCATCATAAAGTAAGAATTAAAGATGAGGCAATTATCGCAGCTGTCAATTTATCTGAAAGATATATTACCAATCGTTTCTTACCTGATAAGGCTATTGACTTAATGGACGAAGCTGCTGCTAAATTGAGAATGGAAATCAACTCTAAACCTGAAGAACTCGATGTGTTAGATCGAAAAATCATGCAGTTAGAGATTGAGATTGAAGCAATCAAAAGAGAGAATGACGATGAGAAATTGAAATCTCTGGGACTTGAACTTGCTAATTTAAAAGAAGAACGCAATGAAATCTTTACTAAGTGGCAGGGTGAAAAAGAAGTTGTCGATCGCGTTCAAAATATTAAACAGCAAATAGAGGCTTATAAACTGGAGGCCGAAAAAGCTGAACGTGAAGGTGATTATGGTAAGGTAGCGGAGATTCGATATGGCAAAGTCAAAACGGCACAAGAGGAGCTTGAACAAGCACAAAAGCAATTAGACGAAAACCAAAGTGGTCAATCACTTATCAAAGAGGAAGTGACAAGTGAGGATATCGCTGAAGTAGTTGCGAAGTGGACTGGAGTTCCTGTTGCAAAAATGCTACAAAGTGAAAGAGAAAAACTCTTACACCTTGAGGACGAACTACACAAACGCGTTATTGGTCAAGAAGAAGCGATTGAAGCAATTAGTGATGCTGTGCGTAGAAGTCGTGCTGGGTTACAAGATCCGAGAAAACCAATTGGTTCATTCCTATTTTTAGGAACAACTGGTGTAGGTAAGACAGAACTTGCTAAGGCACTTGCAGAATATCTATTTGATGATGAAAACGCCATGACTCGTATTGACATGAGCGAATATGGAGAAAGACACAGTGTGAGTAGATTGGTAGGAGCGCCTCCAGGATACGTAGGTTATGATGAAGGTGGTCAGTTAACTGAAGCTGTTCGAAGAAAACCTTACTCTGTTGTACTTTTAGATGAGATCGAAAAAGCACACCCAGATACTTTTAATATCTTATTACAAGTATTAGATGAAGGACGCTTAACAGATAACAAAGGTCGTTTAGCTGATTTTAAAAACACAATCATTATTATGACTTCTAATATGGGAAGCCATATTATACAAGAGAAATTTGAATCTATTTCAAATGTAGAACAGGCCTCAGAGGAAGCAAAACAAGGAGTGCTTAATGAATTAAAATTAACAGTGCGTCCTGAATTTCTTAACCGTATTGATGAGATTGTAATGTTTACACCATTGTCGAAAGGTAATATCCTCAACATTGTAGATATTCAGTTGAAAAATGTCATCAAGATGTTGAAACAACAAAATATCATTATGGAAGCGACACCAGAAGCTAAGGAGTTTTTAGCAGATAAAGGATATGATCCTGAGTTTGGTGCGCGTCCAGTTAAGCGCGTTGTTCAAAAAGAAGTTTTAAACCGCTTATCAAAAGAAATACTTGCTGGGCATGTAAAAGCAGATAGTATTATACTATTAGATTCATTTGACAATGAATTAGTTTTCAGAAACCATGAAGCTTAATAGCTTGTTTATAAATTCGTTTTTACAATAAAATAGAGGTTGCTCAATGAGCAACCTCTATTTTTATTATCAATTAGCCTCTTGCTTTGATACTCCACGTAAACAAAAACTTTGCTACTACATCACCTTGTTCGTCCTTAGCAATTGTTGTCAATGGGATTACTACTCCTTCTTTTGTTTCTATTGCTCTTTGTATTGCCTCGTCAATTTTTTGTCCTTCATCGCAGGTAAATGTAATTTTACCAACTGCTTTTTTAGTAAACTCCATCTCGTTCTTCACAACCAAAGAAGCTATATTCTGACCAGACATTTTAATTTTTGTCAATAGCATTAAGCCTCCCGAAAACTCAGCAGCCATTCCCTGTACTGCCCAAAACATACTCTGAAATGGATTCTGATTTAAAAAGTCAAACTCTACATATGTTATCACTTCGTCTTTTTTAAAACTTTCTAAGCGAACACCTGCAATCCAAGCAATTGGAATTTGCGTTGTTAGAATTTGTTTAAATGTCTCTTGATTCATATTCTATTATTTATTTTTCAGTTAATTAAGTTACTAATCTAAAAGCTCTCGCTTATCCTATGTAATTAGAATTTTAATGATTCTAAAATTTCTTTATTCTTGCACAGAGATTCTTTATACTCTCCTTTTAGTTGCTCTACCAAATCCCTGACTGTCAAAACACTTGTAATTCCAGCTGTCCCATGGCCTGCAGACCAAATATCTTTCCATGCTTTGCTATTTGCCGCAGTCAATTGAGAGAAATCTTCTTCTTTTTTGACACTAAGATCTAAACCTGCTTTCTCGATACTTGGTTTTAGAAAGTTTGCATTTACCCCTGATACGCCATCTGTATACATTATATCATCAATACCTGAATCTACGATCATTTGCTTATATTCATCTACTGCATCACATTCTTTTGTTGCTATAAATCGCGTTCCCATATAAGCAAAATCAGCTCCGATATTCTGTGCTGCTAAAACATCACTCCCCTTATCTATACTTCCCGCCAAAAGCACTACTCCATCAAAGAAACTCTTTATCTCCGCTATCAGTGCAAAAGGGCTTGCTGTACCTGCATGTCCTCCAGCTCCCGCAGCTACACAGATTAAACCATCTACTCCTGCCTCAGCTGCCTTTTCTGCATGGCGCTTTTTGATAATATCGTGAAAAACTAATCCTCCATAACTGTGAACTGCATCTACTAAGTCTTTGACAGCTCCTAAAGAAGTAATGATAATAGGTACTTTGTACTTAATACAAAGCTGTAAGTCAGGCATTACTCTTGGATTTGTCTTATTGACAATGATATTAACTCCAAATGGTGCTGGCTTCTTCCCTGTCTCTCTTTCAAACTTGTCCAGTTCTGTCGTAACTTCTATAAGCATTTGTTCAAAATCTTCTGTACTTCTACCATTCAAAGCTGGAAAAGTTCCTACTATTCCATTCTTACAGCTCTCTATCACTAATTTGGTTCCAGAAACAATAAACATTGGGGATACTACAATAGGTAATACTACCCTATCTTTTAACTCTTGTATTGTCATAATTAATTTATCGTTTTTTTTAATTGTGTAATTTAATCTAAAATAACAAGATTTCTAAACATATCCACTCTATTTTTGATTGAAAATCCCCTCATTTCAAGCTTTTAACACATAAACACACCTACTTTCTTACCTTGAAGGAAAGGAAGCACAAATTACCTACTCATTTTGATCAAAACACTTGATAGTATATCTCTAATTATTTTTTTACTTTGCAAGGTAAAATAAACAATGATAGATTAAATTTAATATGAAAAAACTAACATACGCTTGTTCCCTTGTACTCTCAGTGATGTTATTGGGTAGTTGTAATCAAAAAGCAACAGAAAGTAAAACTGAAGCCAAAACCGAAGAAGCTACTCCTACAGTAGAGAAAGATGAAGCTAAATCGGAAAAAGAATCCCTTTCTCAACCTTATAATGAGGAAGAAGATGCAGATGAGAAATTAAACGAATTAATCGCACAGGCAAAAAAAGAAGGAAAGAAAGTTTTTGTACAAGCGGGAGGAAACTGGTGTATCTGGTGTTTGAGATTCAATGATTTTGTTCAAAAAACAGAAGAACTTAAATCTATTGTAGATAAAGAATACGTGTATTACCATTTGAACTATTCAACTAAAAACAAGAACAAAGAGGTATTTGATAAATATGCGCCTGAGGGAAAGAAATTAGGTTTTCCTTTCTTTTTCGTGATTGACCAAGAAGGAAAAGTAACTAATATCATCAACTCTGTAGACTTAGAATTAGACAAAGGATATGATGTTGAGAAAGTAAAACAAATGTTTTTAGACAACGCCTTATAAACAAGAAAAAGAAACTCTCGATTGAGAGTTTCTTTTTTTATACCTCATACAACAACAACCTTCTCATCTCCGTATCCTGTATATCAGGAAGTTCCCAATGGGATATAAACTGTTCCATCATCTTACGCCCTCTATCCTCAATGCTATACTTATCCCATGTTTCATAACTCAATATTTCTTTCTCGAGCTCTGTAAGTCTATATTCGTGCTTAACTGCATTTTCTATTTTATGCTGGATTCTTTCAAAACTACTGGGTTCATAGCGATTAAAAGCCAAAATCATATTTCCCAATGAATAACTATACCTATCGCGATTCACTTTTTGCATGCTATTAATATCCTTGTAGGTACTTCGTTCTTCATAATGCCCTTCTTCTGGATATATTAGATAAACTTTAGGGTCTACATGACTTAACCCTCCTCCATTTAATTCTTCGATTGTCTTTAAAAAATAGTCTAAACCCGCCCAGGTTTTGAAGCGATTACCTTTGTGAATGTGATTGATTACCTCTTTCCATCTAAAGTGACTAACTCGTTGTTCCAACAGTACATTTATCAAATATTCATTGGTATGAGCCCTACCTCTTAAATAATAAAAATTAATATCTCTAAAAGTATCTTCTAAATTCAAGTTGGAATTATTGCCCTGCAATAAAAAGCACATAATATTATGTCGTTCTATTGCAAATAATAACCGCTCAATCTGATCTAACTTTTGCTGAACACTATAGTCTGTTTCCTCACCTGATTTCTGTGGTAAATCACGCATAAAAATAGACAATATTAAATTCAACATATACTTTCCATATCCCCTTGGAAAATTGTTTATCCTTAGTAGTGACTTTTGCAAAGCAACTGTGTAGTGAAAGTCAAAATCAATATCTGTATCAACTGCATAAGGATTATTGATAAAATACCACAAAACAACAGCTTTCTTCATACTTCCCAACCACTCGTTCAGTACTTTATAATCGACATAATTAATTAGCTCATTATCCTTTTCCAATTGAAAATCTACTGTAAAAAGTTGCTTTTGATAAGACTTAAAATCATTAGAAACCATAGTCGAATTAGAAAAATACAGAAGCCAAAACGCTTTTAAGAAGGCATCATCATCCATAGCCTGCGATGGATTCCTCCCAAGCCACTTATAAACTTCCAACCAAGCTTGATTCACTTTCTTCCTACTCCGATCTATAGTAGAAGAAACAGTTAACTGTTTCGATACAATGTACAATACCCGATTCTTTAAACGTTCCAGGCTTGACAATTGCTTTCCTCTAAAATTTAATGTTTCAAAAACCATAGAAACATCTAATGGACGTTCTTGAGACTCGCTCAAATCCAGAATAGAGAAAAGTAAATGCTTTGTAATCTTATTAATCCAGACTTCAACTTCTACCTGAGAAAGACTTTTAACTTGTTGATAAAAATAAGTCTTTGCTATGGATAAATTATGCGTGTATAGTGTTTCAGTTTCTTCGACCTGGTAGTCTTTCTCTGAAAAAATCTCTCTAATCAAGTAATTGTGTGACGGCACATCAATGTGATAACCAAAAATATACTTATTGACCTCGTTCTCTCTATGTCTAAAATAAGTATTTTCTAAGGCTGCTTTTAACTCTACATTATCTAAAACATTCACAAGTTCAGACAATAAAATCAACAAAGTAGTCAAACGCTGCTGCCCATCTACTATATTACAACCCGTATAAAATTGTCCTTTAATCAAAAGTTTGTTACTTCTAACTGTAAAACCTTCTTTGCGAATGCTTTCAAAATCTGCTGTAGTAAATGCATTTAGCGTTAAAATACCAGTGAAGTGAAATGTATTTCGATGATGATGTGTATTATAAAGATCATACCACAATTCGCTCAACTCTTTCTTTGTCCATGAATATCCTCTCTGATAATCGGGTATCCTAAAAATTCGGTCCTTAAATACTTCTTCAAATGCAATAATATTCATCCCTCAATTTGCTAAAAAATGCAGGCAAAAATAACTCAATTCGCCCTCTTTAGCTATATTAATTTGTTAACTTTTAAAAGTGTTATGATTGCAATATCTAAAGCTAATATTGAGAAGTTTAGCAATTATAGAAGATACAAAATTAATATGTCTTTTCCAATGTCTCTTATCATACTTTTTGTTGTCATATAACCCAATATTTGTAATATAAAAATATAACAACCTAAAGTAGAAACACTATGAAACAAAGAGTTCCAGTATCTCAGATTATGGCTAAAGTATTAATAGCTGTACCATCAACAAAAAAAATTAGTGAAGTAAATCAACTGTTTGCCGACTATAATATCCGACATATACCAGTAGTTGAATCAGAAAAACTCATTGGAATTATCAGTGTCAATGATATTCTAAAAATAGGATATAGCAACGCTGATATGGATAAAGACGCACTAAACGATATTTACGATGCCTATAAGCTCGAAGATATCATGACTAAAAATCCATTAGTTGTTACAGAAGACACAATCATTAAAGAAGTAGCTGAACTATTTTCAAAACAAAGATTCCACTCACTACCTATCACGGACAAAGCAGGAAAATTAGTTGGAATAGTCACAACTACAGATTTAATAAATTATTTAATTGCGCAATACTAATTGAACAATTCACACCTTTTTCAAGGTATAAAATGTATTTCAACGAAAAAAGACTATCACTGTTTGTGATAGTCTTTTTTACATAACTTCATTTCCCCTATTGAGAACAAAGTTAATTCAAGAGTTACCTCTATCAATATCTAAACTCTGTAACACCACACAAAAAGTATAAGCAACCCAAAGAAAAAAATCTTCTTATCCCTAAAATAATTGTGAATACATCCGTTAGAACTGCAAACTGCTTTGTCCCAATGTATCACACAAGTCTAATTACAATACTTCCACGTTATCCATCAAATTTCCGAAGCACTTATACACTCACTTACCACAAAAAAAGCGATACATTCTTGCGTCTTTCACTCAGTTTTCTTGCAGCATCCTTGCAGTTTTATAGGCGAAAAGGTGTGTTTTCCCAAGGAAACCCCAAGCAAACTGCAAGAAAACCCCAAGGAAGTGCAAGCATTACTACACCAATTCACGACCAATGAGGTAAAACAAATGTTATCAATTTAAAGTGAACTTAATCGTTAGACTTTGCGTATCATTTAGACAGATGCTCTATTACCAGTCTTGACTTTGTCGCTTTTGACAGATAGTCCAAGCTACTTTTGCTATCCTATGGCTATTTTTGAGTTAAAGACCAAAATTGTTCTACACTTTACAAAATGTTCTAAGGTTGATCGGATCCGATCAACCCTTATATACCAATTTACTTTTTATTTGTGCTGAATCAATTGCCACAAATTCAAACTGATCGAAATGAGTCAATACTTTACTGAATTTTTCCTCAGCTTCTTTTCTACTCCAATCTTCAGGATAGGTAAAACCAATAAACGAGATACTTTCTGCGACTATGCTAAACGCATGATCGAATTCTTCAAAACCACCATAAGTCAAAGCAATCTGACCTTTCCAATGTATTGTATATTTCTTGTCATGCTGTTTAGAAAACGTAATATTGTGATTTGCACACTGGTCATGACCTAACAAATAAATACTAAAGCTTGGCTCGGACTCATAAAAATCTTCCGCTAATGGCAGTACATCAAGTTGAAAACCAAACTCATCTTTGTCAAATAAATCAACCTTTTTTGATCCATCACTTAACAGGATTCCCTGCTCATCAGACCAATAGGTTGAGGATAAAATACACTGATGATAGTTATCCCAAACAATCTTCGATTTCCAGTGTAATTCGCTTGTATAAGGTCCATCAAAATCTTCTTCTTCATAGTCATCTTCCTCATCTGTGTTTTCTTCAGAATCATAGTAATCCTTGCTTTTCAAATGTAAATCAAACCACAAACGACCTTCCAAATCCATTCGTCCGGACCAAACAAACTCCTTTAATTGATGTGGTTCAGGATAAGCACTATCTTTAAACACAATCTCTCTTTTCATACCTATTTACTATTTCTATTATAAACTCACAAAAGTATGCATGTATGCGAAAAAACCAACCATACGAACATATAAGTTATCCCACTTTTTAATTGAGAAAAAAACAAGGAGCAACTTTAGTTTATACCTAAACAAAATTGTATTTATAATTCTCCCTTTATAGCTTAGAGAAAGCTTAATAACAGGTAGAAACGAGCACTTCAATTATCACAACTAAAAAAAACAGTAAATTTACTTTTGTCAGTTGCTATTCTTCTCTATTTTCCATTTTGCACAATGATTAAGTAACTAACTATTTACCACTCACAAATAATTTAAAACATAAGGGATCCGTTCACAAACGTTTCTGTAACAAGAAAAGAGGTCATGGCGTGTAAAAAACAATGAATGTATTGACCATTGAATCGACAAATAACACTATGGATTGCTCCCCAACTTCTCACTTTTCATTTATCAAAAGAATTTTAAATACAATCAAAAATCAAATCGCAACAATCAATTACTCAATGCGAAATTTATAACGCTCTTTAGAAAACACCTAATTTAGCAACCATTAGACTATAATCTATAGAATATACTTTAGTTTGAAACTCAAGAAATGAATGGCTTTAATGACAGGTAAATACAACTCCAAAAAGAGTGGACAAGAACAATAATAGTAACCTGTCCACACTTGTACACATGGTTGAATAAAACATATTCCAAAAAAATTCATTGTTTTATTCGTTTTTTAATAAGTAAAAAGATTACTTTTGCACCGAAATAATTTTTTATTAAAAGATTTATACTGTGGAAAACGCTAATGCCTTAAAATTAATCAAGCAAATTCAATCAGACCTAATCGCTAATGGTCTTGTTGTAGAATCAATTGTTGAAGATCTTAAGAAACTAAGAGAATTTGCTCTATTAGAAGAGAAACCAGTTTTAGTAAAAGGACTGAGATTAACTTATGAGCACATTGAAAACAATCAAGCTTTTTTAATTCCAATTCCATCAGACGAACCAATTGAAGAAGGAGAAGAAAGTACAGTAGAAGCATCGAAATCGACAGAAAAAACAGATTTAGAAAGTCTTCAATACTTATTATCACTTTTCAAAGATGTGGATAACAAACACAATCTTGCAGATTTAAGAGAATATAATAGTAGATTTCAAGCTTTCTAAGAAAGTCTACAATTTGAAATATAAAAAAGGTCTAATTTGGAAAAAATTAGACCTTTTTTAATTTATATACCATAAAATTCTATTTTAGCCTTTCAAACAATTAATATACACAAAATGCTTAAAACATTCAAATTCATCGCATTATTAGAAGGACTATCACTATTGGTATTATTGTTTATTGCCATGCCTTTAAAGTACATTTGGAAACAACCTGAATTAGTAAGTCAAGTAGGAATGGCTCACGGAGTTTTATTTATTGCATACATTGTTTTTGCAACTGTATTAAAATCTGATCAGAAGTGGAGTATGAAAACTTATGCCCTAATTTGTATAGCATCTATTATTCCTTTTGGAACATTTGTGATGGAAAAAAGAGTTCTAAGCAATGCTTAAAAAAAACAGTTCTCATGTAAATCAATAATTTAATCTGAGAAAAATACTATAACGAAATTATCACAAACACAAAATTGTGATTTATCTAAAAACCAAAAGCCATACTTTAAAGTATGGCTTTTTTAATAGCGTCTTGTAAGATATCACCATGATCAAATGCCAGCTCAGGCAATTCGTCAAGTGAGAACCAATCTAATTCCTTAGCGTCATCTGCAGCCTTTCCCTTCGTCTTAGTATCTACTAAACCTATATAAGCGACACTAACAACATGCGAGCGTGGATCTCTAAATGGTTTGCCGTAAGCACCTAATTGACTTAAACTTTTACAGTCAATTGTAGTTTCTTCCAATAATTCGCGTTTTGCGGCTACCATTAAATCTTCATTTTCATCGACAAATCCTCCAGGTAAAGCCCATTTATCTTTAAATGGTTCATTTTTTCTTTTAATCAACAGTACTTTTACTTCAGTATTTTCTTTCTTAAGTAAAACAATGTCAACAGTGACAAATATTTTTGAGATATAAGACATATATGATTTTAATAAATTTAATTAGTCAATTTCTGCGTGTTTTTTATAAAAAACTTCAAAAAATAAAGATAATCAAAATCTTTCTATTATATTTGCCTTGTAAAGCAATTAGTAAAAAGTGAGATAAATGAATAATCTTACTTTTAAAGGAAATTAAAATGATAACTATGAAAAAATTAACATTACCGTTATTAGCTTCTCTATTTGTATTTGGTACTGCTTCTGCGCAGGACTATAACAAATGGTCTATTGATTTAAATGGTGGTTTTGCAAAACCTGCAAGAACTCTTTCACCAGGATTTGCTGGAGAAACATTTAAAAATATGCACTTAGATGGAGGTGTACGTTATAGTATCAACAACAAATTTGGTGTTAAAGCATCATTTGGATACGATAGACTTAATGAGTGGACTAACAAGGCTGACATTGAGACAAACCACTACAGAACAAGTTTAGAAGGAGTTGTAAATTTAGGTAGAGTATTAAACTTCGAAAGCTGGACTAGTGTATTAAATGCACAAGTACACGCAGGGGGGGGATACTCTTGGATGAATGGAGACAAATTCAGTGGAACTGATAACATGGGACACTTAATGGCTGGTTTAACTGGACAAATTAAAGTTCACCGTAGAATCGCTTTAAACGCTGACTTTACTGTTATTCAAAGTTTACAACAAAACAATAACTGGGACGGTGTAACTGCAACTAATAGATCTGTATTCCAAGGAACTATGTTCAACGCAACTGTTGGGGTTTCTGTTTATCTTGGAAAACACGCTCAACATGCTGACTGGTATGCTGAAGCTGCTAAAGAAAACGAAGTTATTGCTGAGTTAACTAACAGATTAACTAAAATCGAGAATGATCTTAAAGACACTGACAATGACGGTGTGCCAGATTATTTAGATTTAGAACCTAATACACCTGCAAACACTTTAGTTGATTCTAAAGGAAGAAGTATCGATTCTAACAACAATGGTATCGCTGATAACATTGAGAAATTTATCGATGAGAAATATGGTGATTTAAACAAAGGAGTTAGTGCTGATGACGCTGCAATGATCAAAGAATTAGTAAACAAAGGATATGTTGCTGCTTACTTTGACTTTGATAAAGCTCAACCAACAACTGTTGACGGAATCAACTTTATCGTTAACTACTTAAGAAACAATCCATCTGCTTCTGTTGAAGTTATCGGATATGCTGATGCAGTAGGTAACAAAGATTACAACAATAAATTATCTGAAAGACGTGCAAACGCTGTTAAAGATATCATTGTAAAATCTGGAGTTAGCGCTTCTAAAGTTTCTGCTAAAGGAAACGGAATCGATGACGCTGTTTCTAAAGATTCAGCTGCAGCTCGTAAGATTGCAAGAAAAGTTGTTTTCAAAATCAACTAATTAAATTAAAACATTCTGTTTTTATATAGAAAGCGCAAGGTAACTCTTGCGCTTTTTTGCTTTATATTAACTAACTTTGCATATTCTATTATACCGTTTGAATATGAAGTTTGAAGTTAAATCAGATTACAACCCTACTGGAGATCAACCCCAAGCAATACAAAAGCTAAGTAAAGGAATACTTGACGATGAAAAATATCAGACTTTAGTCGGAGTGACTGGTTCAGGTAAAACATTCACAGTAGCCAATGTTATCCAAGAAGTACAACGCCCTACTCTTGTACTTGCGCACAATAAAACACTTGCAGCACAATTGTATTCAGAGTTCAAAAGCTTTTTTCCTAATAATGCAGTGGAATACTTTGTCTCTTACTATGATTACTATCAACCAGAAGCATTTATACCTGTTACAGGACAATATATAGAGAAAGACTTATCAATAAACGAGGAATTGGAGAAAATGCGTCTAAGCACCACCTCTGCCCTTTTATCAGGACGCAGAGATATATTGGTAGTCGCATCAGTATCGTGTCTTTATGGTATAGGAAATCCTACAGAATTTCAAAAGAATGTTATTTCTTTAGAATTAGATCAGCAGATAAGTAGAACTAAACTATTACATAAATTAGTTCAAAGTCTATATTCAAGAACAGAAGCTGATTTTACACCAGGAAACTTTAGAATCAAAGGAGACACTGTCGAAATATTTCCAAGTTATGCAGACGATCCTTTCCGAATTCACTTTTTTGGCGATGAGATTGAAGATATTGAAGTATTTGATAAGAACACTTCTCAAGTAATTGAAAAATACACACAACTGACCATCTATCCCGCAAATATGTTTGTTACTTCTCCCGATGTACTACAAAAAGCCATTTGGGAAATACAACAAGATATGGTAAAACAAGTAGAGTATTTCAAAGAAATTGGAAAACACCTCGAAGCAAAAAGGCTGGAAGAAAGAACGAATTTCGACCTTGAAATGATACGCGAATTAGGCTATTGTTCTGGTATAGAAAATTACTCAAGATACCTGGATGGCAGAGACCCTGGGACTCGCCCTTTCTGCTTATTAGATTATTTTCCAAAAGATTACTTGATGGTTATTGACGAAAGTCACGTAACAGTTTCACAAGTACACGCAATGTATGGAGGCGATAGATCAAGAAAAGAAAACTTGGTAGAATACGGTTTTAGATTACCAGCAGCTTTAGATAACAGACCTTTAAAATTTGAGGAGTTTGAGGCTATGCAGAATCAAGTCGTATATGTTTCGGCCACTCCTGCAGATTACGAATTACAAAAATCAGAAGGTATATATGTAGAGCAATTGATTAGACCGACAGGCCTTCTAGACCCTATTATAGAAGTACGACCAACCGAAAATCAAATTGATGATCTAATCAACGAAATACAAGAGAGAGTTGAAGTAGACGAAAGAATTCTTGTTACTACACTAACCAAAAGAATGGCAGAGGAACTTGCTAAATACTTTACCAAAGTTGGTGTTAGATGTAGATATGTACACTCAGATATTGACACCCTTGAAAGAGTTGAAATCATGCAAGATCTGAGAAAAGGATTATTTGATGTACTAATCGGAGTGAACTTGCTTAGAGAGGGATTAGACTTACCTGAAGTTTCCCTTGTAGCTATTTTGGATGCGGACAAAGAAGGGTTCCTAAGAAGTCACAGGTCACTTACTCAAACAGTTGGTAGAGCAGCCCGAAACGTTCATGGAAAAGCAATCATGTATGCAGACAAAATTACCGATAGCATGCAGAAAACTATTGACGAAACAAATTATCGCCGAAGCAAACAAATTGAGTACAACACCAAAAATAAGATAACTCCTCAGGCTATTCACAAGAAGATTGGAAGTGATTTACTAAAACCTACTTATGAAGAAAACCAACAAGCTATCTTGCAAAAAGCTGCAGAAAATGAAATAAAATACAAGTCAAAAGCAGATATAGAAAAAATGATTAGAGAGAAAAGAAAGGAAATGGAAAAGGCTGCGAAAGATCTTGACTTTATAAATGCTGCTCGTTTAAGAGATGAAATAAAAGCTTTAAAAGACAAACTGTAAATATTTTACTTACCTTTGCAAAAATCAGAGAGAATGAACAATAACGATATATTAAAAAAGCTGAGAGTCGCATTGCAATTGCGCGATGATCAAATAGTAGAGATTTTAGAATTAGTTGACTTTAGAATATCTAAAGGAGAAATAGGCAATTTCTTTAGAAATGATGAACATCCTAAATATGTAGAATGTGGTGATCAAATCTTGCGTAATTTCCTTAATGGATTAGTAATCCACCTTAGAGGTACGAAGGAAAACCCTAAGAATCCAAAAGAAGTTTTAGAAGGACATAAAAAAACTTTTACTAAAGATAAAAAAAGTACTACTGTCAACTCAAAAGAAGATAAAGACAATAAGTCTAAGTCAAGACCTAAAACTACAAATTCAAGTAAGAAGAACAATCCTAAAACACCGCTTTCAGGATTCAAGTTTAATAATGGAAAACAAAAAAGAGATTAAGTAATCTCTTTTTTTTTAGACCCGCTAATTACATTAGTAGAAAGCAAAAAAAAGAGCTATCAATATTGATAGCTCTTTTTTATTTTGTGTATGTAAATCAATTAAGATAATGCAACTTTAACTTGATCTGCAGCTTCTTGGAAAGCAACAGCTGATAAAATAGGCATACCTGATTTGTCAATTAATTCTTTTGCCAATTCAGCATTTGTTCCTTGTAAACGTACAATAATAGGCACTTTAATATCGTCACCCATGTTTTTGTAAGCATCAACAACACCTTGAGCAACACGGTCACAACGAACGATACCACCAAAGATATTGATTAAGATAGCTTTTACGTTTGGATCTTTTAAGATAATACGGAAAGCAGTTTCAACACGTTTTGCATCAGCTGTACCACCTACGTCTAAGAAGTTTGCAGGTTCAAAACCAGCATACTTAATTAAGTCCATTGTAGCCATTGCTAATCCAGCACCATTAACCATACAACCTACAGTACCATCTAAATCAACATAGTTTAACCCTGCTTCTTTAGCCTCAACTTCGATAGGTCTTTCTTCTGTAATATCTCTATACTCTGCATAAGTTTTCTGTCTGTATAATGCATTGTCATCTAAAGTAACTTTAGCATCAACAGCTAAGATTTTATCATCTGATGTTTTCAATACTGGGTTAATTTCGAACATTGAAGAATCACTTCCAATGTAAGCTCTATATAAAGCATCTACGAATTTAACCATCTCTTTAAAAGCATTACCAGATAACCCTAAGTTAAAAGCAATTCTTCTTGCTTGGAATCCTTGTAATCCTACAGCAGGATCAATTTCTTCTTTAAAGATTAAATGTGGAGTTTTCTCAGCTACTTCTTCGATATCCATACCTCCTTCAGTAGAGTACATAATCATATTACGTCCTTTAGCTCTATCAAGTAATACAGACATATAGAATTCACTTGTTTCGCTTTCACCTGGATAGTAAACATCTTCAGCTACTAAAACACGATTAACTCTTTTACCCTCTGGTGGAGTTTGTGGAGTAATTAAATCCATACCGATAATCTTACCAGCGATTTCTTTTACTTCGTCTAAGTTTTTAGCCAACTTAACTCCTCCTCCTTTACCTCTTCCTCCTGCGTGGATTTGAGCTTTAATTACATACCAACTTGTACCAGTTTCTTCTGTAAGTTGTTTAGCTTTTTCAACTGCCTCTTCTGCGTTGTTAGCCACTAATCCACGTTGTACTCTTACACCGTAGCTAGCTAATATTTCTTTACCTTGAAATTCATGTAAATTCATAGTGTGATACGTTTAGCTTTTTAAATAAACAGATACAAAAATAACAATTCAGTTTGAATTCCCCTAATTTAAAATAGGGAACTGTCATATTTTACAGTCTATTTAACCTTGTTTTATCTATTTTATTAATTAATTCTAATTTTTTGTTGATTATAATATATCAATTTCTCCTTTTCCCTGGCGGATAACCTCTGGTTCGTAGCCAGATAAGTCTATTACTGTAGACGCTGTATTATCTCCATAACCTCCATCAATAACTACATCAACAAGATTTTGCCATTTTTCGAAAATAAGTTCTGGATCAGTTGTATACTCAAGTACTTCATCTTCGTCATAAATTGACGTTGATACAATAGGATTTCCCAATCGCTTAACTATATCCCTTGCAATATTATTATCAGGTACGCGAATACCTACTGTCTTTTTCTTTTTAAACTCTTTAGGCAAATCATTATTTCCCGGAAGAATAAATGTATAAGGCCCAGGCAGGGCTTTCTTAAGAATTTTAAAAGTAGAAGTATCTATTTGCTTTACATAATCAGATATATTACTTAGGTCATAACAGATAAAAGAAAAGTTTGCTTTCTCTAACTTCACTCCTTTTATCTTTGCGATCCTTTCTAAAGCCTTTGTATTGGTAATATCACACCCTAACCCATAAACCGTATCGGTAGGATAGATAACAAGGCCTCCATCTCGAAGGATTTTCACGACCTTGTCTATTTCTTTTTCATTAGGATTATCTGGATATATCTTTATAAACTGTGCCATAACTTTTTATTACAATTTACGATAATACACGTAGCTTAGCAAATCTCAACAGTAGTTTTTTAATTCCTCCTACATCAAATCTAATCTCAGCTTTTCGATCTGCTCCTACACCTTCTAAGTTTAAAATTTCTCCCTTACCAAAACGCTCATGCATGACCATATTCCCTACTGCCAAATCTCCATTATTCACATTACTCACCTCCTTCTTACTACTGTCAATTGGCTTTAACCTTCTAATATTTCTATCAACTTTTGGTTCTTCATTCTCCGTAATATAAGCTGGAGGAGTTCCTCCTACTGGTTTTTTTAATCGCAGCTTACTCTTATCCGCATCTCCAAAAATATCAGTATTCATCATAGGCTTATATCGATAATTAGTCTCAACAGGAGTTAAGTACTCTAAGTACTGATCATCAATCTCATCAATAAAACAAGAAGGATCACTATCTACCAATTTACCCCAACGGTAACGAGATTGCGCATAAGTCAAATAAGCTTGATGTTCGGCCCTTGTCAATGCCACATAGAACAACCTTCTTTCTTCTTCTAATTCTGCTCTTGTACTTTTACTCATTGCACTTGGGAATAAATCTTCCTCCATTCCCACGCAAAATACCGTAGGAAATTCTAACCCTTTTGCCAAGTGAATAGTCATAAGCGCTACTCTATCATCATCTCCATTGTCTTTATCTAAATCCGTAGCCAAAGCAACATCCTCCAAGAACTCCCCTAAAGCACCTCTTGCTCCATCAATCTCTTTTTGACCTTCAATGAAATCTTTGATACCATTTAACAACTCCTCAATATTCTCCATTCTTGTAATTCCCTCTGGAGTAGTATCTTTTCTCAATTCCTGAACAAGTCCCGTTTTCTTTACTACATGTTCAGTCAATTGATAAGCATCCATCGTCTGTTCTTGTGCTTGAAATGCTTTAACCATGTTGACAAAGTCAGATAATTTACCTCTTGTTCCTGCAGTTATCTTAAGATCAATCTTATCGATATGTTCCATAACTTCAAAAATAGATCTCTTGTAGTGATTTGCAGCAATAGTAAGTTTATCCAGTGTCGTAGCTCCAATTCCTCGAGCAGGATAGTTAATTACGCGAACTAATGCCTCTTCATCTTTTGGATTAATGATCAAACGCAAATAACTAAGTACATCTTTAATCTCTTTTCGCTGATAAAAAGATAAACCTCCATAAATTCGATAAGGAATGTCTTTTTTACGCAAAGCATCTTCCATCGCACGAGATTGTGCATTGGTTCTATACAATATAGCAAAATCACTGTTGTTTTTTTGCCCTTGCATTTTCTCCTCAAAAATCGTTGAGGCTACAAATCGCCCTTCTTCACCATCGGTTAAAGAGCGGTGCACTTTAATCTTCGGTCCGAAATCATTTGCTGTCCAAACAACCTTTTCAAGTTTAACTCTGTTTTTATCAATTACAGTATTTGCCGCTTCAACAATATTGCGTGAAGAACGATAATTTTGCTCTAATCGATACGTTTGAACCCCCTCGTAGTCTTTTTGGAAATTCAATATATTATTAATATTTGCTCCCCTAAAGGCGTAAATACTCTGTGCATCATCACCAACAACACAAATATTCTGAAATCGATCAGACAAAGCCCTAACAATCAAATATTGTGAGTGATTTGTATCTTGATACTCGTCTACCAAAATATATCTAAAGCGATCTTGATACTTAGCCAACACATCTGGAAACATATTCAACAGCTCATTTGTCTTTAACAATAAGTCATCGAAGTCCATAGCTCCCGCTTTAAAACACCTATCAACGTAGTTTTGGTAAATATCACCGATTCTCGGACGTTTACTCATAGCATCCGCTTCCAGAAGCTCAGGATTTGCAAAATAATCTTTAACTGTAACTAAACTGTTTTTATACGACGAAATTCTACTGAGAATTTCCTTTGGTTTATATACATCTTTGTCAAGCTGCATTTCCTTGATTATTTGCCCGATCAAGCGTTGACTATCTTGAGAATCGTAAATAGAAAAGTTACTTGGATAACCCAATCGATCAGCTTCACTTCTCAAAATTCTCGCAAATACCGAGTGGAAAGTACCCATCCACAAATTCTTTGCTTCTGTACTCCCTACGATTTGTGAAATCCTCGCTTTCATTTCTCGTGCTGCTTTATTGGTAAAAGTTAGCGCGAGAATGTTAAATGCATCTACACCTTGATGCATCAAGTATGCTATACGCAAAGTCAATACTCTTGTTTTTCCTGAACCTGCACCAGCAATCACTATCATCGGCCCCTCTTTTTGTAAAACAGGCGCCCTTTGTGCTTCATTTAACTGATCAATATAATTTTGCATATCCTTTTTTCATAAAAAGCCAAAAATACAATTACTCTCCCTTTATAACAAGTTTTTTGAATACATAAAAAAGTTTATGCCCAAGTATTATATTGTTTATTTTTGTAAAAATTTCGCATTATGAACTTAACTTTTTTACTTGAATTAATTAGTTACACTATTCCTGCTTTGGTTGTTGCCGCATTATCTTATGTTTATTTTGACGCCATTCTGAAAAGACAAAGTCAAAGAGATAAATACATCATCGATTCCCTACAAAACAACAAGACAATTGATACAATAGCTTTGCGATTACAAGCTTATGAGAGATTAACTATTTTTATTGAGAGAATTGATTTGCAAAAATTACTATTGAGAATACAATTGCAAACAGATGACAAAGCTTTGTATAGCTTAGCACTGATACAACACATTACACAAGAATACGAGTATAATATTTCACAACAAGTATATGTTTCTGAAGAACTGTGGACTTTGCTTACCCAACACAAAAATGCAATTGTCAGCTTGATACAGCGTTCTTCAAACCTACATAATATTGACAATCCATTGAATTTACAACATTTATTAATAAAGGAAAGTCAAACTATGGCTAACAGTACTTCTATTTGTTTAACCGCAATCAAAACAGAAGCTAAGCAATACTTATAAAAAATAAACACTATATAAAACATAAAAAATCTACTATGAAGAAAAACATCATTATCCTAAGCACTTTGGCACTTTTTTTAAGCTCTACCCTTACAGAGAATGCTTATGCCCAAAAAGTAACAGACATTATTGGCAATATCAGTCAAGATAAAGTAGCAAAAGGATTAAAAGAAGCTTTAGATAAAGGGATTGAACAACAAGTTAGTAAACTAACTGAAAAAGATGGTTTTTACAAAAACGAATTAGTAAAAATTTTACTACCTGAAGAAGTACAGAAAGTAGACCAAACGCTAAGAAAATTAGGTTTAGGTAACTTGGCTGACCAAGGATTAATGCTAATCAATCGCGCAGCAGAAGATGCCGTGAAAGAAGCTACACCCATATTTGTAGACGCTGTAAAGAACATTACTTTTAACGATGCAAAGAATATCCTTCTTGGAGGAAAAGGCTCTGCAACGAATTATCTAAAAGAAAGTACTACTAAAGCTTTATACTCAAAGTTTTCTCCTGTAATCGAAAAATCACTCTCAAGTGTAGGTGCTGATAAAGTATGGGAAAAGATCTTCTCTACTTATAACGAACTACCACTTGTCTCGCAAATCAATACCAACCTAACAGATTACGTTACAAATCAAACTATGGCTGGTGTGTTTACTATGATTGCTGTTGAAGAAGATAAAATCAGAGAGAATATAGGAGGTTCGAGATCAAATAAATTACTTCAAGATGTATTCTCAATTCAAGATAACACAACAAATACATCGAATAAAAACACTTCAGATAATTCCTCTAAGAATAAAAAAGATAAAGATCAAAAAAAGCAAAGTATTTTTGATAAAATCGGAATTTTTTAAACAAAACACACTCATAACATTATTATAACATTCATTTAACTGATTAAGTCCGATTTTTTTTAGACATTTGTATCATTATATGATTGATTTCATAAAGTTAGGGTTAGTTAATAAAAAACCGAGTAGAAATAGGCCTCTACTCGGTTTTTATTTTTTATTATCACGACAACCTTTCGTGTATTTGTTTGAAGTAATCAAATGCTTTATACAAATGTGTGCCATACCATGAGAACATTTCACCATCGACAAAGACAGTTTTTCCATGATGAGTAAACCTACCTATTTCAAAAGCATGTTCTTCTGTAAAAGGAAAAGGTTCTGATGACAAAAACACTACTTCGGGATCTCCTTGAATTCGTATCTTTTTTAATTCTATTTCAGGATACCTTTCTTCCCTATTCTCATATACATTCACAAACTTATTCAACTTTAATAACTCGTTTATAAACGTATCTCGTCCAGCAACCATAAAAGGCTCTCTCCAAATAAAATAAGCCGCCTTATAAGAATTCTTATCCTTTACAAAATCCATAAAATCCCTCTGAGCGAAATTTAATTTATCAATCCATTTTCTCGCCTCCGTTCTTTTATTAAATAGATTCCCAAAGTCTTCAATCATTTGGATATTATCGTCCAAAGTAACCACATCGGTTACCCATACAGGACAAATCCCCTTCAAGCTCTCAACTATTTCAAGTGTATTCTCTTCTTTATTTGCTATAATGATATCAGGCTGTAACAACTTTATTTTCTCAAGGTGTACTTTCTTCGTACCCCCTACTTTTGTCTTAGTAGCCTTTAGGTGATATGGATGTACACAAAACTTTGTAATACCAACTATTTCATCTTCTAAACCTAAGTCAAATAATGTTTCCGTTTGTGAAGGAACCAACGAAACAATGCGTTTTGGAAGTGTTTCAAAACGATGTTCCTGTCCAACCTGATCTTTCATTGCAATCATAACCTTTCTTTTAAAATATCACTCATTTCTCTTTGCAATAGCAACGCTTGTTCACGCGCTTTCTCTGCAAAATCTTCTTTATTAGATGCAAAGATAATCCCTCTTGAGGAATTTATTAACAAACCAACCTGATCATTTAACCCATATTGACACACATCTTGCAAACTTCCACCTTGTGCCCCCACTCCAGGTACTAATAAAAAGCTATGAGGTACTATATTTCTGATTTCTTTAAAATACTCCGCCTTTGTAGCTCCCACAACATACATCAGATTATCCGCATTGTTATAAGTCTGTGATTTCTCTATTACTTTTTGATAAAGTGGTTTACCTTCGATAAGTTGAGTTTGAAAATCAAAAGCACCTTCATTAGAAGTCAAAGCTAATAAAATAGTATGCTTATTCTCAAAAGTTAGAAATGGCTCAACAGAATCCTTACCCATATAAGGAGCTACTGTAACACTGTCAAACTCCATATCTTCAAAAAAGGCTTTTGCATACATAGTGGCAGTATTTCCAATGTCTCCCCTTTTCGCATCTGCAATAGTGTACAGCTCTGGGTAATTTTGATTAATATAATCGATTGTTTTCTTTAGTGATTCCCATCCTTTAATACCATACGCCTCATAGAAGGCAATATTAGGTTTATAGGCAACGGCAACATCGTGTGTTGCATCAATTATAGCTTTATTAAAGCTAAAGATAGGATCTTCCTCTTTCAACAAGAAAGAAGGAATTTTAGTCATATCTACATCTAAACCAATACATAAAAAAGAATTCTTCTTTTTTATTTGCTCAAGTAATTGTTGTGTTGTCATTATAAAAGTATAGTTTAAAAAAAACCACACTCTACAAAGGTAAGTGTGGTTTTGAAATATCATAAACTTAAATTAGAATACATCGCTTTCTTTCAGCTTTTCAGTATTGCTAACTAATTGTAGTTCATCAATGATTTTTTGAATGTTTCCGTTCATTACACCGTCAAGATCATAAAGTGTCAATCCAATTCTATGATCAGTCACACGACCTTGTGGGTAATTATAGGTGCGAATCTTAGCAGATCTATCTCCACTACTTACTTGAGAGTTACGCTTTTTAGCATCTTCCTCTTGTTTCTTCGCTAACTCCATTTCATATAAACGAGAACGCAATACAGATAAAGCTTTGTCCTTGTTCTTATGTTGTGATTTTTCATCCTGACATTGAGCAACCAAACCTGTTGGGATGTGCGTCATACGCACAGCTGATTTAGTTGTATTTACAGACTGTCCTCCAGGTCCTGATGAACAGAATAAATCAATACGGACATCATTCATGTCAATTTGAACATCAAATTCTTCTGCTTCTGGCAGTACCATAACAGTTGCTGCAGATGTATGAACACGTCCTTGAGTCTCTGTTTGAGGAACACGCTGAACTCGGTGTACACCTGCTTCAAATTTTAAGGTTCCATAAACATCTTCTCCTGTTACCTCAAAAATCACCTCTTTGTATCCTCCTGAAGTTCCTTCGTTTACATCAACTACAGATGTTCTCCACCCTCTTGATTCACAATATTTAGTGTACATTCTAAATAAATCTCCTGCAAAGATACTCGCTTCATCACCTCCCGTACCTGCTCTCACCTCAACCATTACGTTCTTAGCATCCTCAGGATCTTTAGGTATCAATAAAAACTTAATCTCCTCTTCTAATTCAGGTAATCTTTCTTTTGCCTCTTCCAGTTGCATTTTTGCCATATCAACCATCTCCGCATCACTTCCGTCTGCAATGATCTCATTAGCTTCATCAATATTTCCTTTCAGAGTTAAATACTCAGCTCGTTTTTCCACAAGCTGTTTTAAATCTTTATATTCCTTATTTAGTTGCACGTAACGTTTTTGATCAGCAATTACATCTGGTTGAATAATCAAATCAGAAACCTCATCAAAACGTTGCTTTATAATTTGTAATCTATCTATCATATCTTTAAAATACAGATAATTAATTTGGAATGCAAAGTTAAAAAAAAAGAGGGATAATTCACTATCCCTCTCGCTTTTTACCAAATATATGTAAAATTATTTTTTAATCTCTATAGAAAGCTCAACATCAGACCATGTCTTACCTTCATGTAGATCTTTACATGCTTCATGTAAACTGTCAAATGCTGTATTTGCAGAGAAATCAGCTAAAATATCAATAGCTCCGTTTAGTTTCAACACACCATCTTTCTCCTCATAAGAGAATTCTTTCTCTTTGCTGATACCGTTCATTGTAATATTTACAACAACCTTACCATCTTTAAACTCTCCAAAATAACCATTGATATTTCCAAGCATTTTTGCAAAGAACTCCATTTTCAACTTCTCATCTCTACCTGCGTCATTAGTAAAAACAGACGATGTTACAACTACGAATTTTGCATCGCTTAATCCCTCTGTAACAGTAGCAGCACTTGCGTTTGCATCAATTAACTTAATGTCTTTGAACTGCCCTTTTACTCCAACTTTACCTGGTGTTTTAAATGCTGTCCATTCTAATCCATACGTATAGTTAGCTTCAGCTACTTGTTCTGTTTTAGCATTATCTTGAACGTCTTTTGTGTCTTGTTTTTTCTCTCCACATGAAGTAGCAAAAGCTGCTACTAATGCTATAGCAAGAAGTGATTTTTTCATTTTAACTGAGTTTTAATTTTTATAACGTCTAAAATACTAAAATCAGTACATTTAATTCTTAATTAAACATTAATTTTTTCTATTAGACAAAATTTATAAAGGAATAGAGCTAAAAAACTCACCTTTATCTATTGTAAAGGCTATTAAAGTATTCTTGTCAAAGAAAGCTTAACTGTCTTTACTTTTCCATTTGAATCGATGTATTTAACCTTCACCTTTGTGTTCTCTTTTCTCAATATCTTTTCGTAATCCGAAAAATCATTCGAAGTAAAACCATCAATGGCTAATATTATATCCCCTTCTCTTAACCCCTTTTTATAGGCATCAGTAGTCTCTATAATACTGGCAATCATAATTTGACTTCTATCGCTACTATATTTAAAAGAGATTGGGTTTATCAATGGCTTAAACTCCTTACTAAACAACTGATTTGGCTTGATGTAAATCACCTTAGAATTATAGTCGAGAATCAAGTCAAACCTGTGGATAATCTCACTCCCCATTATACCGACGATTCCCTCTGCAGCACTTACACCTGCTTCATCTGACGATAAGGAAATTGCCATATCGCTTTTTTCTATTTTATAATCTCCTAATTGGATATTCTTAATTATTCCTTTCTCGTAAAATGTCTTATTACTAAGATTGTTACCTGTATAAGTAATCTTCTGTTCTAACTTGTCATACAGCTGATGTTGTTCTTTATAAGGTCTATTCACGATAAGTGTCACTCCTGCCCCACTGTCAAATAGAATATCACCTTCAAATTTATCTCCATTTGAAAGTTCGAAAACAATGGGTAGTTTAGGTATATTCCCACCGTAAAATTCAATAGGTAATTTCTGATAAGCGCTATAGTCTAAAGCGGTACCAAATTCATATAAACTCATCGTCTGCGTACCAAAGTCAATTTTAGTTAGATACCTATCTAAAATAGTAGCCCCAATAATTCCGTCAAATTTCTTTTCATACAGTGCTGTTAACCTCGAAAGATCATCAAGAACAATAGACACATTATCTATAGCGACATTGTTACCTAACTGTAACTGATACCCCTTCATCATATCATAACTTTTCTTTCCTCCAGCTCCACTTACATTAATACTACTATTAATTTCAAATCCCCTTTCGCGAGCAACAGTTGAATCTACCATGGCAATTCCCGCACCTGTATCAAAGAAAAACAACAAACTATCAATTTGATTGTCAAAGGGCAATTTTAAAAATATAGAAGTGTCGTCTTTGGATAATATAAACGGCAATTTAACTTCTTGTCCAATCGAGTTTACAACACTTAACAGGACAAACACCCCAAATAATTTTCCCAAAATATTTTTCATACCTAATCATAACTTTAAAGCGCAAAGATAAGTAACCTATTGGCATTTTTAACAAAAATAAATATAGATAACCAAGATATTACGTTAATTTACCTATAAAACAAAAAAAGGAACTTCATAAATGAAGTTCCTTTTTATATAACTATTCTGCTATATTATTTCTTTTCAGGAATTTTAGTTAGAATCTCTAAAACAAATTTCCAATATTTCTGTACTGAAGAAATACTCGCTCTTTCTACAGGAGAGTGAGCTCCTCTAATTGTAGGACCAAAAGAGATCATGTCCATTTCCGGGTAATGAGTTCCCAAGATACCACATTCTAATCCTGCGTGACACGCTACAACATCTGGCTTACTTCCATTTTGTTTCTCATAAATATCCACCATGATGTCAAGTATTTCAGAATCTGGATTAGGGCTCCATCCTGGGTAAGACCCAGAAAACTCTACCTCACATCCCATTAACTCAAATGCAGCTCTTAAGCTATTAGCAACATCTAATTTCGAAGACTCTACAGAAGATCTCGTCAAGCATTTAACTACTAATTTCCCATCTGCTAAATCTACTTTTGCAATATTATTTGAAGCCTCTACTAAACCTTCAAAATCAGGACTCATTCTATAAACACCATTATGAGCAGTATACATAGAACGCACAAAGAAATACTGCGCCATAGAAGGCATCACTTTCTTAGGCATATCCTCTGCTGATAACTTCTCGAACTCAACTGTAAAATCAGGATCTACTGTGTGAAGTTCTGCTTTGATCTCATCTACTACAAGGTTCATATCATATACAAAAGCCTCATCGTAAACCCCTGCTATAATAACATCTGCAACACTTTCACGAGGAATAGCATTTCGCAAACTTCCTCCTTTTATCTTCGAAATCTGCAGTCCGAAATTGTCAAAAGAATCGAACAACAAACGGTTCATAATCTTATTCGCATTACCAAGTCCTTTGTGAATATCCATACCTGAATGTCCACCTTTCAGACCTTTAACTGTGATGCGATATCCTACAGACCCTTCCGGCGTATCTTCTTCATCATATTCTGCTGAAGCTGTTACATCTACACCACCAGCACATCCGATATCAATTTCATCATCTTCTTCTGTATCAAGATTCAAAAGAATCTCTCCTTCTAACAAACCTCCTTTTAAACCTTTTGCACCAGTCATTCCAGTCTCCTCATCTATCGTAAATAAAGCTTCAATAGCAGGATGAGGAATATCTGTACTCTCTAAAATTGCCATAATAGTTGCTACTCCCAAACCATTATCAGCTCCTAAAGTAGTTCCTTTTGCACGTACCCAATCTTCATCTATATACATTTCAATACCTTGAGTATCGAAATCAAAAACAGTATCGTTATTTTTTTGGTGAACCATATCCAAATGCGATTGCATCACAATTGTCTTTCTATTCTCCATACCTGCAGTTGCAGGTTTTTTGATGATCACATTTCCTACCTCATCTTTGATAGTAGGTAATCCTAAACTTTTACCAAAGTTCATCATAAACTCAATCACTCTTTCTTCTTTCTTAGAAGGACGAGGTACTGCATTAAGATCAGCAAACTTATTCCAAAGTTGTTTTGGTTCTAAATTTCTTACTTCTTGACTCATATTATTAGTTGTTCTTATTCAAATTATATTTCTTCAAATTTAGGGATTTCTAAATTAATATATAGTATACATCTAATACTTTAATATTCCTTAAACAGGAAAGAACTCAAAAATAGTATTAAAAACAAAAGCTCACTATACAGCGAACTTTTATTTTTATTATTTCTTTACACTTCCTATCAATTCACTTTCCTTTTGAATTAACTTCAAAACGAATTTCAATTCTGGATCTTCCATTTCTAACAATCCTTCGTAAAACTGATCTTCCGTTATCTGATAATCAGGAATAACACCTCTACAACCTTTACTTTTCTCAATTTTATCATTGAAGAAAACTTCTGAACGCGGCAAATCAACTATTGTTTGGGTATTGGGCAACTTATAGTTGATAAACCAAGAAGCAGTTGTAAAATTACTACAAGTTCGCGTTTCTTGCCCCACTATCACTCCCCTGTCATTTTCCTTAAACAAAGATGCAAAATAAGTAGCAGCAGAAACAGTATTATTATCTATCAATAGATACACTTTACCATCAAAGGCCTTTCTATCTCGAGGGTAGTTCTCCACGTAAGATTCATCTAACCTATTATTTCCATAATAGTAATCCTCCCCTTCTACTTCATCATAACGTTGATACATGAAGTTATCCATGTTCTTGATATCCATTTCAGAAAATTGACGACCATTGCTATCCACTAAATTCTCTCTTACTTTGATATCGAGAACCTTAGTTGCATAGCGGTATGTATTCTTAAACATTTTATCCTTAGATATAAAAGAGTAATACAGCGGAATATTACTGAGTAAACCACCTCCATTACCTCGTATATCAATAATTAAATTCTTGACACCTTTGGATTGTAATTGCTCAAAGAAAGTACTCAATTTATGATAGGCATACTCCTCAGAAAAACCAAATGTTTTAATCGTCAATACATAAGTTTCACTATTAATCTCTTGACCAAATATTCCGTATGAATAGCTAATGAGATCAATGGGAAATATCGATTTCTGTGAATTATAATAACTCCTTGCGTAGTTAACTGAATTTACAGTAATCTCCTTTAACTCATCATCCTCCAGATTTTCTCTATATTCAATCCTATATTCCTCTATCCCATTGTACATTAATGAAACATAAAGCGAAAAGTCTTTGGCATTTACCACATCGATTAATCCATCAGAGCTTATTCTAATATTGTCCAATAATTCTTTTGCTGACTTGCCATTTACCTTTTCGATAATTGCTCCGGCAGGAATATACTTGTTAAACTGATTAACAAATACCTTCTCATTAAAAACAACTGTGCTAAAAGGGAAAAAAGTAGCCGTTTTCGAAAAATCTTCAAACACCATTAAGTCAGTACTTAACCCAGAATGAGCATCTTTTATCAACGGTAAAGGGTTTGACAGTAAAAATTTAGAATAACTTGCGTCTTTCTCTAACTCACTTCTCAACTTTTTAACTGAAGAATTAAAATCTTGTTCACTTATAAAACGATAGGGATTGGGGTGTTGTTGTTTTATAACATCAACTAACACATCAAAATCTTTAAGATAATCTTCTTTAGTTAATTCTTCGTATTTCTTTTGACCATAAACTAAAAACTGAGTCAATAAACACGAAGTTAATAACAAATATTTCTTTATCATGAAAACAACTTCCTTTTTGATTGCTCCTGCAATACTTATTTTATCATAACGATTACAAATCCTGAATATTTTAAAGCATAGCAGAAGTAATAAACAAATATAAAAATATATATTCTCTTTTTAGCGAATACCCCGACAATTCAATCAACAAAAAAAGCAAGCTTAAAATCTAAGCTCGCCTTCTATTAACGATGAAAAAGAAAATTTAAATCTCAATATATTTTTCAAATATTTTCTTGGCCTTTTTCTTACAGACCTCTTTTTTGTACTTATCATGAGCCGATAGATACACAACAGGAGCTTTTTTACACATCCCCTGACACTTCATCTTACAGATAGAATATCCTCCTTCTAACCCTTTCTCCTCAATTAACTCTTTGAAACAACTTTTCGTTTCCTCATTATACCTACAACATTTTTTTCCTTCACAAATAAAGATTGTATTCTCTCCTTTCTTAACTTTACTCATCTAACTACAGATTTATAGAACAAATATATTTATTTTTATTTATTCTAAATTACAATATATCAAATAATATGAAAAAATTAAGTTTTTGGGTGCTCTTGTATATCATCAGTAAAATTGTGTTTTACTTTTTCACTCAAAATACAGCAGTTGTCGAGAAATACTATTCTGAAGGTTTTTACTTATCCTACAGCAAGCTGTTGAATAAAATGACATCTGCAATCCCCTTTTCTATCGGAGATCTACTTTATTTTGTTTTAGGCATCTACTTATTACTTAAAATCATTAAAACAATTAAAGCGAACACGAGTATAAGAAATAAAGCTTACTTATTTATTCTTTTGGCAACTAAGTGCTATGTGATTTTCTACCTCGCTTTCAATCTAATGTGGGGGTTAAATAATTACCGTATCCCCCTACAAAATCAACTCGATATTGCAATTACCTATACAGAAGAAGACCTTATCAAACTAAGCCATAAGATCATCAACACAGTAAATGCACAACAGTTGCAAATAACAAAAGACAGTACTGTTGCAGTAATTAACAACCAAGACATCAAAGAAATATATGAAAACTCTAAATACGGATTGGAAAAAGTAGCTATAGATACAAAGTTGTTTGATTTCTATGATACGAGTATCAATTCTTCACTATACAGCATTCCATTGACATACGCTGGTTTTGGTGGATATATAAATCCTTTCACTATTGAAGCTCAAGTAAACAACAAAATACCAAAGCTTACCATGATTGTAACCGCATCACACGAAATCTCACACCAAATGGGCTACGCAAGAGAATCTGATGCAAACTTTATTGGATTTCTCGCTACTTCCAAGCAAGACGAGCTAATCTACCAATATGCCGCAAATATCTTTGCTTTGAGATTTTGTTTAAGTGAACTACATAAAACAAACAGTGCATCTTTCGAATCAATAGTACAGAGAATATCCTCTGGTGTACTTGTCAATGTAAATGAGAATACGGTATTTTGGCAACAACACAAAAACTTTACAGACGAAATTTTCAAAAACTTCTATCATCTATTCTTAAAAGCAAATAATCAAAAAGAAGGGCTGCGTTCGTACAGTAAATTTCTTGCACTATTAATAAACTACGATAAAAAAACACCCCTTTATAAAACTGATAATTCAGAAGTAAAATCAACTTCCTTATAGACATCTATTCTTATGACTACAATGAAGCATCGCACTGAATCGACAATCTAAATGTAAGATAGTCCCTTATACTATACACAATGCAATATTACAAGTCTTATAGTCAACCAAAATCTTCAATCCGCTACAAGCAGTTGTATTTCGGATACTAACACCATAGATTATACCTAAAAATCGCATGGCAAAACAAGCACTTAATACCACTATATAGCTATTCGACGATATATAAACTTGTCTGCTACCGAAGGATATTTTCAATAAAACTTCATTCATCCCTGTTGACGATACAACTTTCGCATTAAATGTAAATCCACTGAACACAAAATAAAACAGTGGTTTGTTAGGTCTTTCTTGCACCTTTCTTGCAGTTTTACTGCCCGCAAGGGGTGTTTTAGCAAGGACACCCCCAGCAAACCGCAAGGATACCTCAAGAAAGTGCGACCAAAATAGTACTGATTCCTAATTGACTATGATCTAAAGAAGAAACACTTGATGTAGGACTAACTTTATCTTTGAGCTTTAGCAGTACTTGAAATAGACATTAAATTACAGCTTGTTACTTTGCTACTTCAATTGATACTATCAATTGACTACTTCGCATCTCTATCCATATCAAAACACTGTTATTCCATTGACATCAACTTTTAATAGCTATATCCGACTTCGCAAAACTGCTAATAAGAAAATAATTGAGTGTAGTAAGCAAGATTATGTGCACAAAAAAAGGATACCTATTGTTTAGATATCCTTATTTATATTATTTACTTAGCTAAATTATTGTCAAAACTCTCTGAATTTTTCTTCTTATAAGGTCTGACAATTAACCTCGCTTGTCTATCGAACATTAAATAGTTATACAACCAGTTCCAGAATACAACCAATTTATTTCTAAATCCAATCAATGACATCAAGTGAACAAACATCCACACGAACCAAGCAAAAAACCCGTTAAAGTGAAATTTAGGTAAATCTACAACAGCTTTATTTCTACCTATTGTAGCCATAGACCCTTTATCATTATACACAAATGGCTTTAGCGGTTTCTTCTCTTTCAAGCGCTCTAAGTTCTTTGCTAACAAATCACCCTGTTGTATAGCAGGTTGAGCCATCATCGGATGCCCCATTGGTGTTTTTTCTGTCATCATTGTAGCGACATCACCGATTGCAAATACATCCGTAAAACCTTCTACTTGATTAAACTCATTAACCTTGATACGATTACCTCTTTGGATAACTGTAGCATCAAATCCTTCTACAGGTGCTCCCATTACCCCAGCTGTCCAAATAACTGTTTCTGCTTGAAATTCTTTACCAGATTTAGTCTTGACAGTCTTTCCATCATAGCCGACAACTATCTCATTCAGCCAAACATTCACTCCTAACTTATCTAAAAATTTCTCAGCAGCTTTAGAAGATTTATCTGACATAGCATCCAAAACTTTTCCTGCCCCTTGAATAACGTTAATAGTCATTTTTCTAAAATCTAAATCAGGATAATCTTTAGGCAAGACGTGTTTCTTCATCTCTGCTAATGCACCAGCTAACTCTACACCTGTAGGTCCAGCCCCAACAATAACAAAATTCATTAATGCTTTTTGCTCATTAATATCGTTTGTCAATAAAGCAGATTCAAAATTCTCCAACACTAAACTGCGAATATTCAATGATTGAGGAATCGTTTTCATCGCCATACTATTGTTCTTGATCTCCTCATTTCCAAAGAAGTTAGTTTTAGAACCTGTAGCAATTACAACATAGTCATAAAATATTGTTCCTATATCCGCAATCACTTTCTTATTAACTGTATCAATGCGTTCTACTTCAGCTAATCGGAAATAAATTTCATCTAACTTCTGTACCACTTTTCGTATTGGATAAGCAATAGATCCTGACTCAAGACCTCCTGTTGCTACTTGATACAATAGCGGTTGAAAAGTATGATAATTGTGCTTGTCTAATAAGACTACTTGAAAATTCTTATTTTTCAATTTTTTAGCGAGCGAAAGTCCTCCAAAACCACCACCAATAATAACCACACGTGGTTGGCTTGAAGTAGGAATATTCATCATAATCAATCGATTTTTACAGTGCAAATTTACAATTAATTCTTGTCTTTTTTAGTTTATAAAGCTTTCAAACATATTACTCGTGCTATCATAAAATAACAACTAAGTAGTTTTTTAAGTCGTTTTTTAGCAATTTGACAAATCAAACAAGTGTAACTAAATAATTAATCTAAAAAAGCAAAAAACACCTTATTATTACTAATTATTTAAAAAAAATCAATCCTTTTTAAAACTAAAATAAGACTATCACAGCAATTATTTGACAGTCTTGATAGTATAAAAAAAAACTACTTAAAAAGTAGTTCTTTATTTTTTATAGTTACTGCGGATATTTTTTAATAACATCTCCAGACCATTGAGCTTTAACTCGTAAATCAATGCCATTTGCTCTCCTAACTTTCCTTTCGGAAACCCCTTATTGTGATACCACACAATATAATATTCAGGTAAATCGATTAAATACTTCCCTTCATATTTACCAAAGGGCATTTTAGCATGAGCAAGTTCAACTAAGTACTTTTGATTGTCGAGCATTTATTGCAATTGTTTAACTGTTAAGTCTTCTGTATACTGCAACAAATAAACTCCCGTATTGCGGATCCCTCCTTCTGGATTTTTACTATATTCAAACTTATTCTCGTTTACATGCGTTTTATACTTGAATGTGCTTTTGAATCCACCTTTTTGGAATGATCTCATAATCACATCGTACATGACATCATACCCTCTTGTCGCAAATCTACTTGGCAGTACATTATACTTTTCTTTATAGAGATTCTGAAAATTAGATTCCTCTAACGAATTGTTACTATCGCGAGTAACAGAAGGATAAGTATATTTTAAATCTATTAGACTCTGGATATCAATTTCACTATTCTCAAACACTTCACCTTTGTCAAGGGTAGCAATCTGAATATTAAAATCTTTTACTCGTCTTTTCAATTTATTCACCAACAAACTTGCTGATTCAATACTTCCAGAATCTAAAACAAACACATTGTTCTTACCTGACACTAAAGTCTTGTCAATATCATTCAATGCACTTGTATTAATCGTTTTTACATGACTGTAATACTTAGTCATAAATTCTTTGGTAGAAGTGCGTTTTGGGTCAACAATAACAGTTAGTTTCACATCTGGCTGTTTGATGAAATAATCCAACAATTCTTTTTTCAATACATCTGCATAAGGCATTGTTTGAATTAACTGATCAGAAGCAATTAACTTTTCATTCGATAGAGGCGAAACTACGACAATATCCTTATTAGGTAAATTCTGAACGGTTTGCTCTACATTAGTCTGAAAGAAAGGCCCAATAATTACATCTGTATTAGCAAAGCTTTTTGCTTTAATTAAATCAAGTATTGCAGATGAGTTCTTACTCTCATTTGAATCATACACATTTACAGTTAAAGGCAATCCTAAATCCTCTATTTTTTCAATAGCCAACTTAGCACCTAAATAAAAGTCTAACGTCATATTCAAGAAATTATCAGACGACAATTTCCCCTCTACACTCTCACCTAATCGACTTATGTTAAAAGGCAATAACAAAGCAATCTCTTTACTTTGTTTAACATAGAGTGATTCTTCAAGATTTGCAAACTCTCCAGCAAAGACAACATCCTCCTTACCTTCTTCTTCCACATCTTGAACAATACCTGCTACATTTGGCACCTTTAGCTCCATACCTACCTGCAACCCAGAACTCAATAATTCTTTATTCAATTCTACAAGCTCTGTAATAGATAAGTCGTATTCGCGAGAAATACTGTATAGCGTTTGCTTTGGTTTAACTTTTATCGTTATATACTCTGGCACTTCACCTCCTTGTGGCGCGATAGGTGTTACCTCAATTACCTCATCTTTAAATCCAAATGCAGGTACTTTGATCTTCTGACCACTTTTTAAGCCATCTTTTAACTCTGGATTCAGCTCCATTAAGCGTTGAATTGTCGTATTGTATAAAACAGCTAAACCATATAAGGTAGACTGTGGTTCAACATCGATGTATTTGTAATAAATATTAGAGATATCTTTAATCGTATCAGCAGAAGATGACATCAACTTACCGTTGTAATTAGGGGTTGACTTATCTCTACCTGTTACATCTTTTGCACGAGCAATCTGTCTTTGACGACCAACCACAATAATACTTTCAGCTTTCAGTCCCTCCTGTTTTAGAGTTGGATTCCACTGATAAAGTTGATCTACGGTCACTTTATACATTTTGCTAATACCGTACAATGTCTCTTTAGGTTGAACATAATGCGTTTTATCTTCATAATCTTGCGTTGATTTTGAAGTTGAATTAGCAATAAGTTTTGACGACTGATTATCGTTATTTAAAAATTCTTTGGTTGGGATAAGTATAAAACCTCCTTCTTTGATACCATTCTTTGCATCGGGATTATAAGTTAAAATATCCTTTACAGAAATACTGTATTCTCTGGCTATTTTACTTACAGTATCACCTTTTACAACTCTATATTGCACAAATGAACTGTCTTGTGCACTCATAGTAAATGATATCATAAATGCTGCTAATGCAGCGATAAAGTTCTTTCTCATCTTGCAATTTTTTTTAAAATAAACGAAAAGTCGCTGTACCAAAGGTACAGCGACTTATTGATATAATCTAAATTATTCCCATTCAATTGTTGCAGGTGGTTTTGAGCTTATATCATATACAACTCTATTAACCCCTTTAACTTTATTGATAATTTTATTTGAAATCTCCATTAAAAACTCATAAGGCAAATGTACCCAATCAGCTGTCATACCATCTGTAGAAGCAACAGCTCTAAGAGCTACCACTTTTTCATAAGTACGTTCATCTCCCATCACTCCTACACTATTAACAGGTAAAAGAATAGCTCCTGCTTGCCATACTTTGTCATATAACCCATGCTCTTTTAGTCCATTGATAAAGATAGCATCTACTTCTTGCAATAAACGAACTTTTTCTTGCGTTATATCTCCCAAAATACGAATCGCTAATCCAGGACCTGGGAAAGGGTGTCTTCCTAATAATTCAGGATCAATACCTAATGAAGCTCCTACTCTGCGAACCTCATCTTTAAACAACATTCTAAGAGGCTCCACAATCTTTAATTTCATAAAGTCAGGTAACCCTCCTACGTTGTGATGTGATTTAATTGTAGCAGAAGGTCCTTTCACAGAGATAGACTCAATTACGTCTGGATAAATTGTCCCTTGACCTAAGAAAGTAGCATCTTCTATCAACTTAGCTTCATCATCAAATACCTCGATAAATACACGACCGATTGCTTTTCGCTTTTGCTCTGGATCATCTAATCCTGCTAATGCATCCATAAACCTATCTGTAGCATCTACTCCTTTTACGTTCAAGCCCATTCCGTTGTATTGGTTTAATACATTTTGGAACTCGTTTTTACGCAATAGTCCATTATTTACGAAGATACAGTATAAGTTCTCTCCGATAGCTTTGTTCAATAATACAGCAGCTACAGTAGAGTCTACACCTCCTGACAATGCCAAAACTACCTTTTCGCTACCTACTTTATTTCTTAAGTCTTCAATTGTTTCTTCAACAAAAGCACTTGGTGTAAAGTCTTGCTTAACTCCTGCGATATCAACTAAGAAATTTTTAAGTAACTGAGCTCCATCTGTAGAGTGGTATACTTCAGGATGAAACTGTATAGCATAAGTATCCTCTCCTTCAATTTTATAAGCAGCATTTTTTACATCTTTAGTGCTTGCTAATAAAACTGCATTGGTAGGTAATACTTTAATTGTATCACTATGACTCATCCACACCTGGCTATTCTGAGGAATATCCTTCAAGAAACTATCATTTGCTATAAAGTCCAAGTTCGCTCTTCCATATTCTCGGGTATCTGAAGGTGCTACTTCACCACCAAAGAAATGAGCTAAATACTGTGCTCCATAACAAACAGCTAATAAAGGCATTTTTCCTTTAATATTTGACAAATCTGGATGTAACGCTTCTTCTGAGCGTACAGAGAAAGGACTACCAGATAAAATAACAGCTTTATATTCTGTTAAATCTGCTGGTAAATCATTATAAGGTAAGATTTCGCAGAAAATATTTAATTCTCGAACTCTTCGCGCAATTAACTGAGTATATTGCGATCCAAAATCTAAAATAAGTACATTGTGTTGCATGCGCAAAAATAGTTATTTAACACGTATCACAAAAACTTTCATTACTTTTTTTATATAGACTTCTACTCACTCATATTCCACCAAACAAAACTCTCATCTATTACCAATTTGTAACTATAGATACTAAACTTTTAGCAACTATGTAAAATACACCTATTATTTCTTTGATTAGAAACTTGTTTATTTATATTTGTGGAGCAGTCTTTGATATAAACATAGTCTGTATCCACAATAATAAATTACTTTTTTATGGAATTTGGTATATACGAAACCTTAATGCTTGCCTGTCTTGTTTTACTTTTAGGCCGTTTTATCGTACACAGAATAAACTTTTTTACTAAATATAATATTCCAGAGCCTGTAGTAGGGGGATTTTTAATTGCTTTAATTAGCTGGGCGATCTTTGCTATTTTCAAGATAGAATTTACTTACCACAAAGAGCTTCAAGAATCTATGATGTACGTGTTCTTTGCTACAATTGGTTTAAATGCTGACTTTGCAAAATTAATCAAAGGAGGTAAAGCCTTAATCGTCTTCTTAGTTGTAGCTGCTGTTTTTATTATTTTTCAAAATGGTTTAGGAACAGCCTTAGCCACATTACTTGGTTTAGATCCTCGATTCGGGTTGATAGCTGGCTCTATTACACTTACAGGTGGTCATGGAACGGCAATTGGCTGGGCAAAAGATTTTATGGCAAGTGGCAAACCATTGTTAGGTGCTGAAGAAATTGGAATGGCATGTGCTACTTTTGGTTTAATTTTCGGAGGAACTATTGGAGGTCCATTAGCTTACAGATTATTAAAGAAAAACAATAAAGAGGAACTAAGTCCTGAGGAAATTAGACACAGAGAAGACACACACGAAATGACGGACAAGGCCTTTCCTACTGAGAAAGTTACCTATAGATCAGTAATGTTAACCGTAACTCTTATCGCTGTTTGTTTAGTTCTTGGAAATGCACTTTCTGACTGGAATGCTCAATACAGCTTTAAGCTACCTACATTCGTTTGGTGTTTGTTTATTGGCGTGATTATTCGCAACCTTTTAGCACACATGTTTAAATTAGAGATAAACAATGAACCTGTTGATATATTAGGTAACGTAGGCCTTTCTATTTTCCTTGCATGTGCATTGATGTCGCTAAAGCTTTGGTTAATTATCGATTTAGCATTACCTATTTTATTTATCCTATTAGTCCAAGTGACAATGATGTGGTTATTTGCTTACTACATCACCTACAGAGTCATGGGAAAAGATTACGACGCCATTGTATTAAGTGCTGGTCATTGTGGTTTTGGACTTGGAGCAACTGCAACTGCTGTTGCAAACATCCAAGCCGTAACGAATCGATTTGGACCTTCCTATAAGGCTTTCTTAATTATACCTATGGTAGGAGCTTTCTTTATTGATATATTGAACGCGTTAATTTTAAATGTATTCATCACATTCTTATAAGAAGAAATAGTATAAAAATAAAGGCGACTGATTGAAATCAGTCGCCTTTATTCTTTTTGTTAATTGCTATTCAAACTTTTCGATAAGCCTACTTAATTTTCCTTCAATATCTTCTTCCACCATACCGCCGTGAAAACATATAATACGCTCTGGATTTAATTCTTTCAATTTTCTAACAGAAGCTAAAGCTGCTGGTAAATCAAGTGTGAATTGTGGGTTTGCAATATTAAACTCACCGTCTTCAACTACTATTGCATCAGACGCAATTAATGTACGTGTTTCAATATCAAAGAACGAAAGATGCCCTTTAGTATGTCCAGGAGTTGCTATTACCTGTAGCGTATCCTTAAAAAACTGCCCATCTACTAAGGTACTCGTCACCTCAAATCGCTTTACTGCTTCTAATTCAACAATAAAGTTATTTACCCATTGTTTCATTTCTTCTGGAATGTGATTCAAGCTCTCTCTAACTTGTACTAAACGCTCAGCATCAACCCTTCCTGAAACAGAATCTGCTTCTTCCACACTGCTTATCACTTCTAAATCGATATATTCTTTCTTAAAACAGTGAAGTCCTTCCAAATGGTCTATATCATCATGCGAAATAATGATCCCCTTTAAATCCGCTATCATTAACCCCAAGTTTCTCAACTCTTGTTTGAACTCTGAAAAATTATACGTAAATCCACAGTCTATCAGATAAGAAGTACCATCCGAAAACCCAACTACTACAGGGTTAAAAATAGCCGGTTCTCCCTCGGCTGACTTGGCATTGATATGCAATACATCTATATTCATTAGTATTCTATTTTTATGTTAACGCAGATAAATAAACTGCATCCTTATAAATCCCTATTGCAAGTACACGTTTAAAAATCGCTTTTGCTAAAAAAAGCCTAATTAGATATCTAATTAGGCTTTAACTATTTTGATTAGCGAACTAATTTTTTATACTTCAGACGCGTTGGAGCAACATCTCCTAAGCGCTTCTTGCGATTCTCTTCGTAGTCAGAGAAAGACCCTTCAAAGAAGTACACTTGAGAATCTCCTTCAAAAGCTAAGATATGCGTACAAATACGGTCTAAGAACCAACGGTCGTGGGAAATAACCACAGCACATCCTGCGAAATTCTCCAAACCTTCCTCCAAAGCACGCAATGTATTAACATCTAAATCATTCGTAGGCTCATCCAGCAACAGTACATTCCCTTCTTCTTTTAACGTCATAGCTAAGTGAAGACGGTTGCGCTCCCCTCCTGATAAAGTAGCTACCTTTTTATTCTGATCAGAACCACCAAAGTTAAATCTACTCAAATAAGCACGAGAGTTTACTTGACGCCCTCCCATCATGATCAACTCTTGACCATCACAGAAGTTCTCCCAAATAGATTTCTCTGGGTCTATATTAGAGTGAGATTGGTCTACATAAGCAATTTTAACCGTATCTCCGATAGCAAACGTACCAGCATCTGGCTGTTGCTCTCCCATGATCATACGGAAGATAGTAGACTTACCAGCACCATTTGGCCCGATAATACCAACAATACCTGCTTGAGGTAAAGTAAAGTTAAGATTATCATATAATAACTTATCGCCAAAAGCTTTAGCTACACCTTTTGCTTCGATTACATTTGTTCCTAAACGAGGTCCATTAGGTATGTAAATCTCTAATTTCTCTTCAAGTTCTTTTTGATCTTCGTTTAACAACTTATCGTAGTTCTGTAACCTTGCTTTTTGTTTTGTCTGACGACCTTTAGCCCCCTGACGTACCCAATCAAGCTCACGCTCTAAGTTCTTACGGCGTTTCGAAGCCACTTTTTCCTCTTGTTCTAAACGCTTTGCTTTTTGATCTAACCAAGATGAATAGTTTCCTTTCCATGGAATACCTTCTCCTCTATCTAATTCAAGAATCCAACCAGCTACATTGTCTAAGAAATAACGGTCGTGGGTTACAGCGATTACTGTACCTGCATATTGTTGTAAGTGTTGCTCTAACCAATGCACTGACTCTGCATCTAAGTGGTTGGTTGGCTCATCTAACAACAACACATCTGGATTCTGTAACAATAAACGACATAGAGCTACTCTACGACGCTCTCCTCCCGAAAGAATATTAATAGGCGTATCAGGCTCAGGTGTACGCAAAGCGTCCATCGCAATAGCCAGTTTAGTATCTAACTCCCATCCTCCTACAGCATCAATCTTATCTTGTAGCTCGGCCTGTCTATCCATCAGTTTCTGCATCTTATCAGCATCTTCATACACTTCTGGAAGACCAAACATATCATTAATCTTGTTGAACTCATCTAAGATAGCCACAGTCTCAGCTGCACCTTCTCTCACGATTTCAATCACAGTCTTTGTTTCATCTAACTGCGGCTCTTGCTCTAAATACCCTACGGTATACCCAGGTGCGAAAACCACATCTCCCTGATAGTTCTTATCTACTCCAGCAATAATCTTTAACAAGGAAGATTTACCTGAACCATTAAGACCTAAAATACCAATTTTAGCCCCGTAGAAAAAGCTTAAATAAATATCTTTTAATACAGTCTTGTTTGTCGATGAGTAAGTTTTACTCACCTTCGACATCGAAAAAATTACCTTTTTATCGTCTGACATAAAGTAAAATATATTGAATTTATTGATTACTAAGCTATAAACACTCTATAGCGAATGAGCCAAAAATAGCATTAATTAAGGAGATTAAGAAACTTTTTTTACCCGAACCAAAGTGTCCAAATCTCACTTCGCTACAATTAAGATTATTTAGCATTGACAAAAAGCAACTCCAAAACACATAATCACTCCATTATGAGTTGTTTTTAACAAAAATTTAAAACAAAACACAAGTTAAACCTCTTGTTTCGCCACTTTTTTATCACTATATTGTATACATAATTTAAAACTCACAATTATGTCTGAACATTTATTTTTTGCAAAAAGTGAACCGTGTGAAAACAATCACGAAAATCACTACTATGACCCATCAATTGATGCTTATGTGTGCTCTACATGTAGCGCTATTTCACCAGCTAATTCTATTTATGATTTAGAAGATAAATCAGACGATGAATACGAATTACACATTGGAATCTAAGGTCATCAGAATCTTGTAATTAATTTTTATGTGAGTAAAATTAATTACAAGATTTTTTTTTATCCTTTTCTTAGCGATTTACAGAAGGCCAAAAAACAAGTGTTATCGCCTTCTCCTTAAAATACGGTGAAGCCTGTGATCTTTCATCACAGCTCGTTTACTCCAATCCACAAGATGCCTTCCTTCTTCTAATACCAATATCATCTTTACCATAAGAAAATCGTACACTGTAGTCAGTAAAATTACTCCCATCCCAATATACAAAGTACGCAGATGTAAATACTGAAAACAATAGGCTGCAATAATCCCCCCTAATCCGAAAGAAAAGACAATTGCAACCTTTAAACCGATATGAGAAAACAATACACGTCGTACGGCTGTATTCTTACTATAGAAAATCAATCTTGCTGTTTCAATTCCTAAATCAGTTACTATTCCAGTGATATGTGTAGTTCTCACTACTGCCTTAGAAATAAATGTCACCAGTGAATTCTGAAGTCCCATGGCAAATAATAGTACATAAGCAATCTTCATAGGGTATTGAGAAAGAATATCTCCTTCGAGATAAGCAACTCCTCCTAACAGAATTGCCTCAAGAATCAAAGGAACAGTGAAGTATACTTTGTTCCACAACAACTTTTGTACTTGAAGAATTACGTGAGAAATAAATGAACCTAAAAAGAATGATACCAACAACAAAACAGACTTCAAAATAGCTGTTCTATTAAAAGACAAGAACTCTTGCGCAAAATTAGATAAATAGCCTGTCACGTTGGTTGTCATTAACTTTAATGCCAAAAATCCACAAACGTTAACAATTCCTCCTACAAAAGACAATAATACCGCTAAACGCAGATTTTGGCCAAAACTTCTCCCTTTCCCCCTATGTGATAACATGATCTTATAAATTACTCTTTCTCAGAATTATAATATAACAAAATTAAAGAGAATTACAAATATATAGGCTATTGGAAGGGATTTATATTAACTATTGTAGAATACACATCAAAATACACTCCGCAGCACTATACCTCATAGAATTTGAAAAGCCAACACAACATTGAACATCTATGATTTGCAATAAAGAATGGATTTTCTGTAAAATGGAAAGAGACTGGAAATCTAATGTAGCAATGATTAAGAAACAGACAGTCAGGAAAATAGTAAAGGAAACAAAAAATACTGACTATTAATCAGTATTTCTGTATAACCTTACTCGTAATTGTATGATAATAAAGAAGGGAAGCAATTGCTTCCCTTCTTTATTATCAAACTTATACTCTTCCTTTCAGTGCATTAAACACCCATGCAATAGCAAGGAATCCAATACCCACGGCAGTAAATCCCCATCCCGCAATTTCAGAATACTTAAATGCGCCTAAACAAATTAAAAGGGCTCCCATCGCGATCATGATCAAGGTAGCATAACCCAATATTTTGTTCTTGTCTAATTTATATGCCATAATTTCTATATTTAATTAAATATTTTAACCAACATTTCTTTAAGTAAATCTCCCTGAGATAAAGCATTTGCTCCAACTCCTTTACTTTTTAAATCAATATCCTTCAAGTGCCCAATCATTCCACTTACTCTTTTCATTGGATAAATCCTAAACCCTGCCTCATAATCCTTTATCGCATATTGACTCACCTTTAGTTGCTTCATAACATTAGAAGGAGATTTATCCTTTAGTCCATGATACAGTAAAAGTTTAGAAAAATAAGCATAAACTAACCCCATAGTTAAAACAATTGGATTGTTTTTAGGGTTCTGAGCAAAGTAATCAGCTATTTTATAAGCTTTAACTTGATTTCTCTCCACGATTGCTTTGATGAGTTCAAAGTTATTAAAGTCTTTACTTATTCCTATATTCTTCTCTACAATATCATCAGTAATTGTACTGCCTTTTGGAAGAATTAAGGCAAGTTTATTAAGTTCATTTGAGATTTTAGAGAGATCTGTACCTAAGAACTCAACCAACATTGTAGATGCTTTAGGCTCGATAGCATATCCTTTTGCAGTAAGTGCTTTCTTTATCCATCCCTCGATTTGATATTCCTTTAGTTTTTTACTATCAAATAAAACACCTGAGTTCTCAAGCGCTTTGTATACTTTCTTTCTCTTGTCTAAGGTTTTATACTTGTAACAAAAGACCAATACAGTTGAAGGCTGCAAGTTAACAGCATAACTTTCTAACTGGTCAATTGTTCGAGCCAAGTCTTGTGCTTCTTTTACAATCACAACCTGTCTTTCTGCCATTAAAGGAAAGCGTTTAGCATTGGAAATTATCTCTTGTATAGAAACATCTCTACCATACAAAACCATTTGATTAAACCCCTTCTCATCTTCAGTCAATACATTATCTTCAATATAGTCTGCAATAACGTCTATATAAAAAGGCTCTTCCCCCATTAAAAAATAAATAGGAGCAATGTTTTTATTCTTAATATTCTTTATTATCTCGTTAACTTCATCCAAAATACTATGGTCGCTTTTTTAATTGTACAATAGCTAAAGAAAAAATATATTTGCTTTATGCAAAAACTAAATTTCCCTAGCTTTGATTTACGCCTCAAAAATAGTGAAAATAAGCTAGCAATATTTGATGTTATCCGTAAAAAGTTTGTTCTACTCACTCCTGAAGAATGGGTTCGACAACATGTTATTCATTTTTTAATCATTGAGAAAAACTATCCTACCTCGTTAATTAGCGTTGAGAAAGTAGTCAAAATCAATGGAATGAATAAGAGATACGATATAGCAATCTTTAAACCCAATGGAACAATAGATGTGCTAATCGAATGTAAAGCACCTGAAGTAAATATTACCCAAGACACTTTTGATCAAATTGCTAGATATAATTTTCAACTTAGAGCAAATTACCTTTTTGTGACAAATGGTTTAAACCACTATTATTGTCAAATGGATTATGATGAGATGAGATACGTATTTTTAAAAACATTGCCGAGCTACCAACGCATTAGTAATAAAGAACAACAATGAATAAAAAATTTGCTATAGCTATATTGAATTGGAATGGAGAGAAACTGTTGAAACAATTCTTACCTTCGATTATCGCCTATTCTAATCAAGCTAATATCTACGTCATAGATAATAAGTCTTCAGATAATTCCCTTTCTTTAATCCAGAAAGAATTCCCTCAAATTAATATCATTGAAAATTTGGACAATGGAGGATACGCAAAAGGTTATAATCAAGGCTTAAAAAGCATTAGTGAACCTTATCTCGCACTTGTAAACTCTGATATAGAAGTAACCGAAAATTGGCTTGATCCAATTGAAAGAATCTTTGATCAGCAGCCTACGGTAGCGATAATTCAACCTAAAATATTAGATTTTAAAAACAAAACTCACTTTGAATATGCAGGTGCTGCTGGAGGTTTTATTGACAAATATGGTTTCCCTTACTGCAGAGGAAGAATATTTGACACCATAGAAGAAGACAAAGGACAATACGATGACGAAATAGAAATATTTTGGGCATCAGGAGCCTGTTTTTTTATTAGAAATAGTATCTACAAAGAATTGAACGGTTTCGACGAAGACTTTTTTGCTCACCAAGAAGAAATTGACTTATGTTGGCGTGCACATCATGTGGGATATATCATCAAATATTGTGGAAATTCTACAGTTTATCACGTTGGAGGTGCTACATTAAGTTATCAGAATCCCCAAAAAACATATCTAAACTTTCGAAATTCGCTTTTAATGATGTACAAGAATTTACCCTCAAGGTGTAAGTTTACAACTTTATTTTTGCGACTTTGTTTAGACGGAATTGCAGGTATTCGCTATTTCCTAAGCCTAAAACCAAAGCATTGTTTTGCCATAGTACGCTCGCACTTTGCGTTTTACAAGCGAATCAGTCAATTTAAACACAAACGTGCTAACTCCCCTATTAAATCATATTACCAAGTTTCATCAATTGTTTGGCAGTATTTTATTTCTAATAGAAAAAAGTATATTAAATAATTTTAATGCAAATTAACTGAGCGTTATATCAATAATTGCATACAATTTGATATATTTGGTACGAAATTCAATCAGTTTAATTATGAAAAAAGTAATTTTAGGTTTATCTGTTGTTGCTTTAGGTTTAACTTCTTGTGGTACACAACAAAAAATCGCAGATTTAGAAGCTAAGAACAAAGAAATACAAGATTTGTTAAATACTTGTACAGTTAAGTTAAATTCAACTATTGCTGAAAAACAAGCTTTAGCTAACCAAGTAGATTATTTAAAAAAGAATACATCTGACTTAATTAGCAATGTTGGTAACTTGACAATGTTATCTTCTAAAGGAGCAGAAAATCTTGAAAAATCATTAGAGAGTTTAAAAGAGAAAGATCTTAAAATCTCTCGTTTACAAGATGCTATCACGAAAAAAGATTCTGTGACATTAGCATTAGTTAGAAGTGTTAAGAAAGAAGTTGGATTTGATGATCCAGATATCCAAGTGAACGTAGAAAAAGGAGTTGTTTATATTTCAATTGCGGATAAATTATTATTCAAAACAGCAAGTTGGGATGTAAATACAAATGCTAAAAACGTTTTGGCAAAAGTAGCTAAAATCGCACAAAGCAAACCTGAGTTCGAAGTAATGGTAGAAGGACACACTGATAATGTGCCAATTAAGAACGCTAATATGCGTGACAACTGGGACTTGAGTGTTAAGCGTGCTGCTTCTATTGTTCAAGTTTTACAAAAAGACTTTAATATCGCACCTGAAAGATTAGTTGCTGCTGGACGTGGAGAATACCAACCTCTAGTAGAGAACGATTCAAACGATAACAAAGCAAGAAATAGAAGAACAAGAATTGTTCTATTACCGAAAATTGATCAATTCTATGATATGATCGAGAAAGAAATGAAAGATTTAGCTAAACAATAAATCTTAACTAAACCACCTTTTAAAGGTGGTTTTTTTATTTTACAACAAACTACCAAGTACTGATTAAGATAAAAGCTATTGACCTTTAACTTTTAGCTTATTAATCAACTGCATGCTATTGCATTTAAAAATTACCTCTCTCCCAAATATGCTCAATGCATAGGTTTTTTCTATAAAATCATTCTTTGTATTATAAATTTCACTAAATTTAGAATATAACATACCAAAATCAAATATTGCAACATGAATAATTCTATTCCTCAAAACTTTAATAACTTCGATATAATTGGAGATATACATGGACATAGCAACGATTTAAAAAAACTCCTATCCGCTCTTGGATATTCAATAAAAAACAACACCTATCAACATCCTGAAAGAAAAGTTCTCTTTTTAGGAGATTATATAGATCGAGGAGTTAATGTGGTAGAAGTATTAGAAATAGTAAAGAATATGGTAGAGAGCGGCAATGCCATTGCATTAATGGGAAATCACGAGTACAATGCTATTTGCTACAATACGTTATCTTCACAAGGTACATATCTACGAGAACACAGCAAAAAGAACTTTAATCAACACGCAATCACTATGGCTGCCTTTATGCAATATCCACAATTGTATAAAATGTATATAGATTGGTTCAAGACTCTACCACTCTTTTATGAGAATGATTCTTTCCGAGCTGTACACGCTTGTTGGGATACAGAAAACATAGAATATCTTAAAAGCCAACTGACAAATAATTGCCTTACTACAGACCTACTTGAAGAATCAAGCTTAGAAGGCACCGAGTTACACAAAGCTGTATATGAAACATTAAAGGGAAAAGAAATTACCCTCCCTAAAAACCAAACTTTTATTGATAAAGACGGAGTTCTAAGAACTGAATTTCGAATTAAATGGTGGCAAATACCTGCCGAATCAACCTATCAAGCTATAAGTGCATTACCAATTAGAGATCTGCCTGCAGATGATTTTGACAGCTCGAAGATTAACTTTTACAGCAAAGAAGATAAGCCCGTTTTCTTTGGTCATTATTGGATGAAATTACAAGCAAACCAACGAGCGAGAATACTAAGTGAAAATAGCTGTTGCTTAGATTACAGCGTAGCTAAAGAAGGCAGTTTAGTTTGCTACAGATATAGTGGAGAACAAAAATTAGATTCAAAACAAATTAATTACATAAAGTAAAAAAGAGACAAAGATGCTATACTTCTATATTTAGCATCTTTTCTTTTTTCTAATTCTCTACTATAAACTAACTTTACCACTTAAAAACATTCTTATGTGGAAGTACTATGCTTTATTATCTGCTATTTTTGCTGCCTTAACGGCTATATTATCTAAATTAGGTGTAAAGGGAGTCAATGGCAATATTGCAACCGCAATTCGAACTACAGTGGTTCTCTTTCTTGCCTGGGGTATTGTATTATTTACAACTGAACTCAAAAGCTTTAAAGAATTATCCAAACAAAACTTATACTTCTTAATCGCCTCTGGATTAGCCACAGGGTTATCGTGGATATTCTACTTCAAAGCATTAGAAACAGGAGAAGTTTCAAAGGTCGCTCCAATAGATAAATTAAGCATTGTATTTGTCATGATTATCTCTTTTATTTTCTTAAAAGAACCAATGGATCTAAAAACAATACTTGGAGGCACACTCATTTTTGCTGGAGCACTTGTATTAATTCTATAGTATCTTAAGATAACAACTCATTCTATTAAACAGGATTTTCAATCAACTTCAATAGGTAGTTCTTCAATTTTCTGAATACCTGTTCGCTGCACTAACATTCTAAACCTTCTATAAGCAACCTGATCCAGGTTCTTAAACTGTACAATCACATTAAGATAGTAGACTTTATCCGCTAAGACCATTTCTACTTGACCTTTTGAACTAAGCTCACTTAATGTATAACCCGTAATATGAGGATTATCCATACGTTGGGCAATACGAGTTATATTAAAATTCACAATGTCATTGATTCCTTCAAAAGAATACGTTTCTTCTTTCATTGCATTTATATTATCCAACCTTACTTTCTTTCTATACAGGATAATTTTTTCGTTGTGTATCTTATTTTCAACTTCCAAGAGAGCCGAACGACTGCGTATATTCAATACCTCCTCAGGTACCTTATCGTCCGTTATAAAGTCAACAGCCTCTTTGATCCATCCCACTTTCTCATCCTTGATACTAATTGCCGTTTTGTGATCAAAGTACTTTCCACCAAGCTTACCTGCAAAATAAAAGCGCATTAACTCCTTTATCCTGTCCTTTAGAATATAAGATATAACCAACGCTACAAACAAAGGCATAGTAAAATTCCCGTATTTCTGCTGGAAAGAAAAAGCAACAATAGTAGCAAATATCATCGATGTTCCTGCAGCCAAACTATAGTAAATTTGCTGAACTAATACCCCATCACCATCTCTCTTCTTTGTGGAGTTTAGTATTAAATCGGATTCTATGTACTTATTAAGCATCAAATGCCTATAAATAACTTTCTGATTATTCTCTTTATCACCCTGTATTAAGTCAACATAGCCATTCTTAGCCATATACTCCTTCTCTGTAAGGATTAAATCCTTTAGATAAATTATAAGGTCAGAGAACTGGTTTTTAAAACTCGCTTCTAAGTAATTAAGCAATAAAAATGAATGCTGAAGTATAGCATATGATAAAAACTCATCGCTAAAATTAAAATAGTTATAAACTTGTTCTTCTTCTTGTCTATAGGAGATAATATCTCTTAGTTGACGAAATTTTGTGCGAATTTCTTCAATGCTATCAATAAACAACTGAACTTTCTCTTTCATAAGATTAAGATCGTTAGCTTGTTTTACTTCACTAATAAAGTCCCGTATAGCACTTCTAAAGATAGCCATAAACATTTTCAACTGAAACTCATACTCGTAAAGATTACCTTCCTTCTTTTCAATATCTAACGTTTGACATAACGCAAGCATTGCAGCTCGAAGATTATTATACGGTATAGCACCTTTGTTGACAATCTCCTCCAATCGATAAATCGGCGTGATAAACCTCACTTTTGACTTCACATCTGAATAAAATTGATTCTTAGAATATGTAGAAGAATTTATATCTAAGCTATTTGGAATAAAAATCCATGAATTAATATCAAACTCACTAAACTTTTCATTCTCATCAATTGAGAACTTAGTCTTCATTTCTAAGGAGAATGAATTTCTAATATATGTTTCTATATCTACCATAATCACATACAATCAAATTATAAACAAACAGAAGTAATCTATTAAATATCAATACCAAAAGTAGTTAAAACAAGTAAATTAGACTATAAATAGCGTAATTAATAACAACATTATAGAAAATGACTATTTATGTCATTTAATTTCTTCTAACCAATTATACTACTATTCGCATATTATACATAAAATAATATTATATAATATCAATATTGTACTTATTTACATAACGATTATTAAAAAACCCTTTCCCGTAAAGACGAATAATTTATTTATATATCACAAAAACTTTAATTATATTTGTTTAAATCAAAACAATACAGCATAATATGAAGCACTTTAACACTAACTTAGAATTTTACTTCAATGAAGTACTCCAGAAGAAAAGTTATAACAAAATTGTACAAGATGTGATTTACTACATCTCTACAAACTCATTCACACAACTTGGGATAAATAGTATTCTTGAATCATACAATCTTTCAAGTATCAAAAGCTTAAAGCTTTCCTTCTTGGACATTTACTGTGAAATTAAGAAGGTAATCCTTGAAACCGAAAATTACATTAAGTTAAACCAAATGCAAGACCTTATCCTGTTTAAGAAAACTTGTCAAATAGAAGAACACGAATTACAGGAATACAAAAAAGATCAGTTGACAACCATGTACATTATGCAAACGCAATCTATCTCTATGGCAAACAACTTAGAGGATAAAGAAAAACAAGAGAATTTACAATTATTCAAGTCACTTGTAGGTATACAAGAAGATTATAATTATTTAATGAGATCTAAGTTGAATATTCCAAACTGCTTCTCCTAACTAAGACCAATGCCAAACTCACAAATAACAATACGAAATACATTCTTATCTCTATGCTTTATAATTATAAAGCATTTTTTTTGCTATATAAATAAAAAAACCACCTGCATCTACAAGTGGTTTTCTTAGTATTCAAAACTATTCAATCAAATGAATAATTAATCTTAGTTTTCAACAAACTCAACAATTACATCAAAAGTCTGATTTGTAGGGAATGTTCTATACATCATTCCGTTTCCTAAACTAAATTCAAGTTTAGCCCCTGCAACTTCAATGTCACAAACACCGATACCCAAATCATTACCATTAGCATCCAGTAATTTAATAGATAATACATTACCTATCATCACTGCAACATCTTTTGGCATTCTAATACCTTCAGTTTCAGCATCACCTGCTTTAACTCCTACAGTACCAGCAAATTTGTAAATATCTTTACCTTGGTATTTGTTACCTGTAAATACAGCTTTTGCAGTAATATCATATCCGATACTTGCGCGAATCTCCTTGATAATTTCTTCTTTACTATCAGTAAATATTTTCAAGATAGAACTTGAAATATCAATCGGTTGCTTCTCATCTTTATCATTAATAATATATAAGATTTCAGCTGTTTTAGCATCTGCATCGTGATCCCCGAAATAAACGTTACCACCTTGACTTAAATGTTCATTTACAGTTTCGTTGATAATATGTTGGATTGTCTCATTATTCTCAATTGTTTGATACAAATCATGTGTCATATCAATAAAGAAATCACCCTCCTCAGACTCATACTTATAAATGATTGCATTCTTTGTAGCGCCAGGTTCAACTCCTACCTCAGTATACGCACCTTTAGTTCCGTTAGCAGCATCACTTCTTCTATAAAACTTAGTTTTAGTCTCATCACGCTTAACTAACTCCTCAAAGTCAATCGGTTTAATTGTAGGCTTGCCATCTATATCATTCTCAACTACAGAAAACTGTTTAGTATCTCCATTAAAAGTAACAAAAAGATCCTTTCCTTTATCACCTGGTTTAACTTCAGGTAAAGTTGGAATAGCCTTTGTTATCTCTTCTTTGATAGTACTATGTAAAGTTTTAGTATCTGTAACTTTCGTCCACTCAAGACCTGTCCAATAGTAAAAACCAGCAGATAAACTACTTGCAACGTCTACCTTTGTATTATAGATAATAAGTCCAATGTTTCTAGGATCTGTCTTTAAATCTCGACCGTCCTTATCTCTTTCAAGTAGTGGAGAAAATGATGTCAAAGATGTCAAAGCCACTTGAGGTAAAATAACCCCTTGGTTTCCATCTTTAGATGTAATCTCCAATAAAGAAGAAGGCGAAGGATTCTTTGTACCTATCCCCACTTGGGCATGTCCTAAAAAGGACATCCCGAGTAAGGCAGTACATGCAATTATATACTTCTTCATTCTTTCAATTTTTTAATTATTTTATTATTTAGTTGGAGCTGCTTCTGTACTGATAAACTCAAGAATTACATCGTAGTCACCATTAAATACAGGAGTATACATCTCCCCAACTCCAAAGCTAAATTTTAAAGTTTTTGCACCCTTGTCGAAAACAACTTCTGTAGCTGAATCAGCAACTAATTGTCCATCAACACCACCTTTTAAAACTGTAGCTTTAAGTAAACGTGCAAAAGAATCTCCTACAGGAATAGCTGTCTTGAAAGTACTGTCATATCCATAAGTAGTATCCTCAACCGTAACCTTAGTTACAAGCTTTTTAACTTGAAAACCATTGATTACCTCTCCAGTATTAACAGCTCCCTCTCCATCTTTCACTACTACAGTAGTTTGCTCTTTTAACTTCTCAATGATA
>NZ_WMJX01000018.1 GCF_009711045.1 Myroides albus | reverse complement strand
ACAATCCTACTATGTATGCTTATGTATGGGATAGTAATGGGCAGGTGGATGTTTTTGGGTTGATTACTTCTGAAGCATTAAAAGAATTACAAAGTGAAATAAATTCTGTTTTTAGTAAATATGTACCTGATATAAAAGCTATTGATCCTGATGCTATTATTGGCTATAGATGAAGTACAGCTAGTGGTATTAGTACAGCTCATTTATCTTTAGATCAACAGAAGCCATTGAATTTAAATAGCTTTGATATTGACGCTTTTATACAATCGGATAAACTTTATAAGCAGTACAAGAAGAATCCATTATTTAAAAAGTCAGTAGAGTATTTAAAAATAAAAGAACTTCAAATGCAAATTAATAGTGAGTTAAAAACAAAATTTCCTGGGAACGATTTTAAAAAACAAAAATTTAGTTTTTACTTTTTAGTCAAGGAGCTTTTGATTTTAAAGAGATAGAGTAAGTAGCAGTATTGGTTTCTTTTTCGAGAGCTTTCTTACAATTTTACATTCCCTTAATACTACTGTCTAAATAAAACTGTAAATTACAAGGGTATAACTAATAATATCAAAACAATATGGCAAAAAGAGTTTTAATGTTGGCAGGTGATTTTGTGGAAGATTACGAAGTAATGGTTCCTTATCAAGCACTTTTATCTATTGGAGTACAAGTGGATGTAGTATGCCCTGGAAAGAAAAAGGGAGAAGTAATTGCTACTGCAATTCACGATTTCGTTGGTTTTCAAACTTATGCTGAATTAAGAGGGCATAATTTTGTAATCAATAAATCTTTTGATGAAGTAAAAGAGGGGGATTACAGTGGATTATACATTTGTGGAGGGCGTTCTTCTGAATATATTAGGTTGAATAAGAAAGTGATTGATATCGTTAAGTATTTCTTTGCACAGAATTTACCAGTAGCAGCTATCTGTCACGGTATCCAAGTGTTAACTCCAGCAAATGTGTTAAAAGGAAGGACATTGACAGCTTATCCTGCAGTAGGACCAGATATTGTACTGGCAGGAGGTAAGTATGAGGAGGTAGGTGCAGATAAAGCAGTAGTTGATGGGAATTTGGTGACTTCACCAGCTTGGCCTGGTCATCCCGATATTCTTAGAGAATTTTATAAAATGTTGGGCATTGTGATTGGCTAACATTCGAATAAATTATCCACATTTGCGATGCTAAAAAAGGAGAATTGATTTAACATTTCTTATTTTAGCATCGCAAATTTTTTTAAATATGATTACGAAAGAACAATTTCAAAGGGAATTAGATATAATTATCAGTAATGCTATTCGAGAAGATGTAGGTGATGGGGACCACAGTTCTTTGGCTTGTATTCCCAGTACAGCAACAGGTAGAGCAAAACTACTTGTAAAAGAAGATGGGGTAATAGCAGGAGTGGAGTTTGCTAAAATGGTATTGAATTACGTAGATCCAACTTTGGAAGTACAGGTGTGTATCGAAGATGGAACTCCTGTGAAGATTGGCGATATTATTCTTTATATATCAGGTAATTCTCAGTCAATTCTAAAAGCGGAACGTCTTATGTTAAACAGTATGCAGCGCATGAGTGCTATTGCAACTAAAACCAAGTTTTTTGCTGATTTATTAGAGGGGACTAATACGGTAATATTAGATACGCGTAAGACAACTCCAGGTGTTCGTGCTATTGAGAAATGGGCAGTTAAAATTGGCGGTGGTGGCAATCATCGATTTGCTTTGTATGATATGATTATGTTGAAAGATAACCACATTGATTTTGCAGGAGGGATTAAGGAAGCTATTGAAAAGACAAATCAATATTTAAAAGACAATAATAGAGATTTAAAGATTATTGTAGAGGCAAGAAGTATTGATGAGGTTAAGCAAATCTTGGCTTGTGAGAACGTTTATAGAATTTTGTTAGACAACTTTGATTATGCTATGACTCGTGAGGCTGTCGCTTTAATAGGAGATCAATGTCAAACAGAGTCTTCTGGCAATATTGATGAAACTACTGTTAGAGAATATGCGTTATGCGGTGTGAATTACGTTTCTTCTGGAGCATTGACACATTCAGTGCACAATATGGATTTAAGTCTAAAAGCAGTTGTTTAACCCGTAAAAGATGGTTGACGGTCAAGGTAGAGTAGTTTGTCCTTCTTGTGGTAGTACACAGGTAATGGAGTTTAAATATGAGCAATATTCTTGTGCTAATTGTAGGGAGTTATTTGTTGTCCTCGAAGGAGAGAAGACTGGTGAACTTAAGACTGAAGCTGTTGAACACATTCCTTTGAGCAATGAAAGTGGACGAAAGATGATTTCTATAGGGCTATTAATTTTTATGGCCATTGTCACCACAGTTGGTCAAAGATATAAGGAAAGTAAAAAGCCTGCAAAAAGCCTGAAACTTCACAAAGAAATGAAGATCTATCATATACCAAAGGTTTCAACGGATACAATTGCGTTGCGTTTGAAAAAAATGTAATCTAAATTATTATAATCTATACTACGCACTATTTTTATTGAGTTATATTTTATAGATAATGGTAATTTAAGTTGAATAGATTGCCTTGACTTAATGCTGTGTTCGGTGATTTTGCAGAGGTGATTTTGAGAAAGATAAAAAGAGAATTAGTAAATATACTGTTTCATAATGGCAAAGACATTAAAAAAAATAATTTGTCCACAATGTGGAAGTAATAAGATAAAAGAGTTAAAGGATGATTACTATAAGTGTGAAAGTTGTCAAACCAATTTTTTCTTAGATAGTGATGATATTAATATTAATCACAAATACACTTATAATGACAGTTATGATCCTAATGCAGAGAAGAATAAGAAAGCTGCCATAAAGTTTGTAATTATCTTTTTAGCTGTGATTTTGGTGTTAAGCTTTATAGGGCCAATTATCAGTGTAATTTCATCTTCAAAATCTAAGAATACGACAATAGTAGAACCTGTTCAAGAAATTGTACCTCCTAAAAAAGAGGTTAAGATGGTTCCTATGAGTATTAAGGCAAATACACTTTATAGGTTAAAAGAGAATAAAGTAACCTTAGTACAAGTGGCAACGACTAATGATTTTTTCGCAAAAAGAGATAAAGTTCGTTTATTTTTAATACTAAACGATGTGATAACGGGAGAAGAACTCAGTAGGAAACCAATTGATGTTGACTTGTCACTGAAAGGCGTTGGTCTAATGACTGACTTTTCAGTTGAGTTCTTTAAGATTTCAGATCGTGATTTATACCTTATTGTAAATAATTATCACTTACTGAAATTCAATGATGTTTTACAATGCTTTGAGAAAGTAGACGAAGAATTGTTTAGAAGTCACAAAGAGTTTAGTGAAGGTATCGCAGGATTAAAATACAATACTTTTGATGAAGGTATAGAAGTCACTAACAACTTGGGTAAAAAGTTTATGTATTATATATATTTGAACAAGGTGTATTCAAGTGATGAAGTCTATAAAGTCTATGATTTGCCATTGCCAAATGGAGTTAAAAAGACTGGTTACCTTTTTACAAGAAAGAGTTTTGATTATCCAGATGAAGCGAGACAACTAATTCAATATGATTATTGGTATCAAGAAGGATATCCGATGTATTATTTTTACTTTGAATGGAGGAGGGATTATGGTGGATCTGGTGTGTTTTCAAGTAGTTCACCACACAAGAAGGTATTAATATTGGATTATACGCGAAAAAAAGCGAGAATAGGAAAAGTAAGGGACTTTACGCCTAATCGAAAATATGCAGTAGGTACTGTTGTCGGATCAGATGAGGAAGGGGTGATCATTGCAATCAAACAGTCTATATTGGAGAATGAAACTTATTCTTTGCAAAAATTATCAAGCAAAGATGGCTCGATTTTATGGACGAAGAAAACAGAAATGAAAGGATTTAGAAATGTTGAAATGATCGATGGCGTATTCAAAGTAGGAGTAGATTATAATGTGTTTCAAATCTTTGATACAAAGGGTGAAGTACTTTCAACAATCGATCAATCCAATTTAAAAACACCAGTAGAAGAAAAAGAGTAAATTATGGGAATATTCAATTTGTTTAAAAAGCAATTGGCTACTGTTATTGAGTGGTCAGAGCAGAACAGAGAGATATTGTGGTTTCAATATCCCTCAGCAACAAGTGAAATTAAGAATGCTTCTAAGCTAATTGTCGGACCTGGACAAGGGTGTGTATTAGTCTATGAAGGAAAAGTGCAAGATACAATCACAGATGAAGGAGTGTATAGTCTATCTACTGATAATCACCCTTTTATTACTACACTGAAGAAGATTCGTCAGAATTTCGAAAGCGAACATAAGTTGTGCGTATTTTTCTTCAGAAAAGCACAAGTTGTGAATCAACAATGGGGAACTGCTACCCCTGTTAAGTATGTGGATAAAACCTATAATATCCCTATTGAGATGGGAGCTAATGGTAATTTCTCTTATAAAATCAACGACGTTGCTTTTTTATTTAATGAGCTATTGGGACAAGAAACTCACTTTGAAACCAAGGATATGAATGAGGTAATAAGTGGTAGAATACCTCAGGCAATTTCATCCTATTTGGCAAGTCAAAGTTTCGGTTATCAAGAAATTGATAGTCAATTAGAACTGATATCAAGTGAGGTCACTGCTAAATTAAATAATGAGTTTGCCAAATTAGGGTTAGAGTTAACTGATTTTAGAATTGTAGGAACTCTATTCGATGCTAATACCCAAAAGCGAATTGACAAAGTATCAGATATTGCTTCGGATGCAAAAGCTGCAGAGATGGCTGGTCTGTCTTTTGTTGAATTAGAGAAATTAAAAGCATTGAGAGATGCAGCTCGTAACGAAGGAGGAATGGCAGGAATGGGGATGCAGTTAGGGGCAGGTATGGAGTTGGGAAAACTATTTTCGGCAGAAACAAAATCTATTTTGGACGATGAAGGAGAAGATGTCTTAGAGAAGTTAAAGAAACTACATCTCTTGGTGAAAGAAGGAGTACTCTCTCAAGTGGAATTTGACGAGTTAAAATCAGAAATACTAAAAAAATATAAGTCATGAAATATATAATTGGAGTGCTTCTTACTTTGCTATTGCTTCTTGTGACAATGTATTTGGCACTTGGTTTTTGGGGGATTAGCATGTTTGACGCAATGCATTTAAACAATGCGTTTAAGACGATTGGAATTTTATTTGTTGCATCTATATTGTTAGTTCTGATTGTGTCTTATTTCTTTAAGAATCCTCACAAAGGATATGATACAACAAAAGGCAATATTGCGCATCCGAAGAAATAATCACTACCTTTGAATAGTAAAGAAGTAGAGTATGTCAAAAGAGATAGAGGATAAATTAGAACGTATTCCTATTCTCAATCAAATTGTATGTTTTTTTAAGAATATTAAGTTTTCTTTTTTAGAAGGATATTCTTTGTACGATTTGATTGAGTTGTATTTTGTGGGAATTGTCAAGGGAGCTTTTTCTTATAGAGCGGGGTCTATTGCCTTTAGTTTCTTTATGGCTCTGTTTCCTTTTGCCTTGTTTATTCTTAACTTGATACCGTATATTCCTGTAGATAATTTTCAAGCTGACTTTATGCAGTTTATTGCAGATTCGGTACCACCTACAACATTTGAAGCTGTGAAGTCCACGTTGGATGATATTATGAATAATAGTTACAAATCCCTCTTGTCTTCTGGTTTTTTGTTGTCTATTTTTTTAATGACAAATGGTGTTTTTGCTATCATAGGAGGATTTGAGTCATCATATCATATTACAATCTCTCGCAATATCATAAGACAGTATTTGGTAGCATTAGTACTGTCTGTTTTTTTAGCATTCCTACTTATTTTCTCAGTAGCTTTTTATGTGGGGTTAGAAGTTTTGATGTTTAAATTTGAGATTGATAATACTTTGATACAATGGTCGAGAAGTCTATTTTTATTGTTGATCGTCTTAGTGACTACTTCTATACTCTACAAGTTTGGCGCTAAGGAAACGAAGAATGTTTCATTTATCTCGATAGGATCCGTTTTTACTACTATTTTATATATTCTTACTTCCTTTTTATTTGGTGTGTATGTACTTCGTTTTGCGCGATATAATGAACTCTATGGGTCTATTGGAACTTTGCTTGTTGTGATGTTTTACCTTTGGATTAACTGTATGATTCTATTGTTAGGTTTTGAATTAAATTTAGCTATAAGTAAACTTAAGTCAAAAAAATAATTATATTTGGTTATAAACCTTAAACCAAAACGATATTTTATGAGAAACTCATTTTTGACAATAGTGTTTTTGTTCGTAGCTGTATGCACGGCAAATGCACAAGGCATAGTAGGTAAGTGGAAAACGATAGATGATAGTACAGGAAAAGAAAAATCTATTGTAGAGATTTATGAGAAAGACGGAAAGTACTACGGTAAAGTAGCTAAACTACTTAATCCGAGTAAACCAAATCCCAAATGTGAGAAATGTGAGGGAGATGAAAAAGGAGCGCCAATAGAAGGATTGGTTATCATTAAAGGCTTGCAGAAAAAAGGAGAGGAATACACAGGAGGTAAGATTACAGATCCAGAAAGTGGTAAGCAATACAAGTGTACTGTAAAGCTCAATGGAAAGGACAAATTAGACGTTAGGGGGTATGTTGGAATTTCTCTAATGGGGCGAACTCAAACTTGGGTGAAGGCAAATTAAGATTGTAGGATTGAAAGATAAGATAAAGAAAAGGTCATTGGCTATTGCCAATGACCTTTTTTATTGGATGTAAGTCTTGTACGGTATATAATTGGGTAAAAAAATAGAAGGGACTGCGCATTGTGCTATTTATACTTGGGATTATTCATAAATATTCATCGCTTCATTACATATAGGGCTATCTATATTTAGGAAATTTAAGACACTGTGTTATTTCGGTGTAACATAGGTTGAGTTATCAGTGAGCTCTATTGGTGTGGCGGTATAAATTTACACCAACCTGAAACATACTGATGTGTTGTTGTATACTATAGTGTTTTTTATGTAGATTATAAATTATATTGGCTGTATGTGATAATTATATATTTGTTTGTGTATTCAATCTTGCGATAAATAAGTACGAATGCAGTGAGGTTGGGAATGATGTAAACTGAAAAAGTTATCTTTGTATTTAGTATTAAAAAAGTGAGATGAATTATTTCGTTGAGGTTATTATTCCGTTAGCATTAGAGCCAACATTTACTTATCAAGTAAGTGAAGCTGAATTTGAGTTTATCCAAGTAGGGATGCGCGTAGCCGTTCCCTTTGGTAAATCAAAAGTTTACACTGCTTTAGTGATAGAGAAGCACAATAGAGTTCCTCAATTGTATCAAGCTAAGGAGATTAATGAAATCATAGATATTACTCCAGTGGTGACTGAAAAGCAGATTGCTTTGTGGAAGTGGATGGCAGAGTATTATATGTGTACGATTGGAGAGGTTTATCGTAGTGCAATGCCTTCTCGTTTACTTTTGGAGAATGAAACACTTGTACAGTATAACGATAAGGTGACGATCAATACAGACGAATTAGATGATTCTGAATATTTAATTTACGAAGCCCTACAATCGCAGGCTATACTTAAAATAGAAGAGATTATAGCTATTTTAAATAGGAAGAAGGTGTTTCCTGTCATCAATACCCTCTTGGAAAAGGGAATTATATTCCTTCAGGAGGAGATGATAGAGAAGTATAAACCAAAGCAAATACGCTATATTAAATTAGCTGATCAGTATATTCAAGACAATGGTTTGGCAGATTTGATGGAGATGGTGTCAAGAGCCGAAAAGCAAAGGGAGATGATCTTGAAGTATTTTCAATTGAACGCTTCGATGAAAAAACCAATAACTGCAAAGCAGTTAATGGACGAGTCAAATACAACCAATGCCGTACTAAAGGCGTTATTAGATAAGGGAATCTTTGTTGAATATTTCTTACAGCAAGATCGCGTTGTTTTTGGTGAGGCTACACAAGAAGTCATTGTTTTAAATGATGAGCAAAGCAAGGCACAATGGGAGATTGAAGAATCATTTAAACAAAGAGAGGTAACCTTGTTGTACGGGGTGACAGCATCAGGTAAAACAGAAATTTACATCAAGTTAATTGAAAAGTTAATTGCCCAAGAGGGACAGGTGTTGTTTTTGGTACCTGAGATAGGGTTGACAACGCAGTTGGTACAACGCTTGACAAATTATTTTGGCAATCAAGTGGCCGTTTATCACTCCAAGTATTCTCATAATGAGCGCTTAGAGGTGTGGGATCAGGTATTGAATCAATCAGAAAAGGCGAAGGTAGTGATAGGTACTCGTTTGGCGGTTTTTTTACCTTTTCAAAATTTGAAGTTTCTCGTTATTGATGAAGAGCAGGAACCGAATTATAAGCAGCATGATCCTGCTCCTCGATATCACGGGAGGGATTGTGCAGTCGTTTTGGCAAAACAACATGGTGCAAAAGTATTAATGGGTTCAGCTACGCCGAGTTTAGAGACGTATTACAATGCCAATCAAGGTAAGTATGGATTAGTTCAATTGCGCAAACGATACACTAATGTTCGCTTGCCAGAGATAGTCTTAGTTGATATCAAGGACAAGTATAAGCGCAAGCAGATGACAGGCCATTTTTCTGATTATTTGATTGATGCAATTAATATGTCTTTGTCTTTGGAGGAACAGGTTATCTTGTTTCAGAACAGAAGGGGATTTTCTCCTGTAGTTGAATGTATGACATGTGGTGCTGTACCAGAGTGTCCACATTGTGATGTGAGTTTGACCTATCACAAGTATCGAAATGAATTGAGATGTCATTATTGTGGGTATACTTTGCCAATGCCTAAGCAGTGTTATCGCTGTCATAGTGTTGATTTGAATACAAAGGGGTTTGGGACAGAGCAAGTAGAAGAAGAGTTGAAAGAGTTGTTTCCCAATAAGCGCATCGGCCGCATGGATCAAGATACGACTCGAGGTAAATATGGTTATGAAAAGCTGGTAGAGGCATTTGAGAAGAAGGAGATTGACATCCTTGTAGGTACACAGATGTTGGCGAAAGGCTTTGATTTTAGTAATGTGAATTTGGTAGGGGTGATGAACGCTGATAATAGTTTGTATCATCCAGATTTTAGGGCACATGAGAGAGCTTATCAAATGTTAGTGCAAATCTCTGGAAGAGCGGGAAGAAAGGATAAAAAAGGGAAAGTTATCATACAGACATTTAATCCATATCACAATATCATACAGCAAGTGACTAATAATGATTATTTAGGTATGTTTAAGGAGCAGATGTATGAAAGACATAATTTTAAATACCCTCCTTTTTATCGCTTGGTAAAGTTGACTTTAAGACATAGGGAGTTTGAGAAGTTAAAAGAGGCCTCTTTTTGGGTGTATAACAGTTTGAAACAACAGTTTCAAATTCCAGTATTAGGGCCAGAAGAACCTGCTATCAATAGAATAAGGAATCAGTATATTCGCGTGATTTTAATTAAGATTCCACAGCAAGTGTCATTGAATAAAACAAAATTAGAGATCAAGCAGATTTTGAAAAGCTTTGAGGCTATTGGCGCTTATCGCTCAGTAAAAGTGACTATTAATGTAGATTTTTACTAAAGTAAGAGAATTAGGTAAAGGTGTATTTGATGCAAAAGTATTACCTTAGTTTAGAAAATAATGTTAGGAGGTGTTTTGTGTATAGCGCTCCATTTAAAAGAAATAAATATGAAAGATTTAAAGATTGTTGTTTCAGAGAATGCAATGAAAAGTGAGGATGCGTACGATGTAGTGTATTCAAATATTACATTTATTAACTTAATCAGAGAAGAAGCTGAAACAGATCCAGCAGAGTTTATTCATCCAGATGCATTTTTAAGTTATTATGTAGATTACTATTTGGCAGAGTATAATAATGGCAATTTCTCTCAATTAGTTTGGAATACACAAGCTGATTATGATTTCTTCGATGTAGTTATCGAGGGATTAGAAAAAATGGGAGCTGTGAAACATTTGGCTTTTTTACAAAAACAAGTAGCGTTTTTGAAAGACTATGATGAAGTGGCATTAGAAGCTTTTATTGAAACGGATTATTTTGGTGAGAATCCAACGAGAGATGCTTTAAAGAATGATGAGTTTTACGATATTGAAGAAGACTTAGTTGAGTTAAATGCGAAGTGGTTAAAAGCACACCCTGATTTATTGGTACTGTCAATAGAGGGAATGTATGAAAGAGCAGAAGCTTTGTTAGGTAAGGAAATAGAACGATAATAGATTATCGTGTTGATAGCTTATTCTAACTATTAGAATTAGAATGAAATAAAAAAGCAAAAATAGCTTGTGTTGAATGATATTAATACTTATTTTTGCACCCAATTTTTATAACAAATAAAATTTTTTATTTATGAATCATTATGAAACTGTTTTCATCTTGAATCCCGTTTTATCTGAAACTCAGGTAAAGGAAACAGTAGCGAAATTCGAAGAATTTCTTACTTCTAGAGGAGCTGAGATGGTAGCTAAAGAGGACTGGGGCTTGAAAAAATTAGCTTATGAGATCCAACACAAGAAAAGTGGATTCTACCACTTATTCCAATTCACAGCACCAGCTGATATCATTATCAACTTAGAGACTGAATTCAGACGTGACGAAAGAGTTATGCGTTTCTTAACTGTAGCTTTAGACAAACACGCTGTAGCTTGGGCTGAAAGAAGAAGAGAGAAATTAAAATCTAAAAAAGCTTAATTGTTATGTCAAGTATAGAGCAATCTGCAAAAGGTAAAAAAGACGGAGATATCAGATATCTAACGCCTTTAAACATTGAAACAAACAAAACTAAAAAGTATTGTCGTTTCAAAAAATCAGGAATCAAATACATCGATTATAAAGATGCTGATTTCTTATTAAAATTCGTAAACGAGCAAGGTAAAATTTTACCACGTCGTTTAACAGGGACTTCTTTGAAATTCCAAAGAAAAGTTTCTGTAGCAGTAAAAAGAGCACGTCACTTAGCTTTAATGCCGTACGTAGCTGACTTATTAAAATAATTAAAAACTTAAGTTGTTGGTTTTCATTCGTGAAACCTAACTTCTTCTTAAAAGGACATCAACAATGGAAATTATCTTAAAACAAGACGTTCAAAAGTTAGGATTTAAAGATGACGTAGTAACTGTAAAACCAGGATACGGACGTAACTATTTAATTCCTCAAGGAATGGCTGTATTGGCTACTCCTTCTGCTAAAAAAGTATTAGCTGAGAACTTAAAACAAAGAGCGCACAAAGAAGCTAAATTAATCGCTGACGCACAAGTTATTGCAGAAGCTTTGAAAGCTTTGGAAATCAAAATCGCTGTTAAAGCTGGTGGTGAGAAATTATTTGGATCTGTAACTAATGCAGATATCGCTGAAGTTTTCGCTAAAAACGGACAAACAGTTGATAAAAAATTCATTACTTCAGGAGTTATCAAACGTTTAGGTAAATATACTGCTAACGTTCGTTTACACCGTGATGTAATCGTTGAAGTAGATTACGAAGTAATCGCTGAGCAAGAATAGTCTTAAAAGATTATATATAGAAAAGGCCTCCTAATTTAGGGGGCCTTTTTTGTTTTGTGAAGTGCTTACTACGTACAGGTATCATAAGTGAGTTTTTTAGATTCAATCTCCAGTATTTTGATAAGGTGTAGTGTGGTGAAGGTTTTAGGGTTGTGTATTTTTTTGAATAGTGTAAAGAATCAACGTGAAAGTTGTAGAATCCGTTTTGTTTGAATTTTATTTGAAATCGTTTACTAATATTTGTTATTGTTTTTTAACAATAGATAAGGATGTCTACTTTTGAATTGTAATAATCATTTTTCATGGGTGATTTAGATTATTAACGATTAGATTTTTTTTGAAGCAAATAGGTTTGTCGGCTATTTGTTAGAAAGTTTTAGCTTTAGTAGAGAGTTTTTAGGCCCTTTGGTTTACCAAAGGGCTTTTTGTGTTTATTTAAGATATTATATTGTATTGTTGTATTTGCTTTTGGTTTTTATGTTCATTAGAATTAGTATTTTTGACAGTTGAAATTAAGTAATCATGAAATATACACGTCTTACAAAAGAGCAATTTGAAGAAATGCACCCGGAATTCACTAATTTTCTTGCTTCTCAGCAGATAGATAAGCATGAGTGGGATAAATTGAAGGAAGAGAAACCAGAAGTCGCAGAACAAGAGTTAGATGTTTTTTCGGATTTAGTATGGGAAGGAGTGTTGAGTAATGCTCGTTTTTTAGAGCACTATTCAAAAAATCATATATTTCTTTTTGGTTTTGATGAGAAGCACATACATACAATTGTTATAAAAGCGTTATTAACAGATATCGACTTTATGACTCAAGAAGGATTACAATGGTTAAGTGATGCTGTTTTTACAAACGATGTAGAGATAAAGCACGGAGGTAAAGACTTTGGAAGTGACAGAAATAAGGAGGTTTTTGATATTATCCAACAAGGAGCTATCCTGAGTGATGGAGTGCTGTATCAGCAGTTTAAAGATTTGTTGAAGTTGTAATTTTGCTTAGAATGAATGTACAAGAACAGATTATTGCGTTAAGAGAGGAATTGAATTTACATAATTATAATTATTATGTATTAGATACGCCTACCATTTCTGATTTTGAGTTTGATCAAAAGTTAAAGGAATTAGAAAAATTGGAGCTTGCTCATCCAGAATATTTTGATAGTAATTCACCAACACAGCGTGTTGGCGGGGCTATAACTAAGAATTTTGATACAGTAGTTCACCGTTATCGTATGTATTCTTTGGAAAATTCTTATTCTAAAGAAGATTTACTGGATTGGGAACAACGCATTCAAAAGAACTTGGGCGATGTTCCTGTAGAGTTTACCTGCGAGTTAAAGTACGATGGAGCATCTATAAGTATTACTTATGAAGATGGCGAGTTAATAAAGGCAGTTACTCGAGGAGATGGTGTACAAGGAGATGATGTGACAAATAATATTCGCACTATTCGTTCTGTTCCAATAAAATTGAAAGGTGATTATCCAAAGAGTTTTGATATACGCGGAGAAATAGTTTTGCCATTTGCAGGTTTTGAGAAAATGAATCAGGAGTTGATTGAAATTGGAGAAACTCCTTATTCAAATCCCAGAAATACCGCTTCTGGAAGTTTGAAATTACAAGACAGTGCAGAAGTTGCCAAACGACCTTTGGATTGCTTGCTTTACTATGTTGTAGGAAGTGATTTAGGTTTTGCAACCCAGTATGAAGGCTTAGAGAAGGCTCGTGAATGGGGGTTTAAGGTTCCAATAGTGTCTAAATTAGCAAAGAATATAGATGAGGTTTTGGAGTTCATTGCCTATTGGGATGAACACAGACATGAGTTGCCTTATGAGACAGATGGTGTGGTAATTAAGATAAACTCACTTCATTACCAGGAAGAATTAGGATATACTTCTAAGTTTCCACGATGGGCTATTGCTTATAAGTTTAAAGCAGAGCAAGCAGAGACAATATTGAATACTATTTCTTATCAAGTAGGTAGAACAGGGGCAATAACACCCGTTGCAAATCTGGAGCCAGTGCAATTAGCGGGTACGATCGTTAAGAGAGCCTCTTTGCACAATGCAGATCAAATTGCTAAATTAGATATCCGAGAAGGTGATTCTGTATATGTAGAAAAAGGAGGAGAGATTATACCAAAGATTGTAGGGGTGAATTTAGAAGCAAGACCAGCTGACTCTCAGCGTACCGTTTATATAAAAGAATGTCCGGAATGTCAAACTAAATTGGTTAGAAATGAAGGAGAGGCACAACATTACTGTCCTAATGTATATGGTTGTCCTCCTCAAATCGCTGGTAGAATTCAACACTTTATTTCCCGTAAAGCGATGGATATTGATGGACTTGGAGAAGAAACAGTTGTATTGTTGTATAAAAATGAATTAGTGGAGAACTATGCGGATTTATATGAACTTAAGAAAGAACAGCTTTTGGGATTGGAACGCATGGGAGAGAAGTCCGCAGATAATCTAATAAAAGGGATAGAACTATCTAAGCAAGTTCCTTTTGAGAGAGTATTGTATGCTTTGGGAATTAGATTTGTTGGAGAAACCGTAGCTAAGAAGTTAGCAGCACATTATAAGAATATAGATGCTTTATCTCAAGCACCTTTGATGGAGATGATAATGGTGGATGAGATTGGAGAAAGAATTGCACAGAGCGTAATAGATTTCTTTAGCAATGAGAAAAATAAAGAAATTATAGAGCGATTAAAGTCTTATGGTCTACAATTTGTAATAGAGGAGAAAGAATCAACTGTAGTGTCTGATATATTAAAAGGAAAGACAATTGTGGTTTCTGGTGTTTTTACTAAAATGTCCAGAGATGAGATAAAACAAGCTATAGAAGATCACGGAGGAAAGAATGGAAGTTCGATTTCTTCTAAGACTGATTATGTTGTAGCAGGAGATAAAATGGGACCATCTAAATTAGAGAAAGCAAATAAGTTAGGAATTACCATTTTGAATGAAGAGGAATTTTTAAGTATGATTCAATAAATCGATGTTAAATACGCAACATGGTTTACGAATTTTTTTAAATTTACAAAAATCACAATGGTATGTTGTTTAATGCAGTAAAAAAGAAAGCTTTACGCAAGGCGGTGGAAGGGACAAAATTACCTTCAGTTCCTTTAGAATTTAATTATCAAGTAAAGACAATAGGAATTTTGTCTGAGAAGAAGGAACAGTCTACTGTAGAGAGTATGATAAATATTTTAGTAGATAGAGGTTTTAAGAGGGAAGATATTTTAGTTTTGTATTACGATGGAAGTAATTCGAAGGTAAAAGAGGAGGATGCGTATGTTTTTAAGTTGAGAGATTTTGAGTCAAGTTTGAAAACATCAAATGAATCGTTGAAGGTATTTGTTGAAAAACCATTTGATCTATTGATTAGCTTTTACAAGAGTGATACAATACCTTTGTTATGGGGTACGAGTCAATCTAAAGCGAAGTTCAAAGTTGGTTTGGCATCAGTAACGTCTTTTGTCAATCATTTTAATATAGAGATGAATGGATTAGATGCGGAGTTATATGTAAAATTATTATTTGAGTATATAAATATTTTTAAGAACTAATAGTCAAGAATCATTATGCAATCATTAAAAGGGACAGGTGTAGCTTTAATTACACCATTTAGAAGTGACCTTTCTGTAGATGTAGCAGCTCTGCAAAATTTGGTAGAGTATGTAATCAAAGGAGGAGTTGAGTATCTTGTAGTTTTGGGAACTACAGGAGAATCTGTAACTTTAACTACAGAAGAAAAACAGTTAGTCAAACGCGTAGTAGTGGAGGCTAATAAGAAGCGATTGCCATTAGTTTTAGGAGTAGGAGGAAACAATACTCAAGCCGTAGTGCAAGAGTTGTCTCATGATAATTTAGAAGGATTTGATGCTATATTATCAGTATCGCCATATTACAATAAGCCAACACAAGAGGGAATATATCAACATTTCAAAATGATAGCTGAACATAGTCCTCTACCTATTATACTTTACAATGTTCCAGGACGCACAGGAAGTAATATGATGCCGGGAACAGTGGCGAGGTTAGCGAATGACTTTAAAAACATAATAGGTATTAAAGAGGCAGCAGGAAGTATAGTTCAAGGAATGGAGATTTTACGTCAAGTAGAGCGCAAGGACTTTTTAGTTATTTCTGGGGATGATACTATTGCTTTACCACTTGTATTAGCAGGAGGAGCAGGTGTGATTTCTGTTATTGGTCAAGGAATTCCTCAACAGTTCAGTGAAATGATACGCTTGGGATTAGCGCGTAAAGTAGATGAGGCATTTGCTTTGCAATTTGATATGATGCCTATCATTGATATGATTTTCGAACAAGGAAATCCTGCGGGTATTAAGGAAATTTTAAAATTTGCTAAAATATCTGAGACTCATTTGCGTTTACCTTTAGTAAATGTCGATCGTTCTTTAGCAGAGAGAATAGAGAATGAAAGCAAAAGAATATTAAAATAAGAAATATGTTATCAGATAAATTACAAGCAGCGTTAAACAACCAGGTTAAATTAGAAGGAGATTCTTCTCAGATTTACTTGGCCATGGCATCGTGGGCAGAAATACAAGGATTTGAAGGAATTGCAACTTTTATGTTTGCTCAATCAGATGAAGAGCGTCAGCATATGTTGAAGTTAATTAAGTATATTAATCAAAGAGGTGGTGAAGCGGTTATTCCGGATATAGCTAAACCGGTATTAGATCATTCTTCTTTTAAAACTCTTTTTAAACAATTGTTTGAACACGAGGTTTTTGTGTCTAAAAGTATAAATGACTTAGTACATATCGCTTTAGAAGAAAGAGATTATGCAACACATAATTTCTTACAGTGGTATGTTTCAGAACAAATTGAAGAAGAAGCGACGGCTCGTACAATTTTGGATAAGATAAATCTTATTGGTGACGATAAAGGTGGTTTATACTTATTTGACAATGATATTAAAGGGTTTAACCAGCAAGGAACTAATAACACAACAGTGTAATTTAGTCTATTAAGAATAAGTATCTTAAGAAAAGGTGTCAAAAAAGTGGCATCTTTTCTTTTTAGTGTAAAAAGGTTTTTGTATAATGCAATTAATAACTAAATTTGCAATTGCTTTCTAATAAGTATGCAGCAAAACTTTTGTTTTAAAAAACTATAATTATTTATGAAAAGATATATCGGTTTATCTTTTTTAATGCTTTCTCTGGTGGGGTGTAGTCCTATGCAAAAAGCATTGAAGTCAGAGGATCTAGAGTATAAAAAAGAGGTAGCAAACCAATATTATGAACAAAAGAAATACCGACGTGCAATACGTTTGTATGAGCAATTAGAAACAGCTTATAGAGCTCGTCCTGATGCTGAAGAAATGTATTATAATTTTGCTGAAGCAACGTTTGTTACTAAGGATTATGAGTTAGCAGGTTCTAGATTTAGGATTTTTGCAGCAAGTTATCCTCGTAGTGAAAAAAGAGAAGAAGCGCTATTAAAAGAAATTAAATGTGGTGTGAAATTGTCACCAGTTTATTCTTTAGATCAACATATTACCAATGAGACTATTGATAAACTGCAACGATTTATAGATCAGTATCCAACATCTGATTTTGTGTTTGAAGCCAATAGCATTATGTCAGAGATGAATAAGAAGCTGGAAAGAAAGGCCTTTGAAAATGCAAAACAGTTGAATACTATTGGAGCATTCACGCGTAATTATACAGCAGCTATTATAGCTTTGGATAATTTTATATACGATTTTCCTGGAACAGAGCTGAAAGAAGATGCATTGTACTACAAGTTTGATTCTGCATATAAATTGGCAATGAATAGTGTCGTTTGGAAAATGGAAGAGCGTTTAAAGAATGCACAATTAATGTATGACGGTTTAATTCGCTTTAATGCTGAGACAAAGTACAGATCGAAAGTGGATAGTATGATTACTGATATTAATAAAGAATTAGAAAAATTTTCAAAATAATTTAAGCGAGATGGATTTAAAGAAAACAAATGCTCCTGTAAACACAGTTACTTATAACAAGAATAAAATTGAAGAACCAGTAGGTAACGTTTATAAAGCTATTACAATCATTGCTAAGAGAGCTAGCCAAATCAATACGGAGATTAAAGGTGAATTGATTGAAAAATTAGAAGAGTTCGCTACTTATAACGATAGCTTAGATGAAGTTTTTGAAAATAAAGAACAAATCGAAGTATCAAAATTCTATGAGAAACTTCCAAAAGCTCATGCTTTAGCTGTTGAAGAATGGTTAGATAATAAAGTGACTTTTAAAGAAGCTGTAAAATAATTATATACTAAGAACATGTCAGTATTAAGCGGAAAAAAAGTAATACTGGGTATCACTGGTGGAATTGCCGCTTATAAAACGGCTGGCTTAGTACGTTTACTTATAAAGGCAGGTGCAGAAGTACAAGTACTTATGACACCTGCTTCTCATCAATTTGTTACTCCTTATACCTTATCTACTTTATCGAAGAAACCAGCTTTTACAAACTTCTTTCATGCTGGTGATCAAGGAGGAACATGGAATAATCACGTTGATTTAGCTCTTTGGGCTGATTTGATGATTATTGCTCCTGCAACGGCAAATACATTAGGTAAAATGGCTAACGGTATTTGTGATAATCTGCTTATGGCAGTATACCTTTCGGCAAAATGTCCTGTTTATATTGCTCCTGCAATGGATTTGGATATGTATGCACATCCTTCAACGGAGATGAACTTAGATCGATTAGCTTCTTTTGGGAATATTATTATTCCTGCAGAGGAAGGTGAATTAGCAAGCGGATTAATCGGAAAAGGTCGTATGGCTGAACCAGAGAATATCGTAGCGTTTGTTTGTGAGGAATTGTCAAAATCTTTGTCTTTGATCGGTAAGACCGTTTTAGTAACAGCGGGACCAACTTACGAACCTATTGATCCTGTTCGCTTTATTGGGAATCACTCATCTGGTAAAATGGGATATGATATTGCTAATGAATTGGCAAGATTAGGTGCGGAGGTAATTTTGGTTTCGGGGCCTACCAACCAGAAGGTGAAAGATAAAAGGGTTAAAGTGATCTCGATAATGTCTGCCATGGAAATGTATACTGTTTGTCATGATTATTTTGAGCAAGTAGATGCTGTTATTGCTGCTGCTGCTGTAGCAGATTATCGCCCAAGGCATATTGCCAATCAAAAGATTAAAAAGAATACTGAGGAATTTGTTATCGAAATGGACAAAAACCCAGATATACTTGCGTCCTTAGGAGCAATTAAAAAAGAACAGTTTCTCATTGGTTTTGCCCTTGAAACAGAGAATGAGATAGAACATGCGAAACAGAAGATAACAAAGAAGAATCTGGACTTAATTGTTTTGAATTCTTTAAATGATAAAGGTGCAGGTTTTGGTAAACCAACAAATAAAGTTACCTTTATAGATAAGGATTTTAATATTCAACCCATGGAGTTAAAATCAAAAGAAGATGTTGCAAAAGATATTGTGCAAAAAATTGTAGAGCATTATGAATAAACTTATTTGGCTGATTAGTTGTTTTTTTTTGATGATAAACTCTTACTCACAAGAGTTACATGCAACTGTAAATATTAATCATAGCCAAGTAGGAAATAGTAATCAAGCTTATTTTAAAAACTTAGAGAAGTCCTTACAAGAGTTTATAAATAATACAAGTTGGGGATCGAAGAAGTATAATGCGGTAGAAAAGGTAGATTGTGTATTTATCCTTACTGTAACTTCGTATAATAATAACTTGATAGGAGGTAGTATGCAAGTGCAAGCTACTAGACCAATTTATAATTCTTCTTATTCTAGTCCTATCTTAAACTTTAATGATAAAGATATTTCATTTTCTTATATAGAATTTGAAAATTTGTTTTATAATCCCAACTCTTTTGACTCTAATTTAACCAGTTTAATTGCTTTTTACGCTAATATGATACTCGGTTTAGATGCAGATAGTTTTCAGTTAGAGGGAGGAAGTGAGTTCTATCAGAATGCGTCTTCTATTGTTTCAATTGCACAGCAATCTGGGGCAAAAGGTTGGAAGCAAGGAGATGGGACGAATACTCGATATTATCTTGTGAATGATGTAATTGCTGGAACGGGTATGCCATATAGAAAAGCGCTTTACAATTACCATTTAAAGGGATTGGATGTTATGTCTTCTAATTTAGAAAATGGTCGAGATGGAATTTTTAAATCACTTCAAGATTTGGAAGTGTTGCACAAGAATAGACCTGGCTCTTTTTTAATGCGTATCTTTTTTGATGCAAAAACGGAAGAGTTAAGTAATATTTATTCGGGTGTTACAGATAAAAATAAAAAGTTAGTTATCGAATTATTGAATAAATTAGCTCCGCTGAACTCGGCAAAATGGAATAATTTATAGTTTAAAACTAAAGGTATATGTTGACTTTATTGACTATTAAAAACTTTGCTCTAATCGAATCTTTAGAGCGAAAATTCTACAATGGTTTTTCTATTATAACTGGAGAGACAGGGGCAGGTAAGTCTATTTTACTTGGTGCTCTGGGATTGTTGCAAGGTAAACGAGCAGATTTAGGGTCATTAAAGAACAAGGAGGAGAAATGTGTAGTTGAAGGACATTTTAATATTAAAGAGTATAAATTAAAAGAGGTTTTCGCTACTTTGGATATTGAATATGAAGAGGTAACTATTATTCGCAGGGAGATACTCCCTTCTGGGAAGTCTCGCGCCTTTGTCAACGATAGTCCAGTTAACCTTGCTGATTTACAAGAATTAAGTAGTTATCTTATTGATATACACTCACAGCATCAAACAGGTGAATTGTCAGATGAAAATTATCAATTGCACATTATAGACGCTGTTGCTGATAATAATAGTGTTTTAGAAGAATATCAAGCTCATTTAAAGCAATATAAGAAACTGCAAAGTAAGTTAAAGGAGTTTTTGCAGACACAAGCAGAACTTTTAAAAGAACAAGATTATAATGCTTTTCTGTTACAAGAATTAGAGGAAGCTCATTTATCAGATTTGAATCAAGAGCAATTAGAAGCAGAGTTTGACAAACTTAATAACGTTGAGTTTGTGCGTGAGAACTTTAGCCATGCATTGACTGTATTTACTGATGAGCAAGTAGGTTTGGTTGCTGGATTAAGAGAAGCCCGTAATATACTGTCGAAGTTAGCTTCTATTTCTAAAGAGTATGAGGAACTGTCTAATCGCATTAGTAGCGTTGATATTGAGGTAGAAGATATCGTCGGTGAAATTGAGAACATGGTAGATAGCGTTATATCGGATCCAGAACAGCTCGCGATTACCAATGAGAAATTACAGTTGTTGTATTCTTTGCAAAAGAAACATCAAGTTGCTACAGTTGAAGAATTGATTACAATTGAGAATGAGTTAAGTGGGAAAGTTTTTCTTGCCACTGATTTAGAGGATAAAATAGTAGAAGTTACAAAAGAGATAGAGAGCTTAGAAAATGTGTTAGAGCGATTAGCTAAGCAGTTATCAGAAGCCAGAAAGAAGGCAGTTCCAGTGTTACAAAAACAATTAATAGATATTTTAAAGCAAGTTGGAATGCCAAATTCAAATTTCAAGTTTGAGTTTGAATATACTGCCCATTTTATGTCAAATGGAAAAGATCAGATGCAGTTGTTATTTTCTGCTAATAAGGGAATGGATTTTGGACTTTTAAAGAAGGTTGCATCTGGAGGTGAAATGTCTCGTATCATGTTAGCTATAAAATCGACTTTGGCCAAGTATTCTAATCTACCAACAATTATTTTTGATGAGATTGATACTGGAGTTTCAGGAGAGGTTGCTGATAAGATGGGGGAAATTATGCGTGAGATGAGCAAGGAAATGCAAGTTTTTGCGATAACCCATTTACCGCAAATTGCAGCCAAAGGAGATACCCACTTTAAAGTATTTAAGACTGCGAAGGGAGAAACAACAACGTCACAAATAGAAGAATTGACGTATGAAAGTCGAATAACGGAAGTGGCTCAAATGCTATCAGGTAAGGATATATCGGAGTCGGCATTAGTTCACGCAAAAGAGTTATTACAGCGATAAATAAAAAAAGAGTTCAATTAGATTTAGTAAAATCGCATTGAACTCTTTTTTTAGTTTACGGTTTTGGTTGTTCAAAAATCTTGTGTTTATAAGTTTGTTTCTCTGTTATCCTAAAGTATCCAAAAGCTTGTTTGTCTGGAGAGGTTAGGTTCTTTACATTGCCTTTTACTTGACCTGGAGGTACTTGAAAAGGGCCACCTGCAGAATTAGTGTTTGATGTAAGTTGTTTTAGATAATTGTAATAGTTTCTTGATATTTGATAAGAACTAATATTTATTTCATCATCAACTTTTGTATCCTTGTCAATGTATAGCTTTTCGATTTGATTTCCTTTCGAATGTTCATTTGAAATTACACTTAAGTAAGGTCGGTCGTTGTTGCGCTCTATTTTGCTGTAATAGTAATTAAGAGTGCCATCTTCCTTTGGCGTATCTTGGAAGTAATACCTTAACACATATAAATCTTCGTTGATTAGTTTTTCTCTTGTTTGTTTTAATTCAGTAATGACAGGTGTACTTAAAAGTATCTCATTTGCTTCATATACATCATTGTCGTACTCTATGTGAAGTTTGTATTTTTTGTTGATTTCTTTTGGAACTTCAGTTGATATATAGACTCCTGTATTATTCATTTCATGGAAGGTATAAGTTGTACCATTCTCTCTTTCGACCCAAACGATTGCATTATTTACAACTGGGATATTGGAGTTGTAATAGTCTGTAGTTAGAGATAATTTAATTTTTAATGTATCATTGATGTTTTCAGGGGTAAAATCAATATTTCCCTCTACAACTAATCTTGCTGGAGCAGTAGGGAGATCCAAATCAATTACCTTTTCACATGAGGTTAAAAGAAAGTAACTAATGATTATGGAATATAATAGATATGCTTTTTTCATGTTTTTAAAATTTAAAATTATAAGTAACACTTGGTACTAATCCAAATATTGACATACGTACTGCTTCATTCTGTCCTCTCACATCTTCATTTTCTCTGAAGGTTATAGATGCTGCATTAGATCTACCATACAAGTTGTAGATTCCGAAGACCCATTCTCCTTTCCATCTTTTTGTAGAGTTTGGATTTGGTATATAGGTAGCGGACACATCTAAGTGGTGGTAAGCAGGAAGATTATGTGCATTTCTTTTGCCAAAGTTAGGGACTCTCACACCGTCATATTCATATTGACCTTCAGGATAGGTTATAGGTCTACCAGATTGTAGTGTGAAACTTGCACTAAAACTCCACTTGGGATTTAGCTCATACATTGCTGTAACAGATAAATCATGTAATTTGTCATAAGGAGTTTTATACCATTCGCCATTGTTTATACCAGGTTCATTAGCATTTCTACCAGGTGTTCTTTGTTCTGATTTGGAAAGAGTGTAGGCAATCCAACCAGTGAGTGCTCCTGTATTCTTTTTAAGCATTAACTCTAAACCATATGCTCTTGATTCTCCATTTAGTATAACTCGTTCTATAGCTTCATTTCCAATTAACTCTGCGCCGTCTATATAATCAATACTATTTTTACCTTTTTTAAAGAATGCTTCTGACTCGATACTATATTTTCCGTCATTTAAGTTTTGAAAATACCCAAGCGCAACTTGATCTACTAATTGTGGTTTTATATATGAACTACTTGGCGTCCAAATATCTAAAGGAGTTGGAGCAGATGTGTTTGAAATTAACTGTATATATTGTGTCATTCTATTGTAACTGGCTTTAATAGATTGATCGTCATTTATGGCATAAGAAATACCAAATCGCGGTTCAATATTAGTAAAGTTATCAATTGATTTCCCTTTGCTATACGATTTAGTTCCTATTGGATCCGCCATATCATATATACCTAAATCAGCGTTATAAATAACAGCCTGATCGTTTTCATACAAATTAATTGTTTCTTTACCTACACGGTTAAAATTAGATAATCGAAGTCCATAGTTAAAACTAAAATGTTGTCCAATATGTTGTTCTGATTCGATGTATGCATTTGTTTCTAAGGCATATTTATTGTCAATCTTCTTGTAGTTAATTGGTGAATCTGCTTTAGTAGGTTTTATTGTACCAGGTGCAAAATCATAATAAGTTGAGACAGCACCGTATTTTAGTTGCCAATTTGGTTTTACGTCATGCGTAAAGTCTAGCTTGAATTGATATGTTTTAATACCAGAATCCCATTTGAAACCTACCAAATCCATATCTAAACCATAGTAGTAATCACTGTAAATTAAAGAAGCATTACTTACCAAATTATCATTGAAAAGGTGGTTCCATTGAAGTGAAGCTGCTGTATTTCCAAAGTTATTCTTTAGCAAATCAGTGAAGCTAAAAATATCTCTACCAAAATACCCAGAGAAAAATAATTTGTTCTTAGGCGACAAATCAAAGTTTAGTTTTGTATTTAAATCATAAAAGTAAGCAGAGTTTTTGTTGTCTGACATTTTTAAGAATAAATGAGCATATGAAGCCCTACCTGCTACTAAGAAAGAGGATTTATCTTTTTGTATAGGGCCTTCCGCCATAATTCTACTTGAAATTAAGCCAATACCTCCCATAGCGTTAAAAGCAGTATTGTTTCCCGTTTTTTGGAATACTTCTAATACTGAAGAAGATCTCCCTCCAAAACGAGCTGGAATTCCTCCCTTGTAAAGTTTGATATCCTTAACAGCATCTGAATTGAAAACAGAGAAGAAACCAAACAAGTGTGAGGAACTATAGATAGGTGCATCATCCAGAAGGACTAAGTTTTGTCCAGCAGAACCTCCTCTAACGTTAAAACCAGCTGCTCCTTCTCCTGCATTAGTTACACCAGGTAATTGAAGAATTGATTTTAGAATATCTGTTTCACCAAGAACAACAGGCATTTTCTTTATGTCTTGAATAGAGAGTTTATTCACGCTCATTTCAGGAGTTCTGATATCAGCTTTCTTGTCATTTTTTACAATAATCAGCTCATCTAATTGCTTGCTGTCCTTTACTAATTGAATGTTTAATGTGTAATCATCTGTTAGTTCTAATTTTCTAGATTGATTTTCATAACCTAAATAGGAAACAGTGACAGTATACTCTCCTGCAGGAAGTTGAAATTGGAATTTACCCAATTCATCTGTGGAAGTTGCATATTTAGTTCCTTCTATATAGACAGTAGCTCCAATTAAAGGAGATGTTTTATCCATAATTTGTCCTTGAAAAGTCAATAGCTTTTGAGAATAGAAACTTGACATCGCATGGGTATCGATAGAAAAAGTTGACAATACTCCAATATGAAGTATTATGCCAATTAATAAATTGGTAAACTTTTTGTGTTTTCTCATTTGTAGTGTTTTTAATTTCAATGTAAATGTAGTAAAGGTAGTAACGTAAATATTAATTAAATATATATACCTAAAAGAGTATTATTTTAATGGTTTTCAAATAAATAATAATAAATTATAAGTTTGTAGAGTATTGATTATCTACATTTGTTTGTATGAAGTCACTTTGGAAGATATATTCAAACTTTTGGTTGAGAAATGTGATGGTAGTTCTTATACTATTATCCATTTTTACTTTTGCCGCTTCTGTAGATCGTGGAGATCGAACGCTTCCTGAAATATGGAAAGAACTTCTACCTACCTTTTTCATTATTTATGGAGCTATCATGGGAAGTAATATTATATTGATTAAGCGTTATGTCATGACCAAACAATATGATAAGTTCTTTCCTTTATCGTCTTTTTATTGGGCAACAGTTGTCATAGGAATAGCATATATGAATATGTTAACAGGAGATTTTGACTCCTGGTTGATAGAAATTGTCAATATTCTGTTTTTTGCCTTTTTAGGTACGGGTGCATATTTTATTCACTTATGGATATTTAATGATATTACGGTTAGAGAAAAACGCCTTGTCTCTACTGTAGCAGAATTAGATTTCTTAAAGATGCAACTCAATCCTCATTTTCTGTTGAATGCTATGAATAATCTCTATGGAGAAGCTTTGACTAATCCAAGTGAAACGCCTGAACGCATTTTGCAACTTTCTCATTTACTTCGCTATCAGTTAGAAGCGACAAAGAAAGAATTTATCAGTTTAGAACAAGAGATTGATTTTTTGAAAGAGTATTTTAACTACTATAAGTTTAGAAGTAATAATCTTATAGTGGATATTGCTTATGAAGGAGATATATCAAAGTATAAAGTACCTCCTCTTTTGTACTTTAGTTTAGTAGAAAATGCTATTAAGTTTGCTCTGCAAACGGAAGAACCCTTTATAAAGTTAAGAGGAACTGAAAAGAATAATCATTTGTTTTTTGAAATTGAGAATAGTTGTTTAGCGGATGAGTTGATACAGACAGGGACAGGAGTGGGGATAAAGAATTTAGAGCGTCGATTAGAAGTGTCAAAGTTGAAATATAAATTTACAAGGACTAAATCGAAGAATTATTATAAAACAAAATTAGAGTTATGGGAGTTACCTATAAATGTTTAATTGTTGATGATGAGAAACCTGCTCATCAAGTACTTTTAAGTCATATTAATCAATGTGCCGACTTAGAATGTGTAGGGCATGCATATAATGGTAAGGATGCGTTGTTATTTATGCAAGAAAAGGATGTGGATATTCTTTTTTTAGACATTAATATGCCTTTAGTTTCTGGATTAGAATTTTTGGAAATGTTATCTGTAAAGCCAACAACTATTGTTACAACTGCTTATTCCGATTATGCATTAGAATCTTATCAGAATGATGCAGTAGATTATTTATTGAAACCGATTTCTTTTGCTAAGTTTTTAAAAGCAGTAGAAAAAGCGAAAGTATTTTGTAAAGATAAGCTTCAATTGAAGGAAGTACCTTCTTTTATTACCATCAAAGAGGATGGGATGGATTATAAAATTAATTTAGACGATATTATTTATGTAGAAAGTGCAGGAAACTATATCAAGATATTTACGAACAGCCGACGCAAGAGCTATTTTGTGTATGGCTCTTTAGTAGGGATAAAGAATGACCTATCTGGATCTAATTTTGTTCAAGTTCACCGTTCTTTCATTGTCAATAAATTGAATATAAAAGAGCGCTCTATTGGCAAAATGACTATGACAAACAATGATGAAGTTCCAATAGGAAGAAAGTATCAAATCTTGTTAGATCAATAGAGGATAGAGCTATTGCGATTAGCATTTGTAGATGCGTTTATTGTCTCTATTCGCTTTATTAGATTGATAGAATCGTATGAAACAGAAATAAGAAAAGGTCGTCAATATATTGACGACCTTTTAATTTTATACTTAATCTATAATTTATGCTATAGATGAGATAATTTTATTCAAAGTAGCACTTGGACGCATAGCGTTTGAAGTGGCTTCTTGATTTGGTTGATAGTAACCTTGGATAGCTTGAGCTTTTCCTTGAGCACTAATCAACTCTTCATTAATTTTTGCTTCATTAGCAAGCATCTCTTTTGCAATTGGAGCAAATTTAGCTTTTAAGTCAGCATCTTTGCTTTGGTTTGCTAATGCTTCTGCCCAGTACATTGCTAAGTAGAAGTGAGAACCGCGGTTATCTATTGAACCAACTTTACGAGCAGGTGATTTGTCGTTGTCTAAAAATTTAGCTGTAGCTTCATCTAAAGTTTCAGCTAAAACTAAAGCTTTAGCATTATCTTGAGTTTGGCTCAAGTGCTCAAATGAAGCACCCAAAGCTAAGAACTCTCCTAATGAATCCCAACGTAAATAACCTTCTTCAATGAACTGCTCAATGTGTTTTGGAGCAGAACCTCCTGCACCTGTTTCGAATAATCCCCCACCATTCATCAATGGTACAATAGATAACATCTTAGCTGATGTACCTACTTCTAAGATAGGGAATAAGTCAGTTAAGTAGTCACGTAATACGTTACCTGTTACAGAAATAGTATCTAAACCTTGACGAATTCTCTCTACAGAAACTTTCGTAGCCTCTACCGGATTTAAGATTCTAATATCTAAACCAGTCGTATCGTGATCTTTTAAATAAGTATTTACTTTCTTAATAATTTCTCTATCGTGAGCTCTGTTTTCGTCTAACCAAAAGATAGCTGGTGTATCAGATAAGCGAGAACGGTTTACAGCAAGTTTTACCCAATCTTGAATTGGAGCATCCTTAGTTTGACACATTCTGAATATATCTCCATTCTCTACATTTTGTTCGAAGAAGATATTACCTTTTTCATCAGATACTCTAATGATTCCGGCAGCATCTGCTTGGAATGTTTTGTCATGAGAACCGTATTCCTCTGCTTTTTGAGCCATTAAACCAACGTTAGGTACAGATCCCATTGTTGTAGGGTTATAAGCACCATTCGCTTTACAGTCTTCGATTACAGTTTGATATACACCTGCATAACAACGATCTGGAATAATAGCTAATGTATCTTGTTGTTTTCCTTCTTTGTTCCACATTTGACCTGAAGTACGAATCATAGCAGGCATAGAAGCATCAACAATAACATCCGATGGTACGTGTAAGTTAGTAATTCCCTTGTCAGAGTTTACCATTGCTATTGCTGGTCCATTAGCTATAGCTGTATCAATAGCTGCTTTTATTTCGCCTTCTTTAGCATGTCCTGCAATTTTAGCGTATAAATCTCCTAATCCATTGTTAGGTATGATTCCCAATTCAGCAAAAACGTCTGCATACTTTGCATATACATCCGCAAAGTAACCTTCTACTACAGCTCCAAAGATAATTGGATCAGACACTTTCATCATCGTTGCTTTCAAGTGAGTAGAAAATAGAATACCTTTTGCTTTAGCTTCTTCTTTGCATTCAGAAACAAATGCTTTTAATTTATTTAAAGTCATTACTGATGAGTCAATAACTTCACCTGCTAATAAAGGTGCAAAATCTTTTAGCAATTTAGTGCTACCGTCTTTCGCAATGAATTCAATTTTGAATTTGCCATTTTCAGCAACAGTTACAGACTTTTCTGTTCCATAAAAATCTCCTTCTGACATAGAAGCAACATTTGTTTTAGAACTTGCAGTCCATGCTCCCATTGAGTGTGGGTGTTTCTTTGCATAGTTTTTTACTGCTTTTGGAGCTCTACGGTCAGAGTTACCTTCACGCAATACAGGGTTTACTGCAGAACCTAATACTTTTGCATATTTTGCTTTAATAGCTTTTTCTTCGTCATTTTTTGGTTCAGCTGGATAGTTAGGAATAGCATACCCATGTGCTTGTAATTCTTTTATAGCAGCATTTAATTGTGGTAATGAAGCAGAGATATTAGGTAATTTAATAATGTTTGCTTCTGGTGTTTTTGCTAATTCACCAAGTTCTGTTAGAGCATCGCCAATTTTTTGGTCCTCTTTTAAGAATTCTGGGAAGTTTGCAAGGATACGACCTGCTAAAGAGATATCACGTGTTTCTACATCTATATTTGCTGTTTTAGCAAAAGCTTGAACAATTGGCAAAAATGAAAACGTAGCTAACATTGGAGCTTCGTCTGTTAACGTGTAAAGGATTTTAGATTTTTGTGTCATTCTTTTTTATTTTAAATGAAAACAATATTATCAAAGACTTGAGTCTGTTCGTTTTTCAAAACTTTAAGGCAAATATACTAAATCATTAATACAATTGTTAGTAAAATGCCCCTTAGTTATAGCGATTTATCAATTTGATATTCTCGTCTTTCTATATTTCGAAATCGGTATATTTTGATATAATATTTTGTCAATTAATGAAAAAAGGTCACTCATAGTTGAGCGACCTTTTTTATATATTTTATCTATTCAATAGTTTTTTCCACCATGGACGTTCTTCAGTTTCCATTTCTTGACCATATCCGTAACCATATCCGTAACCATATCCATATCCTCCATAACCTTTTGTTGTAACAGTGTCATTTAAAATGACAGACATATTCGAAAGTTTTCCTTCTTTATGTAAGTCATTTGGAAGTTTTAACATGCGTTTATCTAAATAGTTAGCTCTCGCAACATAAATAAATGTATCTGCATATTTGGCTACCAATAATGTATCTGTTACTAAGCTAATAGGAGCTGTATCTACAATGATATAATCATATTTGTTTTTCAATTCTTCAAATAATTGACCAATTCTTTCTCCCATAAGCAATTCTGCTGGGTTAGGAGGTATTGTACCTGCTGGTAAAGCGTAGAAGTTGTCATAACCATCTACTTTTACAATGAATTGATCTATATTTTCTTCTTTTCTTAATAAGTAATCTGATACACCTTGAGTAGGTAGCATAATGTAATCATCTAAGCGAGGATTACGCAAATCAAGTCCTATTAACAATGTTCTCTTACCTGATAAAGCAATTGTCGCTGCTATATTTACAGATGTAAAAGTTTTTCCCTCTTTAGGGAAAGTAGAAGTTAAGAAGATCATTTTTGCTTTTCCTTCTTCCGTATGACTTAGCATAAATTCTAAGTTGGTACGAATGATACGCAATGCTTCTGCAGTACTTGTTCTACTTGAAACATCGACAATTTGCGCGTTATTATCTGAGTGTGGAATATCTCCTAAGAAAGGTAAATTAGTTCCCTCCTCAATGTCAAGACGCGTTTTCACTTTTGTGTCTAATAAACTGCGCAAGTAAATAATTGCAAAAGGAATAAGTCCTCCTAAGATTAAAGCAGCCAATAATATAATTGCTTTTTTAGGTGATACAGGCTTATCCGAACTTTTTGCTAAGTCGATCACTTTAGCATTTAAATCTGTTGCAGCTAACGCAATTGCTGTTTCCTCTCTTTTTTGGAATAAGTAAAGGTAGATTGCCTCTTTTACTTTTTGCTGTCTATCAATAATTCTAAACTCTCTTTCCTGTCTTGGAACTTGAGAAAGTCTATTTTTAATTTCTGATTCTTTACTGGCTAATTCCTTTTGTGTAATTTTTAGAGAACTCTGTAGCGTAATTAAGCTTTCCATAACTGAAGCTTTCATTGCTGAAATTTGGTTGTCTAATTTGATTACAGCAGGGTTTTTTGAAGTTGAGCTTGCGCTAATTCTATTTCTATCTAATACTATTGTATTATATTGATTAATCAAGCTATTCGAACTTGCATCTGAAGAAATAATATTTCCAGGGATAAGTTCATTAGGCTCACTTTTTTTCAAAAATTCAATCATTGAAGTAACCACTTTTAATTCGGTTTCATTTTCAATGATTTGCTTTTCATATACATTAGTATTCTGTAAGTACAGACCTAATTCTGTTGGTATATCTGTAATATTGTGTCTGGATTTATATCCCTCAACACTTTTCTCTACATCACCTAATTCTTCAGTGATTAAATTTAATCGACTTTCAATAAATTCAGATGTCTTTTCTGATATAAATCGCTTGTCTGCAATTGCCGCATCGTTGTATAAGGTAACTAATGTGTTTAGATAGTCAATTGCTTTAGTAGGTGTTGCATCAAGTAAAGATAAGTCTAAAACACTTGAAAACTTATCAGTAGGAGCGATTTGAAGGTTTTTTACATAATCATCTACCACCTTTTGTACTGGAAATATCTCTACAGTAACATCTCTAATTGGCTCTTCTTCTTTTTCCTCTTTTAGTTTTTTAAGCGTAGGCAGGGGTTTTTCTTGATTTTTAGTAACGACTAATGTTCCTAAAACAGTTTCAATATTCTCTGTATACTTATAAGTTCCAATCTCTTCTTTATCTTCATTTAATAAAGTAAATTGGTTCTCATCGATATTTTTTACATAAAAAGTATAGCGTATAGTATCAAAGTCAAATACGCGCTTTACAAAGTTGAATGAAATAGGTGTGTCATTGTATAAATTGCTCTTTACGACTCTGCCTTCATTTATATATGCAATGTTAAGTTGTAGTCTGCGTACAGTGCGTTCAGCTAAGCTTCTCGACTGTAATACTTGCATTTCATTCTCAACGTTACTCTTACCACCCGATAATAATCCTAAATCAGAAAAAGCTGCCATCTCAGAAGCGATACCACCACCCCTTTTTTCATCTTTTACGATTATCGTAGTATTTATTTTGTATGTCTTTTCTGTATATCTTAAATATACAAAAGCCAAAATAATAGTAATAATTACACTAACAACAAACCAGCGCCAGTGAATTAAATATTTTTCTAATTCTTCTCTTATATTAATGTTGCTGTTGTCGTTGTTGTCAAATTTGTTTTCCATAGTAATTATTTAGTTGATAACGCAATAATAGTAACAAGAAGTGAAAGTGCTGATAGACCTAAACTTAAGTTCGGTCCCACTACTGAAGAATTTACTCTTGTTTTATTTGGTTCTACATAGACGATGTCATTCTGGTTCAAATAGTAGAAAGGTGAATTCATAAAGTCTGATTTTGTCATATCCACGCGGATAGGGACTCTATGACCGTCAATTTCTCTGATAATTAAAACGTTTTCTCTTTTTCCATAAACAGTCATATCACCTGACAAAGCAATTGCTTCTGATAAGGTTAATCTTTCACTGTTTATTGAGTGGACTCCTGGTTTATTAACTTCTCCTTGAACAGTTACTTTAAAGTTCATTATACGCAAGTTAATAATAGGATTGTTGATGTATTGTCCGATTTCTTTTGATAGGTAGTTAAGAGCGTCTTTACGCGTCATTCCTCCTAATTTTATATTTCCTAACACTGGGAATTGAACATACCCGTTGTTGTCAATTAAGTAGAGTTGTTGTTGCATTTGACCTGTACCTGCTGGATTAAGAGGGTTTGAGGTCATACTGTTGATTAAGTTGAATGGAGCTGCTGCTTCAACATCTTCTGCTGAAACGATAATCATTAACAAATCATCAGGTTGTAGTCTTGTTTGAAATTTTGTATCCTGTAAATTGTTCATTAATACACTGTCAGCATCTTGGTAGTACACTATTTTCTCTCTTGATGCACAAGAGGTCAATAGAAGTGTAAAAACTGCAATTACAACAGTTATATTTAAGGAAATTCTACTTTTCATTTTCTTTTTTTTTGTGCAAATATAAAATTTAAAGATAGTCAAAAAAATAAAAATGTAATTTAGGTTTCGCAATTGTTGTGTTTTGACGAGTCATTACATTTTTAAATAAGTCTGATTAGTGATACTTCTTTGTGTTTTTTCTTAGAAATAGAACTGTTATAGAAAAGGAAATGTATATAATCAAACAATCCTTAATAATTTAGTATTAAGGATTGTTTGATTAAAAAGTTAATTTTTTCTTACGCAATTCAAAGTTTTGTCCTAAGTATACTTTTCTGACCATTTCGTCCGCAGCAAGTTCTTCAGGAATTCCAGCTTTTAGGATTCCTCCTTCAAACATTAAGTATGTTTTGTCCGTGATTGCTAAGGTTTCTTGCACGTTGTGATCAGTGATCAAGATTCCAATATTCTTGTTTTTTAGCTTTGCTACGATTCTCTGTATATCTTCTACTGCTACAGGGTCAACTCCTGCAAATGGTTCATCTAATAATATGAATTTTGGGTCGGTAGCTAATGCTCTTGCAATTTCGGTACGACGTCGCTCTCCTCCTGAAAGTAAATCTCCTCTGTTGGTACGGATATGTTCTAAGCTAAATTCTTCGATTAAAGATTCCATCTTTGCTATCTGTTCCTGTTTAGAAAGTTTAGTCAATTGCAGCACACTCAGTATGTTGTCTTCAATACTTAATTTTCTAAATACTGAAGCTTCTTGTGCTAAATATCCAATACCATGTTGAGCTCGTTTATACATTGGGAAATCAGTTATATCTGTATTGTCAAGATATATATGACCCGCATTGGGTTTTACAAGTCCCACAATCATGTAAAAAGAAGTGGTCTTTCCAGCTCCGTTAGGTCCCAGTAGACCAACGATTTCTCCTTGATTTACTTCAACAGAAACTCCTTTTACTACTTTTCTCTTTTTATATATTTTGATGATATTGTCTGCTCTTAATTTCATTCTTACTCTGATTTAGTAATATTGGTATTGGCTAACTCTTTTCTCTTATTTGATCCTTGTACGAATTTAGAAATATATATACTAACTTCATAGAGAATTAATAAAGGTATTGATACGATGATTTGACTAACCACATCCGGAGGTGTAATGACTGCCGCAACAATCAAAATTAGTACAATCGCATACTTTCTGTAATCTCTTAAAAATTCAGGGGTAACTAAATTCATAACAGACAGAAAGTAAATGATAATAGGTAATTCAAAAACTAATCCACAGGCAATAGATGTTGTTTTAACAAGACTGATATACGAGTTTATATCAATTTGATTTTTGACAATCTCGCTGACCTGGATATTTGCTAAGAAATTAATCGATAATGGAGTTATCATATAATAGCCAAATAATACTCCCAAGAAGAAGAGCAAAGAGGATACTACAATAAATAGCTTCGCATATTTTTTTTCATTTTTGTATAAAGCAGGGCTGATGAATTTCCAAACTTCCCATAAAATAAAAGGCACAGCAATTATGAAACCTGCACTGATACACGTCCATATAATTACAGAGAATTGACCATCCATTGTACGGTTCTGTATTTCGAAAGGTAATTCTTGATTGCAAAAGCCATCTTCAAAATTAAAGTATTGGGCTACTTTGCAAAACATTTTATATGTAATGAAATTGGGATCTTTGGGGCCAAAGATTACTGTGTTAAAGATGAAGTCCCTAAAGAAGAATGCTACAGCACCTCCACCTAAAATAAATATAGATGAGCGTACCAATAACCAACGTAATTCTTCTAAATGATCAAGGAAAGACATTTCCTTTTTTTCGTTCTTTACTTTTTTCGTCATAATTTTAAACTATTCCTTCTTTAAGGATATCATGTAAATGTATCACACCAGCGTATTCTTCATTGTCTGTTACCAATAGTTGAGTGATTGAATTATCCTCTAATATCGACAATGCTTTTGATACATGTTGGTTGACATCTATTGTTTTTGGATGTTGAGTCATGATATCAGCGGCTACAAAGTTAGCTAAAGAATCGCTTTTTTGTAGCATACGACGCAAATCTCCGTCTGTAATGATACCAATTATTTTATTATTTTCCACTACAGCTGTCACACCGAGGCGTTTTTCTGATATTTCGACAATCACATCTTTGATAGAAGATGTAGGTGAAACTGCCGGTTTGTTTTGACTTTTCAAGATGTTCTTTACCAATAATAACAGTTTTTTACCTAAAGCTCCTCCAGGGTGATACATTGCGAAGTCATTTGAAGTGAATTGTTTTAACTCAATTAAACAAGCAGCAAGGGCATCTCCTAATACTAATTGAGCTGTTGTACTATTCATAGGGGCTAAATTATTTGGATCAGCTTCTCTGTCTACTTTTGACAGTAATACAAAATCAGAGCCTTTCGCCAAGAAAGAGTTTTCGTTAGCTGTTATGGCGATTAATTTATTGCCTTGTCTTGTTAACAATGGAGTTAATACTTTTATTTCTGGACTATTTCCACTATTTGAAATACAAATGACACAATCTTCAGGTTGTACGATTCCCAAGTCACCATGTACAGCTTCTGCAGCGTGCATATAAATGGCTGGAGTACCTGTTGAGTTGAATGTTGCTACTATTTTTGCGCCAATTAGTGCACTTTTGCCTATTCCTGTCACTACGATTCGCCCTTTGCAGTTGAAGATAGCCTCAACAGCATGTGCAAAATCATCAGATAAATAATTAACAAGTTTCTTAATGCTTTCACTTTCAGATAACAAAGTGTTTTTAGCAGTATTCAGTATAGTTGATGTTGTATTCAAAATTAGTGAATGTTAAATGTTTAGGATTGAACTAAAGAAATTTTGTACCTTTAGGTACTGCAAATTTATGTAAAATACCATACAAAAATAATGAAATCAACTGAATTTGACTTGTACAAGGAGTTAAAGAGATTTTTCGGCTTTTCACAGTTTAAAGGTCTACAAGAGGATGTAGTTAAAAGTATTATTTCGGGACATAATACTTTTGTAATTATGCCTACTGGGGGAGGTAAATCTCTATGCTATCAATTACCAGCTTTAGTTCTGGAAGGTACTGCTATTGTTGTTTCACCGCTTATTGCATTGATGAAGAATCAAGTAGATGCAATACGCAGTTTGTCAACAGAGCACGGTATTGCGCATGTATTGAATTCATCTCTTACTAAAACAGAGGTGAATCAAGTTAAGCAAGATATTAAAAATGGTGTAACTAAATTGTTATACGTTGCTCCTGAATCTTTAACAAAAGAAGAATATGTCACTTTTTTACAAGGAGAAAAGCTTTCTTTTGTCGCAATAGATGAAGCTCACTGTATATCTGAATGGGGGCATGACTTCCGTCCAGAATATAGAAATCTTCGAAATATCATAAAGCAATTAGGAGATATTCCTATTATAGGGTTAACTGCAACTGCAACTCCAAAGGTTCAAGAGGATATTCTTAAGAACTTGGAGATTCCAAATGCAAACGTGTTTAAGGCTTCTTTTAATAGACCTAACTTGTTTTATGAAATTAGACCCAAAACTAAAAATGTTGAATCTGACATCATTCGCTTTATTAAACAGAGAGAAGGTAAATCAGGTGTAATATACTGTTTGAGTCGTAAGAAAGTAGAAGAAATTGCGAATGTTTTGCAAGTAAACGGTATTAGTGCTGTTCCATATCATGCTGGATTAGATGCTAAAACTCGTGCAAAACACCAAGACATGTTCTTGATGGAAGAAGTAGATGTTGTTGTTGCAACAATTGCTTTTGGTATGGGAATCGATAAACCAGATGTGAGATATGTAATCCACCACGATATACCGAAATCGCTTGAGAGTTATTATCAGGAAACTGGTAGGGCTGGTCGTGATGGCGGTGAGGGATATTGCCTTGCTTATTACTCTTATAAAGATATAGAGAAACTTGAGAAGTTTATGGCAGGAAAGCCAATTGCGGAACAAGAAATTGGCTTTGCACTATTACAAGAAGTAGTTGGATATGCTGAAACTTCTATGTCGAGAAGAAAATTCTTACTTCACTATTTTGGAGAAGAATTTGATGAAGTAAATGGCGAAGGTGCTGATATGGATGACAACGTCCGAAATCCCAAGAGTAAAATCGAGGCTCAAGATAGTGTCAAGAAGGTAATTGAAGTCGTTCGCGATACCAAACAGATTTACAAGACTAAAGAAGTGGTGAATACTTTGCTTGGAAAGCTTAATGCTTTAATTAAAGTGAATAAAACGGATAATCAAGTTTATTTTGGTTGTGGAAAAGAACACGACGATAAGTACTGGATGGCTTTGATTCGTCAAATGCTTGTTGCAGGACTATTGAAAAAAGATATTGAGACTTATGGTGTTTTGAAATCTACTGAGGCAGGACTTGAGTATTTGGAGAAACCTTACTCTTTCTTGATGACTGAAGATCACGTATATTCAATCTCAGATAGCGAACAAGATTTAGGTGTTTCAAAATCTGCCTCTGTGGTAGACGAGGTACTGATTGGTATTTTGAAAGATTTACGTAAGAAAGTTGCCAAGAAATCAAGTGTACCACCTTTTGTGGTGTTTCAAGATCCTTCATTAGAAGAAATGGGGCTGAAGTACCCTATTACTCTTGAGGAAATGGCAAATATCATTGGAGTTAGTGATGGTAAGGCCAAGAAATATGGTAAAGAATTTGTCGAAGTAATAAAGAAATATGTAGAGGAAAACGACATTATTCGACCGGACGATTTAGTGGTGAAGTCTACAGGTGCTAACTCTGCTCTTAAATTATACATTATTCAGAGTGTTGATAGAAAACTTTCGCTTGATGATATTGCCAAAGCAAAAGGATTAGACATGGATGGTCTATTGAAAGAAATGGAGCAGATTGTTTACTCTGGTACTAAATTGAATATTGATTACTGGTTAGAGGAAGTACTTGATGAAGATAGTCAAGAAGAAATCTACGATTACTTTATGGAATCTGAGACAGACAATATTAAAGTTGCAATGGCGGAATTTGAAGGTGATTATGATACCGATGAACTACGATTGATGAGAATTCAATTTATGAGTAAAGAGGCAAATTAGATTTGTTAACTGATAAATTAAAATATAAAAAGCGAGTTTCTAATTTATAGAAACTCGCTTTTTTATTGATTTGTATTCATCATTCTATGATTAGGAAATAGTACGTTGTGTATTATTGAACTTATTTGTTGTACTCATAACAGTGTAGTACTAAACTTAATTCGCATTGATACACCTTTTGATATGTGTAAATCTGTCGTTTAGTCCTTATAAAGAATGCGCTCACGGTCTGTTGCTATAGTCTTATTATTAACTGATGTCTTTTTGATACAGAGATAAATAATTAAAAAGTACTTAACAACAGGTATCAAATAGAGTAAAAACCAATGTAAAGACAAATTAGCGTCTTTTAGTCTACGCGTGGTTGCAGCCATTGTAGGGGTAGTGATTAGGATATGCAATACTAAAGCATATGGCCAGTTTAAAATGCTGCGGTTGTAAAGGTCGATATTGTCTATCAAGCGATAAATAACAATAGTCGTCAATGCATAGATTATCGAATAAATAAAATATTCGGTTCTATTAGCTCTCCCGGTTATGTTAAAAAGATAGTAATAGATCTTGGAGAAAAAGTTGTTTAGCACTTGGTTTTAGATTTAATTATGAGTTATATCTCCTTCGTACAACTCTCCACGATGTGGTTTTAGGACATCTCTTAGTTGGAGCATTTGCTCATCATTTACGACAATATAAGCCAAGCTGTATGATTCGTTTATATTTTCCATGTCAATTATCGCAATAGGAAGTTTTTCGATTGCGATGTACTCTTTTAAGTGAATGACATGGTGTTCTGCTGTTTTTGAAGCTCCAGGTCCTCTGAAGTCCCAGATTAATTTTATTTTTCGTTCCATAGTGTTGTAAAGTTCTTGTCAAAAGTAAATAAAATATGTTGATTCAAGTAAGCGAATCTTTAACAGTATTCAATCCAAAGCAATAGTGAACATCAGAATGAATCATATCGCGTCGTTTGTATGTGGTGGCCTCTTGTGTTTTAATCATCGCGATTGTGGTATATAGGGTGTTAAGTAGTGTTAGCATTCAAAGGAAATGTTAGGTGTATGATTTCATATTGATAGGTAGGTGGTCGGCTAAAAAACAGGGTAAATAAGCCGATCATAAGCCGATCATAAGCCGACCACATGCCGATCACAAGCCGACCACCCCCTTTTGTTTTCAAATTTCATTAGCAGTTGTACTGTTGTTTTAAATAGATTAAACAATTGAATTTTGAATTGCAAACAGAGATAAATTAGTGGTTGGTGAAGTGCTAATGGGATTGATCTTAGCATTGCTTTAAAGAGAGGTCTGAGTCTTAAGTGGAAGTGTTAGTCAAAAGGCAAGTGATTAGGTAAAGTGTTGCCAATAAGAGAATCGAGAATAATGCATGGGCTTGTTTTTGAATCACATAAAATGTTTTGAGTTTGGAAACAAACAAATCACAGCAAAACATTGGGCATTGAGAGAAGTAATTAGATAAACAGTTTCTTTTTTTGTATTTTTGGATTTGATATAATTAAAAAAGAAATGGCAAAAGAATTTGTAATATTAGTTAATGAAAACGACGAGGAAATAGGAGTAATGGAAAAAATTGAAGCTCATGAGAAAGCTTTGTTGCATCGTGCCTTTTCAGTTTTTATTTTAAATGACAAGAATGAAGTTATGCTCCAACAAAGAGCATCAGAAAAATATCACTCCCCTTTATTATGGACCAATACTTGTTGTAGTCATCAACGAGCAGGAGAAACAAATATAGAAGCAGGTAGAAGGAGAATGGTGGAAGAAATGGGTTTTGAAGTACCGTTAAAAGACGTTTTTAGTTTTATTTATAAAGCTCCGTTTGACAATGGATTGACAGAGCATGAGTTTGATCATGTAATGATAGGATATTACAATGGCGAACCAACTGTTAACCGAGAAGAAGTAGAAGCTTGGAAGTGGATGGGGATAGATGACATTAAAGAAGATATGGAAAAACAACCCGAACTATATACCGCATGGTTTAAAATCATATTCTCGAAATTTTACCATTTTATTGAAGCTCAAAAAAAGTAAATTATGCGCTTAACAATCAGTAGAAAATCACATTTTAACGCAGCCCATCGATTATTTAATAAAAATTGGGACGATAAGAAAAACCAACTTGTCTTTGGGAAGTGCAATAACCCTAATTACCATGGACATAATTATGAATTGATTGTACATGTAACAGGAGAGTTAGATCCAGAAACTGGGTTCGTTATGGATTTAAAAGAGTTGTCTGATTTGATAAAGGCTGAAATAGAAGAAGCTTTTGATCACAAAAACTTGAACTTAGATGTTGCGGAATTTGCAGAATTGAATCCAACTGCAGAAAATATAGCTGTGGTTATCTGGAAAAAATTAAGACCTTTTATTAGCGAAGACAAGGATTTAGAGGTGGTGTTATATGAAACTGCTCGTAATTTTGTTTCTTTTAAAGGAGATTTTTAAAAATACGTTTTGTATATACTAAAATTCGTAAATTTGTAGCTTGAATTTTTTTAAGGGAAGAGAGGTAGGTTTAGCCTACATGTTTTATAATAGGAAAAATATTATATGAGTTTTATTCAATATCCTATCGTATTTGTACCAATCCTAAAAGATCGCATATGGGGCGGTACAAAATTAAATACAGTATTAGGAAAAGAAATACATTCTGATCAAGTTGGAGAGAGTTGGGAAGTTTCTGGAGTTACAGATAATGTTAGTATTGTAGCAAATGGAACTTATAAAGGTTGCGATTTAGAAGAGCTCATAAACCAATATCCAGAGGAATTATTAGGTAGTTATATATACAATCGCTTTGGCAAACAATTTCCATTGTTATTTAAATTTTTAGATGCCAAGGAGGATTTGTCTATACAATTACACCCTAATGATGAACTTGCGATGAAAAGACATCAATCTTTAGGTAAGACCGAAATGTGGTATGTTATGCAAGCAGACCCAGGTGCGAGAGTTGTGGTGGATTTTAAGGATGGAGTACATCAAGAGGATTATATGAAGCATCTCGAAAACAAGACATTACCTTCTATTCTAAATGAAATTTTGGTAGAGAAAGGGGATGTTTTTTTTATTGAGACAGGGACTGTTCACGCCATTGGTGGGGGAGTACTATTAGCAGAAATTCAACAAACTTCTGATATAACTTATCGAGTATACGATTGGGATAGAGTTGATGCTGAAGGCAATTCAAGAGAGTTACACGTAGACTTAGCTAAAGACGCGATTAATTATGAGCCAAAACAAGTAGAGTTGGTTTATGAGAAAAAAGAAAATGTAGCAAATTCTATTGTTGAATGTCCTTATTTTTCAGTGAATTACATTCCTTTAAAAGAGGTGTATCACCTAAAAAAGGCAATTGATAGATTCCACTTTTACGTGTGTACAGAAGGAGATTGTACATTCGTAATAAATCAAGATAAATATGAGTTTAGCAAAGGAGATAGTATATTAATACCAGCTGCTATTGCTGAATTTTCTATAGAAGGTAAAGCGACTTTATTAGAAATATTTGTTTCGTAAAAAGACTATAAAGTATAGTATTAAAGTTGTAGCTTTGTTCAAAATTTTAACCCATAAATTAGATTAATATGGCAAGTGTAAAAAACTTAAAAAAGGATATTCATTACGTATTAGGAGACATTATCCAAGCTATTTATATTCACGAAATGGCAACTGATGGAGCAACTCCACAAACTGAAGCGTTGTTAGAAGAAACATTAACTTCATTCGATGAATTAATTGAAGCAGTAAACGCTAAAAACGTTGAAAATAAAAAAGCACATTTTAAAGGAGTTTACTCAAAATTAGAAAATGTTGCAGGTCAGTTAGTTGAGAAAATTAACGCATTGTAGTCTAAAAAAAGAATACAAAAACAAGCCGAAAGGCTTGTAAGATTCAAAAAGCGTGTTATCTTTGCACTCGCAAAANCGAAAGGCTTGTAAGATTCAAAAAGCGTGTTATCTTTGCACTCGCAAATTGAGTCGCCGGTGTAGCTCAGCTGGCTAGAGCAGCTGATTTGTAATCAGCAGGTCGTGGGTTCGAGTCCCTCCATCGGCTCAAATTTTGAAAATAACATATTGCAATAATACTATTGAGTCGCCGGTGTAGCTCAGCTGGCTAGAGCAGCTGATTTGTAATCAGCAGGTCGTGGGTTCGAGTCCCTCCATCGGCTCAATTTTTTGAAAATAATATATTGCAATAAAAACTATTGAGTCGCCGGTGTAGCTCAGCTGGCTAGAGCAGCTGATTTGTAATCAGCAGGTCGTGGGTTCGAGTCCCTCCATCGGCTCAATTTTTTTGAAAGTTAAATATTGCAATAATAATATTGAGTTGCCGGTGTAGCTCAGCTGGCTAGAGCAGCTGATTTGTAATCAGCAGGTCGTGGGTTCGAGTCCCTCCATCGGCTCAAATTTTTAAAATAACATATTGCAATAATACTATTGAGTCGCCGGTGTAGCTCAGCTGGCTAGAGCAGCTGATTTGTAATCAGCAGGTCGTGGGTTCGAGTCCCTCCATCGGCTCAATTTGAAAATTAAATGTTGCGACATTATTAAGTCGCCGGTGTAGCTCAGCTGGCTAGAGCAGCTGATTTGTAATCAGCAGGTCGTGGGTTCGAGTCCCNGCTAGAGCAGCTGATTTGTAATCAGCAGGTCGTGGGTTCGAGTCCCTCCATCGGCTCAAAGGCTTCCTTATTAAGGAAGCCTTTTTGCATTAAAAACTTTCTCTTGAACGCTCGACTGTCAATTTCTTTTTATAATTTTATTGTAAATTATACTTTTTTAAGTAATTGCTTTTATTTACTCGCTTGATTTGCTACCTTTTTTTGCCTATACTATCGTTTGTTATAATTTTTAAAAATAATACCTATGCAAGTTGTTACTGATTCTGGTTGGTTTGTGTATTTAGAGATATTGTACTTTATCTTAACGATTATTGTAGCTATTCGCATTATCTATGACACAGATTCTATATCTAAGACTTTAGCCTATTTGTTATTGGTTGTTTTTGTTCCCGTCTTTGGGATGTTTTTTTATTTCTCTTTTGGCATCAATTACCGCAAGAGAAAAATGTATACTAAGAAATTAGAGCATAACGATGATTACAATGAGCGCTTAACCCAGAGATTGAAAGAAGTTCACATTGATTTTAAGCAGAAAGGGAATAAGATAGTGGAGGAGAATCGCTCCTTTATCAAGATGCTATCAAGTACGGCTATGGGAGAAGGGCCTTTGTTAGTTGATAATAAAGTAGATCTATTGGAGAATGGCGAAGTGTTTTTTCCAAGGTTGTTAGAGGATTTAAAGAATGCTAAGCACCACATACATATTGAGTATTATATTTATGAAAATAGCGAAATCGGTCGACAAATTGAAGAAGTACTCATTAGTAAATTAAAAGAGGGGGTGGAAGTCCGTTTTATTTACGATGATTATGGTTCTCGCTCAATTCGTAAGAATATTGTTCGCAATATTCGCAAGCATGGTGGTGAGGCATTTCCCTTTAACCGAATTATTTGGATAGCTTTAGCTAACCGTCTGAATTATCGCAATCACAGAAAAATTGTTGTAATTGATGGATTAATTAGTTACACGGGGGGTATTAATATTTCTGATCGATATGACAACCGAAATAAGGATCAGAATGACTATTATTGGAGAGATACACATGTTCGCATTGAAGGGACAGGTGCTTATGGTTTGCAGTATATATTTTTAGCAGATTGGAATTTTTGTAGTAAACAAACTATTGCTTTTAGCAAAGAATATTTTCCAAAAGTTGAGTACAGTAAGGATCGTTTAGTTCCTTTGCAGATTATTTCTTCTGGACCTGACTCAGATGTACCTTCTATTTTATACAGTGTATTGAAAGCAATACAAACCGCAAAAAGTGAGATTCTCATAACTACTCCTTACTATATTCCCGATGAATCACTTCAATTAGCTATTAAGATGGCAGCATTGAGCGGTAAGAAAGTGAAGATGATTCTACCTGGTATTACTGATTCAATGATGGTGAAGTGGGCATCAGAATCCTATTTTCAAGAATTATTAGAATATGGAGTTGAGATTTACTTGTACAAGAAAGGTTTTATACACGCCAAAACTTTTGTGACTGATTCAGGAGTATGTTCTGTTGGAACTTGTAATTTAGATCATAGAAGTTTCGATTTGAATTTTGAAGTAAATGCAATTATTTACGATGAGGACTTTGCCTTAAAGATGAGGGAAATGTTTTTTAGAGATTGTAAAGAGTCAATCAAACTTGATTTAAAGCTTTGGAATAAACGTTCAAAATGGCATCGTTTAAAGAACAGTTTTGTTCGTTTATTAGCGCCGTTATTATAAGCGAAATTTATAGTGAGTAGTATTGAGGTTATGCAAAATGCAAGTATAAGTATTAGTGCTACTATATAGGGTGATTTCCTTTTGGTGTCTGGAAGCAGAAGGAATGACAATTTCTATAATTTTTTTAAATAAACTTAGTATTTAAGTAATAGTATATGAATTTACATTTAACATATAAAGAATATATAACACACCAACATCCCTTCGAGAATGACTATGAGGGTAAAGTGATTACTACTTTGATCGAATCACGGGCAAACAAAAAGGAAAATAAGAAGGTCGTTTTGTATATTCACGGCTTTAGTGATTATTTCTTTCAGTACCATATGATGCGTTATATCAATGCAGAGGAGATTAATTTCTTTGCAGTTGATTTGCGTAAATGTGGTCGATCACTATTATCTCATCAGCATCCTAATTATTGTCAATCTATGCGTGAGTATTTCCCTGATTTGAACTATGCTATTGAGTTTATCACGAAGCAAAATAGCAATACTGAAATATATATGATGGGACATAGCACAGGAGGATTATTAGTTTCTTATTACGCAAAATTTGGTTTACTGAGAAATCGGATAAAGGGGATTGTCTTAAACTCTCCATTTTTAGATTTCAATTTACCTTTTTATGTTAAACCCTTTATAACAACTGTTGCTAAGAGCAAGTCTTCTAAGGATGCATATGCTTGTATGGAAAGCTTACCTCCAATCTATGGGGAGTCTTTACATCGAAATTATAACGGTGAGTGGAAGTATAGTCTTGACTTAAAACCGATCAAGCCTTTTCCTGCTTTTTATGCATGGATATTAGCTGTACAACATGCGCAATCTTTAATTAAAGAAGACCCCAATTTAGGAGATTTGCCTATCTTGTTAATGAGAAGTGATAAATCTGGTAACGCATACAGACAAACGGATATTACAAATTGCTCAGATGTTGTACTCAATGTAAAAGATATGACCAAAATAGGTTGTAAACTTAGCGATAACGTCGAAGAAGTTATTGTCGAAGGAGGCGTACACGATTTAGTATTATCAAGTGAAGCTGCAAGAAATTTTGCCTTGCAAAAAATTGTAGCATTTGTTAAGAAGTAAAAAGCAGAAGTATACAAAATCAAAAAGCTGTTATTCACATTGAATAACAGCTTTTTTTTAAGTAATAATTGAAATATGTTGTGATACAATCGGATTAGAATAGACCTCCTCCAGTTCCACCACTTTGCTTTGTATTTGCATCTCTGTATTTTCGTTGTAATGCACGCCCTTTTCCTCCTCCAAACGTATAGTTTAGTCCTATGTAAAGAGATCTACTTTCCCATGTAAATTGACCATTAGAAGGGTAAGGATACTGTGAATCATATTTGAACTTCATGGTATTAAAGATATCGTTGAATCTTGCACTGATACTTAATTTATTTTGAAGTAGAGAATATCTCACACCAGCATCAATCTTATACATCTCTTTAGAGTTCATCGTCAATCCGTCTAAAGGACCTCTATAGAAACCAAATAAGTTAAATCTCAAGTTTTTAGTTGCTTTAAAATTACTATTCAAACGCGCATTAAATGAATTGGCAGTAATGTTGCGCTCGATGAAGTCCATTTGATTTGTAGTCGTATTTAACTTAGAAACAAAACCACTTTGTTTGATACTTGAAAAATCAATTGCCGGTTGCATATCCCACCAAGGTGTAAGGATAAGGTTTGCAGAAAGTTCAAAACCATAAGCATCATTTGATTTATAGTTATCAAAAGTCATTAATAGCGCATTTGGGTTGTCATTTTCTGGGTCATCATAAATAACCTGATTAATTTCTTTATTGATTTTTCTGTAGTATACACCTGCTGTTACACTGCTTTTGTTAGTAAACATTCTTGTGTAGTTAAGTTCCACTGAATTAGTGAATTGAGGTTTTAATTCTGGATTACCTACCATTGTCATTAATGGAGTTGAGAATTGTCTCACAGGGTTTGTTTGTGAAATACCAGGTCTATCTACTCGTCTACTATAACTCAGGTTGAACATATCATTGTCTGTCATTGTATACCCTATGTAAACAGATGGATATAAAGTAAGGTAGTCATCTTTGAAATTGGTTTTGCCATTTAAAGTTGATTCAACTTTATAACTTTCTAATCGGGTTCCTAATTGGTAGTTGAATTTTCCATAGGTTTGGCCGAAGGTTACATAGGCAGAGAAAATGTCTTGATCGTATTTATTGTTTATTTGATGAGTATCCGAAGAAGTCATTGGATTATTAGAGTCAAATGCATTGTCTGCTCTTGATAATCTCGCTTCAGCTCCTAATTCAAGTTTAGTGTGATCATTTAATGGATTAACGTAGTCGATATTAATCGTAGTAAGGTTACTTTTATTTTCGCTTCCATCTCTGTACAATTGGTTTGGGTTCTTTCCAATTGTTGTATCATAATCTCCATCATTGGTAGATTTGTTTCTACTGAAGTTTCCTTCAATATCTAAAGTATGTCCTTTTTTCTCAAACAAGTGTTTGTAAGCTAAGTTATAGGCACTATATTTATTTTCTCCGTCATATTTCGTGTTTTGAAATATATCTTCAAATAAATTATTAGGATATGTAGTAGCATTAGCCATATCCATTGTGTTGTTGTTTGTACTTTGGTTAGTATAGAATGACAAAGTGTTGTTGTCATCAATATAATAATCCATCCCTACTTTGTATAAGTAGTTTTTATTGATAGACTTCATGCGAATCTCCGTTGGTGATTGTATATCAGTACGCATCATATCTCCATCATTTTTGTATTGTCCGTACGAATAACTACCATTGCCATAGAAGTTAAGTTTTCCTTGTCTATAGTTTAGGTTAATTGAGTTTGAGTTTTTAGCATAGTGAGAGAAAGTAGCTCCTGTATCAATTGATCCATTAAAACCATCCATTGTATTTTTGTGTAAGACAATATTGATGATACCAGACATACCTTCAGGATTGTATTTAGCACTTGGATTGGTAATTAATTCAATGCTTTTGATAGAGGTAGAAGGGATTTGTTTTAAAACTTGCTCAGAAGACATATTTGTCGGACGACCATCGATTAGAATTCGCACATTCTCATTACCTCTAAGTGAGATTTTACCATCTTTATCGACATTGACAGAAGGGATATTATTCATTATCTCTCCAGCAGTAGCTCCTGCTGTGGTTAAATCTTTTCCAACATTAATTACTTTTCTGTCTATTTTTTGCTCTATTGTTGACTGTTCAGCAATGATATTAACTCCTTCTAAAGTTGTCGCTTCAGGTTGAAGGAATATTGTACCTAAGTTTAAGATAGATTCAGACAGAACGATGTCTTTTTGGAATGTTTGATAGCCAATGAATTGAACTTCTAATGTGTATTTGTTTTGTGGAACAGATAATTCAAAGTTACCTTGGTCGTTTGACATAGCTCCTGTGATTATCTGCTCTCCATTTTTAATAGCAATTGTAGCATAAGGTACTGCAGATTGCAAATCTTTATCTATTATCGTTCCTGTAATTTTCCCATTTTGAGATAAACCAGTGTAGATAGCAATCAAGAAGAAAATAGCACTAAGTTTAAATTTCATAAGTTATTCTAATTTGAGTTGAGTTTATTTTTTTACTTTAGGTCTTTGTTTAATAGACACCTATTTTGACTTTTTGTTACAGAATAAAATTCAAAATTGTTTATATATAATAATTCTTAATTGTAATTGATTGATAATCAGTTAATTTAATGTATTTGAAAAATTAAAAAAAATGAGATATACTGTATTTTGTGGATCGAGTAGTGGATTTGATGAAAACTTTAAGCGTGAGGCGTATAATTTAGGAAAGGCTTTAGCTTCTAAGACTATTGGATTAGTATACGGTGGGGCTAATGTTGGATTAATGGGAGCTGTGGCCGACGGTTGTTTGGACCATGGAGGTGAAGTTATAGGGGTATTACCTTATTTTTTGAAAAATGTTGAGATAGAACACAAGGCGTTGACAGAGTTGTTTTTAGTTGAGTCAATGCATGATCGCAAGGCTAAGTTAAATGAGTTATCTCATGGAGTGATTGCTCTACCTGGCGGATATGGGACATTAGAGGAATTGTTTGAAATGATAACGTGGGCGCAGTTAGGACTTCACAAGAAACCTGTAGCAATACTCAATACAGATCATTTCTATGATCCTTTATTGCTAATGATAGATAAGATGGTTGAGAAAGGCTTTTTAAAGCAAATCAATAAAGAAATGCTTATTGTTTCTGATCAAATTGAGGATTTGTTGGATAGAATGGAGAAATATGAAGCACCTAAAGAAGGAAAGTGGATAACGAAGGAGAAGTAGATTCATTCAAATTTCACATTTTAGATTTTTTAAGTTTAAATTATCATATCAGAAGAATTAGAAAGACGTAAAAAGTCGTAATTTAGGATTTATTAAAGTTAGGAAAATGGAAAAACACAATAATAATATTGCAATATTGGTTGATGGCGATAATGCACAAGCAAAATTGTTAGATAAAATATTAGAAGAAGTATCAAAATACGGAAAAGTTACAATTAGGCGTATATACGGAGATTGGACAACACCGCAGATGAATAGCTGGAAAGATTTGCTCAATGATTTGTCTTTTTCACCTATGCAGAAGTTCAATTATACTTCAGGGAAAAATTCTACGGATAGCTCTTTGATTATTGATGCGATGGATATCTTACATGATAAGGCTGTTGATGGCTTCTGTATAGTGTCAAGTGATAGCGACTACACTGGATTAGCTAAACGCATTCGAGAGGAAGGTATTTTCGTGATGGGAGTAGGAGAAAAGAAAACACCTAATGCCTTTGTTCAATCGTGTGAGATCTTTACTTATTGCGAAACACTTATGCCAAAAGAAAGTACGGTGAAAGGAGATAATGGGAGTAATAAGAAAAGTGCTCAGTCTGATGAAGATGACAATAAAACTTTGACAAAAAAAGAGTACAAGTTGATTGATCGCGCTTTTGATATGTCCGTTGATGAGGAGGTTGAGGCTTATATTGCAACTGTAGGGCAAAACTTGAGAAAGCTAAATCCAAGTTTCGATGCTCGTGATTATGGCTTTAGAAATTTGACAGAGATGTTCAAGCACTTAAAGACCTACGAAGTAATCAACAATAATGTAAAGGGACTGAATCACCCATTGGTGAAAAAGAAATAAAACAAGGAAACGCTTTTTTATAAAGCGTTTTTTTATTTTTAGGCTTTAGAATAGAAAATATTAATAGTTATGACATTAGACGAAATAAAGGGAATACGCAAGCAGTTTGAATATTATCGCATGTTAGCAGATAAAACTGTTTTACTATTATCTCAGGAGGAGTTAAACTGGAAAGTAAATGAGGAAAGTAATACGGTAGCTGTACTGATGCGTCATATTACGGGTAATTTACTTTCGAGATTTACTAATTTCTTTACAGAAGACGGAGAAAAGGAATGGAGAAAGCGCGACGAGGAGTTTGCGGAAGGCTTTTACGATAGACATGAGTTGATTTCTAATTGGGATAAAGCGTGGAATGTATTGTTTGCTACGATAGACAGCATTGATGAGCATAATATCGAGACTATAATTAAAATTAGAAACCAAGATCACACGGTAGGGGAAGCACTATATCGTCAATTAGCCCATTACCCTTATCACATTGGGCAAATAGTTTTTATCGGAAAGATGATAAAGAATAAAGATTGGCAATCTTTAAGTATTCCTAAGAATAAATCAACAGATTACAACCAAGAAAAATTTAGTAATCCTAATTCTGAGAAACATTTTACAGATAATTATTTAAATAAATGAGTTTAAAATTTTGTAGTTCGTAATTATGTGTGGACATAATTATAGATGTTACGTATAGAATTTTATATATTTGTTGCTACACGAATAAATAACACATTATGAAATTAAACACAGTAGCTTGTATGGTATTAGCTTCAACTATGTTACTTTCTTGTGGAGAAACAAAAGATAAAAAGGAATCTCAAGACACAACGGAAGTAGCTGAATTTAAATACAGTGTTGACAAATTTGCTGACATTGAAGTATTGAGATACCAAATTCCTGGATGGGAAGACTTAACTCTAAAGGAAAAAGAATTAGTTTATTATCTAAGCCAAGCTGGTTATGTAGGTCGCGATATTATGTGGGACCAAAACTACAAGCATAACTTAAAAATTCGCAAAGCACTTGAGAATATTTATGTGAACTATAAAGGAGACAAAGAATCAGAAGATTGGAAAAACTTTGTTACTTATTTAAAGAGAGTTTGGTTTTCAAATGGAATACACCATCATTATTCAAATGACAAAATAAAACCAGCTTTTGATAAGGCATATTTTGACACGTTGCTAAAAGAAACAAATACAACATTAGACAATGCAGTTGCTGAAATCTTGTTTAATGATGTGGATAGTAAAAAGGTTAATCTTGATTCAAAGAAAGGTTTAGTTACTGGATCAGCTATTAATTTTTATGGAGAGGGAATTACTGATGAAGAAGCCGAAACTTTTTATGCAAATATGAAAAGTCCAGATCCTAATCGACCATTATCGAATGGATTAAATTCTAAACTAGTAAAAGAAAATGGAAAGTTAGTTGAAAAGGTTTGGAAAAGTGGAGGAATGTATGGTCCTGCTATCGATCAAATCATCTATTGGCTTGAGAAAGCGATAACAGTTGCAGAGAATCAAAAGCAAGCTGATGCAATCGCTTTGTTAATTAAATTTTACCAAACGGGAGATTTAAAATCATGGGATGATTACAATGTAGCATGGGTTCAAGCGACAGAAGGTAATATTGATTACAACAATGGCTTTATTGAGGTTTATAATGACCCATTGGGACATAAAGGTTCTTATGAAAGTGTTGTTCAAATTAAGGACTTTGATATGTCAAAGAAAATGGAAGTACTTTCTCACGAAGCGCAGTGGTTTGAGGATAATTCTCCATTAATGGATGAGCACAAAAAGAAAAGTGTGGTAGGAGTAACTTATAAAACAGTTATTGTAGCATCCGAATCAGGTGATGCTTCACCGAGTACACCTATCGGTGTGAATCTACCGAATGCTGACTGGATTAGAGCAGAACATGGATCTAAATCTATTTCATTGGGAAATATTATTGATTCTTATAATCACGCTGGTGGATCTGATCGTTTAAAAGAGTTTGTTCACGATCAAGAGGAATTTGACTTAGAAGAAAAGTACGGTGAATTAGCAGATAAGTTACATACAGCCTTACACGAAGTAATTGGACACGCTTCAGGACAAATTAACGATGGAGTAGGACAACCACAGGTAACACTGAAGAGCTATGCTTCTACCTTAGAAGAAGGTCGTGCAGACTTAGTAGGATTGTTCTATTTATATAATCCTAAATTACAAGAGTTGGGATTAGTGGATGATTGGAAAGCAGTAGGAAAAGCAGCTTATGATGGATATATTCGAAATGGATTAATGATGCAATTAGTGCGTTTAGAACCAGGTGCTGATATTGAAGAAGCACATATGAGAAATCGTCAATGGGTGAGTGCTTGGGTCTTTGAAAAAGGACAAAAAGACAATGTGATTGAAAAAGTAGTTAAAGACGGTAAGACGTACTTTAATATTACAGATTATGAGAAATTACACGATCTATTTGGACAATTATTAAAAGAGACACAGCGTATTAAATCGGAAGGAGATTTTAATGCAGCAAAAGCATTAGTAGAAAACTATGGTGTGAAAGTAGATCAAGCTATTCACAAAGAAGTTTTAGAACGCAATGCAAAATTTGATTCGGCTCCTTACAGAGGATTCGTTAATCCGTATATTGTTCCTGTTAAGAATGATAAAGGTGAGGTAGTTGATTATAAAATCGAACAACCAGAATCATTTGCAGATCAAATGTTGTACTACGCTAAAGAATATAGTTTCTTACCTGAAAATAATTAATAGTTATTTTTTTACAATATGTAAAGCCAACCTCCAATAGAGGTTGGCTTTTTTTTATGATTACTTTGTTTGATTTATAAAATCAGTAGGTCGTTGGCCCAATAGTTTAGTAAAGACATTGCTGTAAGACTGCGCACTGTTATAGCCTACGAGTATGGCGATTTCACTGATACTATATTGTCCTTCACTGAGTAGTTCGATTGACTTGATGATGCGTACCATCTGTATATATTTTGCAATGCTAATCCCTGTTTCCTTTTTAAACTGCCGCTCTAATGTTCGAATACTCATAAAGCATATAGCAGCTAATTCGTCTATCGGTATGGTTGATTGATAATGTTGGTGAATATAAGCTGTTGCATCTAATAATACTTTTGTTCGGGGAACTGGTGTAATAAGGGGAACAGCATTCTTGACAAACGAGGGAAGTTCTAACAGTATCGCTCTTAAAAACGTCTGTTCACTTTCGTCATAATTCATATTCATTGACCATTTTTCGGTGTACATTATCATTTCCCTAAGAACGGTAGGAATTGCAAACAGGTATAATTCCTCATAGAAGTTTGGCAAGTCCTCAACGTCAAAATACAAAGTACGCAAAGAAACGTGTTCTGATGCATGTGTTGTTTTATGAGGCACATTCGAAGGAATATAAGCTACGTGGTTTTGTGGTAATAAAAATTGGCACGATTCCACGTGTAGATATTGATACCCTGATTCAACATAAACTAACTGAGCTTTCTTGTGATGATGAAACTCATTATTGTGTTTCCAGTATTCTGCATGCCATGAAAAAGCAGGCTTTTTTACTTCATCGACTAATTGCGGTTTACTCATACTTGTCGTTTTAGTTATGATATATGGCGAATATAATCATTTATCTGAACTTACCTTTGTACTCTTAAATAACAATAGGTAATTTTTTAAAACAAACAACCATGGAAAAAGATATAGAACAAGTTTCTAAATTAAAGAAACTACTAATGTTTTTGGGGATCATCTTTGTCGCTTCGAATTTGAGAGCTCCACTTACATCTGTTGGACCAGTAATAGCAGAGATTACAAAGGCACTTGAGTTGTCTAATACAACAGCAGGTTTGATTACAACGATTCCCTTAATGGCTTTTGCTTTTCTATCTGGGATTGTACCGCGTTTTTCACGAAAGTATGGAATGGAAGTTATTCTGTTGCTTTCATTAATTATATTGACAATAGGGTTGATTATTCGACCTTTGGGAAGTATTGCGAGTTTATTTATTGGAGCAGCTTTAGTGGGAACGGCTATTACAGTAGGGAATGTTTTAATGCCTGCATATATTAAGAATAATTTTCCAACTAAGGTAGGAACAATGATGGGGATTTACTCTGTTGCGATGAATTTAACTGCTGCTTTAGCTGCTGGTTTTAGTATTAGTTTAGGACATTTTACGGAGTTAGGATGGAGAGGTTCTATCGGTATATGGGTGGTATTGAGTATTACGACAATTGTCATTTGGATTCCTCAAGTAAAGAAAAAACGAATTGATCCTGTTAAAGGGAATTTTGCAATTGATGAAAATAAAGTGAATTTATATAAATCAGGATTAGCTTGGGCTGTAACTGTTTTTATGGGTGTACAATCGCTTTTGTTTTACTGTTTAGCAGCTTGGTTGCCAAAGGTTGTGCAGACTTGGGGAGTATCGGAGGTTGAATCAGGTTGGATTTTATCTTATGTACAATTCGCCCAGTTGCCAATGACGTTTATCGGAGCTATTATTGCCAGTAAAATGAACAACCAAAAGTTCTTAGCTGCTTTATCAGGGATATTGTTTACTATAGGGATTTTAGGTGTTGTCGTTTTTAAGACAGAGTATTTATTACTGTGGTGTATATTAATAGGTGCAGCAAGTGGATTGGCATTTAGTTTATCAATGCTCTTCTTTGTGTTGAGAACCAAAAATGCAGTACAAGCTGCTGATCTTTCAGGAATGGCACAATCGTTTGGTTATATGATAGCAGCAGTAGGACCACCATTGTTTGGAGCGTTTTACGACATGACACAATCTTGGACTACCTCGTTAGGTTTTCTGTTAGCGATGTCTATAACACTGATTATTTCAGGTATCATCGCAGGACGAGATACTTGGGTAGAATAGAATAGTGAAAAGAGCGGTTGTATCATTTAACAACCGCTCTTTTTGCATTTAGATAAAGTTTATTTCAATCTACATAACATTTCTATTAAGTAACATAGTTTGTTGTTGTCGCTATAAGTAGGAGTTTTTATAGCGGTTGGTTACAATAGTTAAATACTGCATAATGTCTTATTTATTAGCTTCTCCACTATTAGTACCCTCTAAACTATAGCTTGCTTGTATTGTTTATTTTGACTTGGCTTGTATAGTTTCTTTCGCTTAATAATTTATAAGAGATATTGAGGTGATAATTGTTTTGTAAAATATCTAAGAGCAATTTTAAAGTGATAATAGCAGTAGTCATCTAAATACTAAAATGTGTGTTTTATTTTTAGTAAGGTGCTGAGGTTACCAGGGTATATATTTTATGTAATGTTAAAAAGGAAGTGAAACACAGATTAAAGCTGTATTTTTGAGAATAGACATTTTTGTCTATAATTTTTTAAAATGAAAAATATGAAAGTAGAGATATGGTCGGATGTTATGTGTCCGTTTTGCTATGTTGGGAAAAAGCACTTTGAAAGTGCATTAGCAGCATTGCCTTTTAAAGATAAGATAACAGTAGAATGGAAGAGTTTTCAATTAGACCCTACTTTACCAGCAGAAGGTGCTGATATTTCTACAAAGGAATACTTAGTACAACGCAAAGGTATGCCAATGGAGCAAGTTGAAGGTATGCTAAATCATTTAAAACAAGCAGGAGAAAGTGTAGGTATTGTATTTAATCAAGACAAGTCAATTCCCGTAAACACTTTTAGAGCTCATCGATTTATTCATTTTGCACAAGAACAGGGCAAAGGGAATGAAGCAGAAGAGGCATTGTTTTATGCTCACTTTACAGCAGGTAAAAACGTAGGTAATGTAGATGAATTAGTTAGCTTAGGGGAGCAAATTGGTTTGGATGCTACAGCTGTGAGAGCTTTTTTATTAACTGATGAACAATCGGATGAGGTGAAAGCGGATATAGTTGAAGCTCAAACTTTGGGAATTTCTGGTGTACCATTTTTTGTACTTGATAGAAAGTATGGAATCTCTGGAGCACAACCAGTAGAGGCTTTTGTAGAGGCATTAACTCAAGCTTATCAAGAGAGCCAACCTGGTTTTGAAATGAAAGGTGATAATGGAGCAGGTGCTTGTGGACCTGATGGCTGTGAGATTTAAGGATCTTAAAATAACAATTGAACGAGGGTGTCCCAAAAGGTCACCCTCTTTTGTATTATATA
>NZ_WMJX01000017.1:15457-56295 GCF_009711045.1 Myroides albus | reverse complement strand
AAAGTGCATAGTTTTAACTACAGTCTGCGACCAATAAAACAAAAGAGGATCAGGTAAATAATTTATCTGATCCTCTTTTGTTTTATAAACTTCACTTGTTTTAATTCTTTAATAGCTTCATCATTAACTGAAAGCTAAGTTCATCTAAAGATTTTAAAGATTCCTCTGTAGAGCTATTAGCTAATATGATTAACCCTTTCTTTTTAACTGGATCAAAGCCAACATAGTTTGAATATCCACTATCTACAGCTCTTGAAAAATACAGCTTGGTGTCATTGCCAAAAGGAAAGGCTATTTTCCAACCCGAAGACAACCAATAGGTAGGTGATACAATGACACTTGCTCGTCTTGTCAACGACAAATCTTCATCTGTTGGATCAAATTGTGCTTGAACAAACTTGCCCAAATCTACTGTATTCGAATAAGTACTTGTTGCATATTTAAACATACTTACTGGTACTACAGTAGACTCTTGCCCTAATCTATTAATTCCCTTTAAAATCTTTTTATTCTTCTTTTGATAATCAACTATGCTACTATTCATTTTGTAAGGTTTGAAGATTTGATCTTCAACAAGTGTATTAAAGTCACTTTCGAGTGCTTTTGACACCACATCACCCAAAATAGCATATCCCAAAAAAGAAAAACTTTGTTTTAACTGCATGTTTAAAGAATCTATTGTGAGTTGATTCTTTAAATACTCGTGGAGTTGATTTTGATTATATCCACTAAAGAACTCATCTTCGCCAATACTAACAGATTCCAAAGGCGGTAACATGGGAACAAAACTGGTATGATTGGCTAATTTAGTTAATGGAAGTCTAACTTTATTATTGAATTCGAAATCATAAAAGTCATTGGCATCTTGTGTTAACTCTATTTTTCCTTGATTAACTGCTTTTGCAAATAAGGTTGAGGTATAAATAGTAGCAAAGTTCGCCATTGAGAATAAATTTTCTCTATTATCTTTCAGTACTATCTTACCCTTTTTATTTTCTACTCCAAAGTAATTCACTTGATCGTTGTCAATGATAGCCACTGCAAACTGTCCTTTCGCAGGTAGACCTTTAGCAGATTCTAAAAGAATATCTTGGTTACTTTTCTGTGTTATTGCAGATGCCTTCTTATTATTATCCGGCATATCAATAATGCGGAATCCCTCCAACTCTCCCTGAGAATTGATAGCCAAGTTTAATAATGCTACTTCCTTATTCTCAAACTCTGTTCGGTAAAGAGCCAATTGATTATCGTCTAATCCATAGAACTCTATACTCTTAATATTTCCCATTTTTCCCTTCATCTCAACAAAGAAATTCTTTGCTTGATTGAAAGGCAATTCCTCTTTTAGAGAAGTAGAGAAATACGTGTAAAAGTCATCATAATCTTCCGAATTATAATCTTTTACAAAGGTTTCAACTATTACATTTTTTTCTTTCTCTTGAGCATGTACTACACCTATTGACAGTAAGGTCAATAAGAAAAGAATCTTTATACGCTTCATATATCATCTAACTTTATCCTCTAAATATATTAGTAATTTTACAGATAACATTCTTTTTAACAATAATTCAATATTTTTTTACAATAATATATCCTTTGTGAAACTCACATATCATAGAATATAAAGATTACTGCCAGTCATTAACTTGAATCCATACAAAAAAAGGCAACCATACGGTTGCCTTTTCTTTCGTTTGTAGTTTGTAAATGTATGTATAAGATTTTTATTATATCTTATTTATTTCCTTTTGCGTAATCGGCTAAGAACTGAGCTAATCCATTATCTGTCAAAGGATGTTTTAACAATCCTTCGATAGCACTTAATGGCCCAGTCATTACGTCTGCTCCAATCTTAGCACAGTTCACAATATGCATTGTGTGACGCACTGATGCAGCTAAGATTTCAGTATGAAAACCATAGTTATCATAGATTTGACGAATTTCTTGGATTAACATTAATCCATCAGTTGAAATATCGTCTAAACGTCCAACAAATGGAGATACATAAGTAGCTCCCGCCTTAGCAGCTAATAAAGCTTGCCCTGCTGAGAACACTAATGTTACATTTGTTTTAATACCTTTAGAAGAAAAATACTTACATGCTTTTATACCTTCTTTTGTCATTGGTAATTTAACAACAATCTGAGGATTTAAAGCTGCTAACTCTTCACCTTCTTTTATCATCCCATCATAATCGATCGAGATAACTTCTGCACTAACATCACCATCTACAATTTCACAAATTGTTTTGTAGTGGTTAATAATGTTCGCAGCCCCTGTAATGCCTTCTTTAGCCATTAAAGAAGGGTTGGTAGTTACACCATCTAAAACACCAAGTGCTTGAGCTTCTCTAATCTGATCTAAATTAGCTGTGTCAATAAAAAATTTCATAGTAATATATTTCTTATATTATGTTATGCTGTAGTCCAAAATTACAACTTATATCTGGGTTAATCACAATTTTTGAATCATAATTTATTCCTTTATCTTATAATGATTCATTAGCAATTTCTCATAAGTTTTACTCGGTAGAACCTTCTTTAAGAATAAAGAAAACTTTTGCAACTTCTCCCCAACTTTATACCTAACTTTAGGTTTTTTAGTATTGATTATTTTAAAAATAGCTTCAGCCATTTCCATTGGATTATTACCACTATCCACATGTGTATTTGCCATGTCTAAAGACATTTGATAAACATCTTTATACGGAGAGTCTTGTAACACTGGAGCATGATATCTTCCTGCAGCAATATTAGTGGCAAAATCTCCAGGAGCTACATTTGTAACTTCTATTTTGAAAGGTTTCAGTTCCATGCGCAAAGCCTCTGTTATCATCTCTAAAGCGCTTTTTGAAGATGAATAAATACCTCTAAAAGGCAATCCCATATATCCTGCAATAGAAGTAACATTAATAATTAAACCACCTTTCTGATTTCGCATCGTAGGTAATGCTGCTTTGATAACTTCAATTGGACCAAAAACGTTAGTTTGAAAATTATTAATTATCTCATCTGTAGGAATTTCTTCAATAGGACCAGTAATTCCTACACCTGCATTGTTGATTAAGATGTCGATTCTCCCTTCTTTTGCTACTACTTCAGCTATAGCACTTACAATAGTTACTTTATCTCTTACATCGAGCTGAACTAATGGAAATTTAGATCCTACGACCCTCTCTGGATTGCGACTTGTTCCATAAACTTTAAATCCCTTTAGAGTTAAATACTCTCCTACACATTTGCCTATACCAGAAGATCCTCCAGTGATAAAAACTACTTTACTCATTTTACTTTTCTTATTTAAACAAATATAATACTATCGATAACAATAATAAAGAATACACTATAATTTGATAAGTTGCTATATTTACACAAAACTAATTAGTTCCACATGATTAAAAACACATTATTACTTGGTTTGTTTGCTGTACTCTTGCTAAATTCTTGTAAAGGCGTACAGCAAAATTTAGATAATAGTATTTTAAACAACACTACTGTAGTACCATATCAATATTACGCGCTAATTAACCAAGATTCGATTGCAACAAACTTAAAAAAGCTTGCTTCTGATGAATTTCAAGGTAGACGTACTGGCGAGCCTGGTCAGAAAAAAGCAACTGAATTCATTGTCAACTTCTACAAGAAAAGGGGAATTGCACCACCAAAAGAAATGGATGGCTATCTACAGAGTATTCCCTCTTCATTTATGAAACCTTCAATGATGAAACTACAAGACAGTGAGAATATACTAGCCTATTTTGAAGGAACAGAAAAACCAGAGGAAGTTTTGATTATTTCTGCTCATTATGACCATATGGGAATACTATTAGATCAAATATATTACGGAGCTGATGACAATGGTTCTGGAACTGCATCTATTATGGAGATAGCAAGAGTATTTCAACAATTAAAAGAACAAGGGATTCAACCCAAGCGATCTGTATTGTTTATCCACCTTACAGGGGAAGAATTTGGACTTTTTGGTTCAAAGTACTATGTTCAGAATCCTATATTTCCAATTGAAAACACCATTGCTAACCTTAATATTGATATGATAGGACGCCGAAGTAAAGAGCACTCTGGCAAAGGTGATTATATTTTTGCAGTTGGTTCAGGAAAATTGAGCAAAGATCTTTATGATGTTGTAAGTTCAGCAAATAAAGAATCAATCAACCTTACAATTGATTATAAATTTGACGATGAAAATGATCCACAACAAATTTATTATCGATCTGATCATTATAGTTTTGCCCAAAAAGGTATTCCGGCAGTATTTTATTACAATGGCACTCATGATGACTACCATTTACCTTCAGATACTTTTGATAAAATAGATCTACCTTTACTTACAAAGAGAACTCAATTAATCTTTACAACAGCTTGGAAATTAGCAAATGGAGAACACAGACCCCAACTTACAGAAAAAAAGAACTAAAAGAGCCAAAATAATTGATATCTCATTATTTATCTTGTGCATGACAAATCTTATATTATGGCTTATAAGAGCTGGGTATGCCTATAATATAGAAAGCTATACTGCCTTTGCTTGGATTTATAATAATTTATTTACTCCAATGTACTATGCCTTATATGTACTTCCCATTGCTCTTGTGCTAAGTTTTATCAATCGAAGGATTACTTTAGATTCTTTTTCATTCCTATCTATCAAATGCTTAGCAATTACCTATATACTAATATTTATAATTAGATAAAACATTCTAACATATACTGACAAAAAAAGGCCATTCTAAATAGAATAGCCTTTTCCTTTTGGGTGGATGATGGGTTTCGAACCCACGACCTTCGGAACCACAATCCGACGCTCTAACCAACTGAGCTACAACCACCGTGTCATGAATTTTATTTTAAAACTAAATCCCAAAGTTTTTGGGTGGATGATGGGTCTCGAACCCACGACCTTCGGAACCACAATCCGACGCTCTAACCAACTGAGCTACAACCACCGTGTTTTGTTTAACGGTTGCAAAGGTACCTATTTTTCTATACCTCGCAAGCTTTTTTAGAAAAAAATTACATCAATTTATCTAAACTGCTGACTGCTAAATACCTTTCAACAGTAAATCCTTCTGCGAATTCTTTATTAACCAACCTTCCTAGATCCTGCGCGCGATACGTTATGCTATCCAAAAAGTTTTTTGATGTTATTGGCGTTTTCGGTTCACTCGATTTTGGATCGTAAAATTGCGTCCCATAAGCCAAAACTGAAGCTAATTTTTGCTCCATAAAACCTTCTACATCTACAACAAAATCTGGCTCAATATTCTTCCATTGAATATAGTGATAAACCAGTTTTGGCCTCCATGCTTCTTGACTAACTCCGTCTAACTCTGTCTGAATCTTCATCAATCCAGATAAAAAACAAGCATCAGAAACAAGCTTACTTCCTTTTCCGTGGTCAATATGCCTATCGTCTATAGCATTACACAAGACAATCTCTGGCTTATACTTGCGTATCATTCTTATTATTTCCAGTTGGTGTTTTTCATCATTGACAAAAAAGCCATCTCTAAAACCCAAATTCTCACGTGCAGACACACCAAGTATTCTTGCTGCTTCTTCTGCTTCTGCTTTACGTGTTTCAGCTGTGCCACGAGTTCCAAGCTCTCCTCTGGTTAAATCAACTATTCCCACAGTTTTCCCCAATGACACTTCTTTGGCAATTGTTGCTCCACATCCAAGTTCCACATCATCTGGATGTGCTCCAAAAGCTAAGATATCTAATTTCATCATTCCTTTGTTGTGAACTCTTAATCATTCTTACTAACTGTTAAAAAAAACAAGAGTAATTCAGATACAAATTCCTTTTAATATTAATACTAATTATTTTAAAACCTTTTTCATCGTCGAAGACTTATTCACAGTTTCGATAAACTCCGACGTAGGATCACTATCTTTAGTCACCCCACACCCAATGTATAAGCTCACTTTGTCACATTCCACTTCCATGCAGCGTAGATTAACGTATAAATCAGTCTCTTCTACCGTTTGTTCAATCACATTACAGTTTAGTTCACCTATATATCCTGCATAGTATTTACGCTCATAGCCTTCTTCATTAATCAAAAACTCTCTGGCCTTCGCTTTTGGCATACCACATACCGCTGGCGTGGGATGCAATGCATCTACAATAACTTTAACGTTATTTTCTTTAAGTTCTGCTACCACACTTGTGCATATATGCATAACGCGTGCAGCTCTTTTAGTAAATGGTTCAGAAACTGTTATCTTGTTAGCTAATGGATTTAAACTTTCCACTATAAAATCAGTCACAAACTGCTGTTCTTCCTTCTCTTTTTGCTCCCATACCACATCTTGTTGCCCATTATTTACTTGGGTTCCTGCTAATGCCATGGTCTCTAATACTCCATCCTTTACTTTTAATAGTGATTCGGGTGTTGCACCTGCCCACATCCCTATTTCTGGATGATAAATCACATAACAAAAAGCCGTAGGATATGATAAGCACAATCTATTAAACAGCCCTTCCAAATCACCTTGAACGTCTACTTGGATACTCTCTTTTCTGGATGGCACTACTTTTCCAAAAACATTCTGCTTAATTGCCGACACACATCGCTTCACCAAATCTTCAAAATTCTCTTTAGCAATCGCATCATTGTAATTTAATTCAACGTCCTCTAAATCCAATTTCCCTTGTGGCGCTTGCTCTACAATAATAGCTGATTCAGATAAAGGAATATAAAATCGCTTTCCTTGTGCAAAAGGAGCTAAAACAAATCCCACTTCATCAAAATTCTCAATAAGGTGTAGCTCTCGCGTTTTTTGAAAAAGCCCCACCATTTGATCTGCATTAGGCTTTCTATATACTACAAATGGTCTTTTTTCTTCAAATTGCTTAAGTAAACATTTATACAAATACATACTTACTTTCTTCTATCTATTACAATATTAGTTATTTTACAGAGTGAAATTAACTCCCCATTTTCATCTGTTATGCGAATTTCCCATAAATGCAACATACGACCTCTATGAATCAACTTAGCTGTTCCTGTCACTAAACCAGCTCTCTTACTTTTTACGTGATTAGCAGAGATTTCAATACCTCTGATTTCCTGCGTTTCTGGATCTATCAACATAAGAGAAGCCCCACTCCCTAAGCTTTCTGCCAAGGCCACTGAGGCACCACCATGCAACAATCCCATGGGTTGATGCACTTCAGGTTTAACTGGCATAGTTGCTACAAGGTATTCTGGGCCTGCATCAACGTATTTTATTCCCAATGTTTCCATCAGGGTATTCTTAGAGACTTTAGCATACATTTCTAAAATAGCCTCCTTATCAAAGTTCTTTCTTATATTATTGCTCATAATCTTACAAATTTAAAACCTATGTGGCTTAGTGCTCTTAAAATTAAAGTAAATTTCCCCTTCAATTCTTAAAAAAAATATAATTATCACTCTTTTTCCTATATCTCCAAGTTTCCTGACTTTAATCAACGTTCAATTTCTTATTTTTTAGTAATTTTGCCCCACAAAAACATACACACAAACTACAACTTTTTTTAAACACAATGGAAGATATCCAGGCAGAAGTGCACAAAGCATACGAAATAATCAAAAATGGTGGTATCATTTTATACCCTACAGATACTGTATGGGGAATAGGTTGTGACGCAAATAATCCAGAAGCTGTAAAGAAAATTTACAGTTTAAAACAAAGAGCTGAATCCAAAAGCATGATTGTTCTTGTCAATGGAGACAGACTTCTACATAGGGTTTTTAACGAAATTCCCGAAGTTGCTTGGGATATCCTTGATTATAGCGACAAGCCAACAACACTTGTTCTTGACAATCCAAGATATGTTGCTAAAGAGATTATTTCCTCTGACAACGCTTTAGGCGTTCGAATTGTTACGGAGCCTTTTTGTTTTAAATTAATTGAGCGAATGAAATCGCCTTTGGTTTCAACTTCTGCTAATATAAGCGGACAGCCTTCTCCTCAAAATTTCAAGGAAATATCAAAGGAAATTATTGACGGGGTAGATTATGTTGTGAATCTAAGACAAACAGAAATCAAACCTGTTAAACCATCAACTGTAATAAAACTAACAGCAAATAGTCAAGTGACAATACTTAGAAAATAACGGTATTGTCCTTTTATCATTATGAATACTAAAACTCCAATATATAAAGAAGCCTTAACAAATCCTATATTTGATTACGTATCAAAAGCAGCTGAAAACCTAAAAGTTGACAGTTATGTGATTGGCGGTTACGTTCGAGACTTCTTACTTCAAAGAAACACTAAGAAAGACATTGATATTGTTGCTGTTGGCAGTGGTATTGAACTTGCTTTGGAAGTTTCTAAATTATTGCCTAATCAACCCAAAGTTCAAGTGTTTAAAAACTATGGCACAGCCATGTTGCGCTTTGATGATATGGATATCGAATTTGTTGGTGCACGAAAAGAATCTTATCACTTTGACAGTAGAAAGCCTGTAGTAGAAGATGGCACACTACAAGATGATCAGAACAGACGTGATTTTACAATTAACGCCTTGGCTTTATCTTTAAACAAAGCAAACTACGGCGAATTGTTAGATCCCTTTAACGGCGTTAGTGATTTGAATAACAAAATTATACGCACTCCTTTAGATCCAGATATTACCTATTCTGACGATCCGTTGCGCATGATGCGAGCAGTGCGTTTTGCTGCTCAGTTAGATTTCTTTATTCACGAAGATTCCTTTGAGTCAATTACTCGAAATCACAAGCGTTTAGATATTATTTCAGGAGAGAGAATCGTCGAGGAGTTGAACAAAATACTATTGACAACAACTCCTTCTAAAGGATTTCTTTTATTGTATAAAACAGGGTTATTAGACTTGATTCTTCCTGAATTAACTGCACTAAACCAAGTAGAAGAAATTGAAGGTCACACACATAAAAACAACTTCTATCACACTTTAGAGGTTGTAGATAACATTAGTCAAAACACAGATGACTTATGGCTTAGATGGGCAGCCCTTTTACACGACATTGGCAAAGCTCCTACTAAGAGATATACAAAGAGAAACGGTTGGACCTTTCATGGGCACGAGTTTTTAGGAGGCAAAATGGTGAAGAAAATCTTCACTCGTTTACACATGCCATTGAATCAAAAAATGAAGTTTGTTCAAAAGATGGTTATGATGAGCTCAAGGCCAATTGTCTTAGCACAGAAAGAAGTTACTGATTCTGCAGTGCGACGTTTAGTTTTTGATGCAGGGGAAAATGTAGAAGATTTGATGACGCTATGTGAAGCAGACATTACCACTAAGAATCCAAATAAATTCAAGAAATACCACAATAATTTCAAAGTTGTTAGACAAAAAATTGTTGAAGTAGAAGAAAGAGATCATGTTCGCAATTTCCAACCTCCTATTACAGGTGAAGAAATTATGGATATATTTGGTTTAAAACCTTGCAGAGAAATTGGTTCAATCAAAGAATCAATCAAAGAAGCTATTTTAGAAGGTGTTATACCAAATGAATATGAAGCTGCTTACCATTTTATGCTTGAAAAAGCTAAAAAAATGGGATTAGAAATAGTCAATAAATAATAGACAATATATATGAAAAATTATTTTTTACCCTTTGCTAAAGCTTCACTAATATTAGTGTATTTAGTGATATTTGCTGGTGCAGCGGTAAGGATGACAGGTTCAGGAATGGGTTGTCCAGACTGGCCTAAATGTTTCGGATACTACATCCCTCCTACTGATGTTGAAGTATTGCAATGGCAACCAGATCGTCAATATGAAAAAGGACAAATGATTATTCATGACGATAGTTTATGGAAAGCAAAAGAGGATTTTACAACAACATCTGAGTATAACGAGGTTCACTGGGAAAAATATACTAAGCACGATTATGCTGAGTTTAATCCAAATCACACTTGGACCGAATACATCAATAGGTTATGTGGTGCTTTGGCAGGATTAGCTTGTTTGGCAATGGCTATTGCCTCGTTTTCATATTGGAAAGAGCGAAAATCCATTACACTTGCCTCGTGGTTAGTTGTTGCTTTAATGGTATTTCAAGCGTGGTTAGGTGCAGTTGTTGTTTATTCCGTACTAAACCCAATTAAGATTACAGTTCACATGGTAATGGCGTTAGTTATCGTAGCGATTATTATCAGTATCATACACGCATGTAGATGTAGAAATGAAGAAATTAGAAAATACCACAGCAGTTTCAAAACCATACTTATTGTATCCTTAATCTTTACATTAGTACAAACTGTATTAGGTACTCAAGTAAGAGAGTTTATAGATGAAAAGATACAAGCGGGAATTGGCAATGAACATTTATGGTTAAATATGCCAAATATTGAGTTCTACATACACCGTAGTTTCTCCTTTTTAATTTTAGCTGTAAACATCTATTTGTTCTACACCAATAGAAAATACAACCTTGGATTTGACAAAATGAAATGGGTTATGATTTTGCTAATCTTAGAAGTATTTACGGGGGTTTTGATGAATTATCTTCACTTCCCATTTGGATCACAAACAGCGCACTTAGTACTGGCTTCTATACTATTTGGAGTACAATTCAAATTAATTCTCGAAGCAAGAAAATGTTACTACTGCGGTAGAAGTTCGGAAGACTAAAAAAGAAATTAAATACATAAAAAAGCGAAACAAGAAAACGTCAAATTCTTGTTTCGCTTTTTTTATTCTATTTTCTCAATTAAATTGTCTTGTATTCAAAACAGGATATTACCACAACCTCAAAGGAATATCTGACCTAAAAAACTTATTGCTTTTCATTGTCCAATATAAACGTGGCTGTTGCCTCCGCTACTTGTTTGAGATGCAATGGCAACTCTTTATCCTCATAAGGGTGTTTTGCCCCAAAGACGTGATTAGCACCATCTACAATATTGAGTAGAGAGTTCGAAATCCACTGATGAAGTAATTGAGCTTCTTTTAACGGCACAGCCTCATCCTCAGTCCCCTGTACAATCAACGTTGGCTTATTCAAATGTTGAGCTGCGACTTGTACATTAAGTTGTTCTTCATTTTGCTCGTAATCCTCCCAAAAAGTAAAGTAATGTGGCATCTTCTGATTTGTCCTTCCGTTGATTACATAGAATACCCCTTGTTCTTTCCATTGATCAAAGCGATCGTGATGTGGAAAGCGCTTTCTAAAATCAGAAACACCTGCCCAAGTAATAACTCCCTTTACATCAGAATTAAAATATCCTTGAAGAATGACTGCGCCACCTCCACGGCTATGCCCAATCAAATAAATATTACTCGCATCTATCCCATCAAGTGTTTTATAATAATCGATTACAGTAGTCAAATCGTTTTGTTCTTGGCTATAAGTGCTATGTCCGAAAGCTTCTAAATCCTCAAACTCCGTAGGCTTGTCAACCGTAGTACCATTCATACAAAAATTAAACTTCACTACACAGCATCCCTTCTCTGCAATATAATCCATCGCTAAATCCCAAGCTCCCCAATCTTTAAAACCTTTATATCCATGACAGAATATCACCAAAGGCAATACTTTATCATTTGCTGGACGGGTAATATCCGACAATATATCTCTATTATTTGAGCTCTTTAATACAACTGTCTTTTTAAATAATTCACCTTTCATAACACATCATTTTAACATTTGATAGTAATAATTTATATCTATTTTAAAACTATAAAAACTAACTTAGCAACAATCAACTTATAATAAAAACATATTTACAATGAAAAAAGTAACTAAACGCATGAAATTCACAAGTAGTATTCTAATGCTAACGTTTTTATTGATCTCTGCAGGAATTGACTTTAGCCATGCACAAGAGAAAAAGAATGACTTCAAGGTAAAAAGCACTACCTATGAGTACAAAATTACTAAGGAAACTAAAGATACTGATTTAGAGTTGATAAAAAAAGAAGTCAACGATGAAAAAGTAGCTACCTTAAACTTTTCGAACATCAAGAGAAATGACAAAGGTGAGATCATCGGTATTACGACAAAATTTATTGACGAAAGAGGGTCTTCTCAACAAAAGTCAGAGTATAACTCCATGGGGATAAGTCCTTATTCGATAACAATTCACGAGAACGACAAAGGAGATAAATACTTAGAAATTTCAACTCCAAATAACCCCATGTTTAGCAACCAAAGTAATTTCGGTATGCAAAGTTCCATGTTTGGCAATAGCCATGCAGGAGAACAAGACAGTTTCTTTACAAGTGATATCATGGAGATGATGCAATCGATGCAAGAAGATATGCAAAGGCAACGCGAAGAATTTATGAAAATGATGCAACAACATAGTGAACCTACAGAAGCAATAGCTCCACAGAAAACCAAATAAGTAAAGTGATATTTTTTTTCAAACAAACTAAAAAGGAGTGTATTCTGTATGAATACACTCCTTTTTTAATTTCATATTATTAGATATAAAATCTATTTTAAATACTTCTCTCCTGTTCTCTGACTTAGGTTTTCGAACATCTCTTTGTACTTAGGTACCTCAACACCATATTTTACTGCCTCTTTGACAATATAACCTGTCATAATCCCCAATTCATTAGAAAGCTTACCACTAAGAAAATCACTGTGCATAGATGTTGTCGATTCATAAGGTATAGCCTTTAACCTACCTTCCACTACATCTACAATATCAGCTGACAAAGTAATTCCCTTAGCTCTCGCCAATGACGATATCTCGATCAAGAGCTGGTGCATAACATCTGCGTGATGCTCCATTACGCCGCCAAAACAAGAGTTATAATACGTTGTCGCAGTCGCAGAAGAAGAAACCAAAATATACTTCTCCCACACTTCCCTACTAATATCACATGTCGCTAAGGCATTAATTCCCGCGTCAGTCAATATCTTTTCAAAAAAGCTCATTTGCGGGGTAAGCTCTTTGTCTAAACCAAAGAGTATACGTTGTCTTCCACTGGGATTATCCACTACACCTGGTTCTTTCAATCGAGTTACAATATAAGTGCACCCCTTCCAGACCTGTCCTTCTTTGAATGCAGAGGCTAACAATTCGAAAGCTTCTACTCCATTTAAAAGGGGCAATATAACGGTACTATCATCTACGACCTCTTTAAGATCGCTAATGACTGGTTCCAAATCATATCCTTTTGTCGCTAAGATAATGTAGTCTAACTTACCAGCTTTCTTGATGTGATCAACAACTAAATTAGGTTTTCCTACCCATTTCTCCTTATCAGTATAAACTTCAATCCCACTGGTACTTATCACTTGGTAATTATCACCTCTTGCAACAAAAATTATTTCAATACTGGGGTCATTTTTATAATAACTTGCTAATAGACCACCATAAAAACCCCCAACACCTCCTATGCCTAAAATTGCAATTCGAGTCTTCATATGCTACTTGTTTTATAATTTCAAACAAGGTAATAAGTTTTCTCGAAACCAAATTCCCTTTTTCAATTTATTGTATTATCCGATAGACACCACGTCTAATACAATCTTTATCAAGAACAATATAGAAAGTACATATACCGTCGGGGTAATATCCTTATGCTGATTAGCACCTAATTTTAAAACTGTAAAACTCAAAATACCAAATACAATTCCCTCTGCAATACTATAAGTGAATGGCATAAAAACTATCGTTAAAAATGCAGGTAAGCCATCTGATAGATTATTAAAATTGATATTCGATACAGAACTAATCATAAATAGCCCTACGATTATCAATGCTGGAGCTGTAGCAGCTGCAGGAATCATCAAGAATATCGGTCCCAAGAATAAAGCTAAGGCAAACATAACAGCTACACTTACTGCAGTTAGTCCAGTTCTACCTCCCGATGCCACACCAGAGGCACTCTCTACATACGAAGTCACAGAACTTGTCCCTAATATCGCTCCAAAAGTAGTCCCCATTGCATCCGTAAATAAAGCCTTTTTCATTTGAGGAAAATTCCCATCCTTGTCCGCTATATTCGTTTTAGAAATCACACCAATTAAGGTACCTACTGTATCAAACAAATTAACAAACAAGAAAGTAAAAACAACTACAACCATATCTATAGACAAGATCTGGTTCCAACCTTCTGCCGTAAACATAGGTTTGATAGCTTCTCCAAAGATAGGCTCAATTGAAGGAGGTAAATCTACCACTCTACTCGGCAAAGATACATCACCTAAAATAACTCCAAAGACTGTCGCCGCAAGGATACCAAAGAGAATGGCTCCATTTACATTTCTAATCAATAAAATACCAGTAACGACCAACCCTACAAGCGTTATCCATACGGTATGTTGACTAAAATCACCTAAGCGAACCAAAGTATTGGGATCTCCTACTACCACACCTGCACTCTTTAGACCTATAAGCGTTATGAACAAACCTATTCCAGCAGGGATAGCTTCTTTGAGTACTTTTGGAATACTCTTTACGATTAATTCCCTAACATTAAAGAAGGTTAAAAGTAGAAAAATGATCCCTTCAATAAATACTGCTGTCAAAGCAAACTGCCATGAATACCCTAAAGTCAAAACAACAGAATAAGTAAAGAAACTATTCAATCCCATTCCTGGAGCTTGAGCAATAGGCAATTTGGCATACAAGCCCATTAACAGTGTTGCAAAAATAGTAGCTAAAGCAGTTGTGGTAAACAAAGCACTCTTATCCATCCCGGCATCCGCAAGAATATTCGGATTCACAACCAAGATATAAGACATGGTTAAAAAAGTAATTATCCCAGCTACAAACTCACGTTTTATAGTGGTACCGTTACTACTTAACTGAAAGTAGTTCTCCAAAAAGTTTTTCATTGTGTTGTTGCGTTAAGCAAACAAAAGTAAAAAGTTTTTAAATACAACTCTATTAAAATTCAAAGATTCCACATTAAAACTAATTAATTAGAAACAGAATCAATACATCGCTATGAAAACACAATGACTTAATACTCTTTCAAAGTACTGTTGTGTCAACTAATTCTTGAAAGTCCTTGGGCAGGGTTTTCTTCTTCTTTACCATTTACAACTTTTCTTTTTTCAATCTCGAACACACAAAGATTAATGCAATATAATTCACCCCTAAAACAATATTTACTATAACTAAGCACTAAAACCCAAACTATCTGCAATGCTTCATTAAATCTAAAGACGCTGTGTGTACACATATGATTGCCATATCCCTCTTTAACACAGATTAAGCGATAGACATAAAAACGAAAAGTAATTATACAAAATAGCTCTGAATCTAAGAAAAAAGCATACTGTAGTATAGTTGTAGAAGAAATGAAAGAGATATGAAGTAGAATTGCTTTGGGCACTGTCTCTTAAAGTGTGTAAGTTCAAAAATAAAGCTTGGGTTAGGTTTTTAAAAACGTCTTATCACAAGATAGATGAACATCTTAAACATAAAAAGCAGCATCATTTCTGAATACTGCTTCATATAGAAAAGTCTAAACAATTTACTGAACTCTAATCGTAACAGGTAGTGTGAACTGAGAACGAACTGCCTTTCCTTTATTCATGGCAGGTTTCCATTTTGGCATTCTCTTTAAGACTCTGATAGCCTCTTGTCCTACTCCGTATCCAGGATCTCTCATCACTTTGATATCTGTTAGACTACCGTCTTTCTCTACTATAAAAGACAGGATAACTTTTACTTCCTTCACACCAGCATCTATTTCTGGTGTCCTAAATGAGTCCACAAATCGGCTGTTAAATTTAGCCAATGTCTCATAAGGTTCTGCCTTAGTAGATACTCCTATATATACTGTCGTATCTTCCAGCCCTACTCCTTTTGTAGCGTCATTGGAATCCACCACTTCATCTGGATTATCTGTTCTGGCTTCATCAATAGCAATTACCCCATCTGGATTAGCATCTAAATTATGTGCTCCTGGGTTAGCATCAATAAAATCATCCACTTTAGGGGCTACTTTAGTAACCTCATTCGCATCTGCTGCCTCCAACTCGCGAAACTCTACTTCTTTAATCTTGCTTAATACTGTTTCTACCTTTTTGGCAGGGAGTTCTACGATTGGCTCTTCCTTAGGTATAAAGGTTTCCACTTCTACTGCTTTAGGCCTAATAACCTCATCAGGAACCACTACAACCGAACCTTCATCATTACTCGCAAATAAGTTAGAGATCACTGTAGGTACAATAAATACGGCACTAAAGAGGAACATTCCTGCTACCAAGGACAAAACGGTGGTACGCGAACTGTTTTTGCGCAAATTATACGCTCCATACGCCTTATTGCGGTGTTCAAAGACAATATCCAACCAATCTTTTCTAAACAAATCATTCTTTGCCATAATTATTTATTTTAAATGTTAAACAACAGACTGTTGGATTATTCGAATACCAACAGCTAAATCAATCTACAGCTACTCTCATAGTGTATTAAAAAATTAATATTATACTAAATTATATGACTAATATACAAATTATAAACAAAAACATTACACATTTACAAATTAAAGTATTTATTTTTATTAAATAAACACTAACAAAACCTATTAAGAAAGCTCATGATATACACTTTTTCTCCTCATGAGCTTATTTGACTAATATGTCTTATTCTGCTTTTTTTGGCTAATCAAAAAAACTACAAAACCATCTGCGAATAGATCGTCAGTACTTATTCTGAAATGTATCGGAAACATCAGTAAGACCAAGGTAAAACCTCAAAAAAAAAGAACTGCCTTTAAAAGACAGTTCTTCAACTATATTATTTTCTTCTATATGTTTTAATAACTTGACTAACAAAAACAGGACCATTAGGGTCATATATATCTAATATCAACATAAACTCTGATTCTATAGCAGTGAATACTATTCCCTCTTTATTTGTTAGTTTATAGATTTTATCTTCACGATACTTTTTAGTTTTAGGGTTATGGTAGCTCACTTTATCACAGTGTAAAGACCTTTCTTAAACAATACTTGTATTATGACACTGATTATCTTGTCCATACTTAATATCTGCAATAGCCTTTGTATTAGAATTAAATGCATTAAATTCCTTTCTACATCTATCTTCAAAAAACGCTTCATCACTATTCCATTTGACATCCACTAAGTCCCATTTACCAATCAATTTATCAATGGTAATTAATTCATCTCTATTATCGTAACCACATTCTATATTATCACTAGAACATCCTTAAACAAGTAAACACTAAAAGTAATCCTCATTTCATATTTTTGTAATTCTCAGCAAATAACTAAATCGTAATAACAAGTCGAGTACCCGAAGGCAAATCCTTATTCCACACCTCTGCTATTTCCTCTAAAGGGTAAGCCGCAGTTTGAATCTTCAATTTGTCATTAGAGGCTAATAAAAACATTTCGGGTAAGATTACTTTGTTAAAGACAATTAATTCCTCGGCTGATAAACTTCCAAAACCAGAGCCCAGTATTTCTATAGCAGAGCTACGCAAGATAGCAGAAGTTAACGCAATCTCTTTACCTGCCATATCACCCGCTGTTACAATTTTTGTAGTATGCGATAGGTGATGTATACTTCCGCCCTTTAAAGTATCTAAAATCCAAGTTATAGGCTGTCCCCACAGATAGTCAATTACGATATCGATAGGATACTGATCGTGAATCGCTTTTAATTTACCTTTCACCGCTTCTTCTCCTTCTTTTAGATTAATCGTATGCGTAGCGCCGAATGTTCTTAACTCATTAAGAATACGCTCATTACGCCCCGTCACGATAATCTCATTTGCTCCATAGTATTTTGCAATTTGCACGGCTACCTGACCTGTAACACCCGTAGCCCCATTAAAAAGTATATTTTGTCTTTTCTCCAGCTTCCCTCTTATCAATAAGGGCATGGCAGAACCCAATACAGCATTGGGTAAGGCTGCGGCTGTCACATAATCTAAGTTATGAGGGATAGGTGTAATCTGTTGGGAAATCAATGCATACTCAGCCAGCATCCCCGTCATACCTTGTGCGTAAACACGTCTGCCATCTTCCAATAGCCCGACGCCATCTACCCCTACAACACAAGGAAAATCCTTATAACTCGCATAGTGCTTTCCACTCACTCTCGCCTTGTCCAAATTCTTAATTGCCGCTGCTTTAACATGCAACAATTGTTGATTTAAACCATTGCTAACTGGAGCTTCTATTTCACCATATACAGGTACTGAACCAGACTTATACAATACTGCTGCCTTCATATTCTCAATAAAATAAATAAAGCACAATATTACAACAATAAGAGGTATCATTTCTAAAAAAGATAGCAAGTCCGCTCACTTATATGACTCCCACATTTTTTATCAATCCAAAATCTTTCTTAGTCCAATACAACTAAGCAACTCTACTTAATATCTTCTTCATTCACCCTTAAACCACCCAGATGTTTGCATGTCTTACTAATTCAGATCGATTTTGTATCGCTACTATTCACTCAGATGTCTATCTCAAATTTGGCGTTTGAAAAAAATAAAAAAAAAAGCAACCAACTTATCAATTTTTAATTAACTTTGTAATTCAAAGTACTTTTATTATGAGTAATAAAGCTATTGAAGATTTAGCGCAAATCAAGACAATGATGGAGCGTTCTACTAAGTTTTTAAGTCTTAGTGGATGGAGTGGAATTTGGGTAGGACTCTGTGGATTAATTGCCAGCGGTATCTTGTATATCTGGCAAACAAATTCACTGTACAGCTATCAGGACCTCACGCTTAACGATCCTTATCAAACTACGTACAATGCATTTAACTTATTGTCATTAGCATTGATCACCTTTATAGTGGCTGTTACTGGAGGTTTCTATTTTACCATTGTGAAAACGCAAAAACAAGGAAAACAATTTATCAATAGCTTAACCAAGAGATTGCTAATTCGCTTTTCTCTACCACTTGTTGTTGGTGGTATTCTTTGTCTATTGTGGTATAAGTACAACCTTTTGTCTTTTGCTTTACCAACTACCCTAATTTTTTATGGACTTGCTCTGTATACTGTACAGGAGGACACAGTAAAAGAAGTGAAAATAATAGCACTATTGCAACTTTTATTAGGACTTGTATCCTTCTATTTTATAGATTATACCTTACTTTGTTGGGCTATTGGTTTCGGGCTGATCCACCTTCTTTATGGCATAATCCTTTGGAATAAATACGACAAACAAAACTAACAGTTATGAAATTTGATTTAGATAAATTGAACAAAGTCTTTGACAACAGAATCCGCGTAGGTATTATGAGCGGATTAATGGTCAATGAATCACTTTCGTTTAACGATCTAAAAGAATATTTAAGCCTGACTGATGGCAACCTGGCTTCTCATCTAAAAAACTTAGAAGAAAGCCAGTATATTACTGTAACAAAGGGATTTATTGGACGAAAAACTAACACTACCTATTCTGCTACAGAAGAAGGAAAAATGGCCTTTAAACAACACTTAACCTATCTCGAAAATTTAATCAAAGAGTTGAAATAATTTTTTTTAATTTTTTACTTTGAAAATCAAAGTACTTTTAATATTTAAAATATGGAAAAAGAAAATCAAAAACCAATGATCAAGGGAATCATCATTACTGTACTATCCCTACTATTACTTATCGCTATCCCTTTTATCACAGGTATAGTATCAGAAAGAGAATCGTTTCAAAGAGAAGTTAAAAATGAAGTAACTTCCAAGTGGGGTAACGAACAAACAATCTACGGCCCTTTCATTTATGTAGAATACAAAAAAACCTATGTTCAAAAAGACAATACCATAGTTGAAAGAACGGTGCCATCACTAACTTCTCCACAATCTCAAAATATAACGGGAAAAGTAGAAACTCAAATTAAAAAGCGAAGCCTATATGAAGTCACGCTTTACAACACAAATTTGAATGTCGATGCCTCTTTTATCTCTCTCGATAAAATCGCAGAAAAGTTAAAACTCGACAGCAAAGATCAATTTACTACAGCAAAGATTGTCTTTGCTATATCTGATAGCAGAGGATTTACAGAACAAATCAATATCAACGGCAATCCTTCCAATTTTTTTGAGCAGGACAACGAAATTAGCACTAAGTCAAGCTTAAATCTCTTGAGTTTTGACATCAAGGAATCTACTATTGATCTTAGCAAAATCAGTTTTCCTCTACACCTAAAAGGGTCAACAGAATTAAAGTTTCTTGCCACTGCCAAAGAAAACAAAGTAAAACTGAATACGACTTATCAGGATATCAAATACATTGGAAGCTACCTACCTGATAGCGAATCAGAAAAAATGACGTTAAGCAATCCAACGTGGACTATCTTTCAATCATTTCCCTTTGAGGCAAACATCAACAACCTGGAAAGTTTAGAAACTTTTGAATTTGGATTAAAATTCTTACAGATGAATGATTTTTACAGCAAAGTAAACAGGGCAACTAAATATGCCTTATTATTCATCGGGTTAACTTTTGCAACATTTTTCTTTATGGAGAACTTAAAGAATCTTCAAATAAATATTTTGCACTACGCTTTAGTAGGGTTGGCTTTGTGTATCAACTTTGTCCTATTATTGTCTTTTGCTGAGTACGTTGGTTTCAGTTATGCTTACTTAATTTCAGCCACTGCGACAATTACATTGATTACCTCATTCCTCTATGGCTTGAGCAAGAACAAGAGAATTGCACTGACTATCATGGGACTGCTATCGCTATTATACACTTTCTTATTCTTCTTACTTCAGTTGAAAGAAGCAGCGTTAATTGTCGGAAGTATTGGACTTTTTGCAATTTTAGCAATACTGATGTACTTTTCAAAGCGAATAACATTCAGCAAATAAACAGGTCTATCTATAGAAATGTGTAAGCCTATTCTTAAACAAACAGTAGCGACAGACGCAATAAACTGAACAAGAATCATTTAACTAAAACACACAAGTATCACTATCTATAACCTCCTTTGATGAAAAGGAGGTTATTTTTTACAATATTCGCAATACGTTTCATAAGTTTTCCAATTCTAATTTACTTCCAAACACAAATAAATTACAGAGAGGTATTTGCCGTATCCTACTTGGTTAGGGGTTTGTTCGGAGATGGTGGGAGGTTCATTCGCAAAAGTGCCCTTAATCCCAGTAAATAGCGTACTTTATCGCACCAATATCCGAACAAAGTACCCATCGGCTTTAAATGGCTTGAGCCATAAAGCTGATATTTAAAAGGCCTAACGACTATATCACTCAAAAAGTGGACTGATCATTTATGTTTCTTTACGTCTATTTGTACTATTTTTGCATTAGTCGTTAAAAGGGTAATTAACAAAGAAGTACAACACATTATTTCCTGTAATTTTCATTGCAATACTCACATAGTATGAATTTGATACTGTAATACCATTCATTTTTTCTTATTTTTGCTATATCACTAATTAAAAAGATGAAAATGAAAAAAACCGTATTTATCTTAGCTTCAATTTTAAGTTTTGCAGTAGTAAGCTGTAAAGACAAACAAGCTACAACAGAGACACCTGAAACGAATCAAGAAACGACACAAACAGAAGTTCAAGTGGAGAAAACAGAAAGTAAATTGACAGGAAGTTGGGAACTATTAGCTGTTACCACACCTGCAGCAGAAGGTAAAACTGTTGACCAATTATTCCCTAACAAAAAACCAAGTTTAACTTTCTCAGGAGAGAATCAATTGAACGGTAATGACGGTTGTAATAACATCATGGGTGAATATGAAAGCAAAGAGAACAACGGTATTGCTATCGGAGATAAATTAGCAGCTACAAAAATGTTCTGTGAAGGTGTTGCTGACACTGTATTTATGCAAGGTTTAACTTCAGTAACAAAATATGATATTGTAGGTGATGAACTTTTATTCATCTCTGGAGATATCGTAGTAATGAAATTTAAGAAAGCCGAAGTAACAGAGTAGGCTATATTTAAAATATTGTATTTCAATATAAAATCCTTTTAATTTAAAAATTAGAAGGATTTTTTCTTTTTAGTTAGGGTATATTTCTACTTCTAAACTAAAATAAAGGCACATGAATCACGCTGTCTCTTTTTCAGCGTTAAAAGTGTATTAATCCCATGCTCATAAAGGTCATAAAACTTCTTTAAAATTGTATAATTATGTATCTTTGTTCCTTTGCAAAAAATTATGATTAATTCAGACGATAATATTGAAGTTTTAGGAGCGAGAGTACACAATCTAAAGAATATAGATGTCGTAATACCTCGTGAAAAACTTGTTGTAATAACAGGATTATCTGGATCGGGAAAATCCTCACTTGCTTTCGATACGATCTACGCCGAAGGACAACGTCGCTATATAGAGACATTTGCTTCCTATGCCAGACAGTTTTTGGGTGGATTAGAGCGACCAGATGTCGATAAAATTGATGGTTTATCTCCTGTAATAGCTATTGAACAAAAGACTACCAACAAGAGTCCACGTTCAACAGTAGGAACCATTACAGAAATTTACGATTTCTTGCGTCTTTTATATGCACGCGCTGGTGAAGCGTATAGTTATAACACGGGCGAGAAAATGGTTAGCTACTCCGATGAGCAAATCCAAGAACTAATTGCAAAAGACTTTGACGGCAAACGCATTAATATCTTAGCTCCTGTTGTTCGCGCAAGAAAAGGACACTACAGAGAATTATTTGAGCAAATTGCAAAACAGGGGTTTCTTAAAGTTCGCATAGACGGTGAAATTAGAGATATTGAATCTGGAATGCGCATTGATCGCTATAAAACCCATGATATCGAGATTGTCATTGACCGAATAGCTGTAGATAAAGAAGAACTAACCCTTCAACGCATCGCCCAAAGCATCAAAGTTGCCATGCATTACGGAGATGATATCATCATGGTACTGGAACAAGATTCAAGTGATTTTAGGTATTTCAGTAGACATCTGATGTGTCCAACTACGGGAATATCTTATCCGAAACCTGAACCGAACAATTTCTCTTTCAACTCTCCCAAAGGAGCTTGTGAATGTTGTAATGGATTAGGTACTATTAACCAAGTGAATATACAGAAGATAATACCTGACAACAAAGTATCTATTAAAGCTGGAGGTATTGCACCATTAGGTACGGAGAAAAAGTCGTGGATGTTTAAACAATTGGAAACAATCGCTGAGCGATACAAGTTCTCGCTAAACGATCCTATTTCAAAAATCCCTGATGAAGCCATGGAGGTGATCCTCAATGGAGGCAATGAAAGCTTTTCGGTAGTATCAAAAGTTGCAGGAATCACTAAGAATTACAAAATCGATTTTGAGGGAATTGTCAATTTCATTAAAAATCAATTTGAAGAAAGCGAAAGTTCGACAATCAAACGTTGGGCAAAAGACTTCATGGACGAAATAGATTGTCCAGAATGTGGTGGTAGTCGCCTGCGCAAAGAAGCATTGTACTTTAAAATCGGAGAAAAGAACATTGGAGAGTTAATCCAAATGGATGTGGAAACATTGATCAAATGGTTTCAAAATCTTCCTCCACAATTGACAAACAAGCAAGCAAGTATTGCTACTGAGATATTAAAGGAAATCAATACTCGTCTGTCATTTTTAGAAGATGTAGGATTAACCTATTTATCTTTAAACAGAAGTTCGCGTACACTATCAGGTGGAGAAGCACAGCGCATCCGATTAGCCACACAAATAGGCTCTCAACTGGTAGGTGTATTGTATATCTTAGACGAGCCGAGTATAGGACTGCACCAACGAGATAATGAGCGATTGATAAAGTCTTTGGAATCACTGCGTGATCTTGGAAATTCTGTACTTGTCGTTGAGCACGATAAAGATATGATCGAACGAGCTGATTACGTTATCGACATTGGTCCGAGAGCCGGAAAGAATGGAGGTAAGATAATCAGTACTGGAACGCCACAAGAATTGCTACAAGAACAAACGCTAACGGCTAAGTATCTCAATGGTCAAATGAAGATAGAGGTTCCTAAACAAAGGCGAAAAGGAAATGGAAAAACCTTGAGATTAGAAGGAGCTACGGGTAACAATTTGAAGAATGTCACAGTAGATATTCCATTGGGAACGCTTACTTGTGTGACTGGAGTTTCTGGTTCAGGAAAGTCGACATTAATCAATGGTACGCTTTATCCTATTTTGAATACTCATTTTTACAATGCAGTTGCCAAACCACAACCTTATAAAAAGATTAAGGGGCTTGAGCACTTGGACAAAGTGATCTGTATAGATCAGAGTCCTATTGGAAGAACTCCTCGTTCAAACCCTGCTACTTATACGGATGTGTTCTCTGATATACGCAACTTATTTGCTCAAACCCCTGAAGCGGCAATACGAGGATATAAGCCTGGTAGGTTTAGTTTTAATGTAAAAGGTGGTCGCTGTGATACTTGTGAAGGATCAGGAGTACGCACAATCGAGATGGGCTTTTTACCGGATGTATATGTAGAATGTGAGACGTGTCAAGGCAAGCGTTTTAATAGAGAAACCCTTGAGATAAGATACAAAGGAAGGTCAATTTCGGATATTTTAAATATGACTGTTCAAGAAGCGGTAGAGTTTTTTGAGAATATTCCAAAAATATATCGTAAATTGAAAACAATTGATGAAGTTGGCTTAGGATACCTAACTTTAGGACAACAAAGTACTACTTTATCTGGTGGTGAAGCACAGCGCATTAAGCTTGCCACAGAACTTTCTAAGAAAGATACAGGTAATACCTTCTATATCCTTGATGAACCAACAACTGGACTTCACTTCGAGGATATACGCGTACTGATGGAAGTTATTACGAAATTAGTAGAGAAAGGAAATACGATATTAATTATTGAACACAACTTGGATGTAATCAAGCTTGCAGACTATATCATTGATGTAGGATATGAAGGAGGTAGTCAGGGAGGTCAGATAGTTGCAACGGGAACACCAGAGGAAATTATAAAGAATAAAAAAAGTTATACCGCTCATTTTTTGAAGAATGAGCTTTAAAGATTAGATGATATGAAAGAAATTTTTGAAAGTGAAGAGGCTAAAATTCAAGACAAGTTCAAACAAAGATCTTGGAATGAAATAAAGACAAATGATTCTTGGGGAATCTTTAAAATTATGTCTGAATTTGTAAATGGGTACGAGAACATGGGACGTATCGGTCCAAGTGTATCTATTTTTGGTTCAGCGCGTACTAAGAAAGATGATCCTTACTATAAATTAGCTGAGGAAATTGCATTCAAAATTAGTAAAGCTGGTTATGGCGTAATCACAGGAGGTGGTCCTGGTATTATGGAAGCAGGTAACAAAGGAGCACATTTAGGACAAGGTGTTTCTGTTGGACTAAACATCGAATTGCCATTTGAGCAACACTTCAACCCATATATTGACCACGATAAAAACTTACAATTTGACTATTTCTTTGTACGCAAAGTAATGTTTGTTAAGTACTCTCAAGGTTTTGTAGTAATGCCTGGTGGTTTTGGTACACTTGATGAGTTGTTTGAAGCTGTAACGTTAATTCAAACGAAGAAGATTGCTAAATTCCCTATCGTTCTTGTTGGAACTGAGTTCTGGGGAGGATTGATTGATTGGATAAAACAAACCTTATTAACTAAGCACAATAACATTTGTGCGGAAGATATGGACTTAATTCAATTAGTTGACAGTGCGGATGAAGTAATTGAAGTAATTGACAACTTCTATAAAAAGTATAATTTAAGACCAAACTTTTAATATCATATTACAAAAAAGAAACTGCTTAGTAAATACTAAGCAGTTTCTTTTTGTCCTATAATCACTTGTAAAACAAAAAGGTTCCCATAGTATTACTACAGGAACCTTTTTGTTATTATTATCGTGCGGTATATTATAGTCCTAATACCTCTTTTACTTTTTGCTCAAGAGCAGCACCTCTCAAGTTAGTTGCAATCACGACACCATTACCGTCGATTAAGTAACTTGCTGGAATACCTTGAATCCCGTAAGCAGAAACGATTGGATCATTCCAATAAGCAATATTAGATACTTGCGTCCAAGTTAGGCCATCTTTTGCAATTGCCTCTTCCCACTCTTCTTTTGTTCTATCTAATGAATAACCGATAATATCAAATCCTTTATCGTGATATAATTTATAAGCTTTTACAAGATTAGGATTTTCTTTGCGGCAAGGTCCACACCAAGCAGCCCAAACATCAATCAAGATAAGTTTCTTTCCTTGCATATAGTCATATAAAGACAACTCTTCACCTGCAGGTGTAGTTCCTTTAAAATCACCTATCTTCTCTCCTATTACAGGTACAGCTGTTTTGCTCTCAGTCAAAGTTTTAATAGCAGCTTGTGTTTTCTTTCCTAATAATGTACTTTTTAAGTCAATAGAAAAAGCGTCAAACTCCTCTTGGTATTCTTTAGCTGTTTTTCCTTTAGTAGGAACTTCTTTAGATAAAATCAATAATGCAATGGCAGTATTTTTATTTTTCTCTTTAAAGTTAGCAGGATAGTTTTCTAACTCCTGAACCATTGCTTCATACTTTTGCTCAACAGCTGCGCGATTTTTTACAGCTTCTTGATCATTTTCATCAACTGGCATCATCAAAGCAAGACCGTTGTCATTCAAGAAAGCTTTAAGCTCATCTATCTTTGGAATCATATTAGATTGTAACTCTTGCAACTTATTATTTGCTTCCGTACCTTCTACTTTTATCTTCGTTAACTCCTCTTTGTCATAGAAAATTTTAATATCCCCTTTTTCTCCAACAAATGGAACTGCTCCTAATGGTTCTTCTTCACTTCCAAATACAATGTAAGCTTCGTCTAAGTCATTAAAAGTATTCTCAAATACAACTTTTCCTTCTTTTACCTCAGCTTTAGAGATTGTTGTTGGCGCTACTGCTCCTATTTCAATAGTTTGTAACTCTACATTTGAGCCGTCAGGAATATTCGCAACTTCTACTGAAATATTACCTGCTTTATTACAAGCTACGAATATTAAAGCAGATGCTAGCAATACGCTAATTCTTTTCATTATTTTTCTTATTTAAAATTTAATCCTAAATTAAAGAAGTTTTTAGAGATTATACTACTTTTCTATCCATTTTTTAAAATCATTAACTTTTTCGCGGCTTACGATTAAATCATCATCATCAAAATTCTTTAAATTTACCTTTAATCTGGAATTGGAAAAAGCATGGATTTCGTGAATTGACACTAATGATATAATGAACTTTCGATTAATGCGGAAGAAATCATTTGGAGATAAGTGCTTCTCAATCTCCTCTAAAGAATAATCTGTTAAATAGTTTCTTCCCTCATTGGTCTTGATATAAGTCGCTTTATTTTCGCTAAAAAAACACATAATATCAGTAGTACTGATAATTTTAATCTGCATACCTATCTTCACAACAAAGCGCTCCTTGTACTCGATCACATTATTGGAGAGAAACTGGGTGAACATGGAGAGTTGTTCATTAAATCCAAAAATCGCTTGTTTATTATTTTTGAACTTTTGAATGGCTTGCTCTAATTCATCTGCTTGGATAGGTTTTAGCAAATAATCAATACTATTCAACTTAAAAGCTCTCAAAGCATATTCATCATAAGCTGTAGTAAAAATAATAGCACTATTCACTTTGACTTGTTCAAAAATCTCAAATGACAAACCATCTGACAGCTGTATATCTAAAAAGATGAGGTCTGGTTCTTTGTTAGAACCAAACCATTCTATAGCCTCTTCTACATTAGTCAATTTCGCATTTGGAAAATAACCTAACTTCTCTAACTTGCGCTCTAACGACCTTGCAGCGGGCTTTTCATCTTCTATAATCACTATATTAATTCCTGTCATATCGATTAACTTGATATTCGTATGTATTCTTTATTCTATCCATTTCCCTTCTCTCTACTCTATTTATCCAGCGATCTAAAAGGGGGATATAATCAGCAAAATGCAAGATTAGTTTAATTGTAATTACCGCAAACCAAATAGCAAAAAAGACAATTTGCAGCTTTTCGTCATTGTTTAAAAACACAATCCTAACATCTTCTATTTCCAAATGTTCAAGGTATTTTGTAAACAAGAGGACAATTGCAAAAAGTACAAATTGCAATACGAGATATACAGTCCTATTAGTATAACTAAAACGATAAGCTTTATACTTTTCACTAACCTTAGTTGACAGTTCCTTTTTCATAACTACTGCCAATTTGATTTATCATTTTTTCGATCTTCAACATATTCTCTCATCTTTTTATCCTCCCAATCTTTACCTAAAAAAAAACTGTAATTATATACTTTCATGGCATGTGATCCCAAACCAATCCCCCATGCAAACAACGGAATCAAACTCCACATAAAGGTTGCATCAGTAAGGATATTCATCATTATCAGGAAAGTATTTACTAAAAGGTAAGTAGTTAAATGCGAATAAAAACGCTTGTACTCTGCTACTTTTTTCTTTGCTTCAATTAGTAGATCTTGTTCATCTTCTTGTACATCAATAATTCTCATATGTTCAATTTTTTTGGTTAGTATAGGTATTTGTACTGTAAAGAAATCAGAAGACTCCTCTACTTTTATTGGTTTTGCTGTAAGTAAAGCATAACGACTTGCAATATTCTCTAATCCGATTCCCTTTCTTCCCTCTCTCAACTCTTTCTTACTAAGATTATTCTGAATTTTTAAATAGCCATCAGCTTGTTCAACAATTGTAATGTGAATAGGTTTTGCAGAAGTAGCCTTATTGTGTTTTATCACGTTTTCTAACAATAACTGCAAAGACAGAGGCACCACCTTTCCCCCTTCTTGCTTAACGCTTTCGGGAAAGTCAAAAGTAAGGCTATCCTCAAAGCGCATTTGCAACAGCTCAATATAGGTTCTTGCAAAGGCCAATTCTTCCTCTAAAGGCACGAGTTCTTTGTTCTTTTGATCCAGTATATAACGGTAAGTTCTCGATAGGGATTGATTAAAGAGAATAGCTTTGTCCTGATCTTCTTCTATTAAGGCACCTAAAACATTCAAACTATTAAAAAGGAAATGTGGATCTAACTGATTCTTTAGACTTTCAAACTGAGCAGACACATTCCCTGTAATCACTTTTTGTTCAACGATTTGCTGATTCTTCGCTAAAGCATTTAAGCGCGTATAAATGTAAATAGTATAAACAATAGTCAATAAAAAACTAAAACTACATATTGCCCTAAAGTGCTCATTGAACAATATTATCTGAATACGCTGGTCTTCTAATATAAAAAGGAGGTGAAATAGCTTGATAATAAAACTCAGCATAAAGAATACAGCAAAGAGCGTAATTCCACAGTACAAAGTAAGTTTGTTCACATTCTTCTCATCCGCTCTAAGAAGTTGCTCTATGTCTGTGTAAAACTTTTTGACCAAAAATGAGTGTACAAGCATAAAAGAGCCACCAAAGAACACCAAATAGCCAATGAACGTTGGAAAATCTAAACCATATAGTTTTAAGACTTTCTTAAACAGTACATAGGTCAAAAGCGTTAACAGAAATAGCTTAAATAGCTTAGCTGACTCTTTTCCCCTGTACTCCTTCTTATTTGTATTCTCTACTTCCATCTTTTCTATTTTCTCCTTGATAAACAATCCATTCAATCTTTTCCTTTTTGGGAATTACTTGTTCTTGTATATTAACATCATCAATTGACATTCCTATTAAACTACAAATAGTATTTATCAAAAATAGCGTAAACGAGATTATAACATTCATAATCATTTATTTTTTTGTTAGAACAAATGTCCTTTAAAGTATAGAGATACTCAAAACATAACTACTGAGTTGTGGAATTTAAAGGATGAGTTGTAAATTGCCCCTCATTTTTATAAAAATCTGAAAGTCAAACCCCTGAGTATTACATAAAAAAACAAAGCGAAAAAGGGACTCTTTTATTCTAAAAAAATGAATAATAAGTTTAAATTTGCCATCTAATTCACATTACAATTATGGTATATAAATTTAGAGTAATCCTTGATACAGAAGAAGATATTTTTAGAGATATAGCTATTTTAGAAGACGACTCTCTGGAAGATTTACACAATGCTATTGTAAATGCATTTGGTTTTGACGGAATGGAGGCAGCTTCATTTTACGCCTGTGATGATCAATGGACTCAACTTGAAGAGGAGATTTCATTATTTGATATAGGAGAAGATCACTCAGCAAAAACAATGAGTTCTACTCCAATCAATAGCGTATTGAGTGAGAATCAAACAAAAATCATCTATGTATATGATTTCTTGAATATGTTTACCTTCTTTGTAGAGTTAGGAGCGATTGAAGAAGAAGAACCTGGAAATGCATACCCTGAATTATTGTTCTCTCATGGTATACTACCTGATTCTATGCCGACTCAATCATTTACTGCAAATCCTGTTTCGAATGATGATATCTTTGGAGAATTTGACGATGACTTTGATGAAGAAGATTTCGATATGTTCGACGGAGATGACAACTTTGAGGACTTCGGGTACGAAGACAACTGGAACTAATCCGCTTTTGATTTAACTAAACCTTATATAAGGGATTTATAACCTTTTTATATTATTATTTGCCATGATTAACTTATTTAATGCTCACATAGAAACACTTTCTATCCATAGAGTTGGAAATAAAAGTAGAAGTGAAGCCTTCTTTTTATCAGAAGAACCATATAAACTTAATGATGAAATAGCTCCTTTGTTAAAAGAGTATTTCTTCAAACCTTTTAGAGAAAAAGAGGAGAGTTATTATCAATTTGCGCATGATGTTGATTTGGAATTTAATGAGATGTATAACTATGCAAGTGAATTATTCAATGCTCCATCAAGTGCTAAATCTCATGAAGTTTCTCAGAAAATAACAAAACACTTATTTGAGCAATCAAATCACCCACATATTAAAAATGGGGAAGTTTATGTTACTTACTTGACCAATGTATCTATAGACAACAATGTAGTTGATGCAATAGGGATATTTAAAAGTGAGATTAAAGCTGACTTCTTACAATTCCAAGAAAATGGTTCTAATTTAGAAATGATCCTACAACAGGGGATTAACTTAAATAAATTAGACAAAGGATGTATTATCTTCAATTACAAAAAAGAAGAAGGATACAAAATCTTGACTATTGACAGCAACAAATATGATGCACGTTATTGGTTAGAGCATTTCTTATCTGTAGATATCTTCCAAGACGAAGCATTCATGACTAAAAAATACTTGAAGTTCTGTCAAGATTTCGCTAAAGAAGTTGTACTTCCAGCAGAAGATAAAAAAGAAGAAGTAATGTTCATGAACCGTTCAGTGAACTACTTTGCAAAGAACGACGAGTTTGAAGAATCAAACTTCATCAATGAGGTAATTGAGAATCCTGACTTAGCTGCAGAGTTTAAAAACTACAAAGTAGATAAAGGAGAAAAATACAGTATTGAAGACATCAGCAACTTCCCAATCGCAAATAATGCAGTGACTGATGCTCGCAAGAAAATCAAGAACATCATTAATCTTGATACGAATATTCAAATCAAGCTTGACTTTATCAATCCTGAGAGTGCAGATAAGTTTGTCGAAAAAGGATGGGATGAAGAAAAACAAATGTACTACTACTTAGTTTACTTCAACAAAGAACAAAAAGCGTAATTATATACATAAGGCTATTCACACAAAGAATAGCCTTTTATTGTTAAATACCGACCATATCATGAGAGAATTTGAATACATACTTATATCAGAAAATTCCTTTGAGAACAATGATTTAATCAACTCTAACATTTCTGTTATCAATTATTTACGAGCATCTGAAGTCAATGATGACGAACTCCATCCTGACGGGTTTACAAGCTATTGTGTGGACTATTTTCACACTATATTGAAAGACCAAGGTCTTGCTAAGTTTATTCACGAAAGCAAATGGGAATTAGAATTAATTGAAATTATAGAAGCTGGCTTAGAAGCTATCGGCAATACTGAGTACTTGGAATATTTCCAGAAACAAATGCGCAAAATCAAACTTTTCAGTAAAGTTAAACTGGCTAAATTCTTAGACTCTAAATTTGAAAGTCAAAAAGACATTGCTCTATTACTCGAAGATAACTCTTTCAAGGATTTCACTTCAGATCTTAAAGAAGATCATCAGAATTGGCTGAGAAATCATCCCGATTTAAAAGTAGTTAGTATCGATGAAATGCAAAAGATAATAGTAGATTTTATACAATAAAAAAACACCTCACAATTAAAATTGTGAGGTGTTTTTTTTACTATTGAATTACCGTAGATATTACTCTACATCAAACTCAATTTTAGATATTTTCAAATCCTTACCTTTTCTATCAAGATGGATTCTTTCTTTTACTGTTTTTGTCTTATACTCTACAGTATAATCAAAAATGAAATCTTTTGTTTTCTCCTTTTTGTTGTGCTCTGTTAATTTCCAGTCAGCCATTTTAAAACTTTCAATAGGTCCTAAGCTGTCATGTCTTTCTTTTATTTGACTTGTTAATGCCTCTACATCTTGAGCAGTGAAACTTTCGCTATCCACGTAATTAGGTAAAGAATCTAATTTCTGATTTGTAACAAAGTAGTAATACATACCAATTACAGATTCACCAGCTCTCTGATCTCCAAGAGACTTACTTTCTTTTGTATTTTTACAAGCACCAAAAGCTAATGCCAAAAATAGAATTGTAAAAATTTTCTTCATAAGGAACAAATTTGCGTTAATCAATTACACTATTAATATTATTCTTTTTTATTTCTATTATAAATTTAATAAAAATTTATGATTTAAACAAATACCTCTACCAATTAATTCGCCCTATACAGTGCCATTTTAATGCAAAAGTTAGCATAAGATTAATTCTCGACAATAATTCTAAAATGAAGTAAACTAAATTATTCTTTTTTCCCTTTCTGATTAGATAGAGCAACATTAAGCACGATGAGGATATCACTGCAAATACTAAATAATTATCATCTCAATCCCCTAAAAAGAAAACAGCTCTAACACCTTAGCCAATTCGCAAAAAGGTTGTCAGTCTTTCGATATGATAGTTTGCAATGACATCCCAATCACATCTAACTTATTTTACTCTATTACTAAAGTTGGTCATAAACTTATCTACTTTGGGCTTTACAACCATCTGACAATAGGGATTACTATCCCCCTTAACAGCAAAGTAATCTTTGTGATAATCTTCTGCTACATAAAATAAAGTTGCCTTACTGACTACAGTTACTATAGGATCTTCAAATACGCGCTCTTGACTCAACACAGCTATGTACTCCTCTGCTAAAGTCTTCTGCTCAAGACCCGTATAAAATATCTCACTTCGGTACTGTGTGCCCACATCTGCTCCTTGCCTATTCAAAGTAGTAGGATTATGAGTTGCAAAGAATACCTCTAACAATTGATTGTAATTAACAACATTTCCATCATACATAATTTGAATTGCCTCTGCAAAACCGGTCTCTCCTGTACAAACCTGCTCATAAGTAGGATCAACTGTGTGTCCTCCAATATATCCAGGTAGCACTTGTTCTACTCCTTTTAAGTTTTTAAAAATGGCTTCTGTACACCAAAAGCACCCTCCAGCAAAAATGGCCTTTTGCAAGTTTATATTGTTCTCCATTTGTTTATACTATTTTCTATTACTATTTATCAGAGATAAAAATATTATATTTTACGCTATAAAAAAAAATGACTGAATTAATTAGTTGTTATATGTCACAGCAAAGTATTCACAATCTTACTTTGACTTTGTCGTTCTACTAAATTCTAAAGTAATTTCCACAATTACTTATTTGATAACTGTAAAAACAATCTGACAAAGTTTCGCTCTTGCAACATAAAAATCGTTACTTTGCAATACTAAAACCACAATCAAAATATGATTAGAGCAGTAAATATTCACAAATTCTACGATAAATTAGAAGTCCTTAAAGGAGTAGATCTTCACATTAAAAAAGGAGAAGTTGTATCTATTGTTGGTGCATCTGGTGCAGGAAAAACAACTTTATTACAAATATTAGGTACTCTTGATCATCCTACTACACAAGAAAACACCTCTCTACATATCAATGGCAGCGATATACTGCAGTTAGACGATAAAGAACTTTCTAAGTTTAGAAACCTAAACCTTGGATTTATCTTCCAATTTCACCAATTACTCCCTGAGTTCACAGCTTTAGAAAATGTTTATCTTCCCGCTCTTATAGCTGGAAAAACTATTTCAGAAGTGGAACAAGACGCTATTGATCTGTTAAATTACTTAGATCTATCTCATAGGATAAAGCACTATCCATCTGAACTATCAGGAGGAGAACAGCAAAGAGTGGCAGTTGCAAGAGCTCTAATTAACAAGCCACAGGTCATTTTCGCAGATGAGCCTTCGGGAAATTTAGATACGCACTCGGCAGAAAACCTCCACAAACTATTCTTCCAATTAAGAGATGAATTAGGACAAACTTTTGTCATTGTTACTCACAATGAAGAATTAGCTGATATGGCAGATAGAAAGCTTACAATGGTTGATGGAATTATAGTATCAAAGTAATAAAACAAATGAATTTAAACGATCTTAAAGAATTTTTAGACGAAAAAGTTCTTTTATACAATGCTCCAGCTTTTATTGTTGATGATCCGATTCAGATACCACATCTTTACACGTTGAAAGAGGATATTGAAATTGCTGGCTACCTAAGTGCTACTATAGCATGGGGCAATAGAAAGATGATTATAAAGAATGCGAAGCGAATGATGGAACTCATGGGGAATTCTCCTTACGATTTCGTTATGGAGCACAAGCAAGACCACTTAGACAATCTTGATTCATTCGTCCATAGAACCTTTAACGGAGTAGATTTTGCAACTTTTATAAAAGGGCTCAAACACATTTATACCAATCACAATGGTTTAGAAAGTGTTTTTGCAAATACATCTGCTCCTATGCAAGAGAGAATATCTAATTTCAAAAGATTATTTTTTGAAATAGAACACCCTACTCGATCAGAGAAACACATCTCCGACCCTATGAAAGGCTCTGCTGCAAAGAGAATTAATATGTACCTCCGCTGGATGGTGCGAAATGACAATAACGGTGTAGATCTTGGCATATGGAATACCATAAGCACCGCTGATCTATCTTGTCCCTTAGATGTACACTCTGGCAATGTTGCTCGTAAACTGGGGATACTAAAGCGCAAACAAAATGACGCAAAAGCATTAGCTGAATTAGATAATGTTTTGCGTCAGATGGATCCTATAGATCCAGTAAAATATGACTTTGCCTTATTTGGCTTAGGTGCTATTGAAAAATTCTAAATAGCCTATATTTACATACTTTGATAATCTAATGGCACACGGTCATAGTAAATCGCTTTAACGATTCCATCGGATACTCCTATCTTAGGAACGTAAATATACTTAGCACCACTCCATTTCATCGCGCTGCTATAAATGCGTAGAGCTGGTATAATAACGTCGGCGCGATCTGGATTCAAACCTAATTCGGAAATACGCTCATCATAAGACATCTCCTTTAACTTATTGTATTGCTGTGTCAAATAACTATAAGTTAAAGGTTTATCTTGTGCTTTGGCTGACATCTTAAATATCTTATTGATATTCCCACCAGATCCGACAACAACAAGGTCTTTTAAGTTTACTGTATTCTCCTTGATCCACGATTCTATCTCTATCCAAACTGATTTAGGTACCATATCGTTTATCAGTCGCACTGTACCATTTCTAAACGACTGAGATGCAACTTGTTCTCCATTTGAAAATATCGTAAACTCAGTGCTCCCCCCACCTACATCAATATACATCACATTTTGTGTACTGTTGATAAAGTGTTTTAAATCAGAGGACGCAATTATCATCGCTTCTTTTTTCCCATCAATTATACTAATCTTTATTCCAGATTCTTTATATATCTCCTCTACAATCTCCTCTCCATTTTCAGCCTCTCTCATAGCACTTGTAGCACAAGCCATATACCTATCCACCTTATTTACCTTCATTAGCAAATAAAAGGCCTTCATAGAATCAATCATACGCAACTTCGACTCTTCACTAATTTCTCCTTTAGTAAATGAATCTTGTCCTAAACGCACTGGGACCCTAATCAATGAACTCTTATTAAACACAGTCGTTTTTCCTTTTTCCTCAACTATGTTCGTTATTAATAATCTCATGGCATTAGAACCAATGTCTATAGCGGCGTATTTCTTTATCTTTAGCATATATTATATTAACTCTTGTTATTTAATTTTTCTCTGTAATATTTATACATTTCCATTTGAGAATGGAAAACTTCTCCTTCTTCAATTTTTCTGTAATTATTAGATAAATCACCACTTTGAATACGCGTCTTATAGTTTCCTTTCCAACCGATATTGAAAGTGTCAATTAATTCTTGCTTGATATCCTCATCGTAAATTGGACAAGTCACCTCTACCCTTTCATCTAAATTTCTAGTCATAAAATCTGCAGAAGAAATATATACTGCAGGTTTGTCGTTATTGCCGAAGATATAAACTCGAGAATGCTCTAAGAACCTATCTACGATACTAATTGCTTCGATATTCTCGCTCATACCAGGCACACCAGGAATAAGAGAGCATATTCCCCTAATAATCAATTGTATTTTCACTCCTGCACAACTTGCATCATATAGTTTATCAATCATCTTAATATCTGACAAGCTATTCATTTTCAACCCTATATAAGCAGGCAAACCATTTTTAGCATTAGTTATCTCACGCTCGATTAGCTTATAAAATCCCTTACGAGTATAATGAGGAGATACTAAAAGGTGTTTGTATTTGTGAACCCTATAGTTTACTTGTAAAAACTCAAATACTTTGGAAACGTCTTTCATAATCTGATTATGACTTGTAAACAAAGTGACATCTGTATAGATTTTACTCGTACTTTCATTAAAGTTCCCTGTTGATATAAAGCCGTATCTCTTTACTTTTTTATTCTCCAGACGCTCAACAACACATATCTTACTGTGTACTTTTAGCCCTTTTACACCAAAAATTAAGTGAATGCCCTCTGCTTGCATTAACTCTGAATAATAGATATTACTAGCCTCGTCGAAACGCGCCTGTAATTCAATCTGAGCAATTACTTGCTTGCCATTCTTCACTGCATTTATCAAAGAACTGATAATCTGCGAGTTCTTAGCTAATCGATATAAAGTGATTTTTATAGATAATACTTGGGGGTCTAATGCAGCTTCCCTTAAAAATTTAACCAAATATGAAAAAGATTGATAAGGAGTATATACCATATAATCTTTCTTCTGTACTTGCTGTATAATACTATCTTCAAGACTTAAATTAGGCACTCCTACTGGCAGTAATTTTGGATAGGTAAGATCCGTTCTCCCCATATTGGGAAACCCCATATAATCTCGTCTATTGTGATACCTGCCACCAGGGATAATACTGTCGTTCAATTCTATTTCAATATTCTGAAGTAAAAACTGCAAAGTTTCCTCCTCCATCTCGCGGTCAAAGACAAATCGAACAACAGCACCCTCTCTTCTATCCCTGACTCCACTTGATATTTTTTCTACAAACGACTTGTGTAAATCCGTATCGAAGTCTAATTCAGCATCTCTTGTGATTTTAATCATATGAGCTGCTTCCGCCTTATAATCAATAATATTGAAAATAGAATCTAAATTAAATCGGATAATATCATCTATCATAATGATAAACTTCTTATCTCCTTCACAAGGGAGTTCTACAAAGCGATTGATTATATTTGGTATTTCTATAATAGCATAACGCACAGGAGATACAGCCTTTCTAATTTTCTCTGATTGATGCTTTTGCACTAATTTGTCATCTAACATCAATTTCACAACAAGATACCCATGCGTATCTCTCAATAAAGGAAACTCAGCTAAATCACTTAATATAATTGTCACTAAGTCAGGAGATACTTGATGCAGAAAGAAATCCTTTACAAAAGCTTGTTGCTTTTCGTTTATTTCCTTGTCATTGACAATAAAAATATTCTCCTCCTCCAACTTCGATTCAACTTCTGTCAGAATACGCAAACTTTCGTTTTGTAGTTCAATTACTCTTTTCGTAATCTCACTCAATAGCGTTTTGACAACTTCTCCACTACTCAATTTTCGGTTGCTTTGACCAGTAAGTGTCATTCGTCTAATTGTCGCATAGCGCACGCGAAAGAACTCATCCAGATTGTTGGAAAAAATCCCAATAAATCTAAGTCTTTCTAATAGCGGTACAGTTGAGTCAGCTGCTTCTTGCAGTACTCTTTCATTAAAAGACAACCAACTTTTCTCTCTATCTACGTAATGGTATTTAGGCGTATTTGTGTTCATTATTTTTTAAATCTCTTGGGAATATGGTTAATTGAATCTTCCCTTTGCAAATATCCTCCCAATTATCTATGCTAAATTTCATAATGACAGACCCTGAAGTTGGAATATTCTCGAAAGATTCGTTACCAAATTTATTAACAAAATTTGTTATAGCGTCATTATGCCCAAAAAGAATTAGAGTATTATGTTCATTTTTGCATTTTTTTATGACTTTCAAAAGATCATACTCATCAAAAGTATAAAGCTCATCATTATAAACGATACAATCTAAGTTAATATCCATATTCTGACCAAAGATGATTGCAGTTTGTTTTGCGCGTACAGCTGTACTTGACCAAACAATGAATTTTTTTGGCAGATAAGACAATATTGCATTTGAAACTAAATGCGCATCTTTAATTCCGCGACGTGACAAAGGACGACTTTTGTCATCTGTTACTATATCCCAACAAGATTTAGCGTGTCGAATCAAAATAATTGTTTTCATAATAAAGCATTTTTTGTTGATTAATGGTTAAAATTTGTTGGTTTTATAGTCTAAATCATAATGAGTTATCAATAGTAACTTTAAATCTAATAAAAAAAATCAAAATAAAATACATTTTATACTCTAAAATAAAAACTTTAATTTTGAGGTATTAATTTTAATATAGCATAATGAGAAACTTCTCAATTGAGTTTAAGTGGGCTGCGATTGCTACACTTGCTGCATTAGTCTGGATGTTTGTAGTTAAATCACTGGGTTTTCATAGCGTTGAAAAGATCCGATTCGAAGTCCTTCTTGAAATACTTTTTAATTTTATTCTAATTCTTTTCTATTGGTTAGGTATAAGACAGAAAAAGAAAGAATTTTACAACGGTATTATTACTTGGCAAAAAGCATTTTTAAGTGGATTGGTCATGTGTATTCTGATCACATTCTTTTACCCAATGATTCAATACATTACCTTTAATCAAGTGACTCCTGAATTCATGGATACTTTGACTCAAGCTATTGTAACACAAACCAACATTCCGCTTGAAGAAGCTCAAAAGAATGCTACCTTTGACATTTTCCTTAGAAACGGTGTTACCAATAACTTGTCGTTTGGAGTAGTTATCATCGCAGTAGTTTCTTATTTTCAACAAACCAAAGACAAAGAACTGCTAAAGAAAAATGCGACTCAAAAAGCAGAAGTAGTCAAAGTAAAAAAGAACAAAACAAAAAGAAAGACATATTAAACTGATAAGATTATGAACTTAAATAATATCCCACAAATCAAAAATACGGATGCTGATAATTTCTTTTTATTAGCAGGTCCTTGTGCTATTGAAGGTGAAGAAATGGCAATGCGCATCGCAGAGCACATTGTTAAAGTAACAGACAAATTGAAAATACCATACGTATTCAAGGGGTCGTTCAAAAAAGCAAACCGCTCGAGAATTGATAGTTTTACGGGAATTGGCGACGAAAAAGCACTAAAAATCTTGCAAAAAGTAAGTAAGGAATTTGGTGTTCCAACTGTAACAGACATTCACGAAATTAGCGATGCTACAATGGCAGCAGAATACGTTGACATCTTGCAGATACCTGCTTTCTTAGTTAGACAAACAGATCTTGTGGTTGCTGCTGCTAACACAGGTAAAACTGTTAACTTGAAAAAAGGGCAGTTCATGAGTCCTGAAAGTATGAAACACGCAGTTCAAAAAGTACTGGATTGCAACAATGAGAACGTAATGATGACGGACAGAGGTACTATGTTTGGCTACCAAGACATGATCGTTGACTATAGAGGTATTCCAACTATGAAACAATTTGGAACAACTGTTTTAGATATTACACATTCATTACAACAGCCAAATCAAAGTTCTGGTGTTACTGGAGGTAGACCTGACCTTATTGGAACTATCGCAAAAGCGGGTATTGCAGTAGGAGTTGATGGATTATTTTTAGAGACACATTTCGATCCAGCTAATGCAAAAAGTGATGGAGCAAACATGTTGCATTTGGACTATTTTGAAGACTTGATGACTAAATTAGTTGCGATACGCCAAACAGTAAATAAATTCTAAAATAAAATGAAAAATAATTTTCTCTGTACTATTTTTATAACCAAAGGTTTAGCAGTACAGAGAAAATAAAACTTCAAAAAAAAATTCAAGAACGCTTGCAGATTAAGGAAACAGCTCTATCTTTGCACCGTTCTTAACAAGAAGATAAGCAATCAAGCTTAGGGGAGATACTCAAGCGGCCAACGAGGACGGACTGTAAATCCGTTGGGAAACCTTCGCAGGTTCGAATCCTGCTCTCCCCACCAAAGTTCTTATAGACTGTAAAAATATTGTAAAATACCGGAGGGGAGATACTCAAGCGGCCAACGAGGACGGACTGTAAATCCGTTGGGAAACCTTCGCAGGTTCGAATCCTGCTCTCCCCACTACTATTTTTATAGACTATAATACATTTTAAAATATCGGAGGGGAGATACTCAAGCGGCCAACGAGGACGGACTGTAAATCCGTTGGGAAACCTTCGCAGGTTCGAATCCTGCTCTCCCCAC
>NZ_WMJX01000017.1:0-15390 GCF_009711045.1 Myroides albus | reverse complement strand
AGGGGAGATACTCAAGCGGCCAACGAGGACGGACTGTAAATCCGTTGGGAAACCTTCGCAGGTTCGAATCCTGCTCTCCCCACTAAAGTTCTTATAGACTGTAAAATATTTTAAAATACCGGAGGGGAGATACTCAAGCGGCCAACGAGGACGGACTGTAAATCCGTTGGGAAACCTTCGCAGGTTCGAATCCTGCTCTCCCCACTACAAAAGCTTTCTATTTACTTAGAAAGCTTTTTCTATTTTATCACAACACCATTTTCACCTCCACGACAACGTCTACCTCTCTTACCTACCACAATTAACAGGGATTAGACAAACAGATTATACCACACTCAAAATTGTTATTAGTATCATCTCACCGCTCATCAAATGCTATTTATCGAAACTGAACTCGCAAACAAAAACACAAACGACGATAATAGCTGAAAAGAAAAATGTAAACACATATTGTTTATTGATCCTCATACTGGTGAAACCGACGAAAGTATTATATCATCAATAGAAATAAGAACTAAGTCAAAATCTATGACAAAAGACATATTCGATGCTTAGAGGTAAACTAACAGCCCTTATACATGTATTGAAGAATAATCTAACTACACCTAAGTAATGATGTAATCTATTTAAATCTTTCATTTAGCGATACCTCTACTCCATACATACTCCCCCAGAATACCTTACCACTTCTATAGTTCACATCGCATACCATACCCCTAACATCACAACTCTTTCTTCTGCTACTCCCCTACCCAAATTAATAGACATTACTCAAATTTCACACATTGCTCCTCTTTCAGCAAATCAAAAAAGAATACAACAGAGCGTTTAAAGTTAAAGTAAATAACAAATACATCATGCATCACTATACCCAAAATCAATAGAGTATTGCTTGCACTTTCTCCACGTATTCTCGCAGATTGTTAGGGGTTTCCTTGGCAAAACCCCCATTCTTGGCAACAAAACCACAAGGATACCCCTAGAAAACCCTTCGTAAGTAGCTAAAAAGGACTTTAAAAATACCTACTTAATAAACTTGTAACCAACTAAGAAGCACAACTAATACCACCTTTGGTACAACTAAAAACACCAAACTGTGAATAACACTAAAAATTGAAACTCAATACTTACCACACAAACAACAATCCCTTTCTCCAATTACTCAGCAATACACTCTTTATGTCTTTACACAGATCTAAAACAGACCTGTACTCAACATTACTCCTTCCATATAAAATCAACTTACCTGTAACACTTTATTAGCTTATTTATAATTATAAATCAATTATGATAAAGTAAATTCATCGGTTAAAAAAATTTTGTTAATAGATAATCATTTCTTTAACTTTGGCAAAAAATAACTAAACTATGAAAGCAAAAAAAATTTTTAGATTAGCAACCTTTGCATTATTATTAGCTGGAGCAACATCTTACGCACAGTCGCCTTCTCCTTTACACGTTGGGATTAAGGCAGGAGCAAACTTTACTGATATGTCTACATCTTTAAAAGATTACAACAGTAAATCTGCTACTGGTTTTGCGCTTGGTGCTGTAGCGAGATTTGACATTAAAAAAACTTACCTTCAAGCAGAGCTTTTATACTCTGAGAAAAACGTAAAATTTGAGGGAGCAACTGGCAACAACACTTCTAAAATGAAGAATATTGAAGTTCCTGTTGTTTTTGGTTACAAAATCATCAACCTACCTTTATTGCACTTGCGTACCTATGCAGGGGGAGTTTACACAAATATGATTGGAGATAACTTCAATAAAAAAGAAATAGGAGATACATTCAAAAACTTTGACAAATCAAACATTGGTTACCGTTTAGGAGTTGGAGCTGATATCTTAAAATTCACTGTTGACGTTTCATACGATGGAGGTTTCAGCAACGTGAGTAAAGACTTCAAAACTAAACCAAACACTTGGTTAGTTTCAGTAGGATATTTCTTTTTATAAGATAAATTTCAACATTAACAGAAAGAGTTGTTACTTTGCAGTAGCAACTCTTTTTTGTTTGCTACTTTCAAATAGTTTTAAAAATATTATTTTTGCAATATGCAGAAGAAAATAAACATATTAAATAAGCGCGCAAAATTTGACTATGAGATTATAGACAGATTTACCGCTGGTATAGTTTTAACGGGAACAGAGATTAAATCAATTCGATTGGGGAAAGCGAGTATTGCAGAAAGTTTTTGTGAGTTTCAAGGCCTTGAATTATTTGCCATTAATACTCAAATTGAAGAATACGCCTATAGCAAACACTTCAATCACAAAGCTAAAACAGAACGCAAATTACTACTCAACAAGAAAGAGCTTAAAAGCTTAAACAAGAGTGTTCAAAACAAGGGGTTAACCATTGTACCTTTGCGTCTATTTTTAAACGACAGAGGATTAGCTAAACTTGAGATAGCGCTGTGTAGAGGTAAAAAGAACTACGATAAACGCGAGACAATTAAAGATCGAGATAATAAGATCAACTTAGACAGATTGAAAAAGTCATATTAAAGAACTGATTTTAATAAAATAAAAAACGAAGTACTCTGCAGAGTACTTCGTTTTTTTGTATCTAATTTTTATTCTCTAACATTGGGACAAATTTAAAGTCACCATACTCGTGTTTTTCAAACTGAGTTTCATTCAAACGAACTAGTTCAGTCATGATTTGTGTTTCTTCTCCCAAAGGAATGATAAGCCTACCTCCAATTTTTAACTGAGCCATTAAAGGTTGTGGTATAAACGGAGCACCAGCAGTAACAATAATAGAATCAAAAGGAGCATAATTAGGCAATCCTTTATATCCGTCACCAAAAGTCATTAATTTGGGGCGTATTCCCAATTTTGGAAGCAAATGACTTGTCTTCTTATACAATTCATTTTGCCTTTCTATGCTGTAAACTCTTGCTCCCATAGCTACTAAAACAGCGGTTTGATAACCACTTCCCGTTCCTATCTCCAACACTTTATCTTCTTTCTCCAGCCTTAACAGTTGCGATTGAAAAGCAACAGTGTATGGATGAGAGATCGTCTGTCCTGCACCAATTGGAAATGCTTTATCTTGATAAGCAAAATTTTCAAAACTTGAATCTAAAAATAAATGTCTAGGAATCACCCTTATAGCCTCTAAAACAGCAGTATCTACTATACCTTTTTGTTTTAAAGACTCTACAAGCTGATTGCGAAGACCTTGATGTTTAGGGGTATCTATCACGGCAAGTAATTTTAATTTGCGCTAATTTACACAATATTTACAATAAACTTACTCACAAAGCCTCTCTGAGGCATTTCATTTCCTATCTAATATCCTTTTTATATCGAACTATGAAAAAGAATTTAAACAACATTTTTTCAAACTAACTCAACAGCAAGACTTAAGCTTGGATAAGCAAAACTTTATCCCCTATTTTTTATGCGTTACTTAAATTAAGTTATATTTTTGTTGAAAATATTTAGATATGCTAAAAGTTGGTGTATTGGGAGCAGGACATTTAGGTAAGATTCACTTACGCCTGTTAAACCAATCTGAGAAATATAATTTAGTAGGATTCTATGATCCTTTTAAAGAGAACGCAGAGAAAGTTGCTGCTGAATTTGGATATCGTAAATTTGATAGCATTGAGGAGTTGATAGCTGCTGTGGATGTAGTAGATATCGTGACTCCTACCCTTTCCCATTTTGATTGTGCTAAACAAGCAATCGAGGCAGGAAAACACGTTTTTCTTGAAAAGCCAATCACAACTACTGTAGAAGAGGCTGAAGAAATTATCAAGTTAACAAAGAAACACAACGTATATGGCCAAGTAGGACACGTCGAAAGATTCAATCCTGCCTTTTTAGCTGTAAAATCAAAGATAGAGTCACCAATGTTCATCGAAACTCACCGCCTTGCTGAGTTTAACCCAAGAGGAACTGATGTACCTGTTGTTTTGGACTTAATGATACACGATCTCGATGCTATTTTAAGTGTGGTTAAATCCCCTGTAAAACACGTTAGTGCAAGCGGAGTAGCTGTTTTAAGTGAATCACCCGATATTGCCAATGCTCGAGTAGAGTTTGAAAACGGATGCGTGGCTAATATTACAGCAAGTAGAATCTCAATGAAAAATATGCGTAAATCTCGTTTCTTTCAACGTGATGCTTATATTTCGGTAGACTATTTAGAAAAAACTTGTGAGGTAGTCAAAATGAAAGAAGCTCCAGAAACTCCTGGCGACTTTGACCTTATCTTACAAAATGCTGAAGGAGTTAAAAAACAAATTTATTACGACAACCCTGAAGTTCATCAAAATAATGCTATTTTAGATGAATTGGAAACGTTTCACGATGCTATTGTAAACAATACAAGACCTGTTGTAACGTTAGAAGATGGTACAGCTGCTTTGAAATTAGCATATCAAATCATCGATGCATTTAAAAAATAAAATGAACTAACATTAAAAATCAACTATATATGAAAAATATCGCAGTTATAGGTGCTGGAACCATGGGAAATGGTATTGCACATACCTTTGCTCAAAAGGGGTTTACAGTATTCTTAATCGATATATCTGAACAAGCTATTGAAAGAGGTATGACTACGATTGTGAAAAACCTTGATCGCATGATTGCAAAAGGAAGTATCACTGAAGCTGAAAAGAAAGCAACTATTGAAAACATCATTACCTATACAGAGATAAAAGACGGTGTGGTAAATGCTGACTTAGTTATAGAGGCTGCAACAGAAAATGTACAGTTAAAACTAAATATCTTTAAAGAATTAAGTGAAGTATGTAATGAGAATATCATTTTAGCTTCAAACACTTCTTCAATTTCAATTACTCAAATTGCTTCTGTGGTGAAGAACCCAGAAAGAGTTATAGGGATGCACTTTATGAATCCTGTGCCAATTATGAAGTTAGTGGAGATAATTCGCGGTTATAGTACATCTGACGAAGTTACTAAAGCGATTATGGAGTTATCTAAAAAATTAGATAAAGTACCTACAGAAGTAAATGATTACCCTGGATTTGTAGCTAACCGCATACTGATGCCAATGATTAATGAGGCTATCGAAACACTATATAATGGAGTTGCTGGTGTAGAAGAAATTGACACTGTGATGAAATTGGGAATGGCTCATCCAATGGGACCGCTTCAATTAGCAGATTTCATAGGCTTAGATGTTTGTTTGTCAATTCTAAACGTCATGTATGAAGGATTTAAAAATCCAAAATACGCACCATGTCCGTTATTAGTAAATATGGTTATGGCTAAAAAACTTGGCGTAAAATCTGGAGAGGGATTCTATGACTACTCAGAGAGTAAGAAAGCTGAGAAAGTAGCTAAAATGTTTGCATAACAAGATAAATAATATAGAAAAAGACAACTGATTCACAATAAAATCAGTTGTCTTTCTTTCGATTTGATACCATAAATAATGGCAAAAATACTTCCATTCCAAGGCGTTCGTCCTACAAGAGATAAAGTTAGTTTAGTAAGTTGTCGTTCATTCGAAGACTACACAACTGTAGAATTAGCCTATCTATTAGATTACAATCCTTTTTCTTTTCTTCACGTTTTGCATCCCGCTTATGTTAATCCACAAAAGGTAACAAGTGACAAGCGTTTCAAAATGGTTGCTGCTAAATTAAAAGACTTTAAGAAAGAGAATATCCTTGTCAAAGAAGAAAAGCCGATTTTCTATTTATATCAAATTCAAACAAAATCACATGTATTTACAGGCATTATAGCCGGTACAACACTTGAAGACTACAATGACAATGTGATTCTCAAGCACGAAGACACACTTGAATACAGAGTTAAGTTATTCAAAGAGTACTTGGATTTCAGTAAATTCAATACAGAACCCGTTTTAATGATGTATCCAGATCAAGAGGACATTAATATTTGGATAGATAATTTTAAACAGTCAAGGCCGATATACGACTTTAGTACAGTAGAGAAAGAAAGGCATACGCTGTGGAAAATAGACAATGACGCTGAAATTGAATGGTTGTGTAGCAAGTTCGAGCAAGTAGATAAAATGTACATTGCCGATGGACATCACCGTTTTGCTTCTGCCAATATGCTACAACAAGAAGATCCTGAGAACCAAAGAGGACACAACAATTCTGTCATGACTTACTTAATCTCAGAAAACAATATCAAGATTTACGAGTTCAACAGAATTATTCACGATTTAAACAATCACACAAAAGAAGAATTTCTTGAATTGTTAAATCAAAAATTCCTTGTTGAAAATAAAGAACAACAGTTGTGGAAACCCACACAGAAAATGGAATTTGGCATGTATTTGGATGGAGATTTCTACGCTCTTAAATTAAAAGAGAAAAAGAAAACAAACGATATCCTCCAACAATTAGATGCTCAAATCTTATACGATGAAGTATTACACCCTATTCTCGGACTCGATGATTTGCGTAATGACGCGCGAATTGACTATATTCCAGGAAATGAATCTATTGTAACAATTAAAGAAATGGTAGATGACGGAGAATACGAAGTAGGTTTTATGCTTTACCCTACCAATGTAGAAGAAATTAAAAAAGTGGCGGATAACAACCTGATCATGCCACCAAAAAGTACATATATTGAACCTAAGTTCATGAATGGTTTATTAATTTATGAAATTTAATGTAAGAGAAAATGGTTATAGCAAATAATCTGAATGAGATTAAAAAAACGATTCCTGAGGGAGTGACATTGGTAGCTGTTTCGAAAACAAAGCCAATAGAAGATATCCAACAAGCCTATGATGCAGGCCAACGTGTATTTGGGGAAAACAAGATTCAGGAGATGAGTGATAAGTACGAATCTCTACCTAAGGACATACAATGGCACATGATAGGGCACGTACAGAGAAACAAAGTGAAGTATATGGCACCTTATGTTTCGTTGATTCACGGTGTAGATAGCTTTAGACTACTTGAAGAATTAGATAAACAAGCTAAGCGAAATAACCGAGTTATTCCTTGTTTATTGCAAATGTTTATTGCCAAAGAAGACACTAAATTTGGATTAGACGAAGCGGAGTTAATCGAAATATTAGAGAGTGAAGCCTTTTCAAAATTGCAACATATTGAAATCAAAGGGTTAATGGGAATGGCTACTTTTACAGAGGACCAGCACCTAATCAAAGAGGAGTTTACTTCACTAAAGGCTATATTTGACAAAGTAAAAAACAACTACTCACATATTCCTTCTTTACAATTGACTACTGTGTCAATGGGAATGAGTAACGATTACCTATTAGCCATAGAATGTGGTAGCACCATGGTTAGAATTGGCAGTAGTATATTCGGTCATCGAAATTATTAATTAATACGATATTACAGCTTGTACGCAATATTAGATATAGAGACAACAGGAGGACAATTTAATGAAGAAGGAATCACTGAAATAGCCATTTATAAATTCGATGGCGATAAAGTAGTAGATCAATTCATTAGTTTAGTAAATCCTCAAATTGAAATACAGCCCTTTGTAGTAAAACTTACGGGTATAAGTAATGCTATGCTCCGTTTAGCACCTAAATTCTATGAAGTAGCGAAGCGCATCATTGAAATAACAACAGATTGCGTTATTGTTGCTCATAATGCAGACTTCGACTATAGAGTAATTAGAACAGAGTTTAGAAGATTGGGCTACGACTTTAACAGAGATACACTATGTACTGTTGAGTTATCTCAAAAATTATTACCTGAAGCTAAATCACACTCTTTAGGCAAATTAGTGCGTTCATTAGGTATTCCTATTGCTGATAGACATAGAGCACATGGAGATGCAATGGCTACTTTGAAATTGTTTCAATTATTACTGTCAAAAGACCACGAAAAAACAATCCTAAAATCAATGATTAAATCAGATATTCGCACTGGTATTAATCCTAAGTTTTTAGACATTGCAGATAGTCTTCCCTCAACAGTTGGTATTTATTATATCCACAACGAAGAAGGTCAAATCATCTTTATAGGCAAAAGTCAGAATATCAAGAAGAAAGTTTTACAACACTTTACAAGCAACACTACTGTCTTTAAGAAGATTCAACAAGAAACTTATACAGTGACTTATGAAAAAACAGGCAATGAATTAATAGCAATGCTCAAAGAAGCAGAGGAGATTACTATTAACAAGCCAAAATATAATAAAGTAAGCAAGAAGAATATCTACCCTTACTCTTTGTATATAAAAACAAATTTAAACGGATACCATTATTTCGCTATAGAAAAAACGGATGGTCGAAAACGCAACGTTATGGCTTTCACCTCGCCAACTGAGGGTAGAAAGTTTGTTCAAAGTATAACACATCACTTTGAATTACCGTTCTTTTTAGAAATGATAAATGAGAAAAAGAGCAAGAAAGTGACTGAAGCTAATTTCTCAGATACAATAGAAATGAATAAAACGGATTATAATTGTAATCTTTTAGAACTACTTGTTAATTATAACATAGATCAAGACAACTTATTAATCATCAACAAAGGAAGAAAAGTAGAAGAAAAAAGTGCCGTAGTACTCGAAGAAGGAAAATTGAGAGGTTACTGTTTCTACGATCTAAATTATCAAGTAAATTCATTAGATCGATTGCAAAGTAATTTAACAACTATTACTTTTAATCGAAATAATAGAAATATTATTTTAAATTATTTAAATAAAAAAACAGGTTATAAATTAGTTCATATTTAAATCTTAGACACCGTTGAGAAAGAAACTTAAGAATAAATGGGATATCCTAAAGCAAAAGATTTACATCGTAATTTACGGTTCTAACACTTTTGCTGGAAAATTATTTGACTTAGTATTATTAGCCGTTATTCTCTTGAGCGTTTTATTGGTAATGCTTGAGTCAATAGAAAGCTTTGATATGAAGCACCATATCAGTCTTAAAGTATGTGAATGGATTATTACTGTCTTTTTTACTATAGAATACATATTGCGTATTCTATGTAATAAGAAACCATTAAAATACGTATTCAGCTTTTATGGAATAGTCGATTTGATTTCCATATTGCCAATGTACTTATCTTTCTTCGTAGCAGATGCTCAAGTGTTAACAGTTGTACGTGCATTACGTCTTTTACGCCTTTTTGGAATTTTAAATTTGGTTCCTTATATCGGTCAAGAATCCCACTTAAAACTCGCTATAAAAGCAAGTAGAACAAAAATCATTGTATTTGTTTACTTCGTATTAGTTGTATCTATTATTTTGGGAGCTTTGATGTATGTAATCGAAGGAAAAGACAATGGCTTTACAAGCATTCCGCGCAGTATTTACTGGTGTATCGTAACCTTGACCACTGTGGGTTATGGAGATATTGCTCCCCAGACCATACAGGGACAGATGATTGCCTCATTTATCATGATTATGGGGTACGGCATTATTGCAGTACCAACTGGAATTGTAACTGCCGAATTCTCTAATATTAAAAGGAATAGATTAGATGCGCGTAAGAGAAGAAACTGCCCTTCATGTACAACAACTATTTATGATGAAGATGCGAACTACTGCTATAACTGTGGTCAAAAATTAGGAGATGTATTCAAAAAATAATAGATATTTAATTGTTGTTATCGGACCTACTGCTATTGGAAAAACAGCCTTGGGAATCGAAATAGCAAAGCATTATAACAGTAACATAATTTCTTGTGATAGCAGACAGTTCTATCGAGAAATGAATATAGGTACAGCCGTGCCTTCTCAAGAAGAATTAAGTATTATACCTCATCATTTTATTCAACATATTGGTATAGATACACCCTACTCAGTAGGAGATTTTGAAAGAGACGCCTTAGCAAAACTGGAAGATCTATTTCAACACAACCCCATACAAGTCATGGTTGGTGGTTCTGGTTTATTTGTCAATGCAATTATCAATGGTTTAGATGATTTCCCTGACATAGACCCCAATATCAGAGAAGACTTAAACAAAGAACTTGAAGAAAAGGGATTGGCTTCTCTTCAAAATAAGTTAAAAGAACTTGATCCTGTACACTATGAAAAGGTTGCGATAGATAATCCACAGCGTGTTACAAGAGCACTGGAAGTTTGTATAGGTACAGGGAAACCCTATTCATCCTTCTTGAATAAAAAAGCAAACAATAGAAACTTTACTCCTATCATTATAGGATTAGAGGCTGATCGTGAATTAATGTATCAACGCATTAACAAGCGAGTGGATATTATGATCGATAACGGACTTTTAAAAGAAGCTGAGGCATTGTATCCTTTTAGGAAGAATAATGCATTACAGACCGTAGGATACAGAGAACTGTTTACTTATTTTGATGGAGATTGCAATTTAGATTTTGCAATTGAGGAAATTAAGAAAAACACACGCCGTTTTGCTAAACGCCAGATGACTTGGTTCAAAAGAACTGAAGGTGCCAAATGGTTTGATTTTACTACAGATCCAAACAACATTATTGCGGAGATTGACAAAATCATCAATCAATAAAGGCAACGACCTCTACTCTACCAAGCAAACATACAACCACTTTAAAACTATATTATATGCCAATTTCTCCAAATTTCACTTCCATTTATACTCGAAGTTTCATTGTTGATTTCTTTGATTGCTCACCGGATGGAGTTATCAAGCTATCCGCGCTTAGTCGATTAATACAATATGTCGCGTCAGAACATTCTATTGTAGGGGGAATCAGCTTTTGGGACTTACAACAAGTTAGTCAAGCCTGGGTAGTGAATAAGTTTAGAATAGAGATTGAAGGAGAATTACCCCATTGGCAAGATGAGATTACAATTACAACTTGGATAGAAAAATTAGATGGCTTTCGATCAGTAAGGAACTTTGAAGTGCACCAGAATGGCCAATTACTGGCAAATGCTTCTTCTCTTTGGGTGATTATGAATACAGAAAAGAGAAGACCTGAATTAATGAAACTTCCCCACGAACATTTTATTAAATACGCAGATAAAAAGTCAGTAAAAGAGGACTTTCAAAGAATGCCAAAAAATATCTTTAGCAAGCTATCAAGTGACAAAGTAAAATACTCAGATTTAGACATGGTTAATCACGTGACTAATATAAAGTATATAGAATGGATAATGGATACAGCATATACTCACAATATCGACTTAAAGGGAGTGAAAACGTTAGATATGTTATTTAAAAAAGAAATGACCTATGATCTCCCTTATGATATTTTATATTCAGTAGATAAAGAAGGGCATCACTTTACAGTCAATACAAATGAAGATACAGTTAATTTTTACTGCTACCTAAACTAAAAGAAAAAGCTACTCATAAAATGAGTAGCTTTTATTATTATATACCTATAATGTTGTGATTTACCATACAAACATAGGTCTTTCTTCCATCATTTCGTTTACTTGATCAGCAACTTGTTCAATTACTTCATCGTTTGTGTGATTCATCAATACTTTGTCAATTAAAGCAACGATAGTTTCCATATCTTCTTCAACTAAACCTCTTGTAGTAATAGCTGGAGTACCAATACGAATACCAGAAGTTACAAATGGTGATTTATCATCAAAAGGTACCATGTTTTTGTTCACAGTAATTTCAGCTTTTACAAGAGCCTGCTCAGCTTCTTTACCAGAGATATTCTTATTTCTAAGATCAATCAACATCATGTGGTTATCTGTACCGCCAGAGATGATATTATATCCTCTTTTTACAAAAGCTGCGGCCATTGCCTTAGCATTCTTTTGCACTTGCAACGTATATTTAAAGAACTCATCAGATAAAGCCTCCCCAAATGCTACAGCTTTAGCAGCAATAATATGCATTAAAGGTCCTCCTTGATTACCTGGGAATACAGCACTGTCTAAAAGCGAAGACATCATGCGCACCTCTCCTTTTGGCGTTTTTAAACCAAATGGGTTTGGAAAATCTTTCCCCATCATGATAATACCACCTCTTGGTCCTCTTAATGTCTTGTGTGTTGTAGTAGTGATAATATGACAATGAGGTACAGGATCATTCATCAATCCCTTAGCTATTAAACCTGCAGGGTGTGAAATATCTGCCATTAAAATAGCTCCAACACTATCAGCAATCTCTCTGAATCGTTTAAAATCCATATCGCGAGAATATGCAGAAGCACCAGCAATTATAAGTTTTGGTTGCTCTTTAGTAGCTACTTCTTGTATCTTATCGTAATTTAATAAACCTGTTTCTTGATCTACACCATAAAACACAGGGTTGTACAGCTTACCTGAAAAGTTCACTGGTGAACCGTGAGTTAAATGTCCTCCATGAGATAAATCAAACCCAAGTATCTTATCTCCAGGCTTCAAACAAGCAAAAAACACAGCTGTATTAGCTTGAGATCCTGAGTGAGGTTGCACGTTTACATACTCAGCACCAAATAATGCCTTTGCACGATCAATAGCAATTTGCTCTACTACGTCAACAACTTCACATCCTCCGTAATATCTCTTATTAGGATACCCTTCTGCGTATTTATTTGTTAAGCAAGAACCTGCAGCTTCCATTGTCTCATCACTTACAAAGTTTTCAGAAGCAATTAATTCAATTCCATGAATTTGTCTATCTTGTTCTTCAAGAATTAAGTCGAAAATTTCAGTATCTTTTCTCATTTATGTTGTGTGTTTCATTTTTATTGCTTCCAAATGTACAAAAAACGTTTGTTATTTTCAGTCTTAATTATATATTTGAGTATTACTATTAACTCACTAAAAAATAATTTATGACAATTAACGCAAACGATCCGAATAGGAAGTCTTGGTTAAACGTTGAAAAGAATTCTGATTTTCCAATTCAGAATATTCCTTTTGGTGTTTTTATCACGCAAGATGACATCATTACAATAGGTACCCGAATTGGTAATTATGCAATTGATTTAAGTGCATTGCAAATGTTAGGTTACTTTAAAGGCATTGACTTGACCGATGATGTATTTCTACAAGATTCTTTAAATGATTTTATTTCTGCAGGTAAAAAAACCTGGAGAGCAGTTAGAAACAGAGTTGCTGAAATATTTGACTTAAATAACTTAGATCTTCAAAATAACGAAAAACACAGAGATGCTGTAATATTTGCAATTGATTCTGTGGAAATGCAGTTACCTGTACTCATTGGGGACTATACTGATTTCTACTCGAGTAAAGAACATGCAACCAATGTAGGGAAGATGTTCAGAGACCCTGAGAATGCATTGTTACCAAACTGGTTACACATCCCTGTTGGCTACCATGGTAGAAGCTCTACTGTTATTCCTTCAGGAGTTCCTATTAAAAGACCTGTAGGACAAACTTTGCCCAAAGGAGAAACCTCTCCAGTATTCGGGCCTTCAAAACGCCTTGATTTCGAATTAGAAACAGGTTTTATTACAACCGATGCTAACCTTTTAGGAGAGCACATTCCAGTAGATGAGGCTGAAGATCATATCTTTGGTATGGTTTTGTTAAATGATTGGAGTGCAAGAGATATACAAACATGGGAATACGTTCCGTTAGGTCCCTTCCTTGCTAAGAACTTTGCCACTTCGATTTCCCCTTGGGTTATCACACTCGACGCTTTAGAGCCGTTTAGAGTTGCAAGTCCAGCTCAATCACCTACCCCTCTACCTTACTTACAGCAATCTGGTAATCGAACCTTTGATATTAAATTAGAAGTATACATTACTCCAAAAGAAAAAGAGAGTAAGTTAATCTGTGAGTCTAACTTTAAGTATTTGTATTGGACTATGAGTCAACAGTTAGCGCATCACACCATTAATGGGTGCAAAGTAAACTCAGGTGACTTAATGGGTTCCGGAACCATCTCTGGAACTGAACCAAATAGCTATGGATCTCTTTTAGAGTTAACTTGGGGCGGAACCAAACCAATTGCTTTACCTGATGGTTCTACCAGAACTTTTATTGAAGATTACGATACTATCACAATGAAAGGTTATTGCCAAAATAGTGATATCCGCATTGGCTTTGGGGAGGTTAGTAATATGCTATTACCAGCATCAGTACGTTTTTAAAACAGAAAAGTCTTACAAAGTAAATATACCAAGCGCGAAATGAACTGTCATTTCGCGCTTTTTTGTTTCAATATAAAGGCGAACGTTATATTTTAACTACTTTTGTCGCTTATTACTATAATTTATGTACACAGAACAAATTCATCGTATCAAAGAGAAAGTAAACCAATTAAAGAGTTTAGATCAAGACTTGGAAATTTTCGGTGCAGATACACACGAATATATATTAAACCCTACTGTTTCTATTGAAGATGTAACTCAATTTGAAAAGGAGAATAAGGTTACGCTACCAAAAGATTATTTAGCATTTATCACTGAAGTAGGCAATGGAGGTATGGGACCTTTTTATGGCTTGCAAACATTAACTGAAGCAAGCGTAAACGAAGAAGAGCTAATGATAACAGGCAAGAGTACTACTTCACTTTTACAAAAGCCTTTTCCTCATAGTTCCCTATGGAATCCATTAGCTGAATTAGAAAGTCTTGATGCTAAAATAGAAAATGCCAGTGGAGATGATGAACTTGAAGAACAGTTATATGAAAAAAGATTGGCCCTGATCAGTGGAGAAGAACATGACTATGGAAGGCTTAACCTTTGTGATTTTGGATGTGGTATTACCATTTTCCTTGTCGTAGCTGGAAATCAAAAAGGTTTTATGTGGACAGACGACCGAATAAATGACGGAGGATTATATCCGAGTATTGAATTAGAAAATATTAATAGTCTAACTTTTTTAGATTGGTATGAATTATGGCTTGACAATTCTATTTCAGAGTTTATCTAATCACAAGAACTAAGACAGCCTTATAAAAAAATCTCCTATCGAGTTACTGAACTCAATAGGAGATTTTTCTTTATTACATCGATAGTTAGAGGTCTGTTACCTATAGCTCTTTCTCGTAAATCTCTTTGTTAGATGCACATAAACGGCATCCTTTTTTTAACCCTTTTTCATTCCATTCGATTCCTGTCTTCTCCTGGTCAATCAATGTGTAATAAGAGTATAATAATCCATATCCTTCGTTATTGCCCATTTCGATAATCTTGGAACCTAACTTCTCAAGTTCTGCATCTGCTTGAGGGTGTTTTACCTCTTTTGCATTCTTATCCCCTAATACAGAAACAACATCAATTGCTTTTTCACCTAAGCCATAAATAAAAACTTGAATACAAGCAGTATCCAATCCAGCATCACACAACTTTTGATTCCCCTGCTTAATTTTACTCATTGAATCCATAAACATCCCCTTTCCTTTGCGTTCAAGTAATCTATCCCCCTCTACATAATTCAAATAGTAAAACTTCTCTAACAATTCAAGGCGCTTTTCCATTCCTGGAGCTTTCGGAGCATATTTAAATTCATTATCTAAAGAAATAAACCACTATGGACTGAAAGTCCATAGTTTGTTA
>NZ_WMJX01000016.1 GCF_009711045.1 Myroides albus | reverse complement strand
TTTATACCTCACAAGATGTACTTGCTAGGGTGGATACATAGTTACAGTATTTATAATTGTATTTTTCCTATTTACACACTTGAAAAGTTACTATTAATCTGTTAAATTGAATGAGCTGATTTTAGTGCCGATTATTTTGAAAAAAGTGTTATACAAACAGATCTAAATACATGTGACTCAAAGAATTTAAATTATTGTATCGATTACTATGATAAAAGCCAAACTCTTCTTCTTTATACCAATTATACTAATCGATATTGAGATCCACCTACCTTAGTTGTTTAACCTAAAAAACAACTATCATGGAAAATCAAATTACAAAAGAAGACCTAAGATTGTTTGCTCAAACAATCATTGGAGAGTTAAAAGAAATCTTAGTTAAACAAAACAAAGAAACCTCTCTTGAATGGGTAAAGGCTAAAGTAGCAAGGCAATTACTTAGTATCTCACCAGCTTCATTACAAACACTTCGCATCAGTGGTAAATTGCAGTATCGAAAAATACTTGGCTCGTATTACTACAACAGAAAAGAGATAGAGAACCTATTTAATAAGTAGAAGTTAACTTCTACTTATTAAATAGGTTAAAAAATTAACTCCCTCTAATTCCTTACTACAAATACCACAGTTGAATTATTAGAAATTGTAGAGAATTCGAGGGAGTTTTGTTATCCATTTAACTGATTAATAAAGGTAGTTAGCTGAGCTAATTTATCAGGATTTAGATTTTTTAAACTCTCAATTAAGTCTGTGTAACTATCAGCATGTTTACTTGATTTTATTTCAAGTTTACCTTTTAATTTCTGCATTTCGATCTTGATAGATTCTTCCNCCTTTTAATTTCTGCATTTCGATCTTGATAGATTCTTCCTCTGTTAGAGCGTATTCCTCTGTTTGTTTAACAGAGTGATGCCCCAACATTTCTTTTACCACGTGAATAGGAACACCATTACCGAGAGTTACAGTACTTCCAAAAGTTCTTCTTGCTTTATGGGTATTTAATTCGCTTATCTCACATAGAGAAGCAATCTCTTTTAAGTACTCATTCATCTTTTGATTAGAGCGAACAGGCAGTACAATGTCTTTACCAATACAAGCGGGATGATCTTTATACTTTTCCATTATCTCAATAGCTTTGGGTAGTAATGGGATGGTAATATTCGCATCTGTTTTTTGTCTGTTGGTTCTAATCCACAAATTGCCCTCTTCATCTTTTGTAATATCGCTTTTCTTTAGCTTAAACACATCAATATAAGCAAGACCAGTATAACACTGAAAAACAAATACATCCCTTACAGTTGCTAATCGCTCGTTAATAAACTCTTTGTTTTCTAAAATAGATAGCTCTTGTTTGCTTAATGGTTTCTTATTCAGCTTAGTCTTTTTAGGTTTGTATTGTACAAATGGATTGGAAGGGATAATTCCTTTAGCTACTGCCCGTAAAACAATCTTCTTAAAGTTTGAGATATACTTTATAGCTGTGTTGTTAGAACACGCTCTAACAGTCTTTAAATAGTACTCATAACCAAGTACAAACTCATAGTTGAGTTCTCTAAACTCTATATCGTCTTTACCATAGACATAACGGATATACTCAGCTACATGCGATCTTGCTGTTACATATCTTTCATGTGTTCCAATAGCGTACTCTTTAGGTACTAACTTAAAAACTTCATCATTATGCTTTTGGAATTCTTCTAAAACTTTAGCTTTACTTGTTCCTTTACCTTGGATATAATCCATAAGCACAGAGGCAGTAATAGGCTCTTCATTACTTAAAAGCTCTAATTTGTACTTGGTAATCTTAGATACGATCGTATCTAAGATGTAGTTTAGCGTTTTAGCATCTTCTTTCGCACCATTAGCACGACCTGCTTTTTGGTTCCATCGGTTGATATCCCATTTATGACTCAGAGAAGTCTCTTTGCGAATACCATCTACTGTGATTCTAAGGTAAACACCTCTTAAATCACTTTTCTCTCTACTTGGTTTTAGAAAGAAATTAATTGATAACTGTTTTTCTAACATAATTCAACTGTTTTAAATATTAATAAATGTCGAATTAAAACGTTCCAAAAACACAGTTTAAAACTCTCTGGCACCCTTTGGCGTCTAGGTTTTCTCAGTTGAAAGGTGCACATCGCTTCGATGTTTTTTTGTGCACCGAATCCCGAATCTTTTTAGGTGCACTTTTGAACAGAATGTGATACCCATAAAAAAGAAAAAACCTATAATTCATTGTGAATCATAGGTTTTGTGCTTTTTTGATGACTTTTGAAAAAGCTATCTTTTATAAATCAGCGGAGAAAGAGGGATTCGAACCCCCGGACCTGTTACAGTCAACGGTTTTCAAGACCGCCGCATTCGACCACTCTGCCATTTCTCCAGTCGAACTCTCTCGTTCTGTATTGCGAGTGCAAATATAGAGCTTTTGTTCGTTTGTGCAAAAGAAAATAAAAGAAATTATATACTTTTTTTACGCTTATTTTCTAAGTGTTTTATATTGAAAAGATTATTGGTCTATTAATATTTAATATAATCTTCAATTTCCAAGCCATAGCCAGTCATACCAACTCTTTTGGCTTGTTCAGAATTAGTCATTAAGTTGATTTTTCCGATTTTTAAATCGTGTAGAATTTGTGCCCCGATACCAAAATCCTTTTGATCCGCAGCAAGTTTAGGTGTATCCATATTAAGACAAGCTCCTTGTTCTTTGATCAAGGCCAATCTTTTAAGCAAACTTGAACTTAATTCTTCTTGATTGATAAATAAAATAGCACCTTTACCTTGTTGATTTACCTTTTCAAATGCAGCTTCAATGCGCTTATCAAGTTTACCACTTAAAGCGTCCAAGATATCGTTATTGCCAATCATTGAGTTTATGCGTGTTAAAACAGCTTCATTCTCTTGCCAATCTCCTTTTGTCAAAGCTATATGTACTTGTTGATTTGTATTTTGCTGATATGCTCTTAATCTAAATTTACCAAAGCGCGTATCTACTTCAAAATCTTCTTTCTTTTCGATTAAACTATCGTGCTTCATGCGGTAAGCTACAAGATTTTCAATTGATATAATCTTCAAGTCCCATTGTTTGGCCACTTCCATTAATTGAGGAAGACGAGCCATAGAACCATCTTCATTTAAGATTTCAACTAATATTCCTGCAGGTTTTAATCCCGCTAAACGAGCAAGGTCAACAGCAGCCTCAGTATGTCCTGTTCTTCTTAATACACCACCTTCTTTGGCGATTAGTGGAAAAATATGACCTGGACGGCCTAAGTCTTCAGCCTTAGTATCTTCTTTTACTAATGACTCTATCGTTTTAGCTCTATCGTGAACCGAGATACCAGTGGTACAACCATGACCTTTTAAGTCAATAGTTACCGTGAAGGCAGTTTGGTGAAGAACTGTATTGTTTGTTACCATCGGATGTAAGTCAAGTTCTTTACATCTTGATTGGGTTAGGGGAGCGCAGATAAGACCTCTACCATAGGTAGCCATGAAATTAATCATCTCTGGAGTAACCATTTCTGCAGCGGCGATAAAATCACCTTCGTTTTCACGATCCTCATCATCTACCACTATGACTACTTTTCCTTGACGAATATCTTCGATAGCTTCCTCAATAGTGTTTAATTGAATGTGATTGTGTGACATTATAGTTGTTTTTTTGTTGTTTATAATTCCTTGTTATCTATTTCTTTGCCAAATATTTTAGTCTTGATAAGGCCAAAGAAAGCTTTTATTCTCTCTTTTATCCAAGCAAAGGCATCGACAAATGGCTCAAATACAGCCCCAAAGTTTACTTCTCCATTATCGGCCGTAGCTTTGTAGGTAACGAAGACAGCGAGGGGAGTGAGCACAAGTGCTCCGATCCAAGAGCCCAATATTGGTGACATACCATCCTCTTGAGCTACTTTTTTACCAAAGGTATTGATAAAGTGGTAAGTAATAAAGATAATTACCGCAAAAACCATTGGTAATCCTACACCTCCTTTTCGGATGATAGCCCCAAGGGGTGCTCCGATAAAGAACATTAAGAAACACGAATAAGCTATGACAAACTTTTCGTTTAGTGCCAAGTAATGGTCGTTAATCTTTTTCATTTGATTTAATACCGTCGCATCATTGGTTTCGGTATTAAACATAAGATTACTTACATATTCATTGGCAGTGGTCAATATTCTTGTTTTTTCCGTTTTATTGAACTGCTCAAGTATTTTTTCTGGTGCAACCTCTAAGTATGCGGTTTTAGACTTTGTTGAATCTATAGAAACCTCTTGCGAGTGATTGTCATCTTGATCTGTAGTATCAGCGGCTTTATTACTATCATACAGTGATTTTAATCTCAAGGTAAGGTTATCAGAATTAGATATTTTACTTGCGACTACTTCATTGTTTAACGAATCTAAGGTATAGCTTAATTGGCTAATATTAAGCATGTGATAAGTATTCGTTACTCTCTCAGGATCTTCCGTTTTGTTCAGTTCAGCCATATCCATATTGACAGTGTATTTGTCAAATTTTACCTTCATAAAAGGCATTTTATTGGCATCTTGATATGTCTTATGTGGAATATCTCTGTAGTAATTTCCGTCAAATAGTTGTAACTGTAATAAGTTGGTGGTCTCGGAAGTGGCCAATTCACCATTGACAGAGCGAATCACTACTTCGTTTTTATAACCGCCGTTTCCGCGAATATGCATGGTAACATTATCGAGATATTGTCCTTTGTCTCCTGTTTTTTTGTCTACTTTAATATTTGATGTTCCCAAGTCAGTAAACTGTCCAGGTGCAATTGCCATAGCTGGTTTTACCGCTACAATTTCTCGGCGCAAGTTAATAAACTCATATTCCGCTTTTGGAATCACGTTATTTGCAAACCAAAAAGATAATAAGGCTAACGCACTGATAAATATCGAGAGTGGTCTTAAAGCGCGACCAAGAGATATTCCTGAGGCTTTCATTGCAGCAAATTCGTAATTCTCAGCCAAGCTACCAAAGGTCATAATTGAGGATAATAATACCGATAAGGGCAATACCAGTGGCACCATCTTTGGCGAGTAGAGCAATAAGAATTTGATAATAACAAATACATCAAGGTCTTTACCTGCTAATTCAGTGATAAATAACCAAACTGCTTGTAGAATAAATATGAAGTACAGAATAGCAAACACTGTAGTTAGTGTTGTTACAAAGCTCTTTAAAATATATCGATCTATTATTTTCACAGAAAGAAAAACTAATCTATTTTATTAATATAATAATTTGGGTACTGAGACTCGGTAAAGGTAAAATGATTTTTTGATATACTCTGATTAGTTTTAAAAGAATTAACCGTTAAGATAGTTTTTGTACCATTTTTATTGGTTTGTACCTTAGTGTAGATGTCTTTGCTTTGGTCATCTACACCCAGTAAGACTTCTTTTATACTTGAGGACTCATCAATTGGAAATAGCTTAATGTATTGAATTTGACGCCCCTTTACACTAGCTAATATATCCCATTGGTAAGTAAATCCTTCTTGAAAGAAAGTAAGTAGGTGAGAAGGTAAGATACCATCGCTTTTTTCTTTGTTGAATTTCGAAATAGTTACCTCTTCATCCTCAGATGAAATCGTATAGATCTTCTTTCCGTCATATATTTTTTTAATTCCCATAAACTCCAGTAGATACAAATCTCCTTGTATATCTACATGTCCTTTAGTGTCTTGGTTTAACTGCTCATCTTTGTCATTGCGTGAACTATATGAAAAATCAATAGACACGTTTTTGTAATTTGAGAGTCGCTTGCTTACTTCATTTAGATAGTTTTTCGCACGTTGGCTTGATTGGCCGTAGGTGTTACTAAGTGAAATGGCAATTATAAATAATAAACTAATTAACTTTTTCATAAAAAATACCTTGTTTTAGGTTTTACATATTTTCTTCTTCAGCTCTAAAGAATTGCTCTAAGGCTAAAATATCTGGAATAAGTACGCTTCTGGCCTTACTTCCTTCAAACGGACCTACTATTCCTGCGGCTTCTAATTGGTCAATAAGTCTTCCTGCTCTATTGTAACCCAATTTGAGTTTTCGCTGTAATAAAGATGCAGACCCTTGTTGTGCAATGACAATTACTTCAGCAGCTTGCTTGAATAAGGCATCTCTTTCACTAATATCCACATCAAGATTACTTGCACCACCATCTTCTCCTACGTATTCTGGTAGTAGATATGCACTTGGATAAGCTTTTTGAGATCCAATATACTCAGTTAGCTTCTCAACCTCTGGTGTATCAACAAAGGCACACTGTACCCGTACAAGGTCATTACCTTGTGTATATAGCATATCTCCTCTACCAATTAGCTGGTCTGCTCCTTGACCATCTAAGATTGTACGCGAGTCAATTTTAGAAGTTACTCTAAAGGCCACACGCGCAGGGAAGTTAGCTTTAATAATCCCGGTAATAACGTTTACAGAAGGTCTTTGCGTTGCGATAATTAAGTGAATTCCAATTGCACGGGCAAGCTGAGCTAAACGAGCAATAGGAGTTTCTACTTCTTTACCTGCTGTCATAATTAAATCTGCAAACTCATCTATCACAAGGACAATATAAGGCAAAAAGCGATGTCCTTGTTCAGGATTTAACTTGCGTTGTTTAAACTTCTCGTTGTATTCTTTGATGTTTCTCACCATAGCGTCTTTTAACAAGCTATAGCGGTTATCCATCTCTATACACAAGGAGTTGAGTGTATTAATAACCTTTGTATTATCAGTGATGATTGCATCTTCTGAATCAGGCAATTTAGCTAAATAATGGCGTTCTATTTTATTAAATAACGTTAATTCTACTTTTTTAGGGTCAACTAACACAAATTTAACTTCTGCAGGGTGCTTTTTGTACAGTAGGGAAGTTAAAAGGGCGTTTAATCCCACAGATTTACCTTGTCCTGTGGCTCCTGCCATAAGTAAGTGAGGCATTTTCGCCAAGTCTACCACAAATGTTTCATTAGAAATGGTCTTACCTAAAGCAACAGGGAGTTCCATTTCTGCATTTTGAAACTTAGGTGAGGCAATAACGCTTTTCATTGATACAATTGAAGGCTTGGTGTTTGGTACCTCAATACCAATGGTACCTCTACCAGGAATAGGAGCAATGATACGAATACCTAAAGCAGCCAGTGATAAGGCAATATCATCTTCAAGATTCTTAATCTTCGATATTCTAACTCCTGCCTCTGGTATTATTTCATATAAAGTAACTGTTGGTCCAACAGTAGCTTTAATTTGCGCAATGTCAATTTTGTAGTTCTTTAAGGTCTCTACAATATTGTTTTTGTTTTCTTCCAGTTCTTCTTGGTCAATTGTAATTCCAGAGTTTCCATACTCTTTTAAGATATCAATAGAAGGAAATTGATATTTTGAAAGTTCAAGTGTTGGGTCAAATTCCCCAAAGTCTTGTACCAGTTTAGCGGCTAAGTTTTCCTCTAATACCTCTTCATCTTTAGCTGCTTCAATAACAAAATTGTCATTTGGAGTGTCTAAAATCATTCCTTCAAACGAATCTTCCTCTTGCTTTTTGTTTTTTAATGATAACTCTGAGCTGTGTTCTATAGTTGGTTTTACAGCTTTTGGATCCATTGTAAAAGAGTGCTTTGGCGCAGTTTCACCTTGGCTTTCTGGCTGTGATTGAGTCTCAGTTGCGTTTTCTATAATTAAATTATCAGTGATTAGTTTCTCTAAATTATCAGTGTGTTCTTCTTTTACTGGAGTGGAGTTTTCTGGACTCTTTGTTGGTACACTCTCTGGAGTATCAATATTAAAGTCAGTAATTTCCTTTTTGCTCTTTTCAATTGTCTTGTTTACGCTGTTTTTAATGCTCTCCAGATTTGCTTTAATTTTTTCAGGAGAAGGTTTAAATCTAAATACGATAAAGACAATAACTAAGAAGATAATAAGTAAAATAGTACCTACAGTACCAATGTAATCAACAAAGTACAGATTCATTTCATAGCCAACTATACCTCCTAAAATCAGGTTTTTGGATCCAAGGAAACCCAATGTAAGCGATAAAAGAACCATTGAGGTTAGATCCCAGAATATGACGTTTTTAATTCGAGTTCTATTAATTCCAAAAAGTCCATAGATTCCTGCGTGTATTAGAATCTTACATAAAAATAAAGCGGAAACTCCAAAACCACTGTAAATGAGTAGGTGGCCAAAGTAGGCGCCTATCTTACCCGTAGTATTTGCTACAGCAGCTGTTCGATCTCCCAGAGCATCTAAGTTACTTTGATCCTCTACACCTGTGAATAAATATGAAAACAATCCTATTGTTAAAGCAATACCTGCGATAACCACAAGTATTAGAAATAGGAATTTGATATTAAATAATGGGTTAGCGGATTTATTTGTTTTGTCGGATTGTGTAGTAGTAGTCTTTTTGGTTTTACTTTCTTTTTTCATCGCAAAATATATTGACAATATGGCTAATTGTAATCTTCGTGTTTTGTGTTAAAATACAAAAAACTGCTATTGGTTATAAAATAGCTCTTGAGAGTTATGGTACAACCAATAACAGAAATATGTTTTTTTAGTGATGTTTTATTTCAATGCAGCCAAAGCTTTTTCATAGTTTGGTTCATTTGTAGTCTCGGCTACTTGCTCTGTGTAAACTACTTTTCCTTGTGGGTCAATGATTACTACTGCGCGAGATAAAAGACCTTTTAAAGGACCGTCTGTAAATAAAACGCCATAGTCTTTTCCAAATTGTCCTTCTCTAAAATCAGATAACATCTCTACGTTTTTAATTCCTTCAGCCCCACAGAAACGATCTTGAGCGAAAGGTAAATCTCTTGATATACAAAGTACAACTGCATTGTCTAATTTAGCAGCAGATTCGTTGAAATGTCTTACTGACATTGCGCATGTACCTGTATCTACACTTGGAAAGATATTGAGTATTACTCTTTTTCCTTTGTAATCAGATAGTGATTTATCAGCTAATCCAGCACCTACTAAGTTAAATGCTGGAGCTATAGCGTTTATAGCGGGAAGTTCACCTATAGTGTGTACTTCGTTGTTCTTTAAAGTTACTTTTGCCATATTATTTTAATTTTTAGTACTACACAAAAATATATAAAATATATCAATGTAAACTTGTTTTTATTGTGAGAAATCATCGCAATAGTGAAAGTTTTACTTATTTGTGTTCCATAAAAAAAGGGTTCAACGTAAAATGTTGAACCCTTGTGTATTTGGTATTGATAAATTATTTGTCAATTGATCCTAATACTCTTTTCATAAACCCGTTAAGAGCTTCTTTTTGAGTAGCACCTTCTTTGATCAGTTTTTGAACCTCTAAGGCACCGTACATATTAGAAATTAATTCCCCGATAACATCTAATTCTTCGTCTTTCAATGAAGGAACTTCAGTTAGGTTTTCTAATACTTCGATAGTTTCAATGATATAATCTTGGTCATTGTCCTCAATGAATTGAGTCAAATGTTTGATAACAGGTAATTTCATTCTAATTGTGTTTTTCTGAAATTATGCAATTTCGTTTACTAAATCGTTTAAAACCTCTGCTTTGTTTGTTTGAGCTTGGTTTACTAATTTTCCGTTAACGAATGTAGCGAATGTAGGTAAATTACTTACGTCGGCTAATTGTCTTGACTCAGGGAAGTTCTCAGCATCTGCAATTACAAATGTCATGTTCTGTTTCTCACCAGCCAATTTTTTAAACTTCGGTTTCATAATTCTACAGTTACCACACCAAGATGCAGCGTATTGAACTACTACTTTATCGTTTGAATTTACAATTTCTTGTAAATTGTCTTTATCTAATTCTAAAAGCATTTTATTTTTATTTAATCGTTTATACTCTGTGATGTAATCTTACAGATTAGTTTTTGCTTAAGTACTCAGCAACACCTTTTCTGTCAGCGTTCATCGCTTGTTTACCTTCTTCCCAGTTTGCAGGACATACCTCTCCGTGAGTTTGAACGTGTGTATAAGCGTCGATTAATCTGATGTATTCGTTTACGTTTCTACCAAGTGGCATATCGTTTACTGATTCGTGGAAGATTTTTCCAGTCTCATCTACAAGGTAAGTAGCTCTGAAAGTTACGTTAGAACCTGCAATTTGAACTGCATCATACTCCTCGCTGTAAACTTCTTCTTCTACGTCTAAAATTCCTAATACTGAAGATAAGTTTCTTTGTGTATCAGCTAAGATTGGGTAAGTTACACCTTCGATACCACCGTTGTCTTTTGCTGTGTTTAACCATGCAAAGTGTACTTCGTTTGTATCACAAGAAGCTCCAATTACCATAGTGTTTCTTTTTTCGAACTCAGGTAATGCTGCTTGGAAAGCGTGTAATTCTGTAGGACATACAAAAGTAAAGTCTTTTGGGTACCAGAATAATAATACTTTTTTATTGTTTTTTGTTGCTTCCTCAAAAATGTTGATTCTTAAATCATCTCCCATTTCAGACATTGCATCAACTGTGATATTTGGAAATTTTTTACCTACTAAAGACATAATAATTATTTTTTAAAGTTAATATTGATTTCTCTTATTTTTCTATTGCAAATGTAGAACACATTTTAGGTTATATCTATTAAGTTTGATTATTGTTTTTTATCATACTATAATAAATATCTATTTTACCCTTGTCTAAATATTTTTTTACTGTATTCTGTTTTGACTTTTTAAATATATAAAGAAATTGCGATTTTACAAACTAACTAAGTGTTATATAAATGCTAATTATTAGTTATCGTTACTTTTATGGCCTCATTGTTAGCTTTTTAGTAAATTATCAAAAATCTGACTTTAAGCTAAGGTTGTCATTCTTGTTGAGCCTTTTTTAAAGTGATAAGGCCAGCTGGTTTGTCTATAGGTAAGGTGATTGCTCTGGCAGAAGGCAAAGAGCGTGTTTAGCGGTAGTAGATCCATAATACAAAAGCCCAAGCATTTGCTTGGGCTTTTGTATTATATAATTTAGTTGCTATAAGCAAGTATAGATTAACAGTGATCATGTAGCTTAGTTAGCGTAACCTCAACCTTGCATTTGGGTGTAGGTACGTGCTTATACAGATATATTACCTTTGTTCTTGTCTACTTATCTGCGCTAATTAGCTTGTTATCTGCGCTAATTAGCTTGCGAATTTTAAAGTTCAGTGCCGCGTATAAGAGTGTTACAAACGGGCTTAGGTAGTTAAAGAATGCATAGGGTAGGTAAGTCATAGTTGGAATACCTAATACTCCTGCGTGATAGGCTCCACAAGTGTTCCATGGGATCAGTACTGAAGTTACTGTTCCAGAATCTTCAAGTGTTCTACTTAAGTTCTCTGGCGCCAATCCTTTTGTCTTGTAAGCATCCGCAAACATCTTTCCAGGTACAACAATCGATAAATATTGGTCTGAAGTCATGACGTTAATTGCTAAACAACTTGCTACAGTGCTGGCGAATAACCCAAATATATTATTTGCAATATTAAGTAGTGCTTGTGATATTTTTTGCAGTGCGCCTATCGCTTCCATAGCTCCTCCAAATAACATAGCACAAAGAATAAGCCATACGGTATTTAGCATACTGGCCATTCCTCCAGCCTCGAATAAGGCATTGAGACTTTCTAATGGGGAAATAATCTTAATATCTGTGGTAAGGGCTAACATAACTCCCTTGTATGCATTGTAGAAGTTAAATGTTTCTGCTCCAGATACTGCTACGACGATATCTGGTTGGAATATCAAAGCAAATACTGCACCTAACAATACTCCGATTAAAAGGGCTGCGATTGATTGTACTTTTTTGATAATTAGTAGAATTACAACAACGGGTACGATAAATAACCACGGTGTAATGTGGAAGGTATCTGCAATGGCAGCTAAGGTCTCTGCAGTGTCTATATTACCTTCAGTTCCATAGACTAACCCCAATACAACAAACAAGCCTAAAGTGACTATGTAAGTAGGTACAGTGGTATATAACATGTATTTAATGTGGGTAAACAGATCTGTTCCAGCCATAACTGGCGCCAAGTTGGTCGTGTCTGATAAAGGAGAGAGTTTATCTCCAAAATAAGCTCCTGATACAATTGCCCCTCCAATAACTCCTAATGGCATGCCTAATGCATTTCCTATACCGACTAAGGCAATTCCCACTGTAGCAGAAGTTGTCCAAGAACTTCCAGTTGCAATGGAAATAATCGAGGTGATAATCACACAAGCTGGCAAGAAAATAGCAGGATGTAAGATGTTTAATCCATAGTAAATCATACTGGGAATGATCCCACTTAGTAGCCATGTACCCGATAGCGCTCCTACTAATAATAATATAAAAATGGCGTTACTGGTATCTCTGATATTGTGTGTGACTTGTTTTAGTATCTTGTCATAAGACACATTATTGTACACGCCAATAACAGTTGCAATAGCCCCCCCTATGATTAAAATAAACTGATTGGTTCCCGACAAGGCGTCATCCCGGAATACAAATACATTCACAGCTAACATAGCTACTAAGATAACTACGGGGATTAGCGATTGAAACAATGTAATTTGTCTTTCCTTTTTGTCTTGTGCGTTTTCCATTTATTTTAAAAATTGTTAGTATATATTGGTTGCGAAATTAAGCAATAATCATTAAAATATTGTTTTTAAAAGTAAAATGGAAAGATAAAAGGTTGTTATTTATTCTGATTTAAAGTAGGTGAAGTTAATGTGTAGCTTAGGTGATGTATTCACATAGCTTGAATTAAAGGCTGTGTCTTGTGACAAATGGCGACCTTGCTTTTTAGGGATATTTAAAATATTGATACTTATTTGTTTACTCTTTTTTTGTTGAAAAAAGCAAATGATTAAGCAACAAATAGTGTGAAAATCAAATTATTTTAATATATTTACTAAAATAAACTTTTTATAACAAGTAAAAGTGAACGCCGTATTTTATAATCCTGTATAAAATAGGGTTATGAAGTATATGATAAATTATTGTTGTTAGATGTTTTTAGAGGCATCAATTAGAGCTACTTATCCAACAAATAAGTAGCTTTTTTTATGTTTTCGCTTTACCTTTGTGGTACTTAAAACTCAAACCAATATGATTGTTAGAAACAAAAAGCATATCCTTCAAATGCTTTTTACCTGGAAAGGGTCAGTCCTAAAAAAAATATACCCCACTTTACTTTTTATCTTTGGATTTTCTTGGATTGTATATTTTGCGAGGTATTATTTTCCTGAGATCATCATTCCTTTAAATGTTGGAGCATTTGCTTTAGTGGGTATTTCATTAGCTATTTTCTTAGGTTTTTGTAACAATGCTGCTTACGATCGCTTTTGGGAAGGTAGAAAACAGTGGGGGAGTTTGGTAATCCATACCCGCTCATTAGCATTTCAAATACAGAATTACATTGCTGAATCAAACTCTTTTACCAAAGAGGACAAGAAAGAGGGCATTAAACTTATCATAGCATTTTGTTATGCCTTGAATAAACAATTAAGAGGCAAGACAGATTATGAAACACTCCAAAAGTACTTAACACCACAGGTGTATCAGACGATGCTAACAAAGCGCTTCAAACCTGCTTATTTATTACATGAGCTTACAAGTTGGATTGCGGCTCAACAAAGAGCAGGACGCTTAGATACGATTACTCAAGCTCGTATTGATCAGAATATAGATCAACTTTCAATCGTTCTTGGTGCATGTGAACGCATTGTTCATACTAAGATACCGTTTGTTTACTTTGTAATTTTGCATCGAACAGTTTATATCTATTGTTTTATTCTGCCTTTTGGTTTAATTGACTCTATTGTCTGGGTCATGCCTTTCTTCGTCACTTTTGTCGCTTATACTTTTATTGTACTTGATGCAGTAGTGGAAGAAATATCTGAGCCTTTCGGAATGGAGGAAAACGATTTAGCTTTGGATCAGATGTGTGCTAATATTGAGTATTCTCTAAGCGAGCTGTCTGAGATGCCACTGCCTATTATTTTATTGCCAAACCAGGATTACGTGGTTACTTAATAAAGGGCAAATAATTTTAGAATCCTTGTTTGTAGAACTTATATTCAGAAAAAGTAAAAAGGCACTGCTTAAAATAAGCAGTGCCTTTTTGGTTAGTAAAGTGTATATAATAATTGAAGAGAAAAATTAATCTATTTGGCAAATTTCTTACTCGCAGCCACACATAGAATGACTCCAAAGGTAATATAGAGCATTTCTGAACTTACTTTTTCGTGTAAAACACTAGCGGCTAATATCATTCCCAGTAGCGGCTGAAGCAGTTGGATTTGTCCAACTGTAGCTATTCCTCCTTGAGCCAAACCTTTGTACCAAAATATATAGGCTAAGAACATACTGATTACTGAAATGTAGAAAAGGCCAAACCAAGATTCTCCACCCACGCTTGCTAACTCAGTAGGCAAAGTGTAAATCATTATGGGAATAGTCAAGGGAAGGGAAATAATACAAGCCCATGATATGACTTGATACCCCCCTAAGGTTTTCGATAATTTCGCTCCTTCGGCATAGCTTTGCCCACATAGAATAATGGCTAAGATCATCAAAATATCCCCTACAGGATTTGCGCTTACTCCTTGCGAAAAGGCAAATCCAATTACTAAGGCACTTCCAAGTAAAGAAAATAACCAAAAGATTGGCTTAGGTTTTTCTTTGCCAATAAACACTGCAAATACTGCAGTTGATAAAGGTAGCATTCCCATAAATACCAATGAATGAGCAGAACTGATGTATTGCAGTGCCATAGCTGTTAGCAGAGGAAAACCAATCACTCCACCGATTGCTACTTTAATCAAAGGCCATAACTGTGCTTTTGTAGGTCTTTTCTCTCTGAAAAATAGTACACAGGCAAGGGCTAAGATTGCAGCAATCACTGCTCTTGCTGCCGTGGCAAATATAGGGTCCAAATCTTTTACAGCCATTTTGGTAGCAGGCATTGACCCAGCGAATAACAATACACCAATAAATCCATTTAACCACCCACTGGATGATTTCGTTTTTGCATCTAAAATGCCAGTTTGTTCCATTGTCTTTTTTTATTTGATACAAAATTAAGGTAAGAAATAGGATTCGCACAGTATCAGTTTTGTATATTTGTATGGACACAGTTAGTTGGTAATTATGAGTAAAAGCTTTTTGTATAGTGAGATTGCAGAGAATTTAGCTTCGCAGATTAGAAATGGAATTATAAGAGAGGGAGATAAGCTTCCTTCTGTTCGTATGCTTTGTGCTGAATACGAGATTAGTATGAATACTGCTAAACGAGTATTTTTGGAATTGGAATCTCAATCGCTGATTTATGCCAAGCCTCAAAGTGGGTATTTTGCAAGTAAACTCAGTTATAAAGATCTACCTCTTCCGGGGGAGAGTAATCCAATATTATTGGCAAACCACTGTGAGCCTAATGATATTTTACAAAAGGTATATGCCAATATAGGTCGTGAGGATATCTTGTTGTTATCCTATACTGTGGCCTATGGTGATATGCTGCCTATTTCACAGCTTAAAAAGGAGATTGTTCAAGCCACAAGGGCATTGCCTACTGGAGGAGTACAGTATGATCGAGTGGAGGGAAATGCTAATTTAAGGAGGATGGTTGCTATGCGATCACTTACGTGGGGAGCAAATTTAAAGGAAGAAGATTTGATTACCACTAATGGAGGTATGAATGCTGTGGCGCTTTGTTTGATGGCTTTGAGTAAACCAGGGGACACAGTTGCCATTGAAAGCCCGTGTTATCCGGGAATCTTACAGTTGGCATTAGGTCTTGGGCTCAAAGTGTTTGAACTACCTACACACCCCAGAACAGGGATTAAGATAGAGGCTTTAAAGGAAGTAATCGATAAAATAGATATCTGTATCCTAATTTCTAATTACAATACTCCTGTTGGTAGCTGTATGCCAGATGAGAATAAGAAAGAAGTAGTTGAACTGTTGGCATCTCAGGATATACCTCTTATTGAAGACGATGTTTATGGAGACTTGTGTTTTACAGGGCATCGACCAAATTGTTGTAAGAGTTTTGACACCACTGGAAATGTACTTTGGTGTAGTTCGATCTCCAAGACTTTAGCTCCGGGGTTTCGAGTAGGGTGGGTTGCTCCTGGTAAGTACAAGGATAAGGTACTAAACGTAAAATTGGTTCATTCCATTTCTTCGTCCTCTTTAGAACAAGAGGCCGTTGCCAACTTCTTGAAGTCTGGTAAATATGATAAGCATTTGAAAAATCTTCGTCAAAAGCTCTATTTGAATTATCAAAATTACGCAAGGGTGATACAGCAAAGTTTTCCAAAAGACGTGAAGATTAGTCAACCTCAAGGAGGACTTTCTCTTTGGATTGAATTTGGAGATAAAATCGATACCATTGAGCTTTATGATGCTGCAATCAAACGGGGAATTAGCATCGCTCCTGGACGTATGTTTACCTTGCAAGACCAATATAATAATTCTATGCGTTTGTGTTTTGGAGTACCTTGGAACGCACAATTAGAAAGTAAATTAAAGCAAATAGGAATTTTAGCCAAACAACTTCAGCGATTAAATAGTTAGGAATCTTTAAGTTTCAAAAAAGGTTCTGTTTCTAAACTAGTAGCATGCATTGTTGGGGTTATGGCGGTTTAATGTTAGAGTAGGCTTTGGGTAGTTATGTCTTTAAGTAAGTTCTTTGGCTTTTTTTTGTGGAATTTCTTTGAAAATGACGTAATTTTATAAGGTAACTCGTACTTTTTTAATTGTATTGTGTTAGAAATGGAGTGGTTATGTGTCCTTATGGAGAAGTGAATGTTTTTTTTCTAACTGACTGATGTGTTATGACAGTTAGTGCAGATAATTTTGTATTAATATTAATTCACAGCGTAGTATGTCAAGAGTTTTTAAAGTAACGCCAAAGCGAATTAGGAGAGTAAATAATACAGTCCTAACTCCCGAAATGACTGTTGTAGTCACGACAATTCAACATACCTCTTGTCCGTTCTACAATGGAGCAAAAGAGTTGCAAGAAGTATTAATGCGCTTATATGGCTATGATTACAAAAAGGGGAATTGTAGTAAAAACGATTTTCACGTTGAGCGATTAGATTGATTGACAACTTTGAGTTTGTTAGGCAATATAACAGAATACGCTTTGAAATCAAGCCTTAGTAGTATTGAAACACAGTTTATAAAAACACAAAGTAAATACAATGGAGAACGATGCTATCTATAAAAAGATATTAGCACTTGCTAAGAAATTAGTACAAAATGCTTCTGTTTATAATAGAGCTGATTTAGCTTTTGAACTTAGAGAATTTGGTATTAAGGGAGATTCGATACAGGTTTCAGCTCTTGTTTGGCAAGCCTATCGTCGATATAATAATAAAGAGGAGATAAAAAAAGCATTTGTTTGCAATGATGAATCGAAGTATTTGGTAGAGCAATACAACCTGTATATGCAGTTAACTCAAGGCAATGAAAGTGAAGTTATCACAGGGTTAGAGCAATTATTCAACAGAGCAATGGATCAGTTCAATGTCGTATCTGATTTACTTTGTGAAAAAACGCCTTCAAATAGTGCTACTTTAGATAAGCTTGATTTTATGACTTTTATTGGTAATAAAGGGGTAAAGAACTTGCAAGAGCAGGCGGCGGCAATCTTTCATCAATATACAAATGTAGTTAATGGATATGAAGAACTGAAAGATTTGATTCAAGAGTCAGTCGATCAATTTGTAATGCTAAGAGATGATATTGCTTCTATGTATAGACAATATAGTTTGGGGTTAATGGATGTCTTTGGGGATTCAATTAAACAAGTGGCTCCTGATTTATTTGATTTTGACAAGATACAGTATCTCAACACGACAGAGATGTTTAAAGCTGTTGAAATGGAATATTACAAACTCGCAACTTCTTGTGGAGTCTTGATGGAAGAAATAGGAGGTAGTTTTAAAGGTACTTTGCAAAAGGTAGGTAATTCATTGGGAAGGTCTAAGGGGAATAAAGCTTTAATTGTCTTAGCAGTGATTGACATGGTGGGACATTATGTCGATGCTGCAAATAAGACAACTATACTGGAGGGTGAATTAGAGAAGTTCAAGTCTAAAGTCATCTACGACGTTGCACTTGTCAATGGAGATATGAAGCGCTTAATGATTATCCACAGCGTATTAAACGAGTTGCTTGTGCCAAAAGCACATATATTCTATCGTTATGCAAGGCAGGTAATGCAAGATCAGTACAGAGAACTTATAAACTCTATTTACCATACTGCTGTGCTACAAAAACTCAAAAAAGAGAGGGATGGACTTTTAGAAGAGTATAATCAGTTGAGTAGACAGATCAGCGATACGCAAAAGCAGATTACTTACTATAATCAGACTATCACCACTAACAATGCTTTTATTGTGGATGGAAAAGATGAGTATGAACAGGCTAAGGCTTTAAAGCCAACAAAGCCTTTCTTGCTGTTTTTAGGTATAGGAAAAGATACTTATAACAGGGAAGTTTACCACTGGCAAGAGAGGTGTCTTCCCGTGATTGATGGGTATAATAAAGTACAAGTGAGTTTAAAGTTAGACAAACAAGAGTGTGATTATCTTTTGGGTGAATTAAAGTCTAATACTGAGCGTTACAGTGAATTACATGCTCTTTTGAAAAACAGCAATAGGAAGATAGCTCAAGAAATAAGTGTAAGCGATAAGGTAAAGTTGAGTATTGCACAGCATTTGGAGGATTATCTTAAATGTTTACAAGTTGGTAAAGATATTCTTCAGAGCAAGTTTGATCGAAAATACCTTGAAAGTTTTCAGTTGCAAAAACAGGAGAAATTCGCCTTGAATGATAAGGTCAAAGAGCGTTTGACAAAATTTACTTCTGATTTAAAAAGCGAGTTGCTCATAGACGAAGCGATTGCTGTAGCAGATATGAACGCTTTTAACCAAGCTTTTGTTAAGAAGCAAAAAGCAGAAGAAACTTATTTAAAAGAAGATATTACAGCCATGATGGATGCTCAAAATAAATTAGTTGTTGGAGCGGTTGACTTAATCCAAGTGTGGACGCAGTTGCAAGTGGATAAGAAAATCGGTGAAAGAGAAAGAGCTCTTTATGAAGAGCAAGTGCAGCGTATGCAAAGTGATTTTAAACAGCAAATGAATAATATAGGTGACAAAGCTTCTGTATTGAGAGAGATAATGCGTCAAATTAATACTGCAGAAGGACAAGATGAAGTTAAAATGGGTTTACTCATGTTAGCAGATGTTGGAAATATTCACATTTCTGCTCAAGATATTGAAGATCTACTAAATGGAAGTAAAACTTTAGAAATATAGCGCGTATAATGGAAAGTAGTAGAGTACGTCAAGCTAAGGTTGAATTAGGCATTGATGATAATAAACAGAAAGCAACAATTAATAAGTCTGTTGTGCACGAGTATAATAGACAACAAGACAAGTTGCAGCAGATGTTGAAGATACAGGAGTCTAAGTCTTATCGCTTGTTAAAAACCATATCGAGTGTGATGGACAAGTATTTTTTAGATCCTATTCTGGGTGTAGTTCCCACAGTAGGAGACGCTGTGAGTTCGGTTGTTTCTCTTCCTTTTATTTATGTAAGTTTATTTAAAGTTGGCTCACTGCCATTGACTCTGGCGGTGATTTATAATATCCTAAGAGATACCTTGATTGGTATGATCCCTTTTTGGATTGGCAATATTCTTGATGTTTTCAATCGAAGTTATTTGCGCAATATGCGTCTGATTGTTGGCTTTGTTGAAGATGACAAGGAGATTATCAAAGAAGTGAACCAAAAAGCAGTGCGTTCACTTATTGGTATTATTGTCTTTTGTTTACTGATTTATGCAATGATTAAATTAATTGCATTTATAATAACTTGGATCTCTAATTTATTTTCATAGTCAAAATAAAATTAAATGATTAAAATGTTTCTTTTTGTAAAAGTGGTTTGTGTAATAGCAAGCCACTTTTTGCTTTATCCAGCTTATCGTATTGCGAGCAATTAGCTTAGCGCATTACTATCTAAAGTACTTAAACAATAACCTGTGATTTGAGCGCTACTATTGTTTTTGATTTTAGGATATTTTCCTTCTGTATTACCGATTCTTTTGTGGTGTTTATTAGCGTTAGATCTCAAGGCTTAGGGCCTTTCTATGTTGGAGGTGAGCGTTATTTAATTGTAGAAAAGGGCGAATTGTATTACTTTTAATAAATATAAAATAAATGATTTTAAGTTTATGAATATAAAGGGAATACAAATATTCTTTGTACTATTTTCTTGTTTGGTTAGCTTTAGTATGCTTGGTCAAAAGGCGGTTGAGAGAAGGGTTATTACTTATGAAGGAAAGATAGGAAGCTATCCTATTAGACTCTATATGGAGTATATGGAAAGTAATAGTATTTATGGACATTATACGTATAAGAAATATCCTAATAATGAACCAATAGGTATTAGCGGAACCTATCATAAAGGGGATTTGAGAATGGGAGAGGAGGTTTATAGCTTTGAAAGCAAGAAGATGATCAATACCGGTTTATTTACGGCAAAGGACTTTCAAAATTTTGATGTTGTATCAGGAATATGGACAAATATGCTCACTTCTAAACAATTAGATTTTGAGTTAATCGCTGTTGAGAAACAACCTTCTGTACAATACTTTTATACCTTAAATACAAGAGAAAGTGATGATAGCGACATACAGAAACATTATTATGAGTTTGACGCTATAAAGCTATATGACAGCAATAGGAAATTTTTGCAAGAAGTAGAACTGCCATTCTCTTATTGTTATAAGCAAGAGGAGTTAAATACCATATTGGAGGATTACAATTTTGATGGGTATTTAGACCTTGTTGTCTATCACCGTTTTCCCTTTCAGGCAAGACGTGATTATGGTTTATACCTCTTAATTTATAATCCAGTAAGTAAAAAATTCGACTACCAACCCCAGTACAGGGAAGAATTTGGTCATTACGTGAGAGCTGATCACCTTAAAGAGGTTTTGGTTGTAGAGACAGCAGATGGTAGAGGTAATGAATCAAAATACGAATACAAAGTCATAGATGATAATTTTTATTTAGTTAGGTATTGGAGTCAAACAGAGTTCGGTGATTCAGAAGAAATTAGCTATGAAGTGCGCGATGGCAAGTCTGTGGAAATCAATAGGCGTTAAGCAAAGCAGCAGTGATTCGAAAGAGAACTTTTTAGTCCTTCAATCTGTATAAAGAGTTTATAAGAATGTAGATGTTTTTTGTATTTTTACCTTGTAAATTTTGTTGGACTATTGATTTAAAGAGTTGTTCTTTTGCTCTGTGTGTATGTAAATCAAATAATATTTAAGCTTTTCTAAGTTAAAGTAAAAAGTACTTTTAATCTCAAATTATGGTTTTTCATTTTTAATCATTTCCGTGGTATTTTTTCAATTTTTTCTGATTAATTCCCTGTGTTTATGCCGATTTGTTCGGTGTTTGTTCGGGAGTTGCTCGCAAAACCCTTCATTTTCCCATGTTTTTTTGAAGATTCACCGAAGGATCTCCGAGTGAAGTTGGATTAAGGCCTTTGTTTGTAAGCTTTTGAGGGTGGTTCGGTAGTTGACGAACTTGTTTTTTTGACTACTTTTTGTATAAAATTTCAATATTGTAAAAAACACCATTTCTCAGTAGGATAAAGCATTATGTTAATGCTTTATTTTATAACAATCAAATAATTTTAATTTCTACAGCGCAAGGTGTTTTTGATGCTGTGTATTAAAAGGGAGAGTTCATCTTGTTTTATTTATTTAATTTTGCGTTACTTAAAATAAGTAAAGTAAGCGATGAAATTTGAAAAGCAATATAGTTTAAAGCGACATATCGAGGATTATCGAAAAGGCAAACGGGGGAAATACGTATTTTTTTGGGGACATCAAAAGAGCAAGAGCGGTTTGATTACCTCTTCGTGTTTTAGTCAATGGTGGTCTTCTCCGTTTGCAGTTGATGGACAAGTGTATGTTTCTACAGAACATTGGATGATGGCACAGAAAGCTTTACTATTTAACGATGTTGAGATATACAACCGCATTATGCAGGCGAAAAGTCCTATGGAGATGAAGGCCTTAGGTAGAGAAGTAAAAGGCTTTAAGGAAGATGTCTGGGTAGAGAATCGCTACGCGATTGTTGTTGAAGGCAATTATCACAAATTCAATCAGAATGCAGATTTGAAGGAGTTCTTACTCAATACCAAAAATAGAATACTGGTAGAGGCAAGCCCTGTGGATACCATTTGGGGAGTCGGTTTAGCTGCTGATAATGAGAAAATCAATAACCCAATGCAGTGGAATGGACTGAATCTCTTGGGCTTTGCTTTAATGGAGGTAAGGTATTTATTAGCAGGAGAATAGTTTACCCCTCGGCTTCACATCAGTTTAAAACTCATAGGTAGTTTTGCGTTATAGCATTACTTGCTTTGCGATAAAAAGAAAACGCTTTGGCATTGCCAAAGCGTTTCTCTTTAATTTGTCATTTGTTTTTGCTCATGTTTATTTCTTATTAATTTCCATGCAATGAGCGTAATAATAGGTACAATAATCCAGAACAAATCTATCAATAGGATATCGTGATACCCGTTTTTCCAATTGTCCCAAAACCATGAACCTGTCACAATACCATTGACCAGAGGTATAATAAGTCCAATGATACTACCTAATAAAAGGCAATCTCGATTGGTTTTATAAATGCTCTTACGTGCAGATAGCAGTATTGAAGCTATGAGCCAGCTCCAAAAATAGAAAGAATATATATATTCTTGACCTCCATTTGGATTTATTTTTACTGCGATGAAACTTAAAGCTGTAATTGGATACATCGATAAGCAAATTGCCATATATATGTTTGCCAGCCAAAAATTAAATTTACGCTTGCGTTCTGGTACATTTTTTTTATCTCTTGCTACAAGCCAAATCAGTACTCCCGATAGGATGACAATACATCCAGCAATACCTACTAAGAAGTAAGCGATACGAGTGGCATATCCTCCAAATGCGCCAAAATGCAATTCGTATATAATATTGGCAAAGGTATAACCATATCCTGGTGCTTTGTTGGGATTGCTAATTTCTTGTTGCTCACCGGTGGCTACTTCGTATATGATTTCTCCTTGACTGTGAAAGCGCTTTTCTCTTGGAGCATTACCTGTAATTCGCACAGTCATTCCTTGGTCTCCATAATTGGTTACTTGAACCATTGATAGGATAGCGCCGTCCCATTTTTGGATTGTCTTATCTACATAGTAGTTTAAGTCAACTTCTTTGCCTAAAGGCTTATTTTGAAATACAATTTCCTTGCTTTGTGATCTTCTGTAGCTGGCCTCTTCTTGTAGTTTTTGATTATCCCCTTGGTAACCGATTAGCGCAACGCTATTCATGATGATATAGTAGTTCATCAGAAAGTAACAGCCAGTAACAGCAAAGATTAGCTGAAATGGGAAGGAAATAACTCCTAAGGCAGTGTGTAGGTCAGTCCACACCGTTTTTATTTTTTCCCAAGGTCTAAAGATGTAAAAGTTTGATACTATTTTTTGCCAATGTACTAATAGACCTGTAATAAGGGCAAATAAAAAGGCAAACGAAACAAACCCCGCAATCATATAGCCAATAGGCCATCCCATGAAATTACCTAAGGAGTTTACCTGCGCAAAAAAATGTAAACGGTATAAGAACTCTCCTAAGGCATATCCTTCACTGTAACTTTTTAGTTCAAGTGATTCTGGATCCAAACTGCCAAAACTTCTTTCTTTAGCTTTAGGGTTTAGCGAATCTTGAGTTGCTTGAATATTCAGGCCTACTGCTCTTGTTTTTTGCGAAAGTCTAAAAGATACACTTCTTCCGTATAACCCATACTGTGTATCAATGGAATCTAAGATTGTATCGTAGTCTATTGTTGTGGCTGAATATTGTTTTTTAGGAGCATTATTTTGCCAACTGTTTATTTCATTTTTAAAAAAGGCAAATGAGCCTGCAAAAAAGAATATATATAATATTACTGTAATGATAATTCCACTGATTGTATGTAGGTGGAAATATCGATTGTAGTTTTTTACGTTCATGGTTTTTTTGATAGTATTGTGTAATGTAGTCTGTCTTAAAGTAAATAGGGTAGGTAAAACAACAAGCTCAGACCTAAGTAGATCCCCCATACTTTTAAGCCATTGTCAAACAAGAAGGCTACGACAAATAGAGATGCCCATATAATATATGCTGTGACAAACATTGTGGTATAAACAACTTCTTTATTAAAAAAATACATGAAGAACAAGTGTAGGGTAACGGTGAGTAAAAGCCCTCCGATTAATCCCGCGGTAATCTTTAAAAACCTTTGTAAGATTGAGGTTTCTAAGTGTTTTTTATTTGCTGGCATGACAAGTGATTAGAATATAACTACTTCAAAAAAAAGACATAACCCTACTATAGATGCAATGTGTTTGGTTTTAATAGCGATAGTTGGGTAGAGTGATAAAATGGCTATACCTATAAACATCAGATAGACGAAATAGGTAAATGCCCCAATAGCAAAGCCATCTAAGCGTATTTCTAAAACAAAACTAATTGCTAATAAACTATAAGCTAATATAGTGGCTATCTTTTTGTTATTTCTTATCCAATTTGTTAGAGCACATTGCTTTTCGAACTTTACTTTTTTCGATGTATTGTAAAGCATAAAAAAACCAAATGCAATAATAGTAAATAGTACGGTATGCATCTTATTTAGATTAATTAAAAACAAAAGTACTCAATATTTCTATTCTACAATAAGAAATAATGATAAAATTTACTTGATAAAGTAATAATAATGTAAAGATGACAAAAAATGGCCTTGAATTTGTACTGTAAATTTTAACACGATAGGGTATAAAAAAGTGTAAAATAGTGTATTGTTTTTTTTGTTCTGTAAATTATATTTGCGTAAGTTTTATTCAGTAATATATGAGTGATTTTGAGGTTAATCTATTTTATGAGTTAATAATAGACGATTTGATGAATCGTAAATACTCTGTAGTAGACGCTTTTTTTACTGCACAGGAAATAGAACTGTTCCGAGCAAACTTGAAACTTAAACGAGAATTAAGCAGTTTCAAAAAAGCAGCTATTGGGAATAACGAAAATGAACAAATCGTTGAAGAAATACGAGGTGATTCTATTTTGTGGTTAGATGAAACAGAGCCTGATGAAGTAGAGAAAATGTATTTTGATAAAGTAAATGACTTTATCTTATATGTTAATCGCACTTGTTATTTAGGTTTACAAGGGGGAGAGTTTCACTATGCGTGTTATCCTCCTGGTACATTTTACAAGAGACACTTGGATATTTTTCACAGTGATACCAGACGCACCTTATCGATGGTGTTATACTTAAACGATGAACACTGGAATCCGAGTTGGGGTGGTGAGCTTGCTATTTATCTTCAAGATGAAGATGCAAATGAGAAACAGGAGATTATCCATGCATTGCCTGGGCGATTGGTTATCTTTGATAGCAAAGCGTTAGAACACGAGGTGAAGATGGTTAACCATACGCGATATAGCATTACGGGTTGGTTAAAGACAAGATAACAAAAAGAGCTGTCCAATGAACAGCTCTTTTTATTTCGACATTCCTTTTGTCTACTCTAATGAATAATGCCCCGTTTTGGAGATTATTTCATTTAAAGCAACCTTATCTATACTGTCTTTTTTAACTTCTATGGAATGGTCAGATAAAGTTACTTTTGCTTCCAATTCTGGGTGATCAGCTACTAATTTTTCTATTGAATCGATGCACCCTTGACATCCTATACCTTTTATTTTATATTTTGTTGTCATAACTTAAGTTGTTAGTTTATTTTTGTATTACAAAGTTAGAACTACCTTAGTAGATTATGTTATATAATTCGTGGGATTAATTGTCTAATTTGTTGGTTTAAACTATTTTCACTTATACTTAGAGTACTATGTTTGATTTTCGCTTAAAGGTTTTTTATACGGTAGCAAAGAAAAACAGCTTTACCAAGGCTGCTAAGGTATTGTTGATTTCGCAACCAGCTGTAACCAAGCATATACAAGAGATAGAGTCGTATTATAAGACAAAGTTATTTGTGAGAAATGGCATGAAGATAGCGCTTACTGAATCAGGTGAATTGCTGTGTGGCTATGCCGAAGATATTTTCTCTACTTATCGAAATTTAGAGTTTGATATGCACGCTTTAAATGCCAAGATGGATGGAAGTCTTCGCCTGGGAGCCAGTACTACTATCTCTCAGTACGTTTTGCCGCCAATGTTAGCTGCCTTTAGAGAGAAAGTGGGTGATATACACATAGACGTTGTATCGGACAATACTTTTGCTATCGAAAACGCTTTGTTGAATAAGCAAATCGATGTGGGAATGGTTGAAGGCAACAGTAAGAATCCGCAGATTAAGTATATTGACTTTATCAAAGATGAGATCGTACTGGTGTGTAAAGCAAATAATCCCTTTGTTAAAAGTGGTGTTGTATCGCCAAGTGATTTGAAGAATTTTACTTTTTTACTTCGCGAGAGTGGTTCTGGAACTCTTGATGTGATTGAGAGTAACCTTAATAAGGTTGGAATTTCTGTCCATGATTTAAAAAGCGATATGAGTTTTTCAAGCACAGAGAGTATTAAGATGTATTTAATGCACTCTAATAGCTTTGCTTTTTTGTCTATTCACGCCATTTTAAAAGAGCTTAAATACAACGAGTTGATCGTGGTAGATATTAATGGATTGGATATTCACCGCTATTTTAGTGTTATTCAACGTCAAGGGCAGGAGAGTGCTTTGGTTGAATTGTTTATTCGTTTTGCACAATCGTATAACTTAAAGTTATAGAGTATAACAATTATGTATTTACTTATTTGAGTTTACTGTAGGAAATTTGCAAAGTAAAATCAGATAATAATGTCAACAAACAACAATAGTGGAACTAATCTTGCAAAGATTGTTTTAATCGGTTTAGCTCTTTTGAGTTTTTTCCCTTTTATATCCTCAGCAACTGCTTTGGTATTGGGAATTATCTACGCGCAGATATTCGAAAATCCGTATAATAGCCAAACAAAGAAAGCAACTGGACTTTTATTAAAAGTAGCGGTTGTTGGTCTGGGATTTGGTATGAATGTTTACAGTGCTATTTCTGCGGGTAAAGATGGGTTTATCTTGACGATCTTCTCTATATTTCTAACCCTTGTTTTAGGTTTTATCCTTGGTAAAGCCCTTAAAATAGATAAGAAGATTTCTTACCTTATTTCATCGGGTACGGCTATCTGTGGAGGTAGTGCGATCGCTGCAGTCTCTCCTGTGATAAAGGCTGATGAGAAACAAATATCTGTGGCTTTGGGGATTGTCTTTATTTTAAATTCTTTGGCCTTGATTATATTTCCTCCGATAGGTCATGCATTAGGACTTAGTCAAGTTGACTTTGGACTTTGGTCAGCTATTGCCATTCACGATACTAGTTCGGTAGTAGGCGCGGCTGCAAAGTATGGTGACCAGGCTTTAGAAGTGGCTACGACTGTAAAATTAGCGCGTGCTTTATGGGTTATTCCCGTAGCGTTCTTGTCAACAGTTTTGTTTAACAATAAGGGGGGTAAGGTTAAGTTGCCTTATTTTATCGGTTTATTCGTTTTAGCCATGCTTGCTAATTCATATATCCCCTTTGTACAGACTATAGGTCCTTATATTGTTGAAATTTCCAAAAAAGCTTTAACCTTAACTTTATTTTTAATAGGTACTTCTTTATCTTACCGCACGGTTAAATCTGTCGGAGTTAAACCCCTGTTAGAAGGAGTAGGGCTTTGGATATTTATCTCTGTTACTTCTTTGTTGTATATCCTTTATGTGAATTAAGGTGTTTTATAGAGAAATAATTTAATTGTGTTTAAATCACGATACAACACAGTTGTGGATACTAGTCAAGTAAAATATCACCAAGAGTAAAGATTGATACTCCCAGTAGTAAACTAATTGAAACAAGCAAACTAAAATACAAAACAAAAAAGCCTTTAAGACATCTTAAAGGCTTTTTTGTTTGTTTTGTAATTATACTTGAATCACGCCAAGGTTAAAGGGTTTTTCAATAGGCGAGTGATTAGCTGCTTCAATTCCCATAGATATCCATGTTCTGGTATCTAAAGGATCGATAATAGCATCTGTCCACAATCTTGCAGCTGCATAATAGGGAGATACTTGATTGTCGTATTTAGCTTTTATTTTATTGAACAATTCTTCTTCTTGTGCAGCAGTAAGTTCTTCTCCTTTGGCTTTTAGGGAAGAAGCTTCGATTTGTAGTAAAACTTTAGCTGCTTGTGCACCTCCCATTACGGCAAGTTCTGCACTTGGCCATGCAAAGATAAGTCTTGGATCATAAGCTTTTCCACACATGGCATAGTTTCCAGCTCCATAAGAGTTTCCTACTACAACGGTGAATTTTGGAACTACTGAATTGGCAACGGCATTAACCATTTTTGCTCCATCTTTGATAATTCCTCCGTGCTCTGATTTAGATCCTACCATAAATCCAGTAACGTCTTGTAAGAAGACTAATGGTATTTTCTTTTGATTACAGTTGGCTATAAAACGCGTTGCTTTGTCTGCTGAATCAGAGTATATCACTCCACCGAATTGCATTTCGCCTTTTTTAGTTTTTACTACTTTGCGCTGATTAGCTACAATTCCTACAGCCCAACCATCAATACGTGCATACCCAGTAATGATTGTCTGTCCGTATCCTTCTTTATACTGTTCAAATTCAGAGTTGTCTACAAGGCGTTTGATGATCTCCAGCATATCATACTGTTCCGAACGTGCCTTTGGTAGTATACCATAAATGTCTTCTTGCGGTAAACTTGGTTTTGCTGGTTTAACTCTATTGTAACCAGCTTTGTCAAAATCACCTATTTTATCTACGATGTTCTTAATAGTATCAAGAGCATCTTTGTCGTCTTTGGCCTTGTAGTCAGTTACACCAGATATTTCACAGTGTGTTGTTGCACCACCAAGTGTTTCGTTATCTATACTCTCACCAATTGCAGCTTTTACTAAATAGCTACCTGCAAGGAAAATACTGCCTGTTTTGTCTACAATTAACGCCTCATCACTCATAATCGGTAAATAAGCGCCACCTGCAACACAGCTTCCCATGACTGCTGCAATTTGGGTAATACCCATACTGCTCATCACAGCATTGTTTCTAAATATACGTCCGAAGTGTTCTTTGTCAGGGAAAATTTCATCTTGCAAAGGCAAGTAAACACCTGCGCTATCTACCAAATAAATGATAGGCAGCTTGTTTTCAATGGCAATTTCTTGGGCTCTTAAGTTCTTTTTACCTGTAATAGGGAACCAAGCTCCTGCTTTAACCGTAGCGTCATTAGCCACTACGATACATTGTTTTCCTTTTATATATCCTATTTTAACAACAACACCTCCCGATGGACAACCACCGTGTTCTTCATACATTTGATCCCCTACAAATGCACCGATCTCTATACTCTTCGCACCTTTGTCTAATAAGTAATCAATTCTTTCTCTTGCTGTTAATTTACCTTGCTCGTGTAATTTGGCAATTCTCTTTTCTCCACCACCAAGTTTAACTTTGACAAGTTTTCTCTTTAAGTCAGAAAGTAAAAGCTTGTTGTGGTCTTCGTTTTTATTGAAGTTTATATCCATAGTAGTTTGGTTATTTCTGTTGTTCTGTGTAATCGTTTTCGCTAAAATACAAAAATTAGAATGATATAAAACAAGAGCTGTGAGAATTGATTATTTTAAAAAAAACGCAATTAGCGTATCATTGTATGGTTTTATTAGTGTAATTTTGTCTCGTTTTATTTACACATTTTATTTACAATGTCATTAAATAGTATTTTTCAGTTTTTAGTGCCTAAGGATAAAACTTTTTATCCATTATTTGAAAAGGCAGCAAGTAAGATTAAGACACTTTCAAAAACCTTGCATGAAGCAGTAAATGCTCCAGCAAAAGAAAGAGATAAATTACTTAAAGATGTAGAAGTCCTAAAACAAGATATTGAGGCTATTGCCCAAACTACTCGTGTTGAATTGGGAAAAAACTTCATTACTCCTTTTGACAGAGAAGATATCCACAACCTTATAACTGCTGTTGACGCTATTGCAGATAATCTATCTGATGCTGCTTCTCGTATGCGATTGTACCAAATAGACAAGGTAACTAAACCGCTTCGAAAGTTGACAGAAGCTAATTTAGAGGCTTGTAGTGAAGTCTCACGTGGGTTATTAGAACTGAAAGACATGAAGAATTTAACTGCATTGGCTGAGGTTTGTAAGAATATTTCTCGATTAGAGCGAAAAGCAGATAAGGTATTTGACAAAGCTGTAGCTGATATTTTTGAGAATGAAAGTAATGCAATAGAAATAATTAAGTATAAAGAGGTCATGATGGCTCTTGAATCTGCTACTGATAGTTGTAGAGACGTAGCTAACGTATTGGAGACTATTACAGTAAAATATGCTTAATAACTAAGGTTTATACTTATGGAGTTTATAACAGAAATGTTAAGTAATCAAGCTGGTATAATGCTGATTGTTATTATCATATTAGCTCTTGGTTTTGATTATATTAACGGATTTCACGATGCTGCCAATTCTATTGCCACTATTGTAACTACGAGAGTACTAACTCCGTTTCAAGCAGTTTTGTGGGCAGCTGCATTTAACTTTGTCGCCTATTTTATCTCTTTGTATATTATTGGAGAATTTAAAATTGGTAATACAATCGCCAAATCAGTCAATATTGACTTTATTACTTTGGAGGTAATTTTATCGGGATTGGTTGCGGCAATTATTTGGAATTTAATTACTTGGAAGTTGGGTATTCCATCTTCGTCTTCACATACATTAATTGGTGGATTTATTGGGGCAGCTGTAGCTCACGCTGGTGGATTTGCGCCAGGAGGAGTGGATGTTATTGTATATGAAAAAGTTGTTCCTATTTTCCTTTTTATCTTTGGAGCCCCTTTCTTAGGGATGTTTTTAGCATACTTTATCACAGTGGCTATTTTGTGGATTTGCCGCAAGATGAATCACCACAAGTGCGAAGTGTGGTTTAAGCGTTTGCAGTTGGTGTCTTCTGCGTTGTTCTCTTTAGGACATGGTGGAAATGACGCTCAAAAGGTAATGGGTATTATCGGGGCGGCGGTAATTTACTATCACATTAATATCGATATGGACCCGGCATATACTGTAGAAGGTGTAAATACTTTCTCTGTGTTTGTAGAGCATTGGTGGTGGGTGCCTTTGGCATCATTCATTTTCATCGGTTTAGGTACTTTATCGGGAGGATGGAAGATTGTTAAAACAATGGGGTCAAAGATTACCAAAGTAACTCCATTGGAAGGAGTTGCTGCTGAGACAGCTGGAGCTGTGGCTTTGTATGTAACAGAGCACTTGGGAATTCCTGTATCTACTACTCATACTATTACAGGTTCTATCATCGGGGTAGGTATCACTAAGCGTGTATCCGCTGTAAGATGGGGGGTGACTATTAATCTTTTATGGGCATGGATTTTAACTATTCCTGTATCTGCGATAATCGCTATGGTGGTTTACTATCTTGTATCCCTGTTTATCTAAAAAGACAATTTATTTATAATCATACAAAGGAAAGTACATAGTGCTTTCCTTTTTTTATTGCTATTAAAGAGTTTTAAGAGGCTTTCTTGTAGTTGAGCGATTAGCTTGTCTTTCTATGGAAATAATCGCTAAGAAGGTTTTGTTTGGGTTTATTTGAGGTAGATCTTTTCAGGGGAGATTTAAAAAAAGCAATGTTGGTAAATAAAGAAAGACTGCTTTAAAGCAGTCTTTCTTTATTTGTGTGTCTTAATCCTCATCTTTTTGTCCCATCATCATTAGATAGGCTTTTAAAAACTGGTCAATTCCACCATCCATTACATCATCTACATCTGTAGACTCTTTGCCTGTACGCACATCTTTTACAAGTTTGTATGGGTGCATTACATAGTTTCTAATTTGAGATCCCCACTCAATTTTTTTCTTGTTAGCCTCGATTTCATCTCGCATGGCTTGTTTTTTCTTGAGCTCGATTTCATACAATTGCGACTTTAATAATTGCATCGCTTTTGTTTTGTTGTCCAATTGAGAACGAGTTTCCGAGTTTTCAATGATAATTCCAGTAGGGTGGTGACGCAGTCGAACTGCTGTTTCTACCTTGTTTACATTTTGCCCTCCAGCACCACTCGAACGCATTGTTTCCCATGAAATATCCGCTGGACTGATCTCAATTTCAATCGTATCATCCGCTAAGGGGTAAACGTAGACAGAGACAAACGAGGTGTGTCTTTTGGCATTACTGTCAAAAGGTGAGATACGAACAAGTCGATGCACACCGTTTTCTCCTTTTAAATAACCAAAGGCAAATTCACCATCAAATTCTAAAGTAACTGTTTTTACTCCAGCAACCTCACCTTCTTGGTAGTTGAGTTCTTTGATTTTTAGGCCGTTTTTCTCTCCCCACATGATGTACATACGCATGAGCATAGAGGCCCAATCGCAACTCTCTGTTCCACCAGCACCTGCAGTAATCTGCAATACAGCGCTCATGTTATCTCCTTCGTCAGAAAGCATGTTTTTGAATTCTAACTCTTCGATAATAGTTAGAGCACTTTGGTATTGACTCTCTACATCCTCTTGTGTAGCCTCGCCTTCAGAGTAGAACTCCAAAAGTATCTGCAATTCTTCAATTGCGCTTTTTGCACTCTCGTAACCTTCCACCCATTTCTTTTTAGATTTTAGGTTTTTTACGATTACTTCTGCCTGTTTTGGATTGTTCCAAAAGTCTGGTGCAAAGGTTTTTTCTTCTTCATTAGTGATCTCGATTAACTTCTTATCGATGTCAAAGATACCTCCTTAACGCACCAAGGCGATCAATAATGTCCTTCTGTTGTTCTGTAGTTACCATAATTTTTAATACTTTTATGCACAAAAATACTTATTCCAAACTATATATGGAAATTAATTTAACTAGTGACACAATAACAAAGCCTACTCCTGAGATGTTGAATTATATGCTTAAGGCAAGGGTAGGGGATGATGTATATAAACAAGATGGAAGTACAAATGAATTAGAACTTGCTGTAGCAGAGCTCTTTGGTATGGAGGCGGCTCTTTTTTTTCCTTCGGGAACCATGGCTAATCAAGTAGCCATAAAATTGCATACTCAGCCTGGAGATCAGCTTATTTGTGAGCGTACTTCACATATTAATCAATTTGAAGCGGGAGGACCTGCTTTTCACAGTGGGGTTACCTGCGGGGTTATTGACGGAGATAGAGGTCGTATTACGGCAGATCAAGTTTTAGAAATGTATACAGATGCGTCTAATTTTCATTATCCAATCTCTACACTTGTTTGCCTTGAGAATACCACTAATAAAGGTGGTGGGGCATGTTATGAGCTACCAGAGATTGAAAAAATACGCCAAGTATGTGATGAGAAGGGAATGAAATTGCATTTGGATGGTGCCCGATTGTGGAATGCCTTGGTAGCTAAAGCCCAACACCCAACACATTTTGGTAAATTGTTTGATACTATATCGGTTTGTTTTTCTAAGGGATTGGGCGCTCCTGTGGGATCTGCTTTAATTGGTAGTAAAGAGTCTATTCAAAAGGCTATTAGATTGCGTAAACTCATGGGGGGTGGTATGCGCCAAACTGGGTATTTAGCTGCTGCTGCATTATATGCTTTAAAGAATAATGTCAGTAGATTGCAAAGTGATCACCTTAGAGCAAGACAAATAGAGGTACTTTTGAATAAAAAAGCTTGGGTAGCTGAGGTATTGCCAGTGCAAACAAATATTGTTGTGTTTCGCTTGCATAGAAAAGAGGATGTGAAGAAGTTTTTTGATAAACTAAAACAAAAGAACATTGCCATTAGTGAAATGGGAGGTGGTTGGCTTCGCATTGTAACGCATTTGGATTACAGGGAGGTAATGCACGAGTATGTAACAGAAGCACTACAACAGTTAGAAATATAAACAAAGGCCATCACATTGATGGCTTTTTTTGTGCGTGTATTTAAGAGTTTTGATTTCGCTTATATGGGTAATTTGCTGTTTGCAAACATTTAGTGGAATCTCAAAAACGGGGCAAGGGACATTCCTTGCTTTAAGAAGTGAAGATGTGCGTTTATAATTCCGCGTTTACCTTCACTACTTTTTAGGGAGTGATTGTTGTTTTACGCGAAGATAATACTGGGGTGATATTGGCAAGCAAGGTCTTTGTTTTGATGTCTTTTGTCAAAAAATAGAATTGGGTATAAGGCTAATTTATAATAAAAGTATAAAAGTGGTGTTTAAGTTTTTTACTCAGTTTAAAAAGTTTAATTTTGTTTAGATTTAAATTAAATAATGGAAAAGTTAAAAAAGCGTTGGGGACTAACTTCTAATTTTCAGTTAGTCATTGTTTTTATTGTTTTTGCTATTACTGGGTCTACAGCTGCAATTGTATCCAAGCCAATCTTAGCTTTTTTAGGTATAGAACGTGGGGTAATGCATCCAATACCATATTGGATTTTGTATATCATCATCATTATGCCTGTATATAAAGTTCTTCTTGTTACTATAGGTACTATTTTTGGTCAGCACACTTTCTTTTGGAACTTTGTCAAGAAAATGCTAAGGGGAATGCGCCTTGGATTTTTGCTTCCGAAAGAGAAACAAGAAAAAGAAAAATAAGAAACAATATTTATTAATCATATAGTAAAAGAGCTCGATTTATCGAGCTCTTTTACTATGGTGTAATTATGTGATATCTTCTAATTGATTGGGTTAGTTGGGTATAATTAATTCTTGTGGATGATAAAAATACATGGTCGTTTGTGTAAATCCACTTTTGTTTTTTTCCAAAGTGAAACTGGTTTGGTTTGTATAAATTCAGTTTCAAGTGTGATGTCACAAGCAACACATATCAGCGTGTTTGGGTTTAGGATTTGACACATGTCCTGTAATAGCTGATTGTTTCTATATGGAGTTTCAATAAACAATTGAGATTGATTTCTCTCTAAAGAGATTTTCTCTAAGTTTTTCAATGCGCTTTTCTTTTCTGATTTGTCAATTGGGAGATAGCCATTAAATGCAAAGCTTTGTCCATTCATTCCCGAAGCCATAACCGATAATAGAATAGATGAAGGTCCTACCAGAGGAGTGACTTTAATATTCTTCTTATGTGCTAAATCAACAATGACTGCTCCTGGATCAGCAACTCCAGGACAACCCGCCTCGCTCATAACTCCAATGCTTTTGCCTTCTAACAAAGGTTTAATATAGTCTTTGTACTGGCTAATCTCCGTGTGTTTGTTCAGTGGGAATAAGATTAATTCAGATTGCTTTTTTTCAGGGCAAATACTCTTGATAAAACGCCTTGCAGTTTTTTCGTTTTCTACAATAAAGATATCGAGCATCTCGATTGCTCTTTTTACACTTTGCGGTAAAACATCTAAGGGGTTAGTAGTTTCTCCTAATGTAATCGGTATTAAATATAGTGTACCCAAGTTTGTATTATTATCCATTGGTGATTTGAAGTCTTTTGAATTGCCAAAGGTATGAATAAAAAAAAAGGAAGAAAATTACTTTCTTCCTTTTCTCTATATATCTAAGATCTTAAATCTTTGGCAATTACTTCACAAGTTTCATTTAGCATTCTAAATACGTTGTAAAAACCTCCTGGGCCTCCAAAATAAGGATCTGGAACTTCTTGGTTTTTACCTGGATTAAGCTCGTTTAAAATCAATTTGACCTTTGCTTTAGCCTGGTCATTTGGAGCAAGTTCAATTACATTGTCAAAGTTAGATTGATCCATTACATATATGCGGTCAAAAGTATCAAAATCTTCGACTGTAAACTGACGTGCTCTTTGATTTGTTAAATCAATATTGTAATTCTGTGCGACTTCAATTGATCTTGGGTCTGGTAATTGTCCTACATGCCAAGCGCCTGTACCGGCAGAGTCTACTAAGAAATCTTGCTTAGGAAGTTTTGATTGTAGTATTCCTTCTGCTAAAGGTGAGCGGCATATATTACCCAAACAAACCATCAAGATCTTTGCCTTCATTACATATTGAATTTCAAGTTGATATCGTCGTGGTATTTTTTGAATTCTTTATCTGTTTCAATTAGGTTGTCTATTGTCTTACAAGCGTGTAATACTGTAGCGTGATCACGACCACCAATTTGAGAACCTATACTCGCTAAAGAAGCTTTTGTATATTTTTTTGCAAAATACATCGCTAATTGTCTAGCTTGAGCAATATTTCTTTTTCGTGTTTTAGATCTAAGTGTATCAGTATCGATTTCAAAATAAGAAGATACAACTGTTTGAATAAAGTCAATTGATATCTCTCGTTTGACATTTTTAACGAATTTCTCAACCACTGAACGAGCAAGATCAAGAGTTACTTCGCGTTTGATGAAAGACGATTGAGCAATTAAAGAAATAATAGCTCCCTCTAATTCACGAATATTTGTTGATACGTTTTGTGCAACGTATTCAATGATTTCTTGAGGCATTTCTACACCATCTCTGAATAGGATACCTTCAACAATTTTTACTCTTGTCTCAAAATCAGGGTGTGATATCTCTGCAGATAATCCCCATTTAAAACGAGATAATAAACGTTGTTCTATATCTTGCATCTCAACAGGAGCTTTATCAGAAGTGATAATAACCTGTTTTCCATTTTGGTGTAAATAGTTAAAGATGTGGAAGAATACTTCTTGAGTACCAGTTTTTCCAGATAAGAATTGGATATCATCGACAATTAAAACATCAATTAATTGATAAAAGTAGATGAAGTCATTTCTTGTGTTTTTCTTGATAGAGTCAACAAATTGTTGAGTGAATATTTCTGCTGAAATATACAAAACAGTTTTGTCAGGATAAAGTTCCTTGATTTCAACACCAATAGCTTGTGCTAAGTGTGTTTTACCAAGACCAACACCTCCGAATATCAACAATGGGTTAAATGAAGTTCCTCCCGGTTTGTTAGCAACAGCTAAACCAGCTGAGCGCGCCAAACGGTTAGAGTCCCCCTCTAAGAAATTATCAAAAGAATAGTTTGAATTTAACTGAGATTCAATTTTAACATTGCGAATACCAGGTATAACAAAAGGATTCTTTAGTTCAGGGTTTTTGTTTTGAATTGGTACGTCTAATTCTTGTGGCTTAAGTGGACTTCTTTGAGCACTTGGTAATTGTTCTGTAAAAGGCTTCTTATTACTTTTTGTAGATTCCATTTGAATCTTGTATAGTAATTTCGCATCTGGTCCTAATTGCTTAGTCAGTGCTACTTTAAGAATTTTTACATAGTGCTCTTCTAACCACTCATAAAAGAATTTACTTGGTACTTGAATACACAAAGAATTTTCTTTGGTCAATTCAATTGCCTTAATAGGCATAAACCAAGTTGTAAAAGCTTGGTCTTGAATATTATCCTTTATGAATTCCAGACAATTGTTCCATACAGATTCAGCTGTCATGTTTGTATATTCACGCATTTTTGGTTAGAATTAAAAAACAGTTACTATTTTTGAGTGATTTATGGGGGTAGAAATCGCATTTGATTTCGATGACAAATATGTGAACAATTTTTGGGATAAAAAAACTTTTTAGGCATTGTAAAAACCAAAAAAAATTGGTAAGTACTTAAAATAAATAAATAAACAAGCAATCTAATTGATATATGAAAATATTTGATACAAACGTACGTGTACGCTACGCTGAGACTGATAAAATGGGTGTTGTATACCATGGAAATTACGCGCAATATTTTGAAATTGGGCGAGTTGAGTGGCTTCGGAACTTGGGAGTTTCTTACAGGAAAATGGAGGAGCTTGGAGTGATGCTTCCTGTGGTTAGTTTGTCAATGAATTACAAAAAAGGAGCTAAGTATGATGATAATCTTACAATTAGAACAATCTTTAAAAAAGCTACAGCGGTGAAGATCGAATTTGACTACGAATTGTACAATCAAGATGGCGAGTTATTAACAACGGCTAATTCGGTTTTAGTGTTTGTCAATATGCAAACTGGTCGTCCTTGTGCTGCACCTGATTATGTAAGTGAGCGAATAAAATTATTATAAAAACTACTATTTTTTTAATTTGTTTTTCATTCGCAATAAACGAAGTATTTAGTTATATTTACAAAAACAAACGATATGAGATCAGGAAAATGGCTACTTGTTGTAGCTACACTAATGGTTAGTTCTACTTATGCTCAGAAGAAAGCAATGATTGATGGGCGCGCTCGTCTTTTAGATGGTAGAAGTGTACCAGTTACAATTGAAAATAGAAGTAGTAAAGAAATAGCTGTTGTTGACCAAACAGGATATTATATGATTACGGCTCAAAAGGGCGATACGCTTCGTTTTACCAGTAAGTTTAGTGTAACGTCTGATTATGTAGTAGAGAAACAAGATATTAAAAAAGGCAGGGTGAATGTTGTTTTGGCTAAACCAGGACAAAATTTAGAGGAGATTATCATTATTAAAAAAGATTTTGGTCCTGACTTTTTTGGCAAGTCTGACGAACAAATTCTCTCACCAGCAGAGGCTAATTATTCACGTAGAAATACCCTTACAAGTGCTACCCCAACTGGAGGACTTGGTATTAGCGTGGATGCGTTGGTGAATCTTTTTTCAGGACAACGCAAAAAAGATAAAGAGGCTATTGTATATGAACGCTTAGAAATCATTGTTAAGGATTTTGTTGAGAAGTATCCAAAAGAAGATTTGACAAAAGATTTGAGTATCCCTTCAGAACAAGTTGATGCATTTTTATACTACTTGGCTGCTCAAGCTGATATACAAAAAATACCAGTTGATCGCTCAGAAGGATATCAATTGCTTTTAGCGCAATACTATGATGAGTTTTTAATCTTTACAGGTTTAAAACCATAAAAAATATAAAATACCACAAAAAAGAGAGCCTTTACAAAAGGCTCTTTTTTTTGTCTACAATGCGCGCTTGATTATTTTTATTAAAGTGTTTCTGATTCACTTAGTGGTTTATATTCAGTTTTTAGTTTAGAATATACTATTGAATCTTCCCATTTTCCATTTTTAAAGAAATGATTTCTTAATTGGCCTTCTTGTACAAAACCAAATTTCTCAATCAGTCTTAGTGAGGCTTCATTGTTTGGACCAATAAAAGCTTCAACTCTCTGTAAGTTCATTTTTTCAAAACCATAATCTAATACTCTAGTCAAGACTTCTGACATAACACCTTTTGCTTTATATGAATTATTATATAATGCGTAGCCAATTTCTGCTCTATCGTGCTCTAAATACCAGGTATGATAACCACAGTGACCTATTGCTCTATTGTTTTGCGTATCTGTGATAATAAACATAAGGTAGGATTTGTTGTAAGTTCTAAAACCATGTTCTGCTTTTCTGCGCTCCACTAGTATTTCCTCGGGGTCTATTCCTAAGCATTCTACTAATTGCTTGTCAGTAGCATTTTTAAGAAATTCTTGGTAATTATCTGGGGTTAATTTGTATAAGGTAAATCTTGGTGTGTGTAGTGATTCAAATATTGTTTTGTCAAACATGCGTGTTTATTTAAATAAATGTAATGCAAAAGTATCTATTTTAGAAGAAGTTTGTTATTATTCAAGTGTAATTACCTATTGAATTCTTACCAATAGCGTTTGTATAAATTATTCAAGGGATGTATACTTACGATATATATTTGTAATGGTTTTACATTCTATATCTCTTTTATAGAGATAATTAAAGGGAAAAGTTAATTAATGTTTACCAAATTATATAACTAGAACAAGCGATTAAGTAGCTACTTAATCGCTTGTTTACTTTTATACCTTGTCTGGTTATGTTGTTTTTTACAAGTGAGTTTTTGTGTAAAAAGACATTTTATAAATATCGCAATTATTGCTAAATTTGATTAAATCTAAGAAAATAGATAGCCTATGTCTAAGTATGACGATGCCTCTTGGCATTATGGAGGGGATTACCCTCAAGGATTAGCGGACGAGTGTGCTGCAACGCATATCGGGATGTTTTTAAAATGGTGTATTGAAAAGAAACTATATTCTCAGGAGTTGTTTGAGGATTCCGAGCAGGAGATTGAAGAATTGTTAGAAGGTGAATTAACAGGAGCAGAGTTTCTCTTGGAAGTTTGCGATGAAAAGTTTGTATCTTATGATTTAAATGAACAAGGAAATGCTTTTGCAAAAGCCTATTACGATGAGGATACAGCTTTTACTGCCAAGTATAATTCTTATTTGGAAGACTATACAAGCGTGTTTAATCAAAAAGCTCATCAAGCAAATCAACATTTTGATAGTATATATCATGTAGCTGACACACAGGAGAATTATTTATTAATTAAAACTGTTATTGACAAGCGATATATAGAATGGTTGGCTTATATGAGTGAGTAATCAATGTAAGATTATAGCTGGCTAAAACAAAAAGCAGAATTAACTCAGGTAGTTAGTTCTGCTTTTTGTTTTGCATTAGTAATCCTCATCTTCTGGTTCTATAACCTTTACTTCGTAAAATGGAACGAAAGCTTCTAAGGCTTGTTGGTATTCACTCTTTCGTATCGATAGCTCAATTTCGCAACTCATCTGCATGTTTTGAGCGATAATAGTAAGGTTTTTTTCTTTGATAACGCGCATTACATTATTCATGTCCTTGTATTGGAATCTAACCTTGAAGTTTTTATCAATTGTCTTTTCGATAATATCTGCTACTTCCATAGCCATTTGCGCCGTAGCTCTATAGGCAGTAATTAGTCCACCAACTCCGAGCTTGACTCCTCCAAAGTAGCGCACAACCACAATAAGGATATCCGTTACCTCAAAGGATTGTATTTGTCCATGTATAGGTGCTCCTGCTGTATTGCTGGGTTCTCCGTCATCGTTGGCGCGATAGTAAACTTGTTCTGCACCTAATTGAAAGGCATAACACCAATGTCGTGCATTGTAGTGCTCTTTTTTTATGCGCTCGAGAATTTCCTTTACCTGCTCTTCATTTTGAATAGGGAAGGCATACCCAAAGAACTTACTGTTTTTTTCCTTGTATAATACTTCTTGTGTCGGTTGACTTATTGTTTTATATGAATCAATTGTTTCACTCATTTTATCGGGTAACGATCTTTAGTGTATCACTTAGTATGTGATGTTGGTTTAATGTTTTAAAGGTGTTGAGCACAGGTGCTTTTATCCCTTGTTTTAAAGTAGCTTGTCCTACAAATATACGAGCTTCATCCCACAAATCACTGTCTATAAAAGATTGTAGGGTTTGTCTTCCTCCCTCTATTACTACTGAGAGTATATGGTGTTTGTACAAAATATGGCAAATTTGCTCAGGGAGATTCTCCTGAAAGTTTGCATATTCAAATATTGTGTTCCCTTGAGAGATCATTTCTTTATTTGCAGTTATGCAAATTGTCTTTACTTGATTATTTCTAATGGCAAACTGCTGGTCTATTTTTGCGGCTTTGTCGATGTATACGCGAATGGGGTTTTGCCCATACCAGTGCCTTGTTGTTAGCTCGGTATTGTCTGTTAAAACAGTATTAGTTCCAACAAGGAAAGCCATTTCTTCGCTTCTCCACTTGTGCACTAATTGTTTAGAATAAGTGTTTGAAATCCAAAAAGGACGTTGTTTCTCTTTGTATAAAGGTGCAATATACCCATCACTTGTTTGGGCCCATTTTAGAATAATATAAGGGCGTTTGTTTTGATGAAATGTAAAAAAGCGTTTATTGCTTTTTTGACAAGAATCTTCTAATACACCTACAGTGACTTCAACTCCTGCCTCTTTCATTTTTGCAATACCCTTTCCACAGACTTTAGCAAACGGGTCTACTGTGCCAATGACTACTCTGGGTATTTGTTTTTCGATAATTAAATCGCAACATGGAGGGGTTTTTCCAAAGTGACTGCAAGGTTCAAGACTAACATAGAGCGTACTTTCTTTAAGTAGCTGTTGGTTTTTAACCGAAGCAATTGCATTGGGTTCTGCGTGTGGTCCTCCGTACAAAGATGTAAACCCTTCGCCTATAATCTTGTCATTGTGGACAATAACTGCTCCGACACTCGGATTAGGCATTGCCGCATAGGTTCCTTGCTTGGCAAGTTGAATACATCTATAAATATATAATTCGTGTTTCTCCAAAATTGATAAAACTGTATCTTTGAGCAAATTTAAACTTTTTAGCTAAAACATATTTGTTTTTAGCCTTTTACTATGCAGATTAAGTTATTTAAACAGCAGTTTATAGAATCTCTCTCTACTTTGTATGATTTAAGTGAGGCAGAGCAGATGTTCTTCATTGCCTTAGATGAGATAGAGGGAAAATCGAGAATAGATTTGATTATGAATCCCGAGTTACAAACTCAGCAACAGGAGCGTTGGCAAAGTGTCTTACGAGATTTAATACAGGAAAAACCCATTCAATATATCTTTTCAAGGGCGTATTTTTACGGAATGACCTTTGAAGTGAATCAGTATACCTTGATTCCGCGAAGTGAAACTGAGGAGTTGGTAGAGTGGATTATCAATAGTGTAGCACAGGATAGGCAAGTCAGTATATTAGATATAGGAACGGGAAGTGGTTGTATTGGCATTACATTAGCAAGTGAATTGCCAAAGGCTAAGGTTACTTTGATGGATGTGTCAAAGCAGGCTTTAGATACCGCTAAAGCAAACGCAATTAGAAATGGCGTTAGTGTGCAAACCATTTTGCAAGATGTCTTGGCACTAGATAGACTTGAAGGTCAGTATGATATTATTGTATCAAATCCTCCTTATGTTCGAAACCTTGAAAAAGTTGAAATACGCAAGAATGTACTCGACTATGAACCTCACTTAGCGCTTTTTGTTAAAGATGAAGATCCTTTGATTTTTTACCGTAAAATCGCTCAGTTAGCCAATGATAATTTGGTTAAATCAGGTATGTTATTTTATGAGATAAACCAATACTTAGGACCAGAAACAGTAGACCTATTTAACAGTTTGCAGTTTGAGCAAATTGAGCTTCGAAAGGATATGGTTGGTAATGACCGCATGATTAAAGCAGTGAAGTATTAGTATTTTTTGTTAATAGTAGTAGAAATACATCTGATAAGTTAACAAGAGAGTCAAAAGCGAAGAAAAAAGTATAGCGTTATTTGTTGTGTATATTGACTTGTACATAAATATATCTACCTTTACTTTGTTAAACCAATAAACTATGAGTACACAGTATCAAATAAACGAAAGACAGTTATTGCTGAGAGTTAAAAAAGCACCTTTAGCAATACGAATTATCCTTTATGTCATTGCTATAGCAGGAATACTATTGCCAATAATCGCGACGGTAAGTGCTATATTGCTACCTACAACAACAATGTCCATAGTCAATATTATTGTCATGACTGCTTTATTGTTTATCAGTTTGTTTATTTTTAGATTGGCGATTTGGAATACAAAAGGGGAAGAAGAATTCTATTTTGCAGACGATCACGTATACTATCAAGCGAATTACGGTTGGTTTAAAGACAAGAGAAAACGCTATAATTTAACTGATAAGGCTATTTCCTTCGAGATCCGTTCAATTGGAAGTTCCGATGATCACAAGGGGGTTTTGCTGATGCAGTCTGGCACTAAATTATTTGGAAGTGCTGTTAAGGTACCTGTTGAAGATTTAAAGATTATAATTGCGCATATTAAGCAGTACTATAAATAGATAAAAATAAAGGTCGGATAATTCCGACCTTTATTTTTATAGTTGTTTTTAATTAGTGAGCATGACCTCCGCCACCTTCGTTTTTAATCAAGTGGCTTTGGATATAGTAAGCACCTTGGATAGCTATTTGCGCGTCACCTGGCAATTTTTCCATTAATGTTACTTGGGTATATCCCAATTCAGAAACTCCTGTTTTGACTTCTATACGCTGAAAGTGGAAGTGATCCGCCTTAAGTCCAGCTTCTTCTTGTTCAAGGACAAAGACAAATTCTCTACCATCCGCTTTTACAATAGCATCATTCGGTAAAGCATCAACCGTGCTTTCTCCGATGTGAATAAGTGCATTGACATATAATCCTGGGATTAGATTTTCGTTAATCTCATTGATGTTTGCGTGTACAATAACAGTTTTTGTACCAGCTTCAAAAGACTTTCCTATGCTGAAAATTGTAGCTGTAATCTCACTCTTGTTAATGTTAGTAAGATTAAATGATACTTTTTGGCCTACTTGAATATTAGGTAAATCCTTTTCATAAACCATAAGATCTAAGTGAATCTGGGAGTTATCCACAAGTGTAAATAGGGATTGCCCTTGGGAGATATTGCTTCCAATCTTAACAGGTATAGTAGCGATATTTCCTGAAATAGGCGCTAAGATACGCAGTGAAGTAGCTGAGGCTCCAGGTTGAAGGTTTACCAGCTTTAGTCTATTGCTCAAAGATTGGAACTTAGCACGTTCGATATTCAAATCTGATTTTGTTTTTTGATATACCTTTTCAGAGTTCACGTTTTCTGCTCTGAGTGTCTGTTGACGTTTATATTCGAGTTCTAAGTACTCTAAAGTATTTTTAGAGATTTGATATTCCTCTTGTAGCTGTATAAATTCAGGGCTATCAATTAAGGCAATGACTTGACCTTTTTTTACTTTATCTCCCAGGTTTACCATAATTTGAGTAACTGTACCACTTAAAAAAGAAGACACTTCAGCTTGACTTTGTGCAGGTAGTTCTGTTTGCCCATTCACGCGGATAATATCACTGAGGTTTTTCTTTTGCAGTGCTCCCAATTTTATATTAGCTGCTTTAAATTGTATCTGGTTTAGTTCTACCTCTTTATTTTGGGATTCTTCTTTCTTTGCAGAGGTTGATTCTTGATTGCTCTCGTGGTCTGTGTGGTCATCCTGAGTATTTCCCTTGCAGTTCCAAAGTGTAAAAGACAAGGCAAAAACTAAATATATAATTGATTTGTTCATATCGATTCGTTGTTGATTATTGATTGATTAAATAATGCAGGGTATTGTGGCTTAGGTTGTACTGGAGTAAAGCATCTAAGTAATTCATTTGAATCGTTAGTGCTGTTTCCACAGATTGTATGTATTCAACATAAGAGATATCTCCATTATTATAAGATTTCTTTGCGTGATCTTTGATAATCAAAGCATTCTTTAAAGCGTTTTCTTGGTAGTAATCAATCACGTTTTCCTGTGCTAAGATTATATCTAACTGTTGCTGTACTGTTTCGAGTAGTTGTTTGTGAATATAATCTTTTTGCATTGTAGCCATTTCTACTTGGTATTTCATCGCTTTGATTTTCGATTTTTGACTGCCAAAGAACAGTGGAATAGATACACCTACACTATAACTTGGCACGCGTAGTTCTTTTCCATAAGTGACTAATTCTCCTGCGCTGTTTGTGATAGTACCAGAGTCGGATTTTATATTGTATCCCAGCGTAATATCTGGAAGTAATGTCGATTTCTCTAATTTTCTATTAGCTTCAATACTTTCAATCTCTTTCTGGGCTAAAAGCAAAGTATTGTTCTGACTTAAGTCAAAAGAATCGTCTGGATTGTGTTTGTCGTACAATAGAGTAGATTCGGCAGGGACAAAGTCTTCATCTAGTTGCAATAGCGCTTTTAGTTTCGAGATTTGATTGTCAATCACTGTTTTATTTTGTGAGATTACAACGTTTAATTCTTGTTCTTTAGCAATAGCAACATTGCTTTCCATAAGTGTTGTCTCTCCAGTTTGATATCGAAGCTTTGCTGATTTAGAAAAATCTTTTAGCAGTTCACTTTGCTCTTGTAGGAGTTTGTTCTTTGTCATGGCGTAGAGCAAGTTCTCCCAAGCTTGTTTGACGGCATATTGTGTTGTAATCACAGTACCTTGTTGTTCGAGAACAGCTGTTTCGTAGGCTTTGTTTAAGACTTTCTTCTTTTTGCCATAGCTAAAAGGAGAAAAAGATTGAGAAATAGACAAAGTGATATCTTTTTTTTCTTTTGTATCTAAATAGCCAAAGCCTGTTTCAATGGATGTTTTTTCCAAGTCAAAGCTGGTACGAGTCATTTGTTTTTGAGCTTTTGTATTTAGCTCAGCAGCTAAAATAGACTTGTTGTTTTCAATGCTCAATGCAAGGGCTTGTTCCAAAGTCAGTTTTTGAATTGGTTGAGCTTGTATTGTCGTTCCAATTAAAAATAGAATGACAGTAGCAATTGTTTTTTTTCTGGAGAACTTGAATCCTTTTTCTTCGTAATAGTACAAGATAGGTAGCACAACTAAAGTAAGTATTGTAGCAGTGATTAATCCTCCTATAACCACTGTGGCTAACGGTTTTTGCACTTCAGCACCTGCACTTGTACTTAGTGCCATTGGTAAAAAGCCTAAGGATGCCACCAAAGCAGTAAGCAGTACTGGTCTAAGGCGCAGTTTAGTCCCTTCAATTATTCTTTCATATAATCCCATTCCATCTTCTTTTAAGTGATTAAATTGTCCAATTAACACAATACCATTGAGCACAGCTACACCAAAAAGTGCAATGAAACCTACACCAGCTGAAATACTAAAAGGCATATCTCTTAGGTATAAAGCAGCTACTCCGCCAATTGCAGATAGGGGGATAGCAGTGAAAATCATCAAGGATTGCTTTACTGATTTAAAGGTGAAGTACAATAAAATAAAGATTAAAGCTAATGCGATTGGTACTGCAATCATTAATCGATTGGTAGCTTCAACTAAGTTTTCAAATTGCCCTCCATAAGTAATATAATAGCCTTCAGGCAGTTTTAATTTTTGATCAAGGATAACTTGAATATCACTAACCACGCTTTTTACGTCGCGTTCGCGAACATTGAATCCAAGTACAATTCTCCTTCTACCTTCTTCTCGGCTGATTTGCTGTGGTCCATCTTCATAGTCTACTGTGGCAATTTGGCCCAATGGAATTTGTTGACCATCAGTAAGAGGAATAAAGATATTGCGCAAGTTTTCTATATCTGAACGATAGTCTTGATCAAGGCGTACTACAAGGTCGAATCTCTTTTCTCCTTCATAAACAACTCCAGCAGTCTCACCGGCAAATCCAGAGCGAACAATTTGACTGATATCCGAGATTTTTAATCCATATAAAGCTAATTTGTCCTTGTCATATTTTATAGATATTTGAGGTAGACCTGTTACTCGTTCTAACTTTGTACTGGCTACACCGGGCACATCGTTAATTAAAGTATTGATTTCATCTCCTATACTTGAGAGTCTGTCTAAGTCTTCTCCAAACACCTTAATGGCAACATCACTTCTTACTCCGGTCATCAGCTCATTGAAGCGCATTTGTATGGGTTGTGAAAACTCTGTGCTTACTCCAGGAATTTCCTCAAGAGCTTGTTCCATTAAGTCGATGAGTTCTTCTTTGGTTTTTGCGCTTGTCCATTGTTTCTTATCCTTTAGAATAATGATTACATCGGCAGCTTCCATTGGCATAGGGTCTGTTGGTATCTCAGCACTACCGATTTTTGAAACAACCATTTTTACTTCAGGGAATCGATCTAATAAAATCTTTTCTGCTTTGGTAGTGGTCTCAATTTCTTGAGATAGAGAACTACCTGATGATATAATCACGTGAGTAGCTAAGTCACCTTCATCTAAGGTTGGGATAAATTCTCCACCCATACGAGTGAAAAAGTATAAGGCAATGGCAAACAGACCAAATGCCAGTATTAGAACGAAGCGCTTTACTTTAAAGGCACTCTCCAGTACAGGTTTGTACCAACTGTATAATTTATCTATTAACTTATCGCTAAAGTTAGGTTTTTCTTTTCCTGCATGCTTAGATAAGAATACGGAAGATATCATAGGTACATAAGTAAGAGAAAGGATAAAGGCTCCAAGGATAGCAAATGAAACAGTCATTGCCATCGGGCCAAACATCTTTCCTTCGATTCCAGTTAGAGCTAAAATTGGCAAGTAAACTATTAAAATGATAATTTCTCCAAAAGAGGCACTGGTTCTAATTTTGGATGCAGCTGAATACACTTCGGTATTCATTTGATCTTGTGATAACCTTCGGTTTTTACCTGCGTGTAATCTATGGACAATGGCCTCGACGATAATTACTGCTCCGTCGACAATTAAACCAAAGTCAATTGCTCCTAAACTCATTAAGTTTCCGCTAACGCCAAATAGTTTCATCATGGAAATAGCAAATAGCAAAGCCAGGGGAATAACTGAAGCTACGATTAGACCAGCTCTCCAATTTCCAAGTAATAAGACAAGTACAAAGATTACGATTAGGGCACCCTCAATTAAATTTGTCTGAATGGTGCTTACTGTTTTTTCGATTAATCTGGTACGATCCAAGAAAGGCTCAATTCCCACACCTTCTGGAAGTGATTTTTCAATTTGCGTCATGCGCTCTTTGACAAGTTTTACAACCTCTTGCGTATTTGAATCTTTTAACATCATGACCATACCGCTCACATCTTCTCCTTTTCCATCTTTGGTCACTGCTCCATATCGAATGCTACTGCCGATACGCACATCTGCAACGTCTCTAATTAAAACGGGAGTACCGCTTATATTCTTGACGACAATTTTTTCGATATCCTCTAGGCTATTCACCATTCCTACACTTCGAATAAAGTAAGCATAAGGTTTTTTGTCAATGTATGCTCCACCTGTATTTTCGTTATTAGCCTCTAAGGCTTGGAATATTTCGATAATAGAAGTATCCATACTTCTTAGTCTATCAGGCTTTACAGCAATTTCATATTGCTTTAAATGACCGCCAAGTGTATTGACTTCAGCTACGCCTTTTACACCAATTAACTGAGGTTTAATAATCCAATCTTGAATGGTTCGAAGGTCCATACTATTGTATTTGTCTTCATATCCTTCTTTGGGAAATACAACATATTGATAGATTTCGCCTAGTCCTGTACTAACAGGAGCAAGTTCGGGTGCACCTACCCCTTTAGGAATTATTTCTTCTGCAGCTTTGAGTTTTTCAGAGATTTGAGCTCTTGCCCAATAAATGTCTGTTTTCTCTGTAAAAACAACAGTAACTACACTTAATCCAAAACGGCTAATGGAGCGTAATTCGGTAATGTTTGGTATTGGCTTAACGGCTTGTTCAATAGGGTAAGTAATGAACTGTTCTACTTCTTGGGTAGCTAGTGTAGGAGAAGTAGTGATTATTTGAACTTGATTATTGGTAATATCAGGTTGTGTATCCATAGGCAAATTCATCACTGAATAGATTCCCATCACGATGAGGCCTAAAGTGAGTATTCCTATAATGAATTTGTTTCGGATACTAAAATGTATGATTTTATCTAACATAGTAGCATAGTTTAATATATGTATGTAAATGCTGCTCCCAGAAGTCTTTGACCTTAGGAGGAGTAATTAATTCGAATAAAAACTAAGCTATTTTAGGGGGTTGCCAAATGCTGCTATCCAATCTGGAAAACAGATTGTCATAGTGGTTAAAGTGTTGAGGGCTGTGAATTACTGTTTTGACTTGTGTAATGTTTAGCGCCAAGGCAAGAGTAATAGAGCTAGCACAACAACTACAAGCACATAAAGGGGAACAGGCGTCTAAAGAATGATAATCCCTATCTTGATTATAGGTAGGTAAATCTACCTTGTCAAAAGAGGATAATTGTTCTGTTTTATCAACAAATTTATCTGCACAAGGATACATACTAGTTGTAAAAATAACCAGTACTAAAAGTATAGATAATATTTGTTGTAACATTTTCATAAGACAAACTTAGTGAAAAAAGCCCAAATAAAGTTAGCTAAAAGTCCGTTTTAGTAACAATTGCAATGCTGTTGCATTCAAAAACTTTCGATTGTTTAAATAATGGTGTTTTTTAATTGATTTGTTTTAAAAGTAACTTATAAGTGTTTTGTTTAGAATACTTTAAGATTGTTTTTAAAATAATAGTGGTAAATTAGTAAGTATTAATTTTTTAAAAAATAAAATATGGCTACAACAATAAAATCTTCAATTAAAACCATCAATCCCACAACAGGAAAAGAAGAAAAAGTTTTTGAAGTAATGACTTCAGAACAAATAAATACAATATTAGACAAAGCAACTACAGCATTTAAAAGTTGGAAGAATGTCTCGATTGCTGATCGTGCAAAAATTGTACACAAAATAGCTGATACTATGCGTGAGCGCAAAGATGAACTAGCCAGATTAGCTACCGTTGAAATGGGTAAACTATTTACTGAGAGTAAAGCTGAAGTAGAGCTTTCTGCAGCAATCTTTGATTATTATGCAACAAATGCCGCAGAGTTATTGAAAGACGAAAAATTGGATACGCCATTTGGTGAAGCATTCATTAGTAAAGAGCCAATAGGATTGCTGTTGAGTATCCAACCTTGGAACTTTCCTTATTACCAAATTGTGCGTTCAGCTGCACCTAACTTAATGGCTGGAAATACTATGGTTTTAAAACACGCCTCTAATGTTCCTCAATGTGCTAAGCTCATGGAAGAATTGTTTTTAGCGTGTGGTTTGCCAAAAGATGTTTACACAAACTTATTTGTACCAGGAAGTGAATTGGCAAATATTGTAGGGGATGATCGCATCAAGGGAGTAGCACTAACAGGAAGTGAGCCAGCTGGTGCAAGTGTGGCCTCTATTGCAGGTAAAAATATTAAGAAATCTACTCTTGAGCTTGGAGGTAGTGATGCTTTTGTGGTATTAGATGATGCAGATATTGATAAAGCTATTAAAGGGGCAGTAGAAGGGCGTTTGTGGAATGCAGGACAGGTGTGCGTGTCTCCTAAACGATTAATTGTCTTAAAACAAGTAGCAGACAAATTTACCCAAGGTGTTATTGAGAAAGTAAAACAAGTGAAAGTAGGGGATCCGATGGATGCTGCTACTCAATTAGCACCACTTAGTAGTGAAAAGGCGAGAGAAGATGTACTAAAACAAGTTGCTAAAGCAGTAGAACAAGGAGCAAAACTTGTTTGTGGTGGTAAAAAATTAGATCGTGATGGATGGTTTATGGAACCTACTATACTTACTGGAATTAAAAAAGGAATGAATGCTTATTCAGAGGAGATCTTTGGTCCGGTATTTATGATCTACGAGGTAGCTGATGAGGCTGAAGCTATTGCACTTGCCAACGATACACCTTATGGGTTAGGTGGTAGTGTGTTTAGTGAGAACAAAGAGCGCGCAGTTAAAGTAGCTCGTCAAATAGAAACAGGTATGGTTTATATTAATCACGTTACTGGTATTGCTCCAGAATTGCCATTTGGAGGTGCTAAGAAATCAGGTTATGGACGTGAACAAGCAAAATATGGTATACATGAGTTTGTAAATGAAAAACTAATTCGTGTAACAGATATTGACAAGGCATATTAACGAGGTAAGGAACGTGAATATGAATTGATTTTTTATTATTCTTTTTATGTAAAAGGTTTTCACTAATAGTGGAAACCTTTTTTTATGGACTCAATCTACAAAGAACAGTTGCCGATTTTTTTACAGAAAAAGCTCAAGAGTACAGCCATGAGGTAGAATATAATCTAAGCGTATTATTTTGTGTGTAATTACTTGCTTTTTAGAATATTATGGTATTTTATTTAATTGTGTAATGATTATAGACTTGGTAAATTTGACCAAGAAATAAAAGAAAAAAATTGTTGTGAAAAAGATTATCCTCTTTAGTGTATTTCTAACAACTTTAGCCGCAGCTGCAGGCTATTACTACGAGTCTACATTTGCCACTTGTACAGGTTCATCAAGTTGTAAGGCGTGTAAAAATTGCAAGTATTGTAAACATTGCAAGTATTGTAAACATTGTGCTGTCAATGGCAATAGTTGTGGGGTGTGTAGATAGGAATATTCTTTAGAGGATTAAATCTTTTGCTTGGCTGAATTGATTTAAACTAAATGGTATATATTCCTAAGCGTAGGAGTATTTATCTGGTAGAAAACAAAAAGTGCGAAATTTGATACCTTTACACGAAATAAGTTCTGTTAGTTATTAGTATTGTCACTAACATTATTAATCAAATTTAATTTTCCCAATTAGTTATTAAAGTAGAAAGCCAACAGGTCTTGTATCTGTTGGCTTTTTTTATTGTATAAAAATTGAATAAGAATGTGATCTTTTTTAATCATGAATTTTGTTGGCTTTTAGTTCATTTGCACTAATGCGCTTTGGCAGCACAAAGAGGGTATCTGTCTAGTAAATAAATAAGAAACACAATAAAAACAAAAGCAGTTAATTTGCGTATTAACTGCTTTTGAGTGTTAACCAGAAAGAACCAAATATGTGTTAATTTGTTTGAGAACTCTTAGAGTTCGAGTAAATTAAGTATAGTCCATAGACTAAACCTACAGGCAATAATGCAACTGTGAATAGTATAACTAAGTATTTATCATCAGTTGTAATGCGTTTACTCTTTAAAATAAAGAGAGTGTATAATATAATTAATGCTATGTATATAATAAAGTATCCTGCTAGGCTTTGAGTTAGTAGGTTTTCCATTGTTATAATTATTATTATTTTGTCACATTTTATATGTGTATTTATAGCATATACTATACCAAATATTTAGAATTAGTTTATTGTAAGTTAATTAGTGCAACGAAACAGATAATAAATGTCAGAATACTAGGTTGATGAGGTTTTTAATGCTTTAGTAAGTATATGTAATTTAAGATTTTAGCCTCTAAAGGCTTTGACAAATCCCTTTATTGAGTAGGTTACTTTAAAATTATCAAATAAAAAAGCCCCTTCAAGTGCAAATGAAGGGGCCTTAAAAATAAAAAAATTAACTTACTATGAACTAATTAATCAATTTTACTATTGACTACTAGATTTAGCAGATAAAAAAAAATTATGAAAAAAAAATACTTACTTGTTTATTCTACAACTGATACTTGAAAACCTTTATTCTGCTTATTATCAGGTTTGTATTTTGCATATTTTCAATATTCGTGCCAAAAACTATTTATTTTAAAAATATTTATCTTTTATTTTTTTAAGCTTTTTACTTATAATCGTTCAAAACCTTATGATTGCAGGGGTTTTGTGAAGTAATTTTTTTTAAACTAAAAGTTAGTGGTAAAAAGTAATTATGCATAGATCTTTACAACAGTGAATTAAGGTTCAAATAAATGCTTTGGAATCTACTAAAGCGTATGTTGTATTTTTGGTTATAAAAACAAGGGAGATTTAAGAGAGAAGAAGTCTTTTTTTTCGTTAGTTTTAAATTCTCAATTTCTATATTAGATTAATAATAAGTAGATATCTTAAACTTGATATAAGTATGAATACACACGGTGATTATATACAAGTAAATAAAAAGACTTGGAATGAAAAAGTTGATTTACATATTGAATCTGAGTTTTATAACATGAAAGATTTTTTAAAAGGTAAATCTTCTTTAAATGATATAGAACTTGATTTGCTGGGTGATGTAAAAGGTAAAAAGATTTTACACTTGCAGTGTCATTTTGGCCAAGATACTCTGTCTTTAGCTAGAATGGGAGCAGAGGTTACTGGTGTTGATCTATCTGAGGTGGCAATAGAGAAAGCAAACGCACTTACACAACAATTAGGTTTAAATGCACGTTTTATTTGCAGTGATATTTATGCATTACCTACAATGTTGAGTGAGCAGTTTGATATAGTATATACAAGTTACGGTGTGTTAGGTTGGTTACCTGATATGTTTCAGTGGGCAAAAGTGGTATCAAGATACCTAAAGGTGGATGGCAAATTTGTGTTGGTAGAGTTTCATCCCTTTGTATGGATGTATGATTATAATTTTAGTGAAATTGCGTATTCTTATTTCAACGTTGAAGATATTGTGGAAGTAGAAAGTGGAACCTATGCCGATAAAGATGCTCACAAGACATTTAAAACAGTTAATTGGAATCACAGTTTATCTGATGTAATGCAAGGATTAATATCGAATGGGTTGACAATTAGTGTTTTTCAAGAATTTAACTATTCTCCATATCCATGTTTTAATCAGATTATAGAGATAGCTCCTGGGAAATATCAGATTAAACCTTTGGGTGATAAAGTACCTTTGGTTTATGCTATTGAAGCTCACTTGTAATAAAATATTCTTTAGCTACTTTTGATAGTTTTTTTAGTGGGAGCTTAACTTAGATAAGTTTGAGTTGTTTAAAGTGTTTTTTAATTACAATGCTTTTTTTGTACTTTTGTAATCACCTTATTCTAAGAGGTATTTCTTATTTAGACGACTTGCTTTAGAGGAGTATGTAGGCTCTACTACAGTTTTTCTACTTCTCGTTTTTCCCAAGTATTTAGAGTATATAAATTATTTTGTAATGTTTTTTGCTATGGATACACTGATCCTTGCAAAACAAATTAAACTATAAAGAAATGATCAAATCAAACTTTTATATATTTACTGGTGGACCAGGTAGTGGAAAGACTACTTTATTAAATGCATTAGAGAAAAAGGGATACCAGATTATGCCTGAGGTAGGTAGGGCTATTATTCAAGTGGAGCAATTGGCAAATAGTGAAGTTTTGCCATGGAAAGACAAACAGCTTTTTTATCAAGCCATGTTGAGTCGATCGGTGTCTGATTATCAAGACTGTGATTCTTCTGAGCTTGTGTTATGGGATAGGGGAATTATTGATAGTATTGGCTATGCTACTTTAGAACAATTACAAGTGACGGAACTGCAAAGGCAAATTGCCAGGGAACTTTCGTTTAATCCAACAGTGTTTATATTACCGCCATGGCAAGAGATTTACACTCAAGACAAACAGCGCAAACAAGATATGTCATTGGCCATTAAAACTTATGAGGTGATCAGGCAAACTTATCTGCGATATGGATATTCTTTGGTAGAGGTGCCTAAATCTTCAGTCGAACAACGCACAGAGTTTATAGTATCTTTTTTAAAAAACAAGGAAAATGAAGCATAATATTGAAACGCAGCGATTGCTGATTCGTCCAATCCAGGACAATGACCTAGAGGGTATTTATAAGTTAGATAGCGACATACGCGTTCAAGAATTTTTAGGTAAAAAGCCATTAGAGAATAAAACTCAAGCTGCACAGATGATTAGTTTTATTACCAAACAATATAAGGATTTTGGTATAGGTAGATGGGCAGTAATTGAGAAACAGACTAATACATTTATCGGATGGACTGGGTTTAAATACATTAACAATGGTGTTAACGGCGTTGAAGAATATCTTGATTTTGGATATCGCTTTGTGTATGATGCCTGGGGTAAAGGTTATGCTACAGAGGCAGCTCTTGCTTGTTTAATTTACGCTGATAAGTATTTAACTCTATTACCTATTCACGCTATTTCAGAAGTTGGGAACAAAGGATCGAAGAACGTCTTGGAGAAGGCTGGGTTTAAGGCAGTAAATACATTTTTGTATGAGAATGTGCCACATTTTTGGTATATTAGACTGAATAAATAAATAGTTACAAGATTGAACCACTATGAATGTTTTAATTAGACTTTTCGAGCAATATGGCTATATATCTTCTCAGTGTCGAGATGCTTTGGAGAAGAATGTACAGACATTTCATATGAAAAAAGGAGAGTTACTTTTAAAGAAAGGACAACTCTCAGGAAGTCTATATGTATTGGAAAAAGGATTTGTACGTGGTTATTATCTAGTTTCAGAAAAAGAAATAGATGTGTGGTTTGCCTTTGAGCATACTATTATGGGATCTACTTATCAAATGTACAAAAGTCGTGCATCACTTGAGTACATACAATGTATGGAAGACTGCATCGTTCACGCAATTTCCAATCAAGTATTGCTAAGGCTTTATAGAGAACATCCTGAATTAAATCTTATCAGTCGTAGATCAACCGAGGATTATTGCTTGCAATTAGAACAAAGGGCTTTTGGCTTACAAACCATGAGTGCTAGTGAACGCTATTATAATTTAATTAAAGAATTAGGGGATGACTTTCACCGTATTCCCTTGGGTAATATAGCTTCCTATTTGGGTATTTCACAAGAGACATTGAGCCGTATTCGCAGAGTTTAATATTCTCTTTTACTATAGTTAAAAGGTTATCTACGCCACTGTGCATAGATAACCTTTTTTGATTTATGTCAAAAACAAAACGGATAATCTACTTGTATTTTTGCCCAATTAAATGATATAATATCCATAAGATGAAAGACTATCTTTTCTTGTTTGTTGCCATTGTCTTTGAAGTGATTGCAACCAGCGCTTTAAAGGCGACGCATGAGTTTACTAAGTTTTGGCCAAGTGTGCTGACTCTACTAGGTTATGTTATAGCATTTTACTTTTTAAGCCTTACTTTAAAAACCGTCCCTATAGGTATTGCTTATGCCTTATGGTCTGGTATTGGTATTGTACTTGTTAGTCTATTGAGTGTGTTTTTGTACAATCAAAAATTAGACACTGCTGCTATTTTGGGGATTTCGTGCATTGTTTTAGGTGTAGTGATCATTAATTTGTTTTCAAAATCGGGTACTCATTGATTACCGTAAGTATAGCATACTACATGGTAAAGATCCTCTTAAGAGGGAGTATAACCATTTACAGGCTAGCTAATTTTGGTTTAAATTGTTTACTTTGCTGCGTCATCATATTGTTATTAACATCGTCTATGAATTTTAAGAACCTTGCCTATCTAAAAAGTGGTACTGTGCAACAACAAGAGATTTATCGATTACTCACAGAATATAGAATAATGGATAAACTACAGGGGTATAACCCTGTGTTAATAGGTACCTTTCCAATAGATATTGCTGTAGAAGGCAGTGATTTAGATATTTGTTGTCAAGCAAAAGATTTAGATGCCTTTTTGGATGATATAGATCAGCGCTTTAAAGAATATGATTTCTACCAGTCTTGTAGCTGCTTAATAGGGGGTGTAGAAACGGTAGTGGCTAATTTGCAAATCCAAGGATATCCCATTGAGTTATTCGCTCAAAATAGGCCTGTAGAGCAGCAAAATGGCTATCAGCATATGATAGTTGAGTACAAAATTTTACTTGAAAAAGGGGCTTTATTTAAGCAAAAAGTAATTGCACTAAAAAAAGCTGGGATGAAAACAGAACCTGCCTTTGCTAAATTGCTGAATCTTTCAGGTGACCCTTATCTGGCTTTGTTAAAGTATAGGGATACAAAATAATAAAAAGTGGTACAGTAAGGTAGTCACTGTACCACTTACACAACACATATCTGGATTTTATATGGTAAGACTCTGTCTTGTCGTTTTTGTATTGGGTTGTTATAAGGTTGAATTTTATGCAGGTTGTTGTTTTATAGCTTGTTTTAAAGTTTTAGGGCAACGCCACTTATCTTCAATTAATCGATTATTCTTGTAGTTTATCTTCTCTGCTTTACCGGGTAAAGGATTAACCGCTTTTTTTGTGCAAGGAGCTATTGTTATAGTCCTACTTTACCCTCTACCCAGAAAGGTTGGGTAACAATATTGTTATTTGAAACACCTCTCTCGCGTAATGCTTTTTTGAATTTGGATATACTCTTTGCATTTCCCATAATGTAGAACTGCCCATGTTGTATTCTATTCCACTGAAACTCGTTGAGTGAATCGATATATTCAATAGCCGTTTGCGCTTTATTGCTTAAAGATTTTTCAACAAATTCAATATGACTGAGTTCACTTCCAATATATGTTTTGTTCTTATCGTTAACCTCCAGTATGCCTTTTAGAGTTTTGTTATCTTTGTTTAAGAGTTGTTGCAGGTATAGACAGAATCCAATACACGATTCATCTCCATAGAAAAAATGGTAATCTATATTTTTATCATAGACATTTTGCCCTCTTGGAATGCTTGAGGTCAGTTTGTCATTTACTTGGATATCTTTAAAAAAGCGAGTGCCTGGCCCGTCAGCTTGTTGATGAAATAGAACGTCAAAATAACCTTGTTCGCGATTGTATTCACTTGGGGTATAGTTTCTGTATTCTGTCTCGGAAATCTGCATGAGTATAGCTTGTCCGATTTCGTATTTAGCTTGTTGTATATCTGCTTTAAATCTTATTCTAAGTAGGTTGTCGCTTATTTGCTCTTTTTCACTAACTGTGACTTCAATAAACATTTTACTCCAAGCAGTCTTGACTAATGTTCCTATAAGTTTTGGTATTTTTGGCATAATTCTCGACTTTTAATTTTACTGTAGCAAAGGTCTATTAAAAGTCATTCTAAATAAATGGGAGTATAAAGGAGTTCATTGGACAAAAAAAGGTATTTGGAAATTTATTTATAAAAAAACCTCATACCGATTTTGACAGGTGTGAGGTGTAAAAAAAAGTAATAAAGTATAATCTTTTAAACTTGTTTGTATTTATGTCTATCAACGTGTTGATAGTAAAAATGATTCATTTCAAGTAAAGAGTAGTCAATTTATTATTAAAATTAACTACTCTATTTACCATCCCCATAAGATAGTAACTACTCTTGTCTAATGTGTTTTTTAATTATCAATTGTATGATGTTAGTAAAATTAAGTTGAAAAGACCTTTTGATAGAATAACAAATCAAAGAATATTATTTAAATAGTATCTTAAAACGCATAATTATAGGTGTTGCTCTGTGTAATGGTCAGTAGAGGACACAAGAGGTAGTTATAGATCATTTTGTAAAAGTAAAATGAAAGGCAAAAGAGCAACCATAGAGGGATATAGATAATTGAGGTTATCTATACTCTATGCGAAACTCTAAAGGTGTTTGGTAGGTGTTTTTTTTAAACATACGCGAGAAATAGGTATGATCTTCAAAGCCCAAATTAAAGGCAATCTCTTTGACTGTTTTATCTGTATAATACAGTAATCTTTTGGCCTCGTCAATAATGGATTTCTTTAACCAATAGCTAGCAGTTTGCCCTGTTGTTTTTTTGACACAATCGTTTAAGTGCGCTGTAGTTATATTGAGCTGGCTTGCAAAGAAAGAAGGCAAATTTAAGTGTGTTTGATGGGTAATTAAACGCTTGAATTTAGAAGTAATTAAAGCGGGTTGACTCAACAAAGCTAAATCTGTAATTGGATGTTCAGATTCCACCAAAGAACATATTTTGTGTAGGGCAGTGGAAAACAACCCATTGATAATCTGCGTTTGATATGTATTGTCCTTTTTCATATAGCAACGCATTAAATCAAAAGTTTGAGTCAGTAGACTTAGATCCTCCTCAGAAATGCTAATCAATTGTTTATTGCCAGGAATAGTAAAGAGTAAATCACTTAGGTGATTTGGAATTCGAAAATCCTGTACACCTAAAAAGTATCCGTTATAGTCTTCGGTAATCTCGCGTAAGCTATGTATTTGGTAAGGTTTTACTATTAAAATGCTATTGCGTTTTACTTGGAATTTGTTTAATTCGCAATCCATTACCATAGCACCATTTGTCGCAATACTAATTACGTAGTAATCATCTCTATGGGTGTGATTTATCATTTGCGACTTCTTGCCTAAACAATTGTGGTCTTTTACATATATACCTCCAACGGCATTTGGACCTTGACTATAGGTTACTATTTCATTATTATAAGGCATAAGTTTTTAAATTGATTGTAGACAAAAATAACAATTATTTAGAATTGGTATAAATAATTTAGTGTTAAAGTTCTACAATAGTGATTGTTTTTGATATAGGTCAATAAACTGATGCTTGTACTTTGGGATACTATTAAGTTTTTTCTCTTTATCATTAACATTGGCTAGTGTAGTTAATTCTTAGGTGTTTTTTTCTCAGAGTTGCTCTAAAGTCTATTTTATTGTCCCTTTCTTATTTTTTATAAAATGTAGAGTAGTAATTTAAAAGAAAAATAAGTAACTTTTACCATCTCTTAAAGCTTTAAAATCTCAACTGCTATGAACTACAAAAATGGATTAAAAAGTCAAAAACTCGTTCCTTTTTTGGCAAAGAATAAATTGTACGGCTATTGGGATCAGGCCAAGAACGTAGTTATTGCTCCGCAATATTTATCTGCAAAAGTTTTCACCTCTACTGGTTTTGCAGTTGTCACTGATAACAAAGGTAAGGTAGGTGTGATTAATACAAAGAATAAAGTTGTGGTAGGGTTTCGCTTTAGATCTATAGAGTTGTATGTGGTTAGGAAATTTACGGTAGTTTCAGCTTTGCGATACTATACAGTTAAAACGCGTTTTTGGGAGTGGAAGTTTTTGCCAAACTTCAATATTCTTAGTAGGAATTCTTCTTTTAGCCCTTTATTTGATAAAGATGTAAACAGAGCTAGACACAGTGTGTTTGTTTTAGAAACCAATCAAACTATAGCCAGGGTTAGCTCAAGTTTGAAATCAACACAGGGATTGCAAAAAATACCAATAGAAGCTTTATCATCTAAGTTCATTCAAATAGGACATCACTTGTATAAAGCAAAAGTCAATAGCTTTGTCAAATTGCTTTCAAATTTTAAAGGCACTTATGATCACAAGCTCAAGTTGGTACGTCAATTAAGAGCAGATAAAGTAAAGACTTATAATCTTCTTGGTAAGAAGATAAAATCTTATGAGTTAATTCAAAGTCGCGTGTTTCCGATAACTTATAAAGGCAAGGAGCATTTGGTGTATTTTAAAATTAATGAGAGTCATTGGAAAAATCCTCCAACTATTTATAGAGATACTAAGACAAGTGGGCGTTATTTTGTTAATGAGCAGTTTGATATGCCTTTGCCTGTACATTTAAAAAGTCTGGATTTAAAACAAGATAGACCTCTTTTAGAGATATGGCAAAATGTTGTCAATATTGATGCAGTAGTTTCGAATAATTTCTTTTTAATAGAGGTTTTGCCAAGTGATAAAACTAGAACAACAAATGACTTTTATATTTTAACCACAACGGGAGTATTGAAAGATTATCTTCCAGATCCTTTAAGTTACAGTGTGACAAGCTATGAGGATTTGATCTGGCCAAACAAGTATGAGATTATTGCCAAAGAAGATTTTCCTGTGGATAGTCAATTTCACAAAGTTCGAAACATTGGATTTATCAATGAACCCTATTATTATGTGAGTTATCAGTTGCAGGATGAATTGCGCACCGGATTATGGGATGCTTTAAATAAACGTTGGATTATACAGCCTGAGTATCACTCTTTGACTGTTTTAAAAGATCTTAAGTTTGTTCGCTTTCGCAGAGCGTATGATTCACAGTTTGGTCTAATGGATTTATCAAGTAATGTAGTTATACCTGATCGTTATAATATGATTCATTACATTGTAGATGATTTGTATCAAGTTGTACAAGGATTAGAAGATGAGAATCAGATTATGCGTTACTATGCTTATTATTTTAAGATGTCAAATCACCTTAGTTATACGGAGCTTGAGAAAACGGGTATTTCGTTCAGTTTTAAGTAAATGTGTAAAGAGAGGGTAAAAGGTAATTGATTTTCTTCTCTATTAGTTTCAAATTCTTTGTTGTGTTAATTTAAAATATTAATTCTCCGAGTATTTTGCACTAAGATAAAAACAACGGATTTTAGTGCTTAAAATATTTAAAAAAAGCTTAACCCAACTTTCTCACAAGAAGTTGGGTTTTTCTGTTTTGTAGCTTTGTCTTTGCACTTATAAAGAGATACTATAAGATTGGTTTAGTTATCCCATAGTCTATTTAAATTTTTTTATCTATGAGATATTTATTGGTCGCAGACTGTAGTTAAAACTATGCACTTT
>NZ_WMJX01000152.1 GCF_009711045.1 Myroides albus | reverse complement strand
TTGAACAAGTTCCGCTTTAACCTCATAGGTTTTACCATCTCCGTGCCCCGCTTCTCCTAAGATAACAATTTCGCTATCCCCAATGCGGTGGGCAATTGCTTCAAACGAAGCTTGATCCACTTGCTCGAATGGAATCATATAAGAAGCTATTTGCTTTTCGACAGTTGCCTCTTGAGCGCTTGAAAACAAGGCAGTACCTACAAGCAAAGAGGTCGTAATACTTTTGATCATACGTAATATAAGTGATTTGATTGTTACTAAGTTAAATGGTAGAAGATTGA
>NZ_WMJX01000151.1 GCF_009711045.1 Myroides albus | reverse complement strand
TAAGACAGAGATAGACTGGAGTAGTTTAAATACAGTTAATAAAACGTTTGAATTAAAAGACGTTGAAGGAGTAGCAAGCTTAGTAATTATAGACAGTGACGGTAACTCTGTACATATGGCTGTAGCGGATATAGCTAAGAATGAAACATTCCTTACAGAGCTTACTGAGAATCAGGATTTTGTTGATAAGATCTTTAATAATAATGAGTTTATAACAAAAATTAAGAATGTACAAGCTTATAGTAGTTTAACAGATCAATCAGCTACAGAAAACACATCTGAGGTTAAGTTG
>NZ_WMJX01000150.1 GCF_009711045.1 Myroides albus | reverse complement strand
AGCTAGAACAAGAAAAGCAAGAACTCCAACGCTTAGTAGATCTTTTACGACGCATGCAATTTGGACAAAAACGCGAGCGTTTCGAAGACCCTAATCAAACACAGTTACCTTTAGAGGTTCAGCAAGCAGTCCTGGAAGAACAAGAAGAAGTAATCAAACAAGAGATCACTTATTCTCGTCAGAAGAAAAAACATCCAGGAAGAGCTAAACTACCTGATCATTTACCAGTAGAAGAAATAGAAATCTACCCAGAGGGAGATTTATCTGATAAGATTTGCATTGGTAAAGAAACTACAGATGT
>NZ_WMJX01000015.1 GCF_009711045.1 Myroides albus | reverse complement strand
GAATTAACATCTGTCCGATTTTTAGGGAAGCCTACAAGAACGCGATATCAGCACCACTATCAGCATATCCTCCGACCTTCATAGGTTTTATAATATTGTTCTTACTCGCTACGGGATTAGCTTGATAAACTATTGCTACTTTCATGTACAAATGGGATTAGATTAAACTTTTCCGACAAATAGCAATTATTATACCTTTGTCAGTAATAAAGTTACTAATTTTAACAATGACATGCTTTATTCTTCTCAAATTAATTTTTGCGAAATACCAAAGTCATTGGTATAATTCAGAATTAATCAAAACGCATAATGCAGTATCTTTGCTCCCCTATAGCAACCACAAATAAATGACAACAATAAGCAAACAAACTTTTTCAACCTACGACAAATTTGTCATATTCATTTTATCGATCACCCAATTTACTATTATCCTGGATTTTATGGTAATGGCTCCTCTTGGGGATCTCTTGTTAAAAGACTTACATATCAGCCCTAAGGATTTTGGAATTGTTGTATCAGCCTACGCTTTTAGTGCAGGAACTTCAGGTCTATTGACTGCCGGTTTTGCAGATAAATTCGACCGTAAAAAGTTACTGCTACTATTTTACTTTGGGTTTATTATCGGAACATTCTTATGTGGATTGGCCAATTCATATCTCACGTTAGTCATGGCAAGGATAATCACAGGTCTTTTTGGTGGAGTAATTGGTTCTATCTCTATGGCTATTGTCACTGACTTGTTCTCATTACAACAAAGAGGAAGAGTAATGGGGTTTGTACAAATGGGATTTGGAGCAAGTCAAGTATTGGGGATCCCCATTGGTCTTTACATAGCAAATAAATTCACTTGGGAAGCACCTTTCTTTATGATAGTGGCTTTATCCTTGTGTATTGCCATCGCCATTGTTGTAAAGCTCAAACCCGTTAATGCCCATTTACTTGAGAAAACAGACAAAAAACCCTTGTTACACCTTTGGCATACTATCCGAAACAAAGAATACCGCATTGGCTTTTTAGCCACTGTGTTTTTGTCAGTAGGAGGATTTATGATGATGCCCTTTGGAACAATCTTCGCAGTAAATAACTTAGGGGTTCACCCTGATCAACTTCCCTTCTTATTTATGGTTTCGGGAACTTGCTCTTTGGTTATCATGCCATTTATAGGCCGATTAAGTGATGCAATGAGCAAATATAAACTATTCGTAATCGCAACTTTGTGGATGCTCTCAATCAGTATCATCTACACTAACTTATTTGCCATTCCTTTGTGGTTAGTAATGATATTAAACGTCTTGCTAATGATAGGAATTATGAGTAGAATGGTACCATCACAGGCTTTGACAAGCGCGGTACCTATGCCAAAAGACAGAGGAGCTTTTATGAGTATCAACTCGTCTATACAACAAATATCAGGAGGTATTGCTGCGGCAGTAGCTGGGTTTATTGTCTATCAAGACACGGAGACCTCGCCTTTGATGAATTACAATATCGTCGGTTACGTTGTGGCTGGTATTGGAATCTTGGGAATTATCCTAATGGGTAGAGTCAATAAAATGATTGCTAAAAGACAATTGTAACTATAAAAGAGGTTTGTACACGCGATGTTACAAACCTCTGTTTTTATTATTCGCTTAGATTCAATGTTCTAAGCATCCATATTGTACATGAGAAATGCCCTGTATCTCCAAGGGGTTTGTCCAAAGATACAAAACCGAGTTTCTCGTATGCAGACACTGCAGCACTTAGTTCAGGCATCGTTTCTAAGTATATCTTTTCATAGCCGAAATCCGATGCTTTCGCAATACATTCTAGCATGAGTTTCTTACCCACTCCTTGCCCTCTGCAAGAGGACTTAACATACATCTTCACAAGCTCAACTGTATCTGAAGACAATCCTTGAGTGGGATATAAACCTACCCCACCGACAAGCTCTCCATTGAGCTCTGCTACAAAGTACACTTGCTTATCTCCTTGAAAACTCTGATAAAGTCTATCCGTACTTTCATCAAAATAAGCTGTTCCAGGGATGTTCAAACCGAAATCTTCTAAACTATCGCGAAGGATCTTAGCCATTTGCTCATTGTCTGAACAAGTAATTTCTCTAATCTTTAATTCCATATATTGTTTTTAGATTCGTCTAATTTCAAATATAAAATAAAAAAAGTGAATCAAAGTACGATGAACAGTGGCGTTTGTATAATTGTATTTTTCGTTTACTACACTTTTGTCAACCCAGTATAAGCTAACTTACTCACAGACAAAAGTTAACTCATCAAAAGTAATCCGTCTGCTGTAAACTATCTTTTTTAAACTTTGAGCAATAGTAGAAAGCATAAGAGCCAAATGAAATAAATCATTTGGCTCTTAAAGGTTATTAATAATAGTTAAAGTATGTTTCTTGTTTTAAAAATTAAAGCGTAAACCAGCTTTCATATTGAAATTAAAAGGTTTCTCTTTATAAATTGTACCAATATCACTGCTGTTTTCAAAGTGATACTGAACACCTGGCTCCACATAGATGCCTACAAGCTTAGATAATTTGTACTGCATCCCTATAGCTGTATTAGCAGACACCTGTAGTGTTTTGATATTTACATTACCTGTTACGCGATCACTCACTACATTATTGACAATATAACTGGTCTCTGTCTTTCCTGATACAGACTTTTCAAAAAGTGTACCAACTGTAGCATAAGTTGAGAAATCACCTACTTTAAATAAATTGTAATTAACTTGTAAGGGAATACCGATAAAATGTATCGTTTGTTCACTCACCATACGGTTTGACCCAGCACCCGCTTTTAACTCAGAAGACAAACGTGTATAAGTCACACCTGTTGCTAAACTCCATTTATCTGTCAACTGGTATCCAATCGAGACTCCTGCTGTAATAGGAGCTTTGTGCTTTACATCTGTTGCGATACTTTTATTGCGATTCGCTTTATAAATATCCGAAAAGGGATTACTCCCCGGGGTAATATAATCTAAGACATTCGCATCAAAGGTCAACATATTTCCATTCATCTTCGCATATCCGCTAATTGATTGACTTGCATTAGTGAAAGTACCATTAGTTTCAACTGCTCCAGTCCACCCTCTTTTATTTAGTTTGTTTTTAGACGTAGTCGCCATTTTTTCTTCATCTTCCCAATATCGTTTCTCCTGATCAATTAACTCCTCTAAAGTCTCTGATACAATTTTGCTTGAAAAAGGTAGAGTAGTTTCATTTAGAGAGTTAGCCATATCCCCCTGGCTTTCTAACTGTTCTAATTCAACAAGATCACTTAAGTAATCTTTGCTAAAAAAAGGATACTCCTCTGCTCTACCCTTTACACCATTATTTTGTTTGTTTGATTTTGAATCCTTTGTTTGTTCAGCTATAAAAACATCGCTTTGATTGTCTTTACCAGCTTCAATCTTCTCTAAATGCTTAAAATTCAAAAGACTTGAAAAGTACTTCTGATTCTCAACCACAATAGGTCTAACTACCAAAAATACTATAATAGCTGCGGCCGCAACAGATAAGTCAACACCAAACATAGGTAGCTTCCCTCTATACCAAGCCTTCTTAGTCTGTTTCTCAATGGGAAATATAATCGCTTTTTTCACCTCTGGGGATTCAAATAGCTTGTGCTGTATTTCTTCCCATAATCCTTGTGGAGCCTGTTGTCCAAAACCATCCATCTTATCGCGTAGCTGCTCTTTCCAATCTTTACTCATAATGCCACTTTTAGTTTTTTAAACTCTCTTATTCTCTGGCTCAATATACTCTTTGCTCTGTGAAATTGTGAAGCAGATGAGTTCTCCGCAATTCCCAGTAAATGTCCAATCTCTTTATGACTCTTTTGCTCAAATACATAAAGGTTAAACACAGTTCTATACCCTTCTGGTAATTCTCTAATCATCGCAAATATTTCTTCTTGACTTAAGCCATCAAACTCAGGCTCATCTTCATCAGCTATATCGACAATATTATCTTGATTATAGATTACCTGGTGTTTCTTTTCTTTTCTTATAAATTTCAATGCCTCATTAACTACTATACGAGTAGACCAAGCCTGTAAAGCTCCCTTTCCCCTATAGTCAAATGATCCGATAGCGTAATACATTTTAACAAAGCTCTCCTGTAATACATCTTCTACATCATCTTGTTTATCAAGATAACGCATACAGGCATAGGTCAAGCTGTTGGAGTAAAAGTCATAAAACTCTTTCCAAGCACTTTGCTCTTTCTTACCTAATCGATCAACCAAAAGTCTCTCTTGATCCTCTGTTAACATCTATCCTTTTTAATGTCTTGTTTTGTAAAGAAAAAAGGAACTATCTCTTTATATCTATAGTTACTTTCGACGGGCATCTATATGATACACAATAGTTTTTGACAAAGCTAATACTTTATTATCTACAACAATATTTTTGACTTCTAACTCAAACTTTAACTTGTGTCCTAAATCTACGTATAGCCCTTTTTCCTTTGGTTCAAACAACAATCTTAATTTCTTTTCTCGACCATCTACTATTTTTTGATTAACTTCTATATCTTTTGATCTTAGCATAACTTCAATACCTGTTTGGTTCTCTGTTAACCATTTATCAAACTCCATGCTAAAACTCGTATAACCACTGAGCCCAACTAATTCTTCATTGGATTCTATAATCGGGGACAACGGAAATGCATCAAAGAATATACTATTTCCATTAATTTCAAAATTCACTTCTTCATTTTGAAAAGTATTAAGTAAACTAACGTATTGACCATTAATACTTTCTATTGAAACTCGGTCCATAATGGTCAAATCACTTGTATCTGATGTACTGCATCCTAATGCACTAAATAACAGCACACTTAATAACCCAATTGTTAGTTTACTTATTAATACTTTTCTTAACACCATAGTTAACGAACTATTATTACAAACTACTTTCCTTTTCAGCTTGTACTATATAAATGCATGATGTTGGAAATCTTGCATCACAATTCAAACTTTTTTTTAAAAAAAAGTAACACAACCACAAATACACCTGTAAATCAAATAGTTAACAAATAAAATATTTTTATAAATCATATACTTTTTTATATCTAATCACTTTACTTCTCCTTGATTAACATACTAAATCCTATAGCGATAAGTTGTACAATAGTCAAAACCAGCAGAACAATACCAAAAGCATGTGAGTAATCACTTTTGTGAGCTACTATAAAAAAGACACTACCTATGGCCGCTACTCCAAAGGCTGAACCTATTTGAAGAGCACTATTAATCAACCCAGAAGCTAAACCTGCAAAGGCTGAAGGCACACCTTTCAAACTTAGTCTTACAACTGAAGCTAAAGTTAGCCCCATTCCACACCCGATAATCAAAAGAGAAATACGCAGTAACAAAGAAGTAAAATAATAGATATTGAACAACATCATAAAAAATCCCAATGCATAAACAGATAGACCAATTATAAGGGCCTTGCTCTTAAAATAAGCATTAAGGTGACTTGAAACTAAGGATGAGCATAAAAAACCTATACCAAAGGGAATTATGGCTTTACCTGCTTGTATTGTGCCCCACCCTAATTCTTCTTGTAAGTAAATACCAAATGCTAAGTAGAAGACTCCACTACAGTAATATAAGAAACAGACTATGATACCATATTTCAAATTGCTGTACTTAAAAACTGACAAGTCTATTAAAACACTCCTCTCTTGCTGTTTGCGCTTTTTTTGGAGCTTAATAAATATAACAAGTAGCATAATAGACAAAATAAAATACATTGCACAAGTTAGGGTAAAACCAGTATTAGACAAGGTTACTAAGGGATATATACCTATAATTAATCCAACAACTAAAACAATAGATCCAAGTGAATCAATGGAGCTAACTCCTTGATTTATTTCTGATTTTGGAAGAGTAAATAGTCCTGCTATAAAAGCTAACAAACCAATTGGAAGATTAATAAGAAAGATAATCCTCCATCCCAAGTTAAATAGATTCCACTGTATTAACACAGCTCCTAAATACTGACCAAATGCAGCAGCAAGACCAAATGTAAAACTGTACAATGCCATTACTTTTGTCTTTTGTTTGTCCTGGAAAATTACGTGAAGAATTGCCAAAACTTGAGGAATCATAATTGCTCCAAAAACTCCTTGCAATATCCTTCCTATAATCATCATAGTAGTACTAATTGCTAAGCCACATAACACAGAAGACAGTATAAAACCCAGTAAGCCAAACAAGAACACTCGCTTTCTGCCAAATACATCACCTATCCTTGCTCCTGATATTTGAAAAACGGCATAAGCACACGTATAAAAAGAAATAATCATTTGCAGTTGACTATTGTTTGCAACTAATGATTTTCCAATAGCTGGTAGGGCCAAGTTGACAATATAAAAGTCTAAAGGCGATAAAATAGTTGCCATTAACAAGATAAATAGAGCAAACCATTTGCTGTTAAAAATTTTACGTAACGTCATTTCATTATTTTTTAATCTTGTAAATTTCCCTATTCTACTTAGCAGCATGACAACGTAAAAAGACATTTAAATAACCCTAACGGTTATTTATAAATTACTAATCTGATTTAAAACAACAAAAAAACAAAGCTATATATAGCTGTAGCTTCTACTTTTAATTAAGGGACTATTAACAGGCTGTTTTCTTGTATTGCAGAAAATTTATGTAACTTTTGACTTTAAAAACCACAATACTATGAATGTTATACTAAGCGAAATAAAGAATCACATTGGCATTATAACCCTAAACTCAGAGCGTAGCTTAAATTCCCTATCCTTAGAAATGGTAGAAGGTATCTTAACTCTACTCGACAAGTGGAAACAGGACGACTCAATCAAAAGTGTATTTTTACAAGGTAGCGGTGAGAAGGCCTTTTGTGCTGGAGGAGATATCCGCCAAATGAGACAGGCTATTATTGAACAACAAAAGATAGATCCTACTCAAGTACCACAAAAATGCGCAGACTTTTTTGAGAAAGAGTACTTGCTGGATTATACTATTCACACTTATGCAAAACCAATTATAGTTTGGGCAGATGGTATTGTAATGGGAGGTGGATTAGGTTTACTGGCTGGAGCTTCACATAGAATAGTGACAGAGAGAAGTAAACTGGCTATGCCAGAGATAACCATCGGTCTATACCCTGATGTGGGGGCATCTTATTTTTTAAATCAAATGCCTTCTGCCTATGGACTTTACCTTGGAATGACTGCAACGCGATTTGACGGTGCGGATGCTTTATTCTTAAACCTTGCTGATTACCATATAGATGCTGCCCACAAGCAGGCTCTATTGCAAGATTTGACTCAACTTTCTTGGAGCAACACACCTTCTGAGGATATTGATCTGCTTTTGCAAAAGCATTCCTCTAAAGACATTCCTACTTCTCAAGCTCAAGAAAATGAATCTATCATTCAAGAATTTGAATCAGTCAAAGATACTTTAGCTTTTAGTGAGCTTTTACAAAAACACGCCTGTGAAAATACGTGGGTAAATGCCGGATACCAAATATTCAAATCAGGCTCACCAAGTTCTGCTTTTGTCATTTTTAAACAAATAAAAGACAACAAAGGCAAGTCCTTAGAACAAGCATTTAAATCAGAGTTAAATCTATCTTGCCAATGCAGTATACATCCAGACTTTCCAGAAGGAGTGCGCGCTTTATTGATAGATAAAGACCTTTCTCCAAAATGGCAGCCGAGTTCATTAGATAAAGTTTCTCCTGAATGGGTAGAGAGTTATTTTACACCTTTATGGTTAGAAAACGAACATCCTTTTAAGGATTTAGGAAAATAATTCATTCAAAATCCCCTTTTACAGTATGTAGTATACATATTGCAAAAGGGGATTTATATATTTTGTGCTTGCTTTAGCTACTTATTTAATATTCAAATGTTTTAGAATTTGTGGTAGTTGTTTTTTATAAGTATCAATATTCCACTCCTGACCAAGCATGGTAGACATATATTCCTCTATGGTCTGTGTAATACCCATTTGCTTTCTCAATTCATTAATTTTACCAATATCCTCTATAGGCCACAATAAGATTTCTCCCTTTTCTATACTGACAACTTGCGTTCCATAGATTTGTTTTCTACCTTCATACATAGCTATTCTATCAGCCATTGTCGCATAATCTTTGGCATCTACCTTACCCTTTTTTAAAGCGTCAGCAATCATTGTTTGATACTTTTGTTGTACAGTTAAATCGGCGTGTTGAATCACAAGAAAAAGTGTTTTATTCGCTTTATATCCGATCTGATCTGCACCAAGCCATCCGTGCTTTACCAAAATAGCCTCCACTTCTTGTAAATTTGCTTGATCAATCTTTTTTATTTCATCACTTACGGCTTTGAGCTCATTGCTGTAATTACCGTGAATACTTTGGGTTTGATTATATTGCTTACGAATAGATTGATCGCGGTCAAAGATTGTTTCCAATTGACTAATTATACTCGCGTAAGGACTGTTTTTTTTGATATCTTGTTCTTTTAAATTTTGGACAAATAATTTCCACTCGTCAAGTTGATGCAAACTTTCGAAATCTGGAATAAATTCAATAAACTCTATAAGCTTTGCATCTACTGCCTTAGCACTTGTATAGGCATTGAGGTAAAGCATCGCTTTTTCTTTATCACCTAACTTAGCATAGACCCGTGCGATCTCAAAATTGTAATCTTTTGACTTTGTACGCACCAACAAGTCTTGAAATAAAGGTAAAGCTTCTTGATATCTCTCTTGATTGAATAAGTCACCCGCTTTAGCCTTTACAGTCATAATAGACTCTTGAGCGCACAAGCTCATCATAGAGAAAAAACACAAAGCTGTAAGTCGTTTTTTTGTATTTAATAACATAAGGAGAATTTTACAATTATAAGGTTCTACTTAATTAACCTCTGCCAATTTATATACCATAGTTTCCATCATGGCATCTATATCAACTTCAATTAGTGCGTCTAATGAATGATAATTAGTACTTAAATTACTGAACTCTTTAGTGGAATCAGTCAGTATATACTGACCTAATTGTGTAGATAAATAAATCATCACAATATGAAATAATCTAATCATAGTCCGTGTTTATTAAAAATAGTTAGGTGAATACTTACATCTTATAACTATTTGGCATACACTTTAGTATAAATCAAATCACAAACCACTACTTTTTTAACAAACAATTAAGTTATATACTATCAAAAGCATTCAATACTGCAACAAATTGGTTTACAGCTTCTTGTGTTGTAGCCCAAGAAGTAATCAATCGAACAACTGCTAATTCCTCATCAACTTCTTGCCAAATGTAAAAGTCAAAATCGCGTTGTAAGACACTGATTAACTTTAGGGGAAGAATTGGAAAAAGCTGATTCGTTGTCGAATCACCTGCGAAAGAATATCCTTTGTTGCCAATGGCCTCTTTTAAGCGGTATGCCATCGAGTTAGCATGGGCTGCGAGTGTAAAGTATAGCGAATCTGTAAACAGTTCCATAAACTGTATTCCAATTAACCTACCTTTGGCTAATAGCGCTCCTTTTTGTTTTAAGTTGTAATCGAAATATTCAGCCAGAGTAGCATTGCTAAAAACGACTGCCTCTCCTAAGAGTGCTCCATTTTTAGTAGCTCCAATATAAAACACATCAACCAAGCTTGCCACATCTGCCAAAGTTAAATCGTTATTCTCTGCTGTTAAAGCATGTCCTAAACGCGCACCATCCATGAACAAATACATACCATGATCACGACAACACACAGATAGCTCTTCGAGTTCAGATTTGGTATAAATAGAACCTGTCTCAGTCGAATTTGATATGTAAACTACTTTGGGCTCAACCACATGGGGTCTAAGTGAAAACTGCTTTATAGTCTGCTCTATAGCAGCGGCAGTCAGTTTACCTGTAGTTGTTTGAACAGGGATAACTTTGTGTCCCGTTGCTTCAATGGCACCTGTTTCGTTTGCATAAATATGTCCTGTTTGTGCGCTAATCACTGCTTGATGATTCAGCAAAATACTCGAGATAACAAGTAAATTAGTCTGTGTACCTCCCGAGAGAAAGTATATCTCTGCTTGTGGTAAATTCGTTTGTTCTCTTAATAACTTCTTTGCTTGAAGTGTGAAACTATCCTCTCCATACCCATGTTCCTGCGTTAAATTAGTTTGTACCAATCGCTCGAGAATCTTTGGATGACATCCCTCCGCATAATCATTTTTAAAACTGTACATAGCTGTTAAATATTTTTACCGGCTATAAGCCTATAGATACAGCTAATATAAGGCCTATTTAATCAAACAAGTCACAATATTGTATAAAAAAAAGTAAGGCCATACTACCTTACTTTTCGAACTAATATATCTTAATCTTACTTCTTATCCAGAACAGCAGGAGTGAGTAAAATTGTTTTATCATCTAATTTACCGTGAACGAGATAGTTTTCATTCACCTTTCTAATCACACTCACTTTTAATTTTTCATAATCGCCTTGTTTACCTTTTACCCAAACGTAGTTTTGGTTATCTTGCTCAACAATAGCTTGTATAGGAACCTCAACGACCTCTTTGTACACAAGGGTAATAATCCCTTCAACTTTTTCTTGCTTAAGGTACAAGCCTTCTAACGAGGTAAAAATAGGTATAGAAATGCTTTCTGTATCTTCACTTTCCATAACTTCTATCTTACTTAATAAATCAGCGTCTTTTACCTGATAAGTTGATCCATCATACTTAATCGATAATTGCTTGCTAATATAACTTGCTTTGGTAGGCTTAAAGCTCTGCATATCATCACCGTTGAGCTTAGCCGTAAGTGTATACGGCAAAATATAGGTCAAGATATGCCCCTTAGCCACCTCTCCTCCTAAAGCTACAGATATCATATCAACTATTCCATCATAAGGAGCATAGACATTCTCAAGTAATGCCTCATTTTGTAACTCGACAGAATCCAATGCTTGTTTGGCAAGTGTGATAGCCTGAGTTAAAATATCTTTTCTGGAATTAAAATTAACTCGCTGTGCATCATCGACAAAGTCACCTTTCTCAACTCTTTCATTAATAAGTTTGAGTTCATCTTCTAACTCGTCTATTCGACTTGTAGCTTTCTCCAATCGACTTGTAGAGGATTCTCTTTCAATCTCAAATAGCAATTGCCCTTTCTTTACAAACTGTTTATTCTTGACAAGTACTTTAATTATAGACCCTCTAAACTTAGATTGTATAGTTGTTTTAGCCCCTACAGTAATATCCGCTTCAAAAGAATTTGAAAAGGTCTTATCCGCTGTATGTAAAACAGCCGTTTCTTCAGCAATAGCAGTTGTGTCTGTCTCGCCAACATGCTTGGTTTTATGACCATAAATACCAACTCCTATAAGAAAAATGACAGTAATTATTGTCATTATGTATTGCTGTTTCTTCATGTTTATCTAATAAATCAAATCTTTATCAAAAAGAGTACAAATATAATGAAGTGTTTTTTATTTTTAATAAAAACAATTTGGCTCAGGCATTTGTCCATAAAAAAACCAGGGTCTCCCCTGGTCTTTTCCCCAATCAAAAAAATCCAAAAATAACTTATTAATGACCTCCCATCGCACGGTATAATTCTACCAAAGAAACTAAATAGTTACGCTTTAATTCAGCGTAATTTAAGTTAGCTTGTAATGCTAAGGATTGAGCATTAATAACTTCTAAATAAGAAGCTTTGTCAATTTCGAACATATATTTAGTATTTGTTAGAGAAGTGTTTAATACTTCTACACGCTTATTCATAAGCGCTTCTTTATTGTCTAACTTATCTATTTTAACCAGTGTGTTTTGCACATCTGTATAACCTGTGATTACAGCATTTTTGAATGCAATAGCTGCCTTTTCTCTTTCCACTACTGCTACTTGATAAGCAGTTCTCAATTTCTTTTGATTGAAAAGCGGTTGAACTAAACCACCTGCTACCATACCAAACAAAGAAGCAGGAGTTTTGAACCAATCCGATGCTTCAAAACTATTTAATCCACCTTGAGCAGTAATTGTAAGGCTTGGATACATCTGACCTTGAGCAGCTCCAACTTTTGCATTCATCGCTTTGAGTTGATATTCGGCAATTTGAATATCTGGACGATTACTTAAAAAATCCACAGGTACCCCTTTGTTAAGATCAGTCGCAAAGTTCAGATCCTTTAAAGTTTTGGTTCTTGCAATCGCCTGTGGATAATTATTCAAAAGTAAATTCAATCCATTTTCTTGTAGCGCAATTTCTTGCTCGATTGACGGAATTAATTCCTTGGATTCAATCCATTGCGCTTCTGCTTGTTGCATGGCAAGAATTGTTTCATTACCTACTTCAAACATTTTCTTTGTCAAAAGGTAAGTACTCTCTCGCAATTCAACGCCTTGTTGTGCTATCTTTAGCTGTTCATCTAACATTAAAAGGTTAATGTAAGCTGTAGTGACTTCAGATATTAAGTTATTCTCGATTGCTCGCTTTACCTCCTGTGTTTGCAATAAAGAAGCTAATGCCGCCTCTTTCTCTCTGCGTATTTTTCCCCAAACATCAATTTCCCATGACAAATTCAAACTGGCATTAAAGTCATCATTTACACGATCAGCTCCACTTGCTGCAAGCTGACTATTTTTTGAAGATTCCATTCTACTGGCTGCTACATTAGCCGTTAATTCTGGTAACAAAGCTAACTTGGATTGTGTGTACAACAACCTTGTTTGCTCAATATTCTTAATAGCAATCTGCAAATCTGCATTTCTCTCTAAAGCAGTTTGAATCAAGAAGTCTAATTCTTCATTTTGAAAATACTCCTGCCAAGAGACTTTTGCTAACTTATTTGCAATCGTATCAGTATTTTGAGCAGTTTGTTTTGAAAACTGCTCTGGAACTTCAACTGTTGGTCTTTCATAGTTCTTACCTACTTTACATGCTGTAAATAAACTTGAACCAATCAATATATATACAATTTTTTTCATTTGAATATCGTTTTTATACTTGCCTATAACGGCTTATGCTTCTTGATCTTCAACAAATCTTGGACCTGATATCTTTTCCTGTAAGTACTGGAAGAGAACGTATAATACTGGAATAATAAAAATACCCAATACCACACCTAAAACCATTCCTCCTGCTGTCCCCACACTGATAGAGTGGTTACCTTGTGCTGATGGTCCTTGAACAAACATTAAGGGCACTAAACCTGCAACAAAGGCAAATGAAGTCATTAAGATTGGTCTTAGACGCAAACGAGCTGCTTCTATAGCTGAATCAACAATTGAATATCCTAATCCGCGACGTTGTACAGCAAATTCTACAATTAGAATCGCGTTCTTGGCCAGAAGTCCGATTAACATGATAAGTCCTACCTGTACATAAATATTATTGGAAATTCCGACAAAGCCAATTGCTAAGAATACTCCAATTATACCAACTGGCAAGGATAACAACACTGCTAATGGTAGAATATAACTCTCATACTGAGCCGCAAGAATGAAATACACAAATAAGATTGACAAAGCGAATATAAATACCATTTGTCCTCCAGATTCTTTTTCTTCTTTACTCAATCCCTTCCATTCAATACCATAACCTGCTGGTAATTTCTCTGCCGCTACTTGCTCTACTTTTGCCATAGCTTGTCCTGTACTAATACCAGGAGCTACAATACCATTGACACTAATCGCATTGAATAGATTATGTCGGCTAATAGCTTGTGGTCCATACGTTTTTTCCAACTTAGCAAACGAACTTAACGGGATCATCTTACCGTCTTTTCCGTGTAAATACAATGTTTTAAATGATTGCTCATCTGCTCTAAACATCGCATCTCCTTGCATAAATACCTTAAACTGTTTTCCAAAACGGTTAAAGTCATTTACTTGAGCACTACCATAGAATAGTTGTATTGTATTGAGTAAATCTCCTACTTCTACACCATACATCTTTGCCTTAATAGGATCAACTTGAATAGTGTACTGAGGGAAGTCTGCTTTAAACATCGTGAAGGCAGCTGCAACCTCTTCTGTTGCACTTAAATCTGCATTAAACTGATTCACAACTTCCGCAAATTCTGGAATACTTCCTCCTCGTCTATCTTGAACTACAAGTTCTAAGCCATCAAAATCACCAAATCCAGGTACTGTCGGAATAGCAAAAACAAAGAAATCTCCTTCCTTAATAGTCGTTAAACTACCGTTGATAATTTCAAGAAGTTTATTGATATCTTGTTCTTCACCGCGCTGTGTACGCTCTTTAAACTTAATGAATCCCATTGCATAAGCTGGACTGGCAGCATTCCCCAAAATATTAAATCCAGAAATACTCGTCACTGTTTCAATAGCAGGATTCTGACGTATAACTTCTACTCCTTCTTCTAAGGTCTTCTTCGTTCTATCAATACTTGAACCTGGAGGAAGAGATAATGCAAACATGGCAAAACCTTGGTCCTCATTCGGAATAAATCCCTTTGGTGTAGTATTCATTAAAAATACAGTCAGTACGATTGAACCCATTAGAATACCTATACTAACAACCTTATTTCTGATAAAGAACGACACTCCATTGATATACTTATTAGTCATCGCTGTAAACCCAGCATTAAAAGAACGGAAGAAACGCGTCTTGAATCCTTGTTTCTTTTGCTCTGGAGCATGTTCCAAATTGTGGTGGTGATTCTTTAACAATAACGCACACAAGGCTGGACTCAAAGTCAAGGCATTAACAGCAGAGATCAAAATAGCTATCGCCAAGGTGAATGCAAACTGCTGGTAGAATAACCCCACTGCACCTTCCATGAAACCTACAGGGAAGAATACCGCAGACATTACAAGCGTAATTGAAATAATAGCTCCTGTAATTTCACTCATTGCCTTTGTCGTAGCCGCTTTGGCATCAAGCCCTTCGTGCTCCATTGTACTGTGGACGGCTTCCACCACTACAATGGCATCATCCACAACAATACCTATGGCCAGTACCAGAGCAAACAGTGTCAACATATTAATCGAGAAACCAAGAAGGTTTAAGAAAAAGAATGTTCCTATCAGGGATACTGGTACCGCAATTGCCGGAATAAGTGTAGAACGAAAATCTTGTAAGAAAATATATACGATAATAAACACCAAGATAAAAGCCTCAATTAAAGTAGTCTTAACTTGATTAATAGATTCATCTAATTGTGTTTTATTGGCAAAAGTTACATTATATCGCAATCCTTTTGGCAATTGTGGTGTTAACTCATCTAACACTTTATATACTTCCTCTTGAATTTGGTTCGCGTTTGATCCTTTAGTTTGAAATACCGCTAAAGTAGTTGCAGGTAATCCATTAATTGCCGTTTCCTCATCGTATGAAATAGAACCAAACTCAATACGTGCAATATCTTTTAGATAAAGTACATTTCCACTTTCATCTGCTTGAATAACAATCTTTTCAAATTGCTCTGGTGTATTGTATTTCCCTGGATAGGTTAACGTATATTGAACAGAGCCTCCTGCATTTTGTCCAAGGTTACCAGCGGCAACCTCCTTACTTTGACTTGCAATAGCAGCTGCTACATTATCAGGTGTCAAACCTCTATTAGCCATTTTATGTGGATCAAGCCATACGCGCATAGCATATTCTTTTTCCCCAAAAGTCTGAACGTTACCAACCCCTTTAATACGCTTTAAAGCACGTACAAGGTTAATACGTGCATAGTTCTGCACGAAGGTTTCATCATATAGTTCTGCATCTTCACTAATAAGATCCACAACCATGATCATTCCTCTTTGTTCCTTTTGAGTAATTACCCCAGCTTTTACAACTTCCTCCGGTAAAATACCCATTACTTGAGCAACGCGGTTTTGCACGTTTACTGCTGCCTGGTCAGGGTCTGTTTCTAAAGTAAAGTAAACATTAATCGCTGCAGTACCATCGTTACTGGCTGTCGACTCGATATGAGTCATATTCTCTACCCCGTTAATTACCTCCTCTAATGGAGTAATTACCGATTTTAAAACTGTTTCAGAGTTACCTCCTGGGTAATTTGCCATTACCGTTACACTTGGTGGTGCAATATCCGGGAACTGTGCAATAGGTAACTGCATCAATCCAACCCCTCCAAGAATTACCAGGATAACAGAGATTACAGTTGCTAAAACAGGTCTATGTATTATCTTTTTAAGCATAATCTTCTTAATTCTAATTTATAATTCTATTGACAGTATTAATTAGACGCAGTTTGTTGTTGCTCTAATACTTTTACTGCCGCACCATCTTGTAATTTATCTACTGCCGTTGCAGCAATTACTTCTCCTGCTTCTACACCACTCTCAACAAAGTACGTATGTAAATCTCTACCTAGAATTTTTAATTGTCGTTGCTCTACTGTATTCTCTTTTGTCAGTACAAACACAAACACTTTTTCTTGCAAATCAATAGTCGCTGAAATAGGTACTTGAATTGCATCCTTATGAACTACATTCAAGTAAACAATTCCCGTTGCCCCATTGCGTAGTACACGGTCAGGATTTGGAAACGTAGCGCGAACAGTCAAAGCATTTGTTACTTTGTCAAACTCCCCATTGATTACATCTACTTTACCATTTTGACCATATTTATCTCCATTGGATAATTCTAATTCAACAGGAATCTTCAATACATTCTCCGCACTTCCATTCTCTTTAATCAGATCATAGTAATCAGCCTCACCAATTGAAAAGTAAGCATACATTTGAGAGATATCTGAAAGTGTAGTTAGCGGCAATGGCTCTCCTGCTGCTACAAGGTTCCCTACACGCTTATTGATTCTTCCAAGAAAACCATCTACAGGAGCCTTTACTGTCGTATAACTTAAATTTAATCTTGCCTCGTTAACAGCTGCTTGCGCCTGACTTACAACTGCTTTTGCATTATCTAAAGCTGCATCAGCCGATTGAAGTTGTATAGGTGATACAAATGAATTCTCAAGTAATGAAGCTACTTTATTGCGCTCTAACTCCGCCGTAACTAAAGCTGCTTTTGCCGCTTTCAATGTAGCTTCTGTATTTTGTAGTTGAATGCGATATGGCTCTGAATCAATCAAGATTAAAGCTTGTCCTTTTTTGACAAATGATCCTTCTTCAACTAATATTTTCTCTATATATCCAGCTGCTTGAGCTCTAACCTCAACATTAACTTTACCTTCCAATGCTGCTGTGTACTTTTGAACAACAGTAGCATCCTGTTTTTTAATCAATGTCGTCTTAACCTCAGGTGTCATATCAAATCCACCTGCATCAGCTTGTTTATTACAACTTACAGTTAATAATGTTGTCCCAAGTAACAATCCTCCAATAATCAAAAACTTTACGGTTCTATAAATTTTTCTCATTATTTATCTTTTTTACAAGTACAAAAGTCTACAATAACTATGCAGTTTTTTGAGATATTAATTTGAAACGTAAAAATTAACGACTGAAACGTAAAATGAAGTCGCTAACCTGAATTTTATTGGAAATTCTATTTGGTAAATAAATTACTAAGAATGAAAGCTATAGAGCCGATGAAGTTGTGAACTAAACAATCTACCAAGTCTGTATTTTACAAAAAGAGAAGAGCTATCACGCATTTAATTTATCAAGCGTGAAATCGTATTCAACACACTTAAGCCTCTATCACTGAAATATCACCAATTACAGCGACTACTTTAATACTTTAACTATCTTATCTTTGCAATAACAAAGTTCACAAAGAAAAAAATTATGAAAAGAATTGGTCTGAGCATACTATTGCTGTTTTTCGTACAAATAAGCAGTTGGGCTCAAGAAGAAAATCTACAGGTAGAGGTAATCCAGAAGGGAAAAGTAATTCCAATGGACAACGGTATCATCAACCTAAAAAGTGATGCATTTACATTTGAAATTACTTCTAATAACATTGAGGGATTCTTAATAGGTGCTACTTATGATAAAGATTTGTACCGCTCTGCTATAGGAGAAGCAGACTTAGAAGTGCCTTGGTTTAATTCATTTGCCATTGCTGATGAGAACCACAATCCCAATAAAGAATTAATCATTTCGGATGAAGTGCCTACCTATTGGTTTTATAAGAACGCTATAGAACACCGCTTTGATAGTGCTCCTAAAGGAAATGCAGAAGAATGGGTGGGACAAAGAACAATAGAAGTACTCAATAACTTATCCAGTTATGAAACAGTTCCCTTGTCTAAATTTAAAGATACAGTATATGTATATTTCTATTCTCCTGTATATGATGAACAGTACAACCTTACAGAGGCGATCATTTTATATCACGCAGCATTAAAATTTAAGTAAGAAAAAGAAAATGATAGATTACTAAAAAGCCAGATTCAAATGAATCTGGCTTTTGTTATATAATCAGCTCTATATTAATCCACTGTGAACATGTATTGCCATATTCATACATGGTAACTTTACAAGCCTAATTTTTAATCAAATTATACTCTATTGCCATTTTAATAGCTGTACTCAGATTAGAAGTTTGAAACTTCTCGATTAAGTTTTTGCGGTGACTCTCTACCGTATGGTGACTTATAAATAACTTCTCTGCTATTTGATTGGTTGTTAGACCTGATGCAGCCTCTATTAAGATCTCTTTCTCACGACGAGTCAGTTTTGGGATTTGTTTTAAACCCACTTCTTCTTTCTTATCCAATACAATAGTGGACTGAGAACACAGATACTTCTGACCTGTGTGTACAGCCTGTATACCGTGGATTATTTCTTCTACTGAAGCATTCTTCTGAATATATCCCTTGGCTCCTTCTGCTAAGCTACTATTGATAACAGCATATTCGTTGTGTACACTCAACATGATAATCTCCAAGTGTGGAAATCTCTGTTTAAGCGGTTTTATTAATTCTAGGGTATTAATATCTGCTAAATTGATATCTAACAGTATAATATCAGCGTCTATAGTTAGCAGCCCTTGCATCATACTTTCTTTATCGGAAAAACATGCGACTACCTCTATTTCTATTTGGTTGCTCAATATATTCTTTAATCCTTCTAATAACAAAGGATGATCATCTGTAATAGCTACTTTTATCATAATTACTTTTTAGGAAATTTAAATTCTACACTTGTTCCTATATTTTCTTCTGAGTGCACAGCTAGTGTTCCTTTCATAAACTGTATGCGCGATTGTATATTGTGAAAACCAGCTGACTTCTTCAAATCTAATTTATTAGTATCAAAGCCTTTTCCGTCATCTTCAACTGTGACAATAATTTCGTGTTCTTCTTCTACCAATTGAATAATAATCTGAGAGGCCTCTGCATGCTTAATAGCGTTGTTTACTAACTCTTGAATAATGCGATAAACCAACAATTGTTTGTCTTGGGATAGAAAACTCGTATAGCTCAGAAATTCGATATGAATATCTAAAGTCTCATTAGACATACGAATTCCAAATTCGTCTAACGCTTCTTTGAGTCCGTAATTAACTAATAGATCAGGCATCAGATTATGCGCTACTTTGCGCAGCTCTGTGACTGCAGCATCTATTTGCTCCACAGACTTATTCAATCCCTCTTGTGCTGACTCACCTACTTTCTTATTTAATTGTGTAAGGTGTAATTTGGTACCTGAGAGTAGTCCTCCCAAACCATCGTGTAAATCACGAGCCAAACGCCCTCTCTCTTGTTCTTGCCCTTGTAAAAGAGCTGTTAAAGTCGATATTTTAGAGTTCTGTTTTTCCTTCTCGATGGCTAAGTGATGTAGTGTATCTCTCTGTTTCATAGTCTTTAGACGTTGTCTATAGGCATATAATAATAGAACAACCACTACTATAAAGAATATCATAGAAGCTACATAAAAAGTGTTGAGCTTATCCTTATAAGCCACAATACTCTTATATGTCAATAAATCTTTATTCTTTTGTTCTGTTTCTAACTGTGATAGACGTAGCTGTTGAGCATTCTTCTGTGCTTCTAGCTCAGAGAACTTCAGCCTGCTACGTTGATTCTCCTCTATCAACTTTAGATTGCTCAACAGCTGTTCTCTCTGCTGAGCTAAAATGTGCATTAGCGCAATCTGTTGTTTATTCTTCTCTGATTCATATTGAAGTTTGACCAACCTTTGCTGTTGTCTCTCCTTGTCAAACTGAGCTTCTAACTTTCTTACTATTTCTAATTTGTCTTGGTTATACAACTTCTTGAATAACTCCAAGTACTCCTGTTGATAGTGAAAAGCCTCTTTATAATTGCCATACTCTGCGTATATTTCTACAAGAGATTCATATATATTTAATTCTATATTGCGATCTGCAATACTTGATTTTTCTAGAGCTTGTTTTGCTTCTAACAAGTAAGAAATAGCTGCCTTAGCATCCCCCTCTGCTAAGAAGACAGAAGATATAATCCCATAAGATGATGCTATGTGATCTGCCCGCTGTGTTTTTAGTGCAATAGCATTAGCCTTTTTAGCATATTCTAAAGCTTTAGAGCGATAGGTGTCAGCAAAAGAATACAGGTATAAACTAGCTAAATTATTATTGGCAAAAGACAAATCAGAGAGATTATACATGACCTCTTTATTCTGATTAAAGATATCTATGGACTGTAAAAAGTAGCGCTCCGATAAATCTCTATAATTCACATGATCAGGATGAGTACTATACAATCGATCATATAAATTACCCATTTGCATAAAAGCCGAAAACTTAGTCTGCGGCTCGTGTTGTAATAAAGCGTAGCTAAGAGAAGCCTTGGCATATTTTTCATTCAACTCCTCTTCACCTAAACGGTTATAGATAACACTTAGCTCGCTATTAGCAACAGACTTTCTCTTGTTCAGCGTATTTGAGTTAGGTGCTGATTCGTAGTGCTTGATCGCTGTAATGATGTACTCTACAGCCTTCTCATGATAACCATTACGACTACTTAACCATCCCTCGCTATACGCTAGGTATCCCTTAGTCTCAGCATCATTTGCTTTTATACTGTACTGCTTAGCTAAGTCAAGACTCTTCTCTGTTCCTATAGTATTCTCCATAATGCGCAAATTCATCGCCTGAATGCAGTACAGAATACTGACATCACTATAGTTTTCGCTTTTTAATGCTGTATCGATACTTCGGGTAAGCACACGTTCTGCCTGTTCAAACTCTTTATTGGCATAAAGAGCAGATAGATAAGAGATAACGATGTTGCTCTGTGCTTTATTTTTGTCTTGAATTGCCTTATATTGTTTCTCCCAATATTGTAAGGACTGTGCGTACGCAGACGACGTAGATAATGTACACACTACTACAACCGCGATACCAATTAAATAAGGCCTTACAGACACAATAAGGATTCGAAATATCTTCAAAAAATAAAGGGATTAGGTGTTACGCTCAATGCAAATATATTTATTCTGTTTCTTATTGAAATAAATATCTATAAAAGGTTCATACTGTAATCCTATCTGATATTTAAACGTTAAGTTTTCATCCCATTGCATTGGAGTATCTTCTTCTGGCCAGATCATAGCCCAGCCTTCTGCATATCCATATACTTCCTCATTATTATACATCGGATGGCTCTGCATCCATAAGTCTATATAATTGTCGTTATAGATAGATTGTAAATCAGATAGATCATTGCTATTACAATCATTATCTTTAATCCACTGCTGAACTTCAACATCTCCAAAATGCATTAGATGCTCGAAGTTTGGGTATATTTGTTGAGTTTTAGTCGTTAGAGCTGTGTATTTCGTTAAATCTATTAATTGGATATCAATGGGGTCAAACGAGAATACCTCATCCTTCTCTATTAAAGCCATCCATTGATTCATACATTTGACTATAAAGCTAATACTTTCTTCTTCATTAACATAAGCGGCTGGCTCATCACCTGTTATTGCTTTCACAAAAAGGTGTGCTTCTCTAATCAAAGTCTGCGCTTTCTCTTTTAATTGTTCTATATTCATTTATTATTACTTTAGCACAACAGCTTATTATTTTAGTTTTAGGTATATTCTAAGCAAATCACCGCTTTATTTATAGTTGGGTCATAGAATAAGAATAACATATCAGCAGCACTCTGTTGAAAGTCATATCCTTCTATCGTAGCGATGTGAGGCAGTACTTCACCATTGTGACAAGGCTTTTCTGTTATGTTTTCTCCGCCGTATTTACAGTCTTCTAAAGGAAGGCCTGCTGTATTTAACTCTTCGAAAAGACCGTAAATCTTCCGTTCTAAACGCTCTATATAGTAATCTGAATGTTTTCCATTATCCATATCCTCTACCGTAAGTTGACGCATACGCTCTAAACTGCGGATGTCTTCTACGTGTAAGCCTGGACGATCATAATCTTTATCACATAACTTACCATACTTTTGATAATACGCTTTTTTAAGCTGATAGATGGTCTCGTTCTTATTGTATTCTATCTCTAATCCCGAATAGTCTTGGGCATAATCTTCTGCTGTTATTACAGTATCTACTGAGAAGTAGTTCCAATCAGCATCAAACTTATATTTACCATCTATTACATCAAAACCAAACATATCTGCTTTAGTAAATGTGGTGTGATAATCTGTTGTATCTTCTCCTACACGGCCATCATAAATCTCTTTGACAGACACGATGTGCAACCACGTATCTTTAGTGGTATCTATTAGTTTTAAATTAAAAGAACAGATCGGCAAGAAATACTTCTTGTGATTTTCTATATCATCATAAAATACCTCTTCGTATTCAGGGAATATTTTTATTAATGGGTTCATTTATATACTCTACTTTTTATTTGTTATTCTATTTGCGCCAAGTTTTCATCCAGTCTAGATATTCTTGTTGATAAGGATTGTCATTTAAAGTAATGATCATCTCCTCTAATTCTTGACGATCATACTCATAATCTGTTACAGAAAACATCAAAAAGATGTCTTTTCCAACTATCTGCTTAAAGAATTCTTCTTGTTTTAACTTGACCAAAACAGCAATACAAGTCTGATATAGTGTTTGTTGAAATGCCTCAAACTCTTCATCATCTATTTCTTCGTATTCCTCTTCTTTAAAATCTTCTTCTTCAGCCCAAAAGTCACCTTCCAGAGCATTGTAAAGTGTATTACAGATAGCCGAGAAATCTTCATCTGCTCCATCTCCTTCATAACACCACTCAGCCGGTTCATACTTATAGTACACATAATCTTGTTTTGGCTTGGTCTCTAAATAATCTTGCGTGTTGGTAGAAGGACAAACCGTCATCGCTCCCTCATCACTATATAGAGCGAAACCATAGATATCTTCGCTACCATGAACCGTTACTATTTCTTGAAAAGCCTTACGTGTAGCTGCTTCTATTTGGATAGCTAATGCCTTAAAATCTATATTCATTTCTATAATTTATATCTTCGCAAAAAAGTCAAACTTATTCTTTGCAATTAACTTAGGTTCTTGATTTGGATGTTCTTCATATACTTCTATATGGATTACTTTTACATCATGAGGTATCTTATATTTCTCTTCCTTGCTATAATTGTAACCTGCTATAGTAGCTCCTTCTTTACCAGGTATGTGTTTAATATTTACATAGTACTTAAGCGTTATACCATTGCCTAATTGCTCTGCTTGTTCAAAGCGTATCTTAGAAACTTTGCGAATCTGTAACCCTCTAGAACTAATATTTCCTTGTATGCTAAATCGCAATACATTATCCTCTTTAGACACTAAAGAAACAGCAGGTACAGATCTCTTTGTAACCTCCTGATAAGTGGTATAAGTATGTTGTTTACCCCTATCGGGTACTTGTTGAGTTACTCGTTTTGGCTCAATATGTATAGTTGTTATTTCCAGTGTTTGAGCCTTAGTCTGACAGCCAAACAAAGCAAATATTGACACTAAAATCATAAGGTATTTCATTGCTATATTTTGGTTAAAAGTACTGCTTCTTGTCTTAAAAACGTCTCACTGATAGTAGTGGTTTTCTAATTTTACTACAATATGTATGAAGTAACAAGGCATCTTTATTAATAATAAAGAGAACTTAGATATAAACCTATTGCTTTGATAATCCAGTACATCTACTCTATACCCTTTACCATTCACAGCTATTAATTTCAGTTAGTCAGCCTCACTAACTAGCTGAGTATTCTCTTTCATCTCTTTATTGTTCTAAATACGCTCTACCAGTATAAATATCGATATAATAACTTACTGTTTTATCTTCAAGTTTTACTTGAACTAAACCGTCTGAACGAATGTATTGATAAGCCTTCACACCTAGCTTCTCTTGCTTTTTACTGTCATAGAGTGTATAGTTTTCCTCTTTCTGCAAGGCATAAATACCTTTCGAAATATCCAAAGCAAGTATAGAAGTATACTCTGGTTCTATACTCCATAGTTGAGCTTTTCTATCCCAGACCCCATACTCACTATCACCTTCTTTGCCCTCTATGTTGACAAGATACAATTCATCACTACCTGTATAATACTTTACAGAGGTAACTTTCTGATAAGGTATAACCATTTCTTTAGAAGGCCATACAAGCCTGCCTATTTGATCTGACACCTTAAAACTATCCAAATCAAACTGTTCTACCACCTGACCATGTATATCTAGATAAAGCCAATCATAAGCCCAAATATCGTGATCATAGTTAAAAACACCTATTAAAAAATAAGGAGAATTAGCAATAGAATAAATCAAAGAGGCATTCTTTATAAAGGCTGCTTGCTCAGGCGTTGCTGTTTTAATCTCTTTAGGAAAAGCCTTGTCATACTGAGGATATGGATAGACACTCCCAGTAGTAACATCCTTTAACAACTTTGGTACAATAGGCTCAAAGCGTTCTTGCATCAACTGATCCAGTATAAGGTCTTCATTACCATACTTTATACTAAACGTATTAACACCTTCTAAGTCTTGATGTATTGCTTCCTTCTGCTGTACATCATAAATAGAAAAAGAGTCTTTAAATCCCTTTATAAATCGCTTATTGTCTAAGGTTGTTATCACATCAACATCCTTTTTCTTTAAGTATTGATTCTTAACTACATAAAGTGTCTTGTTCCAATAAATATGCTCATCATCTACTGCCACTGGATTTAGAGTGTAACTATCTTCTAAATAAGGGACTTGTTTTTGCAGTAAGACCTGCTTGGTTTCAATCACCCCAATCTCAATGCTATGATAGGTTTGTTCTTTTTTAATAGCTCCTCCTAAGATATTCCACTCCCAATTCCAGATAGGCATCTTTCTCTGGTATTCTCTACTTTTCTTATAGAGTGTCAATCCATTTACAACTTCTATCTCTATCTCACTCTCTCCTACTTCAAGTACTTCTTTTCCATTGGTATCTATAACAACAAAAGCTCCCTTATTATTTATAACCATCGCATAACCTGTCGAAGTATACATAGACGCACTTTTATACTTTATCCCATTAATAGGCTTTAAACTATCCCTATCTACATAAATAAAGTCATTTTGCTTAGTTAAAAACGCAATAAGTTGAGTAGGTTCTACTTGAGGCATATTGAAAGAGGATTTGTCTTTTCTTACTTGAGCATAAGTTATGATAGAGATCAATATCAAAAGGGTACTTAACACTGCTAGTTTCATACTTTACATTTTTGTATTTGGTAAGTAACAATATTAAAGAGATAAGTAGAAGGAGACAATCCCTATTAGTGGGGAGGTTTTTAATATTTAATAGTTCTGTTATTTTCTAAAACAAACAACTTTAGTATTAAACTAAGATTCATATAGTCAGTAGATATGGTCTAAAAAAGCTTAATAAAAACATAAATATTTAAACTAATTTAAGGATTGAATTACTGCATACAACTAAACAAAAATAGTCTTTTTGATAAATTAATGTAATTTTGCAAATGTTATTAGCAAATATATCATGGAGAAAGCAGTAAAACCTGAAGAACCTCTTTTCTATATAGGACTATTAATAGTCTTAATTTATTTCATCTATTTGTACTTTTTAGATACTAAACAAAAAAGAAATAGTGCTAAGAAAATAGAGTCTTTAGAAAATAAAATACTCAAAGCAAAACAGAATTACTTAAGCAATAATCAATTATTAAAAGATGAATTGACTAAATACTATCCTGTTGATTGGGTTGAGAGTGCATTCAACGGACAAATTTATAAAGGTATGCCTATAATACTACTTAAAGTTGCTTTAGGAACACCCAAAGATATCGTTTTTAATGGATCACAAGGGCAAGTTTGGAAATATGATTCTAAACAAGAATATAAGTTGCTTATCAATATATGGGATGAGCAGATCACTACTTGGCAACAAATAAATTAAAAGCAAATGAATAAAAAAGAATCATATACTATATTAGGCCTTGAAGAAAATGCTTCTATTGATGAAATTAAACTAGCTTATAGAAAATTAGCAAAACAATATCATCCTGATAGAACCGGTGGAGATGAGTTTTTTACTAATATGTTTAGGAAAATTAATCAAGCATATGAGAATCTACTCTCTAACCATGACCTAAATTACAACTATAAAACACACTCTTCCCAAGAAAACACCAAACATAAAAGAGTTATTCTCAATCCTAATGTTGATAATTGGATTGAAAAACGTCATCAACTATTTGATTTTATTGACTATTCAAAAAGGCAACTAGACTATTTAAAAAATAGAAAGACAAAAAGAGCTTTATCGTTAGCTAATATCTTAAAACTTGTAGGAATTGCATTACTAATTGCTATTGTCTTCAACCCTTACACAGTAGAGAAAGTAACTGCTAAGCCCAAAGATATAAAAACTACAAAATGGAAAACAACTTCTAAAACTAGTTTATATCCTTCTCCTGATAGTCAAACACACCCTATAGGTGAATTAGCACAAGGACAACCTTTAGATAGTATAGGCGCTACTAAGTATTTTTTTAAGGTTCAAGTTCTCAATGCAGATAATATACAAACTGGCTATGTCTTAAAACGAAAAATAAGTAAATAAAAAGACTATGAATGAAAAATATTACAATCTTTTACAAAAAAAAGAACGTCTAAAAAAAGATAATAGAGATATGTTAATCGCTGGAATAATCGGTGTTCTATTAGCATATTTTATGATAACAAGTCCATCCTACCCCTCGAAAGATTCTTTTACATGGAACAATCTTTTATCGCTTTATGCTATGGCTTTTTATATTGGCTTTTCTTTTGTAGCTGGTTGGAAATTACTACATAATTTTACTGCTAAATTCTTTTTATTTTTACCTATTATAGGTTGGGTTATTTATTTATTTATAAAAATAGCTTTATCCCTAGTTATTGGTTCTTATTTATATGGTATATTTCGTTTTTTCAATAACTTATATCAAACCTATCTAATTGATAAACAAATATCTGATTAAAAAAATATTATTTATACTTAAAACACCATAAATCATGGTAAGCTTAAAAGATATTGGGACATTTAAAACCGTTCCCCCTATTGTCAATGCAATTATATCAGGAGATATTACTCTATTAGATCAGTATTATGCTGAAGGTTGGGATATTGAGAAACAGATTTCTATTGGAAAACATACCGATGAGTCTCCTTTAGATTTAGCTCTAATTATGGAAAACTTCGATACTCTTAAATGGCTTATTAGTAAAGGGGTAAACCTAAATGCAAAAGACAATCCCAGCTTTTTAAGTGCTGTTCGCTATTGCAAGGCGGATATTATCAATTACCTGGTAGCACATGGAGCTAAAGTAAATGTAGTAAATCACCTCAAATCTGATGCTTTTCAGCAAGCTTTATATGGCAAGTCTTATGATAATTTAGCTCTTATCCACAGCTTAGGACATACAGTAGAGAAATATGGTGGTCTAGCCTTTCGTCAAGCAGTTAGCGATCGTAACTATAAAGTATTAGACTTCTTTATTTCTTTTAATGTTGACATCAATTACAATAAAGCCGATATGGTGTATCCCTTTAAGCCTACTGCGCTGTGTGTAGCTGCAAGATATGTAGATCTTCACATGTGTAAATACCTTGTCCAACACGGTGCAGATGTAACACTCGCTGAGAAAGATGGCATGCGTCCATACAGTATTGCCTTAGAGAAAGCAGATAGTGAAATGGCTGAGTACTTTAAGTCTATAGAACCCGTAGATTTCCACAATCTAAGCAATAAACTCGATGAGTTAAAAGCCTATAAGCTACCTAAAGTTCTTTTAGAGTTCTTACAAGGAGATAATTTGCGCATTGACTTACCTGATTCAGACTTTGAGTATCTTGAATTCTTTACCTTACTTGAGACAGTTGCGTTCAAATTTGCAAGGCAGAAGCTACTTCGCATTTCCAAAGAAACTGGAGATTACACAGATACTATTATTGTTTGGAATCCAAAGGCTAAGAAAATAGCTTGTTATGATTTAGAACACCAAGAACTTACAGATCTGAGTACTTTCGAAGAATTTATTACAAGTCCTGTAGATCAGTTAGATAAGTACTTTAATTAGAAAGAATAGAGTTAAATACCCATCAAAAAAGGTTACCGTAAGCTAGCTTTTTCAATATTTTAATTTTTGTAAATTCTTGAATATGTGGCTTAAATACAACTACACAATAGTCTATTGACTTTGCGTTATTCTGTTATTCTCTCTCTGCGAAGTCTCCCAACTTCGTAGTTATTTATAAATAACAAAGCCCACTCGAACAGCAGTATTTTAATTAATGTGAATTTCTGAATTCGAAACAGTAAACCATTCCTTAACAACGTTAACTACCTGCTTTTCAAAATTAGCAATATCATCTTTCACTCCAAGGTGAATTAAATAACACATATCATCATTCTGGCTATTCAGATATTTCCCTTTATGTTCTTTAGACTCCAGACTCGGATAAACCAATGCCACCTTATTCGCCTTGTAGAAGTGGTGATATACATACATCTGTCGCAGATCTTCTACAGATGGGTACGGCTTCCCATTCAGATTCTTCCATTTCGTATCAATCACAAAGACTCTTGATTCCTCCCTTTTCTCTGTTATCACAATATCTGCAAACATCTTCACACTTCGGTTTGTTTCTGTATGCGAAAGCCAAAAGTCTTTCTTTACCTGTTCTCTAACCTCATGTGAGTTTTTTAAATGTTTTCTCAAAGTCACAAAAACAAAGCGTTCCCACAGTGCATTCATATCAAACAATAAAGCCAACACATCACTACTACCTCCTCTAATATCAGGGTGATAATTTAGAAGTAATAGTTTAGCTATACCTAACGCTGTTTCATAAGAAGCTGTCTTTCTATTGATCGATATCTTATCAAAAGTACTCTCAGACACCTTGATATCCTCCATTTCAGGAAAACTAAACAACAATTGATTAATCTCACTATCCAACGCAATATTTACATTAATGCGTTTTAGTAATTTCAATGCCTTATACAGCACTTGATGTAATAGATGCTGTTCATCATATACACTATGGCGAGTATAAAAACGCTCTTGATGTACCAAGTTCTGTTGAATGTGTTTACTAAACACCAAACTCCCTTTTAGAGCCAACGTATTCCCTTCTTGTGTTCTATATTTCTTTATTAATCCTTGATGAACTAAACGCTTTAACTCCTGTAGATACATCGCGATATAAACATCTAAAATCGCATTTGTTTTTAAAGACAGATTACTTGATGTAGGAGCATGAGTAGTAAAAGTACCTACACGCCAAATCATCTCTATCAATAACTTACGCCAAGTTTTCTCATCTTCCTCATTATTATCCACTTTAGGCAATACCTCGATAGTCAAGTTACCCAACTGTAACACCCCTACATATTGATTAAACTTCACTCCTTTGTGAATCAGAGAATAATAAGGTAAGCCATTCGTACCATAGAAAGCTTCTAATAGAGCTAAATGTTTTTCTTCAAACACTTTATCTTTAGATAACACATCCCCTATTCTTAATGTATTATGCTCAAAAACTGTAATCTTTAGTTTACTCACTTATTACTATTTTTTACCTAACAAATTATCTATAGCTACCTTAAACTCCCCTTCATCCTCAATAGATTTTAATGAATAAATAACCTTGTCTTGATACATCTCGCTATCATAGTCAAAAGACGCAAATACAACCTTATTCCCTTCTGATTTTTCAACAAAACCCTTACCAAGTACCAATCCTATCTTGCCATAATCTCCATAGAAATACTCTTGCAACAAGGGAATAATATTATTCATAAATCGCGATTGTAATGTCTCCACAGAATCCACATTTAAAAAGTAACTATGCCCGATCAAGTGATCTCTATCTAACAGCACCTCTATACGCTTATTAATAACCTCTAACACCTCTTTTAAATCAATACCAAAGCTGTTATCTGACTCGATTACCTCATAATCAGGCATCATCTCTTCGAAGGTAAAACGACGTCTAAGCGCTGTATCCAGAGCCTCTACACTTCTATCTGCTGTATTCATCGTACCGATGATGTATAAATTATTCGGTACACCGAACTTCTCTTTTGAGTAAGGCAAGGTAACCTCTAATGCCTCCTCATTTCCTAATCGTTTACTCTCTTCTATCAAGGTAATCAACTCCCCAAAGATGGCAGATACATTCCCACGGTTGATTTCGTCGATGATAAGGACCTTATTTTTTTTGCAAATTGGATAATCACGATTGTTTTTTTCAACCAGCATTGCAAGTATATTAGGATATCCATTAACAATATACTTTTCAGTGGTTGGTGACATCATATTAACTGCATCCTTATTTTTTATACTTTCATAATCTATCTTACCCTCAATCACTAGCTGAGATAATTCATTAATTAAATATTTAGGGATTGGTACAATGCTTTCAGCTCTAGGTTTTTTAAGATAAATTATTTCATAGCCTATTTTGTTTATCTCATAATCTCCTATTAAGTCTCCTACAGAAAAACTATTTTGAATAATAGTGTTACATAACAATTTTAAAAAACCGTTTTTTATTTCATAAGTAACCTTACCTTCAATTTCTTTAGGCTTTATCCCCTCCACAAAGTCCTCGTATGTCATACTCTGATGAAAGGTTGTGAACACGATCTGTCCATTCTCTAAATACTTATCAAACTCCTCTTTAACCAACTCTCTCTCTTGGCTCAAATCAAAGTCAGGAGCCACTATAGCTAATGCTTTATTAATCGTATGATACGTCTTCCCTGTTCCTGGAGGACCATATAGTATTTGGTTTAGTGGATGCTTCATGTTTTTTTCTGCTACATATTTAATTGCAATTTCTTCTTTTACCTGTTTATTCTTAATAAGAAATTCGCGTATATCATCACCAATAATATTATCTAAGTCAACAAAGCTTTGAATCATTTCATTAATACTTTCTTCTGAAAGAATATCTTCTTCATCTAACGAAAATGCTCTATGAAATCTAATAGATTGAAAGTAATCTTTACTATTTACTTTTTTAGCCCAATTAAACCAAGAAATAAAATCAGTACTATATTCTTTATCTAATAAATAAACATATAAATCTTTTACTAACTTAGTAATTTCTTCAGGTTGTTCATCATCTTCTAGATGAAGATCTATATAAATAGATGATTTATCACAATACAATTCATAGTGAACATAATCATTTCCAATTATAGAATATTTATCCTGTATCCATTGAAACTCTTTACCATTGTGCCGATTAAAACAAACAGAACAGCCTTCTAAACTCTTCAATTTAGCATTAAATGCCGTTTTAACTTTTTTAAATATGTCATAATAATCATTACTCTTCTCTAACATAGTATATAAAAAATCTTGAGTTAGAAGATTAAGCGCTGGATCATTATAACTTCCCTCTGGCAAATGCTGTTGTACCAAAAACAATAGTTCCTCATCTTCTTTTATATATTTATCTCTAATCTCCCTTGCTATTTCAAGATAATCCGAATACTTTTCTCCTTTTGTTAATGATTCAATATTCAATAACAAACATAACTTCTGATAAAATGAGTCTTTAAATAACAAATACTTTTCAGGATACTTAAAACTCAATAAAGTAGAGATTGTACGTTCATCATGATGATGCTGTAATTTATCTTCTACTTCGTGATAAAGGTTAGTTATTTCCTCACTAAAGTTCTTAATTCTCGTTTCTAAAGATATTTCTTCATCATATAAATTCAATAACAATTCAGCATACTGGCGATTTCTTGCCTTATTTAAGTGCTTCATTGTTGATATTGAGTTATAATACAATAAATTACTAAATTTCATTTCTAGTAACTCATCTACTATTGTATCTTTATTTAAACTTGGTTTATTATGTTGAGTAGCAAATAGTAACCATTTATATTCTTCTTGCTTTAAATCACCTTGTTTAATCCTCTGTTTATACTCTTTTAATAGTTTTAATATCTCATCAGATTGTTCTCGAATACATCCACTAATAAAAGACTCTTTTTTACTAACTACCTTAGCTCCATTACTTTCCAAATAAGCATTTAGTCTTTCACCATTATTAGCTGTACTAGGTATTATTAACTCTAATTTATTCTTAAGAAAGTACTTTTCAACACATTCTAATACCTTCTTATTAGGATATTCGACACCATTATTCACTACGAAATAATACCTACCATTATTCTTCGTATTCCATCCCTTCTTATCTAATGTTTCAAAAGCATATTCTAATGCCTCCTTCCAAGCTTTTTTATTCACTTCTTCCATCAATGATTATTTTACTATGTACTTGTTAATCTCGTCTACGATTCTACTAATTAACATCTTAGTTTTATCTTCATTTATAAGATCAAATGTTTCCCTAATACTGAAATCATTAAAGTTATATTTACCTTCAAAGAGAACTTTATATTCTTTTGGGCAATTATCTCCAATACAACCAATAGTAAATCCCTTATTATCATTGCACACATAGTATGTAGTATCTTCATATAAAAAAGCTATAACAACTTTAGCCTTTACGCTATTTCTATGAGTACAAGCTGTAATATGATCTTCATTTAGCCTTGAAACCTCTGTATTAAACTTACTCGTGATAGCAATACGCAATGTATCCATAAACTCATGTACAGTATGCCATTTTACATGCTTAAACTGATCTTGTACGATGTGATTATTAATATCTTTATCAATAATCCAATACTTGTATCCAAATTCTAAATCTTTAGCTGTTTCCTCTTTTAACGCAACAGCTAATTCAAAGTCATTTGTTATTTCTTTTACTATACTTAAATACTGTAGTATACTACTTTGCAAATCCCTATTTGATATAGTTTGTTCTAAACACTGTTCTAACCATTTAGTAATAAAACCAATATAATCAAGTCTAATTAACTCAGGTTGTTTATCTTTAAACTGTTCATAAAACGAAGGTTCTTTTCCATTTAAAGTCAGATAGACTAAAGTAATATCACTAAACTCAATTTTCTTTTTATCATAATAATTTAGAAGTTGAGCTTTAATTGTTTCTCCTTCTTTTTTATTACTATCTCCAGCAAATATCTTATTTTCTATAATAATAGCTTGTCCTTTACTATTCTGAATGAATATATCGATATTCTCATCTTCTTTCTTTTCTACTTCATGTGGATAGACAGACACTTCTTGTAATTCAAAAGACTTAATAGATGTGTTATTTAAAAACAATTCTAAAAACTTTGTCCCTTGTTCATGACTTCCGTTAGGATTTAATAAGAAAGTTATAAACCTTGAATGCAGACGTCTTTCATCTGTAAGATGATGCATCACCTTCAATAAATTAAAACAACCGTATTCATTTAGCTTATACTTATTACAAAGCCTATTTACCTTTTCAGTAAAATCCATAATTATATTTTCTTTTCGATATATTCAATAAAACCATAATATGATTTTTTGGAGTTTTCGTTCAAACATTCTTTATCAAATAACTCTTTAACTTTAGGTATTTTTAAATTAGCGATAATACCTTGCTCCCAAGCTTTCCAAACTTCAGGAAGTAATCTTCCTTTTGAATACCATAAATACTCTTCGCTACAAAGATTCAAATAGTCAATAACTAATAATTTATCTTGTTCACCTAAATCATTCTCATTATCAACTTCCTCTCGTAACTTGTTAAAAAGATCATTTACTTTATCATCATATCGTGAGTTGAAATCTTGAAAAAGATCTTGAAAAAGTTTATCATCATCTAAATTCTGCTTAATCAGACCTATATAAATTGTTATAGTTGTTGCAATTAACGCTATTGAAAATTTATCATCTAATTCAAAACAATAAATAGTAAGCCCTAAGAAAAACATTACCATTATTCCTACAGATATTCTCCATATGTTCATTTTCCAATAACTCTGCACTCTATTCATATTTCCTTTATTTTAAAAACTCAACTCCCCTTTTATCTAATCCCAATCCTAAATAAACAATTTTATTCCATGACAATTTTATGAAATCTAACCTATTACTATACTTAATAATAAAATCCTCATTCCACTGTAGAAACTCATTAAAAGATTAGATACCCCAGTTAATCTGATCTTCATATTCCTCTACAAACTCAATATCAAAATTCAAGTAAGCAAACCAATGATTAGACACATCAAATAATGATACCCATCAAAATTCAATCTATCTATATTAGTTTTAACCTCATCTATAGATAATGGATAAAATCGAGACACTAAATCTATTTTTTAGTCTTGTAACATTACTCTGTTTTTTTCTCTTGAGTTGATATAAAACCTTCTATAACCTCAAATAATTCTTTATCCCTATTATTTAAATACTTAAAATCTAATCTATTCTCAAATTTACTTCCAATAATTCCCTCCCAATTAAAAGAAGTATCTTCTATAACATCTGCATTGATATTGTGAATCATACGATAATCAGTAAAGAATTTATTTCCCCCTATCCCCACTTCCTCCCATTGTGTACCTATACCACTATACCAGTTAAGGAAAAGTAAAAACTGTTCATGGGAAGTTAATTGAGCTCTAAGAATGCGTAAATACTCTCTCTTCTTTTCATAAGTCAATCCTAACTCCTTATTATCAACAACATGCTTCACTATTAATATTAGATTTCTATAATAATGACCATATCGGGATAAGTGACCTAAATATGGTTTATAGTTAAAGTATAATTTAACATTTGGTATCATCGTACATATTGGTTCCTTATCTCCGAAATCCTTATGTACTTTCCTGAATGCCCTTAACCATTTTACCATTTCTTTCAAACAACCTTTGTCCTTAGCCGAAAGATTTTCTTTAGTTACTGGATGCTTATTAGTCTTAACTTGTCTTTCAAAAGAATCTAATCCAAAAAAGAAAATATGATATGCAATAGTAATAATATATTTATCCCTAATATTAAATAACAATTCCTTTTTGTCTCTCTTATGATTCACATATCCTTTAATTATCTAAACTAAGCTCATAAACTCAGTAACATTACTTACAAATATTTTTCGCCCAATAATCTCTCTTTCAATCTTTTTTCCATCTTCATAAACATACCCTTGAATAACCATTTCATTTACATTCTCCTTATGCAAACGAAGTAACTCATAAAACTGACTTTCAAACTGCTGTAATTCAAACTGCTTTTGAACTTGTTCATTTGCTATCACTTGCATCTTAAATGCTAAAAAGGTTAAAACAGCAGCTGCTATTCCTATAAATGGTGCTGTAAGTCCATCTACAGCAGATCCTAAATCAGAATATCCTGCACCTACTTTACCAGAAGCTACAATATGAAATACAACAAAAACGACTAATACTAATGCAAGTATTAGTAAAAATCTTGAAAACAATAAATAATACTTACCCCTCATTACCCTTTAATTATCTTTTGATTTTTACTATCATACTTATAATTCACAATTTCTTCACTAATAATCAAGTCGATTACTTGCTCTATTACATTTAATGGCACACCAAGCGCTAATATAAACTCATAGATAAAGCTTTCTTTATCAATATTAACAAACACCTTTTCTAAGTTATTCTCTATTTCAGCTATGGACACACTCATAAAACTATTCTTTCTAATTTATTTGATATTGTAAATATACCACCAAGTACTTTATAGTAAAAGAGGAAATCCGTAAAAGCATGCGAATTATTGAGTAAAACAAAAAAACACAAAACGAATTGCAATTTGTCCGCACCACGAATACCTACATCACGAATGCCCTATATCAAGTAATTTACAGACACAACGTATTACCAATTGTGCGTCGTACGGGCAAATTGCAATTCGCCCACACAATGAATGCCCGCATCGTGAATTGTTTTTCCAATTATAAACAGGCGAATTGCAATTCGCCCCTACCTGTGAAATTTATCATCGTGCCATCGTTCAGGGTTGGTGATGATATAATTCGATATATACTGATAACTTCTCTCGTCTCTTATAATATGCTCATAGTAATTTCTCTGCCAGATGGTACGCCCGGTTGGGGGTGTTGGGGCGAATGGCAATTCGCCCACACAAAACGAATTGCAATTCGTCCCTGCCTTTATTCTTTTTATTGTGGCTATTTTATAACCTCTGACGATAGCCCCGATCGTTTGAGACGGAGATTTAAAACCTTTATTATCACCTGCCTTTGCTTTATTCTTCACAATCTCGATTATCGCATGTATATGATTAGGCATAATGATAAACTCATGCAAAATCACATTATCTCTCACATTTGCTATATTCAGCCATTCATCCCTTGCGATCTCACCTATCTCATTCAATGTTAACACCCCGTCTTTGATAGATCCGAAGATATTCTCCCTATCCTGTACACATAGCGTGATAAAGTATAATCCCTCAGGTGCATAATCATACCCTTTTAAGCGTATAGATTCTCGTTGTTGATAGGTCATCTTATAGTTATACATAGCCAGTTAGTTGTTACCTACATCACCTAATACATTGATTTTAAATATACCACTTTTCCTACTACCCTCAAAAACAAGAAAAAGCCCATCTTCACAGACGAGCTTTTTCATTAAGAATCAATATTTTAAACCTATCAATATGGTTCAAAAGAGGTTGCAGAACTACCACTGCAAAGTTTGGAAACTTTTTAAGACAATCATAAAGCTAAAAGCAAAACTACTTATAAGAATTAGACACGATATCGGTAGTCAATATCAAGCTGATAGGGGGTTTGTTCGGAGATAGTGGGAGGATGATTCGGAGAAACGCCTTCATTCCCAGTAAATACCGTACATTGTCGCACCAATATCCGAACAAAAGCCGCTGCATCAAATTAGTTAAATCAACGAAAGTAAGGCTATTACTGGTTTCAGTGGTAGTTATGTTTCAATAACGAAGGGGTGAAATAAGCTGATTTTGGCTTATTTATGTCGGTTTTTACCAAGTAGAAAAAAAGGGAAGATACAACCAAAGAAATGTGTTATATCCAAAATTTGGATACACTACTTCTAACGAAGTTAATTGCAAAATCATTGAATAAAGTTACAATAAAAAAATTGGCTTAGGAATTAAGCCAATTTTTGAATAGAGGCGCCTTCTCACGACTCACAATAATTTCTCTATCGGGATCATTTACAAGTACTACTTTTAATTTTCCATTAAAGTAATTGTGGATACTCCCTATGCTGTCAATGTGTAAAATATGTTGTCTATTTGCCCTAAAAAAAACGGTAGAGTCAAGTTCTTCTTCTAATTCATCCATCGTTTGACTTACAATCATTTCAGACTTATCACTTAAACACAAATGCGTAATTTTTTGTTCTGAATAAATAAAATCTACGTCCTCTACCTTTACGGTTTTAAATCCATCTTTGTAAGGTATCAAAAAACGAGAGCGATGCGTGACCTCTTTCTTGTGTAGATGTCCCAGGATATCCTTGATAGAATCAGTAAATGACGGGACAACTTGTCTTGACTTGAACTTGTTCAAGGCTCTCTCTAGATCTTCCTCTTGTACGGGTTTCATGATATAGTCAATGCTGTTGACTTTAAACGCTTTTAGCGCGTACTCATCGTAGGAAGTAGTAAAAATAACTGGTACTTGAATATCTATCTCCTCAAATATTTCGAAACACAAACCATCTTCTAATCGAATATCCATAAATATCAAATCAGGAGCTTCTGACTGTTTTAACCACGCTACACTCTCCTTCACACTTTCCAGTACGGTAATAACCTCTATTTGACTATCTATACTTTGCAATAAACGAGTTAATTTATTTGCATTTCTAATTTCATCTTCAATAATTAATGCCCTCATACTATCCTTTTTTACTTTGCCTGTCTGTTTAATAACAGAGGCAATTTTACTTTAAAATAAACTTCTGTTTGCTCTACAATCACTTTAGCCTCACTGAGCAGTCTATAGCGATCATCAATATTGCTCAATCCTACTTTCGAAGAAGGAATAGAAACCACCAAGGGCTGTATATTGTTCTCAACGATTACAAAATTGCCATCAATGTAAATATCTATCACTAATGGACATTCTTTTGATGCTCTATTGTGCTTTACAGCATTTTCAACCAATAGTTGCAGTGAGATTGGTGCAACATAAAACTGCTGACTAAGTTCTTTATCTATATTAATGTGCAATTGCACCTTTGCTCCCATTCGCTCGTGAATCAAATAAAAATATGATTCGACAAAAGTCAATTCCTCCTTTAGGCTAACCACGTTCTTTCGTATGTTGGATAACATATAGCGGTAAACTAAAGACAAATTATCGATAAATTTGATAGCTATAGCCTGATCTTCAACCACCAACTCAGAAAGCGTGCTAAAGTTGTTAAACAAAAAATGAGGATCTAACTGCATGCGCAAAGATTCAAGTTCAGCTTGACTGGCGATGCGCTCAAGCTTTTCGGCTTTTAGTTGTAGCTCAGCCGCTTTCATCATAGAATCCCTCCAATTCTTTATCAAGAAATACCCTGTGTGAACTGCACTGATAAAAATAGCCGTATTAATGCTGATAATCAAAGATTGCCACAAGTCAATTTTGTCCTCTAAAGCCAAACCGTTACTTCTATCTATAGGTATCCAGACCAAAAAAGCCAAATTAATCCCGAAGTACACGATAAATATCAAGCCTATTAGAGCCAGTACTTGTACAATGGCACGAAGAGCCGCCGACTTATCCCAGGGGATCCACTTATTAAGTACTCTACTTACCCATAAGCTAATCTCCGTAATAATAGCACAATAGGCTATCAAAAAGAGAATCGATTCAAATATCTCGCTTTCTCCCTCTATGTAATACCACTCTGGATCGTAAGGATTCAAAAGAAAGTGAGAAAATAGGTATAGAACTAATACCAAAGGAATCACCATCAAACGATAGTGTTTGATGAACATGGATTCTTCAACTTTCTTGTTCTTAGCCATTGTTTCTATTTTGATACAAAAATAATAGTTGTTTGGCTTTAATCATACAAAACTTTAACTCAAACTGAAATTTCACAAGATGAAACGTAAAAATAAGCCGCCAAAATACAAAGTAATTTTAACTTATAAGCCAAACGTACAATTATCCAGTGACAGTATATACTTTCTCCTACTAAAAAACAGATAAACTTCTCTTTATCAAATAGTTTGTATTTTACTGCGATAAGCACGCCTTCTCATCTTGGGGTATAGGGTAAGAAAAAAGAGCCATCACTTTTAGCAATGGCTCTACTTAAACCTAGAACACTTTTAACAAAACCTATGAAGAAATTTCTGATTTGAAAGTGGATAGAGGGAGCCGCCCTCTATCCGACAAACCAAAACAAAAAATTACAATTTGTAATTAATTCTTTCTTGTAAATACAAAAACCTTTCCATTTTTAAAATCAATAGATAATAAATTGCCTTTTTTCAACTTCTCAAGTAAAAAAATAATACCCAAAACGCATAAAACTACCTTGTAAACAAACACTACAGATCACAAAAACAACTAATAATCAAGGCTTAAAGCAAGTATTCTAATCTAACTCTAATACTACATTAAATTTCTTTAATGCTGAAAAACAAGTATTTATATATTTTATTTTTGCTTTTGAGAAACAACAGTTGCTATGAATATCTTATTAATTGAAGACGAAGTAAGCGTATCGAACTTCATTCGCAAAGGCCTTGAAGAAAGCCAACACTGTGTGACCTTAGCCTATGAAGGTACAATGGGGTTAAAACTTGCCATGGAACAGGAGTTTGATTTAATTATCATGGATGTCATACTGCCTAATATGAATGGTTTTGAAATCTGTCACCACGTAAAAAAATACAAATCAGACATCCCTATTCTGATGTTGACAGCTTTATCAACTATTAAAGATAAAATCAACGGTTTTAACCAAGGAGCAGATGACTACTTGACAAAACCTTTTCACTTTGAAGAACTGCTGGTGAGAATTAAAGCTATCACAAGAAGGAATCAAATGGCTATGCCTACCTTGAGTTATACAGCAAGAGATCTAAAAATGGATTGCTATAAGAAAATAGTAACTCGTGGAGATACAGAAATTAGCCTTACCCAAAAAGAGTACACCTTATTGGAATACTTTTTGGTTAACAAAAACAGAGTTTTAACCAGAACTCAGATAGCAGAAGCAGTTTGGGGAATTGGTTTCAACAGAGGAACAAATCTAATAGATGTATATGTCAATTACCTGAGAACTAAGATAGACAGGGACTTCCCTACAGCTTTAATTCACACGGTTATCGGAATGGGATATATACTTAAAGACGCCGATTAAAAATGAAAATACGCACCCGTTTATCCTTGCAATTTCTTGGGTTATTTGCCATTTTACTTCTTGGAGTATTAGCCACAATCTATATGCTTGTCTCCTCTCATTGGCAAAACAACTTTTTTCGCCAATTAGAAGAACGCGCATTTACTGTTGGGCATAACTACTTAGCAGAAGACAATTTTACAACCGAACAATACAGTGAAGTCTTGATGAAGTTTCCGCGTACACTTCCCCAAGAGCAAATTAGGATATACAATGCTGAAGATTACTCTCCTACTTTTATCCAAGAAGGACAACTTAAATGGGACAGAGCAACCTTAGAAACGATTAATGACAAACACAAACTTTACATTAAAAATGGCGATGAGTACATCGTTGGAATTTACTATAAGGATAACGAAGGCAATTTTATAATCATTGCAAAAGCCAGGGATGAAGTGGGGACAGCAGCCCTAAGCCAATTGCAAACAGTCATGTTAATTAGCTTAATCATCGCGCTATTAATCACTTTTTTCTTATCGCGTTTGTTTGCCCAATACCTCCTTGCCCCCATTACCAATATCATTAATCACATCCAGGATAAAAATGTACAGACCCTCGAAAGACCCATTCCAACAGAGGATATGTCTAAAGATGAGATTCACACCCTTAGTATCACTATCAATTCCCTGTTCAAACGCTTACACGAAACCTTCGAAAACCAACAAGCTTTCGTCTCCCATGCCTCTCATGAACTAAAGACACCTATTGCCTCTGTACTTGGCAATGCAGAAATAACCCTGCGTCAGAAAAGAGATACACAAGAGTATCAACAAGTCCTTCAAGGTATTGTCAAAGATGCCATACACATGGATAAGATTATTAGCAATCTGCTGGCTCTATCGCAAATAGACAGTAGCGTATATCCACTGAACAAAGTCTGTTTTGAAGAATTTTGGTGGTCCACCATAGATCACTTAATTGCTCATAAGACGGATATAAATATCAACCTTTCTATTCACACCAAAGAAGACTTACACAACTTATACTTTCAAGGAAATAGTCAATTATTAGAATTAGCCATTTCTAATATCATCTTGAATGCTGATAAGTTTTCGAATAATAAAACTATTGATCTAACCTTGCATACAACCCCAACCCATATTGTCATAACAGTAAAAGACTACGGAATAGGGATTAAGAAAGAAGACTTAGATAAACTGACTTTGCCCTTCTTTCGCTCAAGCAACGCCTTTGGAATTAAGGGAACGGGATTAGGTTTATCTCTTTCCTCAAAAATTATAAACCTACACAAAGGCGATATGAAGATAGAATCTCAGTTAAACCACTATACGATAGTGACAATTTCGGTGCCGCTTATAAAAAGAGATTAAAACTTTTTAATCTCTTTTTAATCACTCTCTAAAGTCTTCTTTAACTCCCTCTAATTAGGTGCGCGTAAGTTTGCCAAGTATGAATCGAAATACTTATAAGACTTATTATATGCGTAGAATTAAAACAACTTTATGGATCGCTATACTGTGCATTGGGTTACAGAGCCCTATCTATGCTAATGACCAGCGAAAACCTATTTTGGTTAGAGATGCAGAAACCCAGTTACCTCTTGTAGGGGTTACTATTGAAGACATCACTCACAACCAATATTTGTTCACCACGGAAGATGGAACCTTCCAAATCGCTGATCAGAACACGGATGAAGTAAAACTTAGAATTACTTATTTGGGTTATTTAACCAAAGAGATAACCTTATCAGATAACAATATACCAACCATTATAGACTTGGATGTAGAGGATAATCTCTTAGAGAGTATTATCATCACAGGATACACCAAACAATCCAAAGCAAGAACAACAGGATCAGTCGGAAAAATAGCGGCAGCAAGTATCAATAAGGTACAAGTAAGCTCTATGGATCAAGCGTTGCAAGGACAAGTTCCAGGCTTATACGTTGCCTCTCCTTCTGGTCAACCCGGAACACCTGGTCGCGTAACTATAAGGGGAATAGGCTCTTTACAAGACGAGCAAACAACGCCGCTGTACATTCTAAATGGCATGCCTATCTCGGCAGCTACCTTCACTGCGCTAAACCCTGATGACTTTGAAGACTTAACTGTCCTAAAAGATGCTGCAGCTACGGCACAATATGGTTCAAGAGGTGCCAATGGAGTCATTGTCATTACAACTAAACGCGGAGATCGCGAAAGTGATTCTATGCGAGTAACCTACCAAACGCAATACGGATTCTCCAATGTCAACAATTCTAAATGGGACATGATGAATACAGACCAGCGCCTGCAATTTGAAGAAATGTTACAAGACCAAGATATGCCAGGCTGGGCATACTCAAGACAAAATCCCTATAAAATAGTCAACGCTCAAGAAGTGCTGAAAACAGAACAAGATTATATTGAAGGAGATCAAAAATTAGCTGCACTGAGAAACACAAATACCAATTGGCGAAAAAAGTTGATGCGAAAAGGCATTACACAATCACATAATCTAACTTTCGATGGGGGAAACAGCAATACACAACACTACACTTCTTTAAACTACTACAAACAAGAAGGTGTACTGTACAATTCAGGCATTGAAAAATTCAATGTCAATAGCAATATACACCATCAATCTGGAAGATTTAATTCCAACTTTTTTATCAACCTTGCCAATATCAATAGTCAAGTGTCTGAATCGGACTTTGACGTAAGTGAAACAAATCCTGTTGCGTCACTTTACTTTGCCTTGCCCTATGAAAATCCTTATGATCAATATGGCAATCTAACTCCTGGAGTGAATCGATTTGGAACCAATGCCTTGCAAATGTACCAAGATGTAAAGAGAAAGGAGAAACAACAAAGAGGAGTCTTGGCAGGAAACTTTAGTTTCGAGCTAACAGATGACTTAAAGTTAACCAGTACAATAGGTGTTGACTACTCCAAAATAGCCAATACTCATATTATAAAACCAGATACATACTTTGGAGATTTGGTCGAAGAAGGCGGCAAGGGAATGTTTAGTCAAGGAGATCAAACCAATATAGGTCTGATGGCCAACTTCGGGGTTAACTATAAATACCGCTGGGATGCACATGAAATCGAAACGATGGCTTTGGTAGAGATCAATAGACAGAAGTACAACTACCATGGATTCACTGGTTATGGTCTAATAGATGGGTTAGATCACACCGCAGGAGGTATAACTCCTGGTACTCCAGAGAATGACTTTATTCCCAAAGTCAGTGGTAGCGCTACAGAGAATCTATTACTCTCCCAGTTAGCACTGGTCAGATACTCGTTTGAAAACCGATTTACCATCTCGGGTAGTATTAGACGCGACGGTTCATCACGTGTTCCTTCAAATAATCGCTACAAATACTTCTATGCTTTTGGAGCAAGCTGGAATATCAAACAAGAAAGTTTCCTTGAAGATATTGATGTACTCTCTATGGCAAGAATTCGCACGAGCTATGGTCTAACGGGAAATGCCAATGGATTTGCCAGTGATTTTGGATATAGACGTCTATACGGACCTGGACAATATAATGGGCAAACAAGTCTGGTACCCACAACACCCGGTAACCCTCATTACAACTGGGAGATGAATAGAATATTGGACATAGGTGTAGAATTTGGTTTATTCAAAAATCGCTTAGTCGGTGAGATTGACTTCTACAACCGAATTACCAGCGACTTGTTTATAGACAGAAGCCTATCGATGACCTCTGGATTTGAATCCATATCAGACAATATGGGAAAGATTAGAAATCGAGGGATAGAAATCCGCCTTTCAGGAGATCTTATTAAAGAGTCAGATTGGAATGTGAATATAGGAGTAAACTTTGCCTACAATAAGAACAAAATATTAAGCTTAGGAGAGGAAGATGAAATAATCACAGAGGACTACTCTATTCATCAAGTGGGTAAACCGTTGGGATACTTCTACATGGTGCGATGGGCAGGTGTAGATTCACAAACGGGCGCTGCTCAATATTTAGACAAACAGGGCAATATCACAACAACCTATGATCCTGATAATGCCGTATTGGTCAAAGGTTCCTATGACCCAGCCATCAAAGGAGGATTCACTACTAACATTAGATATAAGAACATAGAAGTAAGTGCTTTGTTCTCTTTCATTCACGGTATGTATAGACTCAATACAGGAGAGTTTTATCGCACTGCAGCTGATCCAAACTACCGCATATACAACCAATCTACTTCCATGTTAGATATGTGGCAAAAGCCAGGGGATCAAAGTAAAAATCCAGGGGCCAACTATGCTCGATATATGACTGATAGAGAACTTCAAAGAGCAGACTACCTCAAACTTCGAAACTTAACTGTTAACTATAAGTTCAAAGACTTTGGAAAGTACAATAAGTTTATCAAAGAAATCAATGTATTTGCACAAGGTCAAAATTTAGTTACATGGACCAAATGGAAAGGACAAGATCCAGAAGACGACAACAATTGGTACGAATACGAGTATCCCCTACCTCGTACTTTCACAGCAGGGGTAAGAGTTATTTTCTAATACATACACAAAAGTAAAAATGAAAAATACCTATAAATTATTTGTACAATCTATATTGAGTTTACTGTCTCTACTAACATTTACAAGTTGTGACAAGATGCTTGATATAGATTCAAAGGACAATGTAGATTCAGAGCACATCTTCAAGTCTGTCAAGAATTTTGAATATGCTGTATTGGGAACCTATGCAGATTTACACTTAGAATACAACGCGTTGATTGGTTCCATATTAGCTGATGAATGTAGACTATCGCCTGAGAATAATGGCGTTGATGGATATGGAGTTAATCTACATCGATGGACTTACTCCTCAGATGACGAAATACTTTCCGAAATATGGAGTAATTACTACAATCACATTTACCGCATCAACAATTTACTAATCAATGCCCATAAAGTACCCGTAGAAAGAGCGTCAGATCAAGCAGCTTTGAACTCTATGCTTGCTGAGTTACACGGTCTTCGCGCCTTAATTCACTTTGAACTGCACAGGATTTTCGGCGCTGGGGATTATCAATCCAAACAAGCCCTAACCATTCCTTATATCACCACAACAGATGTTTTCTACAAGCCTGGTAAAATTACGCTACAAACCTTCTATGATAACTTGTGGTCAGATATTGATCAAACTGATCAACTAACCCATTCTACCAACAACAGATTAAGCCAAGGTGCTATTGCTGCACTATCTGCAAGAATAGCTTTATATGAAAGAGATTACCTAAAAGCTATACATTACAGTAGTTGGATAATTGAACATCAAGCTTTGGCTACTGTAAAAAACTATGCAAACATCTGGACAGATAGCAATGAAGATGAAGTCCTCTTTAAACTAAAGAGAAACGCCCAGGACAAAGTCAGACCCAATACCTTATGGTATAACTATGCCACAGGTAAAACCTTGTTCTACAGCTCTGAAAAAATAAGGGAATCCTACGATCAAAATGATGTGAGAAACACTTGTTTTCTTGGACAAGAAAACAACAAATACATTGTCAAATACGGAGGAAATCAAAGCAATAATAGAATAAACGACTATAAGGTTTTCCGAACAAGTGAAGCTTATCTTATTCGCGCCGAAGCTTATTTAGCAATTGGTCAATCTGACAAGGCGCTAAGTGATGTCAACACAATTTTGACAAACAGATACCTAAGTAAAAAGCAAATAGAATCAATCAATCAGCAAGTAATTGAACAACAACGCTTACTTGAATTTGCCTATGAAGGGCATCGCTACTTTGATTTAAAAAGATTGGGAAAAGATATTCAACGCAACCAAAACGACTTAGTAAGTCCCATGGATTCCAACCTATTGAGCAATAGTGATGAGCACTACCTGTTGCCTATTCCGCAAAAAGAAATACAAGCGAATCCAAATTTAAAGTAATTGAATTTTTCATTATATAGTGATTGGGGATTGATCAGCGATGGTCAATCCCTTTTTTTGAATAGTTACTTTGAATCAGATTACCCATGTGGTAGTGAAAATAAATAGCAGGCCCCCGCCTGCTATTTATAGAAACAAACTAACCATATTACTTGCTTAACATTGAAAAACACCCATAGTACAAGTAATATAAACATTAATTCCCCAATTAATGTATTGTAAGTGCTTACGCATGGACATCAATGGCTTGGCGCAGTTCACGTATAATTTCTTCCTTTAAAGCTACTGGCTCTTCAATTTTTACAGCTTTGCCAAACTTTAAAATTATTTGTTTTAAATCGTCATTCGGTCTAACCATTAAATTCACTCTAAGTCGACCATTCTGCTGCTCCTCTATCACTTCTTGGGAATGGTGCAATGGAAGGGATTCTAAATAGTGCTTGTGATTTCTATCAAATGACAATACAATCTTTTGTAACTCTTCTTCTACAAGGTGCAACCCTATCACTTCAGAGTACTGTAAGCGAATCTTTTCTACATTGTCTCTAAACCTATCCTTAGTCATCGAAATATCAGTCATTCTCTCAAGATCAAAACACTTCAACTCTTTGTCTTCTTTGGTAACCACAAACCACGTTCCATGATGTTGCTTAAAGAACAAAGGAGAAACTAAATGTTCTTCTTCTTTGTTCTCATACAAAGTATGATAGGTAAATTTAACCTTGTAATTCCTTAACATAGCTCTAAATAGCAACTGAATTAACTCAATAGGAACAGTTCCTGCTCTATCAGAAAACTCAACATATGGTGTAATAGAGGTTCTCTTTTTGGGTGTGGTAGCTAAAATATCAGCCGTAACCGCATTCTTTAAACAATTGAGAACTATTTCAGTTTCTAATTGATATTTTGTTGGGATATAATATCCTTTTTGTCTATTATCTAATTTGACATCTACACCAAAATCAGTACTCAATTCACTTAATGCTCGATATAAAGTTCTTTCGCTAATTTCGATATCGTACTTTTGTAAATGTGCTAATAATTGCTCCCGCGAAGGATATTGATTTTTTTGTAAGAAATTTAAAATTAGAAAGTAGTAGCGCAATTTTTTCATAGTTCCAATTAAGTTGTGTTGTTTGAACATTAAAAACCTATATTGGAATGCGAAAATAAGTTTTTAAGAATAGAATTAACAAAAGTATTTAGTGAAGTAAGCGATTTTATGAGTAAACAACGCTTTTTAAAAGTTCGTTTTGCGAATAAATGTACTATACCAGACAAGAATTACACATATTAAAAGTAACAATATCTTGATTTACAGGTAAAAACGCAACAATTTAAGAGGCGTGCCAAAATTTGTTAAATTATTTTATGTCGCAATTGGAGAATACTTATACTTTAAGCACTATAAGGGCAAATTTTGCCCCTGAGTTCACAATTGATTTGATACTTTTATTTAGCCTATTCATTTTTATGTAAATGATAAAAAACTTACTTTTATAACAAATTGCATCAAAATATGAAGGTATTAATAATAGAAGACGAAAAAGAATTACAGAGAACGATTCAAGAGTCGCTACAAAAGGAAATGTATGTAATCGAAGTAGCTAATACTTACAAAGATGCACTACACAAGATATCGTCTTTTGATTACGATTGTATTTTACTTGACATCATGTTACCTGATGGCAATGGCATTGACTTACTCAAAGAAATAAAAGAAATAGAAAGAAGCGATTCAGTAATTATTGTTTCTGCCAAAGACTCCATTGACGACAAAGTAAGTGGATTAGAGTTGGGAGCAGACGATTATTTGACAAAGCCATTTCACCTATCAGAACTTCACGCAAGGATAAAGTCAGTCTTAAGAAGAAAGAATCAAAATGGAAACAACAGTATTAAAATAAATAATTTAGAGCTATTTCCAGACGAATTTACAGTTCTTGTCAATGGCAAAGAAATGGAGATGAACAATAAAGAATTTGCTTTATTACAATATTTAGTAATCAACAAGAATCGATTGTTAACCAAAGCTGCAATTGCTGAAAATATATGGGGTGATTATATGGATGAAGTAGACAGTTACGACTTTGTTTATTCTCAAGTAAAGAACTTGCGCAAAAAACTAAAGCAATACCAAGCCGATTTAGAGATTAAATCTATTTATGGCATGGGGTATAAATTAACAACTGAAGGGGAATAACAATGAAACTGCATCACCATACTCAAAAGTATCTAACTATAGGAATACTCATAGTCTTATCTATTTGGGTAGCACTTTTCTATACAATTTTACTTGATGAGGTTTACGATAATATCGACGATGGTTTAAAGAATACCAAAATTGAAATTATCAAGAAAGCTTATGATAACCCCGAAATTAGGAATAAGCCACAGTTTGGGCTAAATAACTTTCGCATCACTGCTCTTCCACCTGGAGAATATTCAACGAAAAATTCCTTTGTTACAAAAATGGTCTTCCTCCCTTATGACGATGAAGAACAACCAATGCGTATTTTAACCACCTTTTTTCAAGATAGCAATGAGAATAATTACAAGTTAGAGATAAGAACCTCTACAATCGAAGCAGATGAATTACTACAAGATTTTGGACTTGCTGTATTAGCACTTTACTTTATGCTATTGCTCAGTATTTTTTTAATCAACTATATCGTTTTAAGAAGAGTTTGGAAGCCTTTCCACAGTTTGCTTAGTAAATTAAAAGCATACCGAGTAGGTAATGACTTCAAGCCCGAAACAACCAATAAAATAACAGAGTTTAAAGCATTAGAAGATGAACTTAAGCGAATGATCCACAACATAGAGAATACATTTACCCAACAAAAGATGTTTATCTCTAATGCAGCCCATGAAACCCAAACCCCTTTGGCAATTGCTACTAACAAACTTGAGCTACTATTTGAGGATACAAATTTGACAGACAAGCAAATCGAGCAGTTAGTCAGTGTACACCAAAGTTTAAATCGCTTGATTAAACTAAATCGATCACTATTGATGCTCAGTAAGATTGAGAATCATCAATACACACAGGTTGAATCAATTAACTTTAATGATTTAATACAACGAACTATTGAAGAATTTGAAGACATCTATGAATTCAAAGAAATAAGTGTCGCAGTAAATAAGATTAGTCCCAATCCACTAATTATCACTATGGATAAAGGGCTGGCAATTACCTTATTTAATAATTTATTCAAAAATGCTATTAACCACAATTTTGAATCTGGAAAGATTGAGATTGAGATAAATTCAGATTATTTTTTAATTAAAAACACCAGTTATTCACCAGCATTAGATCCCACCCTTATTTATAATAGATTCTATAGATCTACTACAAATGAACAGTCCACTGGGCTTGGACTTGCTCTTGTTCAAACGATTATCAAGGAAACAAGTGGATTGTCTATCGACTATTATTATCATCAAAATTATCATTGTTTTAAAATTTCTTATTCTTTTTAAAATTCCCAATTCTTTACAGATTCTTGTTTTTACTTTGCTATCAAATAAACAAAAACAATGTTATGAGAAAATTAAAAAGATTATTCGTGAGTGCAAGTTTTATAGCTATTGCTTTATTAAGTATTAACACTACGCAAGCACAAACAGTTCAAATTCAAAAACAAGAACTTCCAAAGAACGCAATTGAGTTTTTAGACAAAAACTTTACTAAGCAAACGATCTCTTATATCACTCAAGAGAAAGAGTGGTTCAGTACAGATTACACTGTTGTATTAGAAGATCAAACTAAAATCGATTTTGACAAAAATGGTAACTGGGAAGAGGTTGAGAATAAAGCAAAGGGAATTCCTACAGATTTTATCTTGCCAATTATTTCTAAGTACGTTACAACAAACTTTCCTAATACTCAAATCATTAAAATTGAGAAAGACAGCAACAAGTACGATGTAAAACTATCTAATAGCTTAGAGCTTGTTTTTAACTTAAAAGGAAATTTTACAAGAATTGATGATTAATAACACTATGAAAAAGAGAATTTTATTATTAGCAACCGTATGCTTATTAGGTTTAAACTTCACAGCATGCTCATCAGATGACAACAGCAACGATTCTAATAGATTCGAAACAATAGATCAAGAACAACTACCTGCTACAACCAAAAATTTTTTAAAAGGAGTATTTCCTGCAAGTTTGGTTAAGCAAAGTGGAAAAGTAAATCATGAGAACTACTATGGTTCAAAGTACACTACTACTTTGGATAATAACGTAAAGATCGACTTTAATAAAAATGGAGATTGGACTGAAGTAGAAACAATAAATAAAACAGCTATTCCTGAAGCTTTCTTAGAGCAAGAAGTTGCTAAAATCAACCAATACGTAAAGACTAATTATCCAAACAATTTCATCATTGAAATTGATAGAGATTATAAAAGAGGATACGAGATTGAATTGAACAATGGATTAGAGATGTTCTTCGATATAAACCAAAACTTCATTGCCTTAGATATTGACAAACACGACAACGAGCAAGTAGTTTCTGCAAATGAGTTACCACAAAAGGCAAAAGACTTTGTAAGTGCTAATTTTGCAAATGAAGAAATTACATTCGTGAAAAAAGAAATAGATGACAACCGAGTAGAATTTGACATCTATTTATCTTCAGGAACATCAATTGAGTTTAACCAACAAGGAGATTGGAGAGAAATCGAAGCAGGAAGACAAGCAACTTTACCAACAGCGTTCTTACCAGCAGAATTAGTACAGTACGTAACTAGCCATTACAAAGAGTATAAATTAGCATCTGTTGAAAAAGATTACAATAAATACAAAGTGGAACTTGAAAAAGGAAGACAAGAAATAGATCTTGAATTCAATTTAAGTGGTAAGTTCTTAAGAATAGATTATTAATAGAAAAGCAGGTAGTTGGGACTACCTGCTTTTTGTATTTCAACAATTGACAACCAATCAAATTGGTTTTTGGGGACTCAATTGTCGACACTGTGTAAAAAGAAAAATTATACCCGCAAGCTACTCTTTTATTTCACAAAATGAGAATTAAATTAGTTAAACCTTCGTGTTTTTTGAGTAAAAATAATACCATATAATACTAAATGCGACTTTTACACTATTCCAAATACACATACAAAAGAAAAGGCCTTGTAATTCATTTTACAAGGCCTTTTCATTCTTATTACTTGACAAGTTCAATTCCCTTATCTGTAATAACTATTTTCTTTTCTTTATACAGCGTACCAACCGCTTTCTTAAATGTCTTTTTACTCATATTAAGCACTGTTTTAATGTCTTCTGGATGACTGTTGTCTGTTAATCCTAAAAAGCCATTATTGCCTTCTAATTCAGCTAAGATTATACCTGCACTATCCAACACCCCGTCATATCCTACCTTACTTCTTGTTACATCTATTTTGCCGTCAGGTCGGATGGATTTAATATATCCTATTACTCGATCTCCTGTACGCAAATCTTCAAATACCTCGTTTTTATAGATTAACCCTTTGTGCTTGTCATTGATAATGACATTAATCCCTAATTCCGTAATATGTGAAACTACCAGTTCAACTTCATCACCTTCATTTACAGTTAATTCAGAATTGTCCAAGAACTGATTCAAACGACTTGATCCTACCAAGCGATTTGACTTTTCATCTAATGACATATATACTAAGTATCTGTGTCCTTCTTTCATAGGTCTTGCTTGTTCTCTGAAAGGAACAAATAAATCCTTCTCTAAGCCCATATCCATAAATGCACCATACTCGTTGATATAGCTAACTTGTAAAAGAGCAAACTCATTGATGTAGATATACGGTTCTAATGTAGTAGCAATTAATCGCTCCTCTTGATCTAAATAAACAAATACTACAATTTCATCTCCTATCTCAAATTTCTTTGGTACATATTTATTTGGAAGTAAAATATCTTTCTCTCCATCTGTTAAGTATAAACCTACACTCGTTGTTCTGGCTATCTTTAGCGTATTGTCATCTCCTATCTTAATCATATACTTATATATTAAAATTCTAAATCAAATGTTTCTTTAAGCAAACGAACATTCTCATTCAACTTAATAAAATGATCTAATTTATCCTTATTATCAAATACTTTCTTTACTAATTTTATTTCTTCATTCACTTCTATGATAATTTCAATATCATAGTTGCTCAGTTTTTTTCTTAAGTGATTTACTAACTCATATTTATTCTCATCAAAGCTCAGTTTCGAACCATGATTTGGCAATTCCAAATAAATTATGTGTTTTTCCAACCTTGGTTGAGTCATTCCCATCAACGAAGACATCAACATATAACCAGTTCGACTTAACTTCTGCATATATAACTGCCATTCGTTCATCATTTGCTCGAATGAAAACAACAGCCTTGGCAAATCTTCAGGATCGACAATATTCTTTTCTAAAGACGACTCTAACTCCCGTTTCTTTCTGATACTTGAAAGTGATAAAGCATTTACGCGTTTATTGTTTTGAGCAAATGAACCTTGAAGATTCTGTTGAGTAGTATCTTGCTGCAGTTGATTATTATCAACGGGCTGGTTTTGAATTGAAGCACCACCTTGCTGAATTTGGTTGTTATCAAATGGTCCATTCTGCATTGGAGCGCCACCTTGCTGCATTTGGTTGTTATCAAATGACTGGTTTTGCATTGGAGCGCCACCTTGCTGCAGTTGATTATTGTCAAATGACTGATTCAGATCAACAGCTGCACTAAGAGGATAAAGCATCCCTTCAACATTTACGGGTGGTAATTGCTGTAAGATTTCTTTTAATCGATCTGGAGAAACAATTATTGATTCATCTTTTTTTTTTCGCCATCAATGGCTAAAGAAGCTAACTGCATCAAGCAAAGCTCTACTAATAATCTTTGATTCTGACTGGCTTTGTACTTTAAGTCACAGTCATTAGCTAACTCAATTCCACTCAATAAGAAAGGGAAAGGTGCTCTTTGCGACTGTTGAACAAACAATTGTTTTCCATGTTCTCCTACTTCCAGTAATGATACTGTTTCAGGAGTTTTAACAACCATCAGGTTTCTAAAATGAGAAGCTAAACCAGCAACAAAATGATGACCATCGAAACCTTTTGCCAAGATGTCATCAAAAGCAGTCAATAAAGCCGGAATATTACCTGATAAAATCAAGTCTGTTACACGAATATAGTATTCAAAATCTAATACGTTTAAATTCTCAGCAACTGCTTGTCTAGTTAGGTTTCTACCACAATAAGACACTACGCGATCAAAAATAGAAAGCGCATCTCTCATCGCTCCATCAGCCTTTTGAGCAATGATTCTCAAGGCGTCTTCTTCATAATTAATTCCCTGACTTCTTGCCACAAGTGCCAAGTGATTTGCTGCATCGTTAATCGTGATTCTCTTGAAGTCAAAAATTTGACAACGCGATAAAATCGTAGGAATAATCTTGTGTTTCTCAGTAGTAGCTAAAATAAATATAGCATGTCTTGGAGGTTCTTCTAACGTCTTTAAAAAAGCGTTAAAAGCTGCTGAAGATAGCATGTGAACCTCGTCAATAATATACACTTTGTACTTTCCTGTCTGTGGAGGTATTCTTACTTGGTCTATTAGATTACGTATATCATCAACGGAGTTGTTTGACGCGGCATCTAACTCAAAGACATTAAAAGTAAAATCCTCTGTAGGATCATCATAACCTGGTTGGTTTATCTTTCTTGCTAAAATACGGGCACAAGTAGTCTTTCCAACTCCCCTTGGACCAGTAAAAAGCAAAGCTTGAGCCAAGTGATTGGTCTCTATAGCATTTAGCAAAGTATTGGTAATAGCTTGTTGGCCTACAACATCTTGAAATGTTTGTGGTCTATATTTTCGGGCAGATACGATAAATTGTTCCATTAGCATAAATATTAGGGCAAAGGTAATTTTAATTTTCATATTGCGAAAATTATTCGCGCAACTCTAATGGGAAAAATTGATCTTCTGTTATTTTCTCTTGCCACAATAATCTCAAATCGTTAAACTTTATTTCTCTTGCTCCCCTACTATATTCTATTTCATATCGATAGAACAAATATTGGAGTTGAGTTTCAAGATAAAAGTCGTTTAAATCTATATCTGGATGATATTCACTTTTGAGATTCAAGCTAAATGTTCTCGCGGTTGTATTAGACCAAAAGGCAGTCCAACCGCTTTTAAACTCTTTGATTAGCTGAAAGGCAGTTTGACCTGTTTCACGGTCAATCAGTTTTAATAATATCTTACCATCGTTACGCGAGAGCTTTTTCAGTTTTTCTTTAAACTGCCCTTCCAGATACTTTTGAGATCGCTTGATATAGGTTCTCTTATCTCTTTTTGACTCTATCTTCTCTAGGTTTTCGTTCAAGATTATCAAATTCTGAGCTGTAGCTTTAGCATAAGGATAAACACGGCGAATGCGATTGCGAAGAATTATCATATCTCTACGATACTTTTCTTCTTTCATGTCTACGCCAATAAATATTTCAGGCATAGATACACTTTGAATTGTATCTCCATCAATAATCACTTCAGAGGGAATTTCCGGTGTAGGCAATAGCTCTTTTTCCTGTCCAAGACATGGATAAATTGCGAAACAAACAATAAGCAAAACAAATCGTTTCATAAGGTTAAATATACCCAAAATTAGCTATTTTAATTGAGTTATAACACTTTTCTAATTAAATTAGCGAAAAAACTAAACATGAGCACAAACAAGATTTTGAATGAGGATTCAATGGCTTTTTTAGAAGCTTATTTAAACAATACTTCTGCTACAGGACACGAGGTAAATGGACAAAAGTTATGGATGCAATACCTTAAACCTTATGTAGACACCTTCATCACGGATACCTATGGAACAGCTGTCGGGGTTATCAATCCTGATGCTCCTTATAAAGTAGTAATTGAAGGACATGCTGATGAGATTTCTTGGTATGTAAAATACATCACTGATGATGGGTTTATACACGTGATAAGAAACGGTGGTAGTGATCATATGATTGCACCTTCAAAACGCGTACATATACATACTAAAAAGGGAATTGTAGAAGGTGTATTTGGCTGGCCAGCAATCCACATTAGAAATAGAGCTGGAAAAGAAGATGCTCCAAAAATTGAAACAAACTTTATCGATGTAGGATGTGAAACAAAAGCTGAAGTAGAAACACTTGGTGTTCACGTAGGCTGTGTTATCACATACCCTGATACATTTACAGTGTTAAACAACAACAAATTTGTCTGTAGAGCAATTGACAATAGAATTGGAGGTTTTATGATTGCTCAAGTGGCAAGACTCTTAAAGGAGAACAATAAAGTATTGCCTTTTGGACTTTATATCGTCAATGCAGTACAAGAAGAAGTTGGTCTTCGCGGAGCTGAAATGATTACCCAGACCATTAAGCCAAACGTTGCTATAGTCACAGATGTGTGCCACGATTCTAATACTCCTATGGTAGAGAAAAACATCGAAGGAGATAACAAAATCGGTAGAGGTCCTGTTATCGGATATGCACCTGCTATTCAAAATAAACTAAGAGAGCTAATTGAAGATACAGCTGTAGCAAACAATATTCCATTTCAGCGTAATGCAATGTCACGCGTTACAGGAACTGATACGGATGCTTTTGCTTATAGCAATGGAGGTGTTGCCTCTGCACTTATTTCCTTAGCATTGCGTTATATGCATACAACTGTTGAAATGGTTCACAAGGATGATGTAGAAAATACAATCCGCTTGATTTATGAATCAGTACTAAAGATAGAGAATAACGATACTTTCTCTTACTTTAAATAACAAATATGGAGGCTGTTTTAAATAACAGCCTCTTTTTTTAATTGTAGTTGATCAAGCCCATTGCCCATTAGTAAACCGAATATTACTCCTGCATAAGATCAATGTCAATCTCATTTCTTACTGCGTTTGATCCAATATATTCCCATTCAATTTCGTTGTATTTCTTGACTTGAACCAATTAATTAATGTACTTTTGAATAAAACAAATTAAGAAAATGTCTTTCTACAACAAAAGCAAAAAAAACACAGGTAAAATCAATAAGAATTTGACTTTAGCTCAAATTATTGAGGAAGCTGCAACCAAGCCAGAATACAGAGCATTGTTCTACGAACGCATGCTTAAAGATTATATATATGTTTTAGTTGAACAAGGTTATACTAATTCTGAACTTACAGTTGGTATTGACCCTCATGTTCCAATTATAGCCCTTGACAATGGTGTAATCCCTGTATTTACAAATCCCGACAGGATTTATGATTCAGGAGCAATTACACAAGAAATGGATTATATAAAGGTTAGAGGCCGTTCTTTCTTGGAATTGACCATTGGGAATCAAATCATTGTCAACCCTTTCTCTAAATACTACAAAGAGTTAATTCCGATAGAAATTTCTGAAATGCTAAACGGATCAATATTTACTCCAAAACACAGTCCTGTTATTCACACTAGAATGAATGCTCTGATTGGGGCACCAGAACAAAGTCCTACAGCGTTACTCAGTGATTTGTCAAATATGTTTAAAAGCATTATTGCAATTACCCACGCTCATATAGGATGGACTTTTATGGATCAAATTGATACAAATGCTCATTATATTATTGCCATTGAAACCGAAGGAGAATTGCCATTTAGCCAAATAGCAAAACTCACTTCTACAATCTGTCAACAACATTTAAAAGCAGATGAAGTAATTGATATAGTAAAACTTGAAAAAGGAGGTGACTTTAGTGAGTTCTTTTACAATCAGTCCACGCCTTTCTATTCGAAAAAATAATTTATAAATGCACTCTAAAGCGATATTTCACCCTATAGATCTTGAGAATTGGCCACGTAAACCTTACTTTGAGTATTATCACAATAATTTAAAATCAAAGTATACTGTCAGTATTAAAATTGACATTACTACTCTTTTTCACAAATACAAGGATAGTAACTACAAGTTCTTCCCTATTTTCCTATATGTGATTATCAGAGCCATTAATAACAGCGAATCCTTTCGCACTGTTATTTACAATGGACAATTAGGACAGTGGAGTTTTATGCAACCATCTTTTACAATATTTCACAAAGACGATTGTAGCTTCTCGGATTTATGGAGCGAGTATCACGAAGACTTCCAAGAGTTTTATAATATAATCATTCAAGATATTAACACGTACAAAGATAAAAAGGGAATTAAAATAAGAGAGAATCAACCTGCTAACTTAATTCCCATATCTTGTGTACCTTGGATAAACTTTGAATCCATTAGCCAAGACACGATACAAGACTCTAATTTCCTTCAACCTATTATTCGATTTGGCAAATACTACACAGAAGGAAATAAAGTTAAAATCAGCCTAAGTATATATGTCAATCACGCTATTGCCGATGGTTATCATACATCTATGTTTTTACAAGATATCCAGAATCTATGTGATAATGTTGAGAATTGGATGACTCCCTAATTACTGGGCATTAGCGCAACGATTAAGAAAGTTTTCTGTTTTATTATAATTATTCTTAACATAACGAAAAAGTACTATATTGCGACTTTTAATTAACTAAGAATATAGAATGAGTACAGAAACAAAGAAAAGTTTAGTAGATCGGTTTTTATCTTCGGTAGAGCGAATCGGAAATCTACTACCCCACCCAGCAACCTTATTTGCAAGTTTTGCACTATTAGTTATTGTTGCTTCTTGGATAGCTAGTTTTTTCAATTTATCGGTAATACACCCTGGAACAAAAGAAGAAATACAATCTTTTAATCTTGTCAGTGCAGAAGGACTTCATTTAATACTGACTAAGATGGTGACTAACTTCACCAACTTTGCCCCACTCGGTACAGTACTTGTTTCCCTATTGGGAATCGGTATTGCGGAGGGATCTGGACTTATTGGGACTGTACTTAAAAAAATAGTTCTATCCTCACCTAAAAAGCTTTTAACCTTTGTAATCGTATTTGCTGGTATTTTGTCAAATACTGCAAGTGAAGTTGGTTACGTATTACTTGTTCCTTTAGCTGCTATTATATTCCTGGCAGCAGGAAGACATCCAATAGCAGGGTTAGCCGCAGCATTTGCGGGAGTATCTGGAGGCTATAGTGCTAACTTATTACTTGGTACTATCGACCCTTTATTAGCTGGATTATCTGAAGAAGCGGCACGAATTATTGATCCTACGTATGTAGTTAACCCAGCTGCAAATTATTACTTCTTATTTGTCTCTACCTTTCTTATTGCCATTTTAGGTACTTGGGTTACCGAAAGAATTGTAGTTCCAAGATTAGGAGAATATAAAGGTGATGAAGAGGCTATATCTATTGAACCATTAACTAAACTTGAAAAAAGAGGACTTATTTACGCGCTAATTGGCGGGTTGTTATTCACTGCTTTTATTCTTGGTGGTTTAATTCCTGAGAACGGATATTTAAGAAGTGAAGATGGACAAATACTAAAATCTCCTTTTATGTCAGGAATAGTTGCCTTATTATTCATTGGTTCAGCAATTGGAGGTATTGCTTATGGAATTGGTGCCAAGACAATCAAGAACGATGAAGACGTTATGAAGGGAATGTCTAAGGCAATGCAAACATTAGGCTCATATATTGTTCTTGTCTTCTTTGCTGCTCAATTCGTAGCCTATTTTAACTGGACAAACCTCGGTTTAATATTTGCCATAGAAGGAGCTGAAACACTTCAAAAGTCAGGTTTGGGTGCAATCCCATTGATGCTTGCTTTTGTTATTGTATCTGCATTGATTAACTTGATTATGGGAAGTGCATCTGCTAAATGGGCAATTATGGCACCTGTTTTTATACCCATGTTTATGCTATTGGGATACTCACCTGAGTTAGTACAAGTAGCTTATCGCATTGGTGATAGTGTCACTAATATAATCTCACCGATGATGAGTTATTTTGCTCTTATTGTTGCCTTTATGCAGCGATATGATAAAAAAGCTGGTATTGGAACCATTGTATCCACTATGCTCCCATACACTATTGTATTCTTTATTGGATGGTCTATCTTGCTGATCATTTGGATATGGTTTGGAATACCAATTGGTCCTGGAGCACAATTAGAAATAGCAGTACAATAAAATTACTTATAGATATAAAAAAGCCCTCACACAATGTGAGGGCTTTTGTTTTATTTAAAGAACTCCTTTTCGAGTTCTAATGGTTCAATATACTTATCTCCTTTATAAACTCTCATATTCCCACCAGATATTTCATCTATTAGGATAATATCATTTGTAGCTTTATCACGTCCAAACTCTAACTTGATATCATATAACTCCAAACCTTTAGTTGCTAATTCCTCTTTAATATAGCGACAAATCGTTTTTGTTAATTGCTTTAATGCTTCATATTCTACATCAGTTAAAATGCCAAGCATACTCAAAGTATCTTTTGAAATAGTAGGATCTCCTCTTTCATCATCTTTAATTGTCAATTCAACCAGACTATCTAAGTGATCTCCCACTTGCACATATGCCCCATATCTTCTATAAAAGCTCCCTACAGCTCTAAATCGACAAATGACTTCTAAGCCTTTGCCAAATGGAATCGCTTCTTTGACAACCATTGAAACATCTTCTATATCAGCTGACACATAATGTGAGGGTACCTTCTTAGTTTTTAATAATTCAAAAAAGTGTTTGGTCATTCTAAGTCCACTCTTCCCAACTCCTTCGATAGAAAGTCCTACAGTATTTGCTCCAGGGTCAAACACCCCATTCTCACCAGTTACATCATCCTTAAACTTTAATAATACTTGATTACCTCCAATTGAATAAACATCTTTTGTTTTTCCTTTGTACTTAAGTTCCATAAAATTGTTGTGTTGTTATTATTGACCAAAAATAAGATAATTCAACCAACCTTGCACATTAAAAAGCACAAAAAAAGCTCCTTATTTGTAATATTTACAAATAAGGAGCTTTATACTATTTCAACAAACTAAATTTTTATATAATTTCAAAATCACATCTTCTATTCTCTTGAGAAGAAGATCTTGCATAGCTATCTGATTTTCTTGGAATATCACTGTTAATAGTTTCTACTCTTGTACCTAATCGATCTCTTGAAATTCCCTTAGCAATCATATAGTCGTACACTCTAGTTGCTCTTCGTTCAGTTAACCATTCGTTGTACTTCGAATTTCCTCTTGTATCATTATAAACGTGAATTCGAATTCGAATAGAGTTGTCTTGTCTCATCAAATTAACAATTTGATCAACAACTGATTTATTCTCAGGCGTCATATACGAACTATTAAAATCGTAATAAAAAGTAGGCAAAGTCACAAAGCTATAATCTGTTCTACTTACTGTTAAGCTCCTACTATTATCTACCCTCTCTTCTTTAAATCTTGCACGCGCCTCAGTTTCTTTAGCAGTATAAGACGTGTTATTTTTTAAAGCGCCTTTATCCTTTAAAAGACCAAAATTAGCAACAACACCATCTTCTATTTGATTAACTAATACTTCTGCCTTTGTATAATCTTTTGCTGTCCCCACTATCTTATGTACTAACGCCAAGTCTTTAGGTTCAAACTCATATTGACCACTTGTATTAGTATAAACAGTCGCAATTCTATCTCCTTTCTTACTATAAAAAGTAATATCCCCTTCAGCAATTGGAACATTCAGCTCCTTATCAAATATCTTTCCTTCAATTTTTTGAGCCGAGACAGTAGTGCTTCCCATCAGCAATACACCACATACAATTAAATACAAATTTTTCATAATTACTTTTTTCCTAGAATCTACTACACTCAAATATACAAAAATAGTTAACACTTCAATAAAGAAACATTTTTTATTTATAAAAGCAACTAATCAAATAATACACTGTAGTGTAAATTATTAATATCAAATAAGGTTAACATCCTTACTATACTCACAAACCAAACACTTTAATATAATATTTACTAAAAACCACACAAACACAAGCTTATTTTAATAATTAGTTTTTATACAAAGCAAACAATTATTGTTATTCATTATCAAAAAAAAATGAGACAAATACTTCTACTACTTATCCTTTTCAAGGTTGCTTTAGCATTCAGTCAAAAGAACAACCATGACAATAAACCATATCGCATTGTACCTGTCTACGAAAAAAGTCTTATTCGCATTGACGATATTCTTGAAGGTAATGATAACTACAAATACCTAATGAAAGAGAGAAAGCTTAAACAAGAGCTACTGACCTACTTTCAATCCTATATTCCTACTTTATCCAGTATCAAGAAGATGGAAATAAAAAACGAACAAAACCTTTATTACCTCGTTCTACAAACCAATACTCATACAATTGTATCTTTATTACACCTTGTTACAATTCTCCGTAGTGAAGCAACCTTTTTCATGCTTGGCAAGAACCATTGCATTAACCAACATCCATTTACAAGTTTATGTTTTCCAAAGGATGATGGGCTCACTTGCCTCAACAAACAAAGCTCTTGTCTAAAGTTTGTTAGAGATATTACTATTAGATAAACTATCAATAATAGGAGGTTCTAATTTGTAAGAATTATTAAAGGGTAAAGGACTGGACTTGCTAAGCAAAACTGTAACGCAAAGTCGACTCCTTAAATTATAAAAATAAATACTAGCAAGGTTTCTGACAGTGAAAAAATCCAATAGATAAAATATTTCATCGTTGATTTAATATAAAAAAACTACCTCATCAATAGCTCTTTTGCTTTTTCTAATACTTCATCTTTACCCTCAATAATTCCTTTACGAGTAATATTTACTTCTACATCGGGTTTAATCCCCTCACGTTGTGTAACATTACCACTAGGGTAATAAATTCCTGCACCTCCTATTAGAGCCACTCTATTACCTGGCAAAACTACTTGAGCTGTATCTCCATTGGTTCCTGCTGTATGTGCTCCTACTAAGGTAACATTATCACCTGCTTTTAAAGCCATGATAGCGTATTCTGAAGCACTCTGACTAACTTCGTTAATCAAAACAACTACTTTTCCTTTATACTTAGTCTCTCCTGGTTTTATAGTTAACTCCTTACTAAATTCAAAAGCCCCTGGAAAGCTTAAAGTAGGAAATAAATTTTTTAAAAAAGGAGTCGGTTTACAGACAAAATAGCTTCCTAGGCTATGAGGTACAAATGCAGATGGATAATTACGAGCATCAATAATAATACCTTTAGTGTCACTAAACTGCTTCTTTACTTCCTCTATATCCTCATTAGTTACATTTGCTAAAGTGATATACCCTATATTATTATTTAAAAGATAATAGCCTTTTTTGGTTCTATCTACTTTGAAAGTATAGTATATATTTAATTCTTTGCGTTTATATAATTTGAGATCAATACTTTTAGACTTATTTCCTGATAAGTATGTGATATTGAGAATCTCTTTTGGCGAGCGCAATAAGTCTCGTTGTAAATCTCTATAATACACTGCATCATTAGAGGCTGGATAGCGATTCTTATTTCTAATCTCTATCGATGCTAAAGTTTCTTGATTGATATGAGTTACCTCATCCCCAACTTTAATTTCTATACCATTCAATAATTCTGGATTGTATATTTCTGTGACTATCCATTTACCTTCTATCTTATTTAAACGTATAGGTGCATGATATTCTCCTAATGATTGTTCAATAGCATTATTACCTGCTAATAACAATGCATGTGAATCATTCAATTCAGTTAGCAAGGCTGTTAAAGCTAATTCATAAGCTAATTCTGTTGAAGCATCAATAAATGGTCTTAAGTGAGTGCTTAATACCTCTGACCACTTATTATCAATCAAACTTTTATATGGATAGAAATACTCTACCATATTCCAATAACGATATAAAGCTAGTAATCTAAAACCAGTATCTGGCAATGCAAATTGCTCATATGGTCGCTCATTTATATAATCTGCTATAGGAACATACCTACCCTGAGTAAGGTAATAATGATCTTCTGTTAATGGAAAATTTGCAATTGTTTTTAATCTACTTTGCAGTTCATGGTTCAGGTCATACTTACTTATCCAATCCATAGCAATAGAGTTTTCTATTTCTTTTGAAGAATGAGGTAGTGTACCCAAACTATCAATCCAATTTAATAATATCTGCTGTGTTTGCTCCTTCGTCTTAACTGATAAATACTTTGGTAGTATTCTAAAAAGTTCATAATCCCAATTATACTCACCTTTAGCTATCATTGGATGATGATACTTTAAAAAGCCCCAAAACTGTCCAAGTAAAGCTAGTTTATCCAAATCTTCTTCATTGTAATTACTTGGTATCTCAACTTCAGAGCCATTATCAAACATCTTATCTAAGTCTGCCTTATAGATAGGTTTAGTATAAACTGTACTATTTTTATAATCTTGACCATCAATTTTCAATTCTACTTGATCTACCCAAATAGTACCGCTACCTTTCAACATTACGCCTATACCTATTTGATCAATATGACTCTGCTTAATTGCTTTCTTTAAACTAATCTTCTGCCAATCATTAGTACCTTTGACTCCTTTAACCTCAGCATATTGGATAGGCATACGAGCATCTGTTTTATAAAAAACTCCAGCTGTACCAGTAACTTCATTTGTTTTTAAATACACAGTGAGTTCCATTTCCTTACCTATATAGGTATTTGGAAACTCAAAATACACACCTCCAAAATCTCCATATGATGATTGCTTGTCTTGATTATTAATCACAAGGGACTGTTTTCCTTCTTAAACAACATCAACGCTAACAGTATAAGTATATTTATTACTTCCTATCTGTTGCCATAAATTAGTAGGTAGATCTACATTAGAAGATTCAAACCCAAAATTGTCTGCTAAAGATTGAGCAGTAGAATTTATCATTGCCAAAATGGTAATAATACAAAGTATTATTTTTTTCATCACTATAGTGTTTAAGTTGGTTTAGCTTTGGAAGTTAATTACAAATAGTTAAAAAACAAAACCCGCCGTACAAAGTCTGTAGACTCTCAGCTATATAACTGCACACTACACTAACCTTCACTGCCCAAAGTCTCACTACTTTGAGCTATATAACTCTGACTTCTTTATTGCCATTTTAATTCTTGTATTTTTTCAGTGTAAATATACTCATCAGACCGCTTTTAGCCTAATGTTTACCTCGCCTATATCCGTCCCTATCTTGCCTTTATTAAGACAACTTACAGTTAGTCGACCTTACACTTATAATCTATTGTCTGATGTTAGTGATCTGAAAACTATTCGCCACTTTATTAAATGATGACTCCCATAGTTCCGAATCTTTTACGCGATAAGATACAATCAACCTATGTTGCCTATCGTAATTTTGAAAAATATATGTGTGAACCTTCACTAAGGGATTCTGGCCTAACTGACGGATGTAAGACATTTTGAAAATAGTATAGCCTTTAATCTTCACCATAGAAACACCTAACCATTCTACGATCTTCAAATTCGTATCATACAACATATCCCTCATTTCATTCTCTGCAAGAGAACTAATTTCAGCTAATTCACTTTCAGGCAAATCTTCCACATCCTTCAACTTAAAATAATCTCCAGGGCCGGATATATCTGTTTCTATGATAATTCTTGCATACATAGCAAGACCATCCTCTGTAAAATCATTAATTCCCTTAGGTTGGAAAACAATGCGATTCTCAGAAACTTCTTCTCCTAACATTCTTGTACCTGCTTCAACAAACTTCTTACTAAACTCCTCGTACTTCCCTTTTTGTAGTTCCATTGTACTTGGGATCAGAATAGTACCTATACTTGGTAACTCAACTTGTTCATAAGTAACATCTTGAGCATAAACAGATCCTCCTAAAAACAATATCACAACAAAAGACAATAACTTTCTCATAGTCAATACTTCAATATATACCTCAAATTTATAACATTATACCTTTATGCTCTCATAGTTTTCCGTAAACTCTATCATTATCTGAATAAGATCGCAGCGACCGACGGGCAAAGTCTGGGGAACTGGGAACGGGGAACTGAAAACCGAAAACCGAAAACTGGGAACGGAGGACCAAGCGTGAAGAAAATGTCCGGTGGACATTTTTAGCGAAGGGGCCAGGAGGCGTGGTGGATATTTAGGGAACTGAAAACTAAAAACTGCTGCGCAAAGTCTCACGACTTTGAGCTATATAGTGAAAACACCCTTTTGACACTTATTACATTACTTGCTAATTTCTTGAATACAGATTATTCTCTCTTTTCAAACCAAAGCTTAACAAAGTTCAGGTATTGATATTAATTCAAAAAAGGAGTAACTTTAAAGTAGAAAAAATAGAATAACATTAAATACTGTAATTATGAAACTCGAAAATAGAAGTTACGAATTGCAACAAATTACAAGTTCTGACGAGCAATTGATAGTGTTATTACTTCTGCAAAAGAGATACATTGAAGCGTGTAAACTCTGTGAACAGGAAGAAGATTCAGTACAGAACTTTTTCAACAAAGGAATAGCTTACTATTATTGCCAAGGCTATGAACTTGCACTTTCCTGCTTCAAAGAGGCACTGTCATCGATTGCTCATTTACTAGGAGATAGCTCTGAGAGTATGGTGAGTAAAGAGAACATAGAAAAACATTTTTACAACAAGGAAAGAGAAGATTTAGAAACGCTGTGCATGCAGGGAGTGACAAGACTATACGTCAATCACTTCACTGAAATTACTCGGTTTTACTTGCTGTGCAATATTCTAATGTGCATGGAAAAATTGGAAATGTGGGCCGAGATAGACACCCTAAGCAGTACGATGTATGGCAAACAAAAGATCAGTTTTGTTCAAAAACTACTTGCTAAATCAAATGCCGAAAAACAATAAAGTCTTTTATACCCTAAACAAATAGCCCAACAGCAGATGCTGTTGGGCTACTTTAACACAACGAATTTGCGTAGGCATATTCTTTTAAAAGCCAATAGACTTTTTAAAAGATAACACCTTATGAAAAAATTTAATACTTACTCTTTTCTATTCTGTAGGTTTTCTTTTCTGTGTACTCTCTACCAAACATGTCTTTTACTCTTACTTCGACCGTATGCTCACCAACTCCAATATTGAAAGGTAATTTAGCACTCCATAGATGTGATGAGTTAATTGGATTTGAAGGTTTTCTACCTCCAAGTAGTTCATCTGTCAAGTCATATTTTTGTACTTCTGCATAAAAAGCTGGATCTACCCCATTCTCTTTATTCATTTTCTTCCATTGTCCTTCATTGACTCTGTACTCCACTTGATCGCGCTCTGTTCCCATGAAGACATTAGCATAAACGCGATAGTTACCTGCTCTTTTGTCTGCCATAACCTTTGGCATGAACAATTCCATCTTGTAATCTTCAGATTCTCCAGAAACCTTATAATCCAGTGCATACTCATTCCCCTTTACAACTAAAGTAGCATACCCTCTTGGCGTACCATCTCTCATGGTAGAAGCAGGAACCCCTAACTCGTTAAACTCTCCAGAATACCAATCTCCAGAGGTAGTTCCTACATTGTATTCGTGAATCGGCTTAACTCCTGACCATCCATGCTCCTTGGTATAGAATTGGTGCATTTGATAATGCGTATGAGCTGATAATACCAAAATATTCTCATGACCACTTAACACATCTAACAACTCTTGTCTTGATTCTTGATCAAAGTGCTTTTCGCCTCCGATAAACAAAGGAATATGTAAAGAGATTACGACAAGTTTATCCTTGTCTACGTACTTTAAATTATTCTTGACAAACGCTATTTGATCTTTTCTAAAACCTCCTAAATATCCTTTCTTCTTGATAGGATGTGGGTATAGAATATCGTCTAATACGATAAAGTGTGCTTCTCCATAATTAAAAGCATAGTTTGCCGGTCCGAAGTTTTTCTCGAAAGTTTCGTCAGAGTATATATCTTCTGTTGCCTCATAGTTCATATCGTGATTTCCCATGACGTTATACCACGGTAAGCCCACTTGCTTCATCACATCCTTATAAGGTGTATGCAAGTCTAACTTATCTCCCACTAAATCTCCTAAGCTAATCCCGAATGATATTCCCTTTGTTTTGTGTTTGACCTCATCGACAATTGCCTTTTTAAAATAATCCAATTCTTGTAAACTATAAGGTTGTGGATCTCCAAAAATAAAAGCTTTAAACTCAGCAGACTCCTCTTGTGCTATCATGGCAAAATTGACTTCTTTTGGCAATTTACCCGTTGGAGCCACCCCTTCGTACTGAGTGCCTTTAGGCGATCCTTTCGGCTTATGAGTTACATAAGTTTTCGGTAAATTGTACTGATCAACAGCTGTAGTATATTGACTTGGTTTAATCACAAATATCTGGTTATCGCCTGTTAAAGGTAATTCGTAAAACCCCTTATGATCTGTTTGTACAACATCAACTCCGTTTGATACACTAACGCCCGAAAGTACTTCTTCTTTTCTTTCTTTTTTGCCATTTTGATTTTTGTCTACAAATACATACCCTTTTACGCTATTTTGTCCTACTGCAACAACTGCAGTCAATACAAAAGCAAGAGTGTAAAATCTTTTTTTCATCTTTTTATTGGTTTATAAGAGTAATGATGGCTTGTATATCCCTTCTTCGCATTCTGAAAATTAGATAGTACAAAACCACTACTGAATCAATACACAAAAGTAAATGTGCAATATTAACTGACTTTTACCCTATTGTTAAGATTAGAGGGCGTATATTAAATTACGGTGATTTATCAGGATGAGATATGAAAAGAGCAAGACAATACTTCATTACATCATAAAAAAATAAAAGCTCTAAGTGATTTAGAGCTTTTATAAGGAAACAACATATAACTTAATAGAAATTGATTCTATAATAGTTCAAATTAAAAAAGAGTAAGGTCTTATAAGATGTAGACAAACTCAAATAGATATAAACGAAAGAGTTAAGTATTTACCTCTTATTCATTTATCACTTTACAAAAGTAGACAAAGCTCTTAGGCTCTGCTAATTTTTTTCCTTAAAAAGTCTATAAAAATGATGAACTAATGTCTTTTTGCGAATATGTAGAAATAGATGTTAATCTCTATTTTAAATGATAGCCTTTTTTGATAATATTTTTTTGTTAGTCCTTAATTTTTTAAAGTATAATTCGCTTTCTTTTTTCGAAATATTCCATATTTGGTACTTTTTAGATATTTATTAAGATAATTAGGTACTTTTTATCTTATTTCATCTCCCTAATGGGTACAAAAAAAGGAGTTGCTAAATAATTCAGCAACTCCTTTAGGTTATTTCCTTACAAAGTAGATCCAAAGACCTAACTATGCATAATCAAGTGGTTAAATATCTAAAATAATAAATTCACTTCTTCTGTTCTCTTGATGTTGTGCTTTAGTACAAGGAACATTGTTCTTACACTTATTCACTAACTGTGATTCACCATATCCTTTACCAGATATTCTATCACTCTGAATACCTTGTTTAACCATCCAGCTGATTGTAGATTTGGCACGTCTATCTGATAGTTTCAAATTATAAGCATCGTTACCACGACTATCGGTATGCGAGCGAACATCTATTTTAAGTTGAGGGTACATTTGCAAGACTTCCACAACTTTTGCTAATTCAATTGCTGCATCAGGACGAATATTCGACTTGTCAAAATCAAAGTAAATTGGCTCTAATTTCAACTTCTTGAACAAGTCATCGTCTTTTTCAATCTTCTCCACAATCGGATCAAGTCCGATATTCACTTCATTAAAAGCGTCAAATTCACGGCCAAGTACTGTTGTAACTTCATTGGTGTTATATCCCTGTGCACTTGCTTTTAATCTAAACTTGAAGTTACACGGTAGTGATTCAGTGATATAAGCACCATTCTCATCTACGTTATACTGACCGATTTCTTTGTAGTTATTGTCATATAGAACAACAGTGGCAGTTGGGATAACAAAAGTTGTACTGTTATCAAATACCTTACCTCTGATTTGTTGTTTACAATCCACTACTTGAAAGAAGTAAATATCATCTCCACCCATACCAGCTTCTCTATTAGAAGAAATGAAACCTTTGCGGTTTTTATCATTGATAAAAAAGGCGAAGTCATCACCAGGACTATTAATTGGTGCTCCAACATTAACAACTTTAGACAGGCTACCATCTACGTTAATCTTAGCTTTATAAATATCCAATCCTCCAAGACCAGGGCGGCCATCTGAAGAAAAGTATAAGAAATTGTCATGAGATACAAACGGGAATGTTTCTCTTCCTTCTGTATTTATTTGACTTCCTAAATTAACAGGCTCACCAAATGAACCGTCATCGTTGATTGCAACTTTAAAAAGGTCAGATTGCCCAAGGCTCTCTTTTCTATCTGAGACAAAATACAAGAGCTTTTCATCAGGAGACAACGCAGGATGAGCTGTATTGAAATCATCTGAGTTGAATGGCAACTCCACTGCTTCAGACCACGTACCATCACTTAACCTACTTGCCTTGTATAATTTGAGTAAGATGCTGTACTGTTCATTGTGAACTTTCTTGCCTTTTTTGAAGTTATTACGCGTAAAGTACATGGTTTGCCCATCTTTAGTAAAAACAGCAGAAGCTTCGTTAACCTTTGTTTTGACAGATTTGTCAAATAACTCCGGTTCAGAAAACTCACCATTTTCGTTTACTTCGGAGAAGTATAGACTTGTAAAGGCCTCATTGGTCCATTTGTGTCTTTTTCCCTCTCTTGTACTTTCTGTATCTCTTGCCGAGGTAAATACAAGCTTATTGTCCAACAATGCTGACCCATAATCAGAGTACTCGCTATTGATTGGTAAAGGCTTCACGTCATATCGCTTAATAGTCGCGTTTATTTCATCAAGGTAAGTATCCTTATCAGCTATAAACAACTTTCCTCGACTATCCTCTTGCTCAATACGAGCAAATTCAGCCAAGTACTTGTCGGCACTCTCATAGTC
>NZ_WMJX01000149.1 GCF_009711045.1 Myroides albus | reverse complement strand
TTGAACAAGTTCCGCTTTAACCTCATAGGTTTTACCATCCCCATGACCGGATTCACCCAAAATGACTATTTCGCTATCCCCAATGCGCTGGGCAATTGCTTCAAATGAAGCTTGATCCACCTTTTCGAATGGAATCATATAAGATGCTATTTGCTTTTCGACAGTTGCCTCTTGAGCGTTTGAAAACAAGGTGGCCACAGCAAATAAAAGCACCGTAATAACTTTGATCATAAGTAATATAAATGATTTGATTAGTACTAAATTAAATGATAGAAGATTGGCATCCTATTGTCTTTTAATCCAATCTACCATTTGTTGTT
>NZ_WMJX01000148.1 GCF_009711045.1 Myroides albus | reverse complement strand
AGAGAAACTCAAGATACAAGAGAGAGTAAAAGACATCAATGGACAAACGAGAGTTACACAAGTTTGTATGCAAGTGAGATCAATCCCGATGGTAGCTTTTCAGAGCCAGTGAAGTTATCCAAAGCATTGGACTCAAAGGTAAACGACGCTACAGCGGTGTTTACTCAAGATGGAAAGACGATGTACTTTACGCGCAATAACTCAAAGAAAAGCGGAAAGAAAAAGAGAAATAAACAAGACGATACGCTATTGAAGATTTACAAAGCGAGTCTAAACGATCAGGGAGAGTGGGATAATGTAGTGGAGTTGCCTTTCAACTCGGATGACTTTAACAC
>NZ_WMJX01000147.1 GCF_009711045.1 Myroides albus | reverse complement strand
ATAACCATTGTTTTGAGGATTAAGGTTTGTATTAATTAGTAACTGTTTTTCGGGAATTGGAAACAGACTGTTATACTCTTTCCAATTTGGTTTAACTTCTTTTATTTGACTTAGTTGATTGAGTCGTTTAAGAGTATAAAAACGATGTCCATTTTCAGTAAAAAACTCTCTGTACATTTCTTGTAAGAATTCTTGTTCGAGTTCTTCTTTAGCGATGTTGGTTGAAAGTGGGAGCAGCCCTCTTTTTGTTCTAATTGCATTCAGTGTTTCCACTGCCTGTGGAAGCTTATTCTGATTCAACAAACTCTCAGCTAGGATAGCATAGGCGTGTTCTA
>NZ_WMJX01000146.1 GCF_009711045.1 Myroides albus | reverse complement strand
GATCAATCAGCTACAGAAAACACATCTGAGGTTAAGTTGGCTAAGAAATTTAAAGACGGTAAAGAAGGCAATGCAGAAGTTCTCTTTGCAGAGACTTTGACATCATTGGCCAGAGGTACAGACAATGCAAACAATAAGTTGATTGCTTATAATTATGTAGATGAGACAGGAAAAATCTCTGCGACTCAAATAACCGTATCTAGTGATGTAATCAATAACTTCGAAGAGATTCTTAAAGACGAAAGCGTTAAGAAGGAATTGAACAAATTTATTACTCAAGCTACAGGTAGTGTAGTTGTTTCTAAAGATGCTACAACTGGAAATATCACAATTTC
>NZ_WMJX01000145.1 GCF_009711045.1 Myroides albus | reverse complement strand
ATAACCATTGTTTTGAGGATTAAGGTTTGTATTAATTAGCAGCTGTTTTTCGGGAATTGGAAATAGACTGTTGTACTCTTTCCAATTCGGTTTAACTTCTTTTATTTGACTTAGTTGATTGAGTCGTTTAAGAGTATAAAAACGATGTCCATTTTCAGTAAAAAACTCTCTGTACATTTCTTGTAAGAATTCCTGTTCGAGTTCTACTTTAGCGATGTTGGTTGAAAGCGGGAGCAGTCCTCTTTTTGTTCTAATTACATTTAGTGTTTCCACTGCTTGTGGAAGCTTATTCTGACTCAACAAACTCTCAGCTAGGATAGCATAGGCGTGTTCTA
>NZ_WMJX01000144.1 GCF_009711045.1 Myroides albus | reverse complement strand
GCTGCTCCCGTTGTTACAGGTAAACAACTATTCCTCTATCAATTACAAAACAGTGAAAATATATTTAATGATTACTTTCTCTACAATACACGCGAAGAAAAAGAGAATATATGTTCGGAGTTAATTGATTTTGCCATTGCCCATCAAGAAGAAAAAAGGTTTTGGAAAGTGTATAGAAAAGAAGTAAAGAGAGTCGGTTACACAAAGAAAAGACATGCTACTCGTTTCCCTTTTTTACTTGGCTATCTGGAGCGTGATTTAGTGTCAAAAGACCGCATTGATGTATTGAAAAACACCAACATCCCCGTTTTTTATATGATTGGTTCAGAGGATGTGATTGT
>NZ_WMJX01000143.1 GCF_009711045.1 Myroides albus | reverse complement strand
GAAATGATCGGATTAAAAAGTAGAGCAAGTGAAATTTTAAATACCTTAGCACTATTCTAGCACAATCCAACTATCATGATCGATCCAAAACTAACCAAGATTCTATCTAAAGTTTATTTACATAAAAATACAGTAGCTTATGATAGCGATAAAAAGTTCTATACCTATCAACTACAACCCGATAATATAAAAGAAAAAGATCTTTCTTTATTGACTGCTAGTGGGTATTCAATCAATCAAATTGAACATTATCAGCACAATCAAGTTGTACAGGATTTAAGAACAATCGTCAATCAAGAAGGATTAGAACATAAAATCTATCATTTATTTATCAAGGCTATT
>NZ_WMJX01000142.1 GCF_009711045.1 Myroides albus | reverse complement strand
CTCTATCCCGCGATATTGTGGTGCAAATGTAATGCGTTTATTTGGGGTACACAATATTATTCTGCCAGACATTCTATTTTTTATTTTAGTTTAACAGTTTTCTTGTGTTTAAATATCTGACATTTAAATTGTTGTTTGTTATTTTTGGGAAGGTGTTAAAGTTTGTTTAATGCTTTTTTTCACTGTATAGACGGAGAGGGATGCATTCTTTTGCTCAGAATAGCGTGGCTTGTTTGTTTCTGATATCAGTGTGTTTCCTCTTTGGAGTAAATTAAGCTTAGAAATAGTCGAGAAGTTATAAAAGAGAAAAGCCACTTCATTTGAAGTGGCTTTTTATTAGTAG
>NZ_WMJX01000141.1 GCF_009711045.1 Myroides albus | reverse complement strand
ACGGACTTCCTCTGGGTATCTGGGATAAGTATCGCACGCGATTTAATTGGGAGTTAAAGTGGGATTTACCTAAGGGCTATGAAGTTTATCAGTATAAGGTTGAAATGTACAATGCAGAAAGAGTTAATCCTATTTTGTTTTTTAAGGAGAACCCATTGAATCCCTTCAAGGGAAGGGCTAAGGCTATTCCAGTGTTTACGAGATTAAATATCAATAAAAAGGGAACAAAACAGATAGATTACGTAGTTATGCGTTACGATTTTGAAGAGATGTATGCGTTAATGAGTAAGGTTTCAAGTCCAGAAACACCAATTACCATACATATCAAAGTGAACGATGATTTCTCTACAGA
>NZ_WMJX01000140.1 GCF_009711045.1 Myroides albus | reverse complement strand
AATCTTACTAAAAACCAGCATCAAAAACTATCCAATTTTAAATTGAAGAGCTTAATACATACAAGAAACGACGTTCGTTTTGAAAACTATGATAATACCTTTATTAATACTGCCAAACCCATTATTTTTGTTTCAACAAGTATAAAAGGAACTGCGATCTATTCTTTACAAAAAGATAAACTTGAACTTCTAAAAAAAGCCAATAATACATCGCTGACTAAAACTTCACAAATTCATAATTTAATAAGTCAAGATGCTAAAACCATAGTATATACTGAAGAGAACCTTTTAACACCTCCTACAGTTAAGCTACTTAAAAACAAAAAGGAAAGTACAATCGTTTCACCTAACCTA
>NZ_WMJX01000014.1 GCF_009711045.1 Myroides albus | reverse complement strand
GTATCTTAATTGTCCACTTTTTGCTGACGATTTACACTATCTGTTCTATATTTATTATCCCCAAAAGCATAAAGCACAATAATAATACACAAAATAAGCAACTCATTGACGAATCGCTGAAAGTAGTGATTTTAGTTCTGATCTTATAAATTATTGCCAATATGAGAAAATATTACTCAATACTTCTTTACTTTTACCCTATCAAAACAAATAAAATCACTTAAAGTATAAGTCTATGATTAAAAAGATTCTCCCTTTAGCTATCCTTTTCGCTACTCCAGTATTTAGCCAGGTAGCCAAAGACACAATTTGGGTAGATAGCTATGATTATATCGTACAAAAGAAAGATGCTAAATTTTTTAAAATTGCTAAACCTATCAAAGGTAATACAGACCTTAAAACTATCGAGGTTTACAATGCTAAAACAAATAAGATAGAAAGCAAAGGAAATGGTACTTTCATGGAAGGAAACGCTACAGCCTTATACCAAGGTGATGTACAATACTTCGATACAAACGGTAAAGTAAATTCAACTTTTACCTATGATGAAAACAATTCAATCACAAAATTAACAAGTATTGATCCTCGCAATGGTAAAGTATACAATTGTGAATACTATGATAACAATGTATATTCTGGAGAAGCTTTATTCAATTGGAATGGTGTATATGTTTACATTGAAGTAGAAGATGGTGTTTATTATAAATACGAGGTTATTAACCCTAAAAATGACAAAAATAAATTAACCTATCAATTTGACGAAAACAACTATCCTTCTGCAGAAGAATACTTCGATGAAAATGGCGTGTCAACGTATGCTGCTACATATCAAGAGGGACAATTGGTAGAAGGAGAGTCAGTGACTATTAACTATAGTAATTTTAGTGTACAATCTGTCTCTAAATATACTGATTCTAAGATATTACAAACTACTAATTTCTATACAACAGGACAAATTAAAAGTAAATCAGTCGTTTCTAATAACATAACTACAGAAGAATATTTCGACAAAAATGGAAAGCTCTTAGGTACATACAGAAGCGAATTGGATAGCGATGGATACTCAACTAAAAGTGAAGGTGTTCAATACTACTTTAATGTCTATGACAATAATCCTGATGATATCTATTCAGTATATCATTATAAGAACAATGTAATGATCAAATCAGAAGATTACTATGTTACTCCAAAAAACAATACAGTCAAAAGCATTATCTATAGCAATGAAAACTATCAGACTCTTAAGAAGGAATTCTATAATGAAGATGGAACTCTAAAAAGTCAATTACTTTATGATACTGATGGATATACCCCTAAGGATGGAACAGATTATAGTGATAACTTAACAATTACTTACAAAAACGCCAAAATAGTAGAGCGCATAGAATTATATTCTAATGGCAAACCATTTGAAATTACGAAAAACAACCTTTCGATCTATTACGATACAAAGGGAAAAGAGTTAGGTAGATTAACGTATAAGGAAGAACCTATGTATGGCGGCGTTGTCAATATATCTGGTACGCAGTATACGATGAGTAATGATCTGATTTCGAGTATTTCCAAGTATGAAAAAGAACAATTAGTCTACGAAGCTACTTATGAAACTACTAATGGTCAATCTACGATTAGTTCAGAAACGTTTTATCAAAATCAAAATATTTCTAAAGTAGTAGAATACTATAACAATGGAAATAAGGCAAGCATTTCACAATATTCGCCTGCAACCTACACCTATTCTCCTATCAAACAAACTTTCTATGATAAGACAGGAAAGGAATTAGGTATATACGATCATTTGACACAGACAGGTACTTTAGTTGATTTTACTTACGATAAGCAAATATCTGCTATCACTAAATTCAAAGATGGGAAGACCTTAGCTAAAAAAATATATGCTTTAAAACAAAACACAAATTCGACATATTATTTACAAGCTGATATCGATTATAATAAGCAAGGAAAATTCTATAGTGAAAAAGGAGAGATAATCTCCACAGCTACTTACAAAGATGGAGCTGCTTTTGAAGGAACTGTATGGGAAAATGACTTATATTACCTAACAGAAACAACTTATAAAAAAGGACTAAAAGTAGGTAAAGAAATAGTAAAATATGTTCATAGTGATGAAATCGTTACGATCAATTACTACGACAATCAAGGTAATTTAACAAAATCAGAGATATATAGTAATAATGTGTTGCAGTCTATCGCTGAATATCAAGAAGGAGTATTACACGGAGCAACAACATATTATGACAATGAAGGAGAAGTACTATCAACTTTAGTTTATCATAATGGCTATCCATACGAAGGAACGCTTACTTCGATAGACTATATGTACTACAACACTACTGAATATGTAAATGGAATAATTCAAGCTAAAAAAATGTATCTATTAGATATAGATGGAAAGACCCCAACTACCTTAGTGTTACATGAAGAATATGAAAATAGTGCCACTTTTAGTAGAACTATTAATGACAGTACAACTGGAACTCCTATTTATAAATACAATGTCAAAGACAACTACTTAGATGGTCAGTATCAATACTTCGAAAGTGGCAAAATAAAATATCAAGCTACTTTTAAAGATGGAGTTCTAACAGATGGTACTGTGGCTATTAATGACCTAAACCAAAATGCATATAACTATTACAGTGAATCACCAAGTAACTATACACTGTTAACCAGTAAAAAAGGAAATCTTACTGTAAAGATTTTGAATGAAGATCACAAAGAACTATTCGTTATGGAAGCTAAAGTGAAAAAAGGCGATAGCAGTCTAAATCCTTTAACTATCAACAAGATAACTGTAAGTAATTTATTCCCTTACAATGAGTTTAATAGTGAGAGTTATTATCATGATAACTACGGTTATGATTATGGTGTACCTGCAGCAGAAGCAGCAGTTGAAGCAGCAGAAGCAGCGGAGGTACCTGTACCTGTATCTGCATACTAAGAGACCTATAATTTCTTACATACTAAAATCCCAAGTATTATACTTGGGATTTTTTTGTTCATAGAAATCTAAAAGCTCTTTATTTTAATTAACTATTTTGATATAAATATTAATTTTATTAAATTAGATTTGAACAAAATTAAACAAACTATTCATATTATGTCAATTAAACCCAAACTTCCTATACATTGTCCGAGTTGTGAAAGTGAACTAAAGGTCACTCAGCTATCTTGTGAGCACTGTCAGACTATCGTCAATGGTAACTTCACTTTGCCCCTACTCTTACAGCTGAGTAAAGAGGAACAGGAGTTTATCTTAGCCTTCTTTTTAAACAGTGGGAGTCTAAAACAAATGGCATTACAGATGAATATCAGTTACCCTACTGTCCGAAATAAACTTGATGATATGATAGAACATATTCAAGAATTACAGAAAAAAGAATAACTCACTATAAACAACCAACCTTATGACACTCAAAAACTACATTCTTAAACCATTTGAAAACGTACAAGAGAAAACACTCTTAGCAATCGGTGTACTAACTGGAGTAGTTATTAGTTGTCTTCAACTATTAACTCATATGCGTAGTATAGCAATTCTAAAACAAATAGCTCTCAAGTCAGCACCTACACTTGCCCAAACCTTGAGTGACTTTGTTATCACAACAATAGTAATGACACTTGCTTTATTCGTATTTGGAAAAATCATCAACAAAAAGACTCGACTAATAGATATACTCAACACTGTATTGATTGCACGTATATGTCTAGATATAAGTGTACTATTTGATATCAATGGCTACCTAAGTGATTTCTCTCTTCAACTTATTGACAATATTGCTAATCCTGAAATATTGTTCAAAAGTAATCCACAAGGTTTTGTGTATCTTATCATTACGTCATTTGCTAGTATTCTATGTCTAGTTGGTTTTGGATACTATATCTACCAAGGTTTCAAACTAGCTACAAATCTCAAAAAGAAATATATGATTATTGTCTTCGTACTAATCATCTTACTTGTAGATACTCTGACAAGACTAATCACTACATTATATTAATCAACACAACAACACTATGAAAAAACTATTAACTACACTTATCGTATGCTTTGCTACTTCATTTAGCTTTGCACAAACAGCTATTCAGGTAGACAGTGAAATTGATGGAGACTTATACTTAGCGAATAAAGACAGTAAACAACTTGCCATTATAATAGCGGGCTCTGGCCCTACTAACAAGAATGGAAACAATCCTGCAGGGGTAAATGCGAACTCCTATAAATACCTTGCTCAAGGACTAAAAGAGAATGGTATTAACACCTTCACGTATAACAAGAGGATGTTTGCTCAAATGAAGAACCAGACAATGAATGAAGCTGATGTAACTTTTGATGATAACGTAAAAGACCTCAACCTTGTTATTGATTACTTCAAAAGGGACTATCCAAATATTGTATTGATAGGACATAGCGAAGGAGCTTTAGTCGCTACATTGGCTAGTCAAGACAATAGTACTGTATCTAAGCTTATCTCACTACAAGGGCCAGGAGAGACAATAGATAAAACACTGTATAAACAGATAACAGCGCAAGCACCTTTCTTTGCGAAATCAATAGAAGACATTCATGCTAAACTTAGAAAAGGCGAAATAGTAGATAGCATCCCTCCTATGCTACAAAGCTTATATCGCACTTCTGTTCAGCCTTACCTTATCTCTTGGATGAATTACGATCCTACTGTAGAACTTAAAAAAGTAAAACAACCGATCTTAATCTTACAAGGGGATAAGGACTTACAGGTCAAGACAGATCAGGGAGACAACTTAAAACAAGCTGTACCTACTGCTACTCTTATCACGTTAAAAGGAATGAATCACGTACTAAAAACAGTTGTAAAAGAGGAGGAGAACTTAGCATTATACAAGAAGCCTGATGTGCCTCTTCACGCTGAACTAGTACCTACTATTGTTAACTTTATAAAGAAATAATATGACCGTATATTTTGTTATCGCTATAATGTATATAGGAATTAGTTTTATTCTAACACCTACTAATGCTGACAGTATGTTAGCAGGTTACAATACATTATCAGAAGAGCGCAAAAAGCTTTATGACATCACCTCTACTGTTAATATAATTAACCGCACAGTCCGCTGTACGGGTATAGTATTAGCTCTTTTAGGAATAGTCTTCTATTTTATTGATGTATCAGAGTTTATACATTTTATCATACTTATTTTCAGTGTACTCCCATTATTGATTTCAAATATTTATGCGAGATTAAAGTATTCTACAGATCCTATGCGCTGGTATGAATGGGTACTATACTTCATTACTTTATTTGTCTGTGTTGTTTTACCATTTATTAGTTAAAAAAAATAAAGGCTTGTTTAATAATACATTCTAAACAACTATAACTAAAAAAGCCTCGCAAATGCGAGGCTTTCTATATCTAAAGCACTAGTAGTGCCATATCTTTTAATGCTTGTGCTGGTTTAGAATACCAGAATAGTTCAAAGTCTTCATTCGTAAACTCCTCAAAGCTCTTTTTCATTTCTTGATAAGTCATCGTCTGAGAAGCTTTCTCCTTCAAAGTCTCCACAAAATGTACAAACCAATCTCCTACCATTCTATCTACATCTACACCTATCGTCTCTTTTTTAGTATAGAATACCAATTGAGCCATTTCAAACACTCTGTTTTTCTTCTTTTTCTCAAAGTACTCGATATAAGGGAATGTCCCTAACCATACGACTTTCTGATTCGGTTTACATACTGTTAAAGGCTCATCATTTAGACAAGTAAAGATATAATCAGGTGATATACTCGTACGAGGTACTTTAAAATCAAACCATTCATGTAATGGCATATCAAAGCACATCCCATGCATAAAGTTAAACAGTGACTTCTTTAGTCCAAAAGAGAACTTATCGTGTATCGCTCCATTCATTTCTACGTGCGGTACATCGTTATTAGCGAATGTCCCCATCTCAGCGTTTACGCGCTCTACCTTGTATTCCTCTGGATTCATACCTACTGGTGAATGAGCAGTCATCGCAAACTGATGCCAAAAGCCCGATTGCATTACTCCTGCTTCAAACAACTGACGCACCATCTCAAGGCTGTCTATTGTCTCTTGTGCCGTCTGTGTTGGGAAACCATACATCAGATAGGCATGCACTAAGATACCAGCCTCCGTAAAGTTTCTATTCACACGGGCTACTTGCTCTACCGTAACTCCCTTATCTATTAATTTTAATAATCGATCTGAGGCTACCTCTAATCCTCCTGATACTGCCACACATCCTGAAGCTTTTAATAATAAGCACAAGTCTTTCGTAAAGCTCTTCTCAAAGCGGATGTTCGTCCACCAAGATACTGTTAGCTTACGTCTGATGATTTCTAACGCTACCTCGCGCATTAGGGCTGGCGGTGCTGCCTCATCGACAAAGTGAAAGCCTGTCTCTCCCGTCTGCTCAATTAATGTCTGCATACGGTCTACAATCTGCTTAGCCGCTATTGGTTCATATACCTTGATATAGTCTAAACTAATATCACAGAAAGTACATTTACCCCAATAACATCCATGTGCCATTGTTAGCTTATTCCAGCGACCATCACTCCACATACGATGCATTGGATTCACAACTTCAATCACAGAAATATACTCTGTCAGCAATAAGTCTGAATAATCAGGAGTACCTACCTCAGCCTGTTTATAGTCACGCTTCAGCGGATTATTGATATACACTACCTCATTGTCCTTAGCAATAAGCGTACGCTTTAACTCCTCTTGTGCTATCTTTCCTTCTACATATAGAATCAAGTTCTCCAGTGGAGCCTCTCCATCATCTAAAGTGATAAAGTCAAAGAACTCAAATACACGTACATCTTTTAACGAACGCAACTCAGTATTAGGAAACCCTCCTCCCATCGTGATTTTGATATGAGGATAGTTCTTCTTAATGTATTGAGCACATCTAAAACTACTGTATAAATTACCTGGGAAGGGTACAGAGAATCCCATTATCTTAGGATTAGTCTTATCTATTAGCTGTTGTAATAAATCAAGAGTAATCTCATCGATATAAGTCAAAGGTTGATGTAGTGCCTCATACATCTCATCAAACGTATGAGCAGAACGACCTAATCGCTCCGCATATCTACTAAACCCAAAGTTGGTATCTACCGTCTCGACAATGAGATCAGACAAGTCCTCTAAGTACAGTGTAGATAGGTGTTTCGCCTTATCTTGTATTCCCATACTTCCGAATGCCCATTCTAACTCTTCTAATTGTTCAAAGCGAGATGCCCTAGGAAGATAATCTTCTTGTACGATAGCATGTGCTAATGTAGAGTTCTTTCCTTGTAAGAAAGCTATCACAGCATCGATAGTAGAGATATAGTCCTCTTCTAAAGCAAGAATACGATGTATATTAGGAGATACTTCTTCTATGTGTTCATGTACATAGTCGAACAAGTCTATCAATCCTTGTTTACTAAACAATTTCAATATAACCTCTATTCCCAAATCAGCCTGATAACTGTCAATATTCAAAGTATTCAAGAATCCCTTGATGTAAGCAGTTGCTGGATAAGGTGTGTTTAACTGGGTAAACGGTGGAGTTATAAAAGCAATTGTTGTATTCACTATATCTAATTTTGGAGTGCAAAGATACTACTATTCAACCGAGTAAAAAACTGTATCTAACATACATTACTTCTTATTTAATCAACATTTAACAAACTATAAAACAACACATTACACAGTACTAAAAGTTCTTACCTCTTTTTCAGAGAACACTACATCAACACCTTACGCAGATATATCTTAGAATACCCTAAAGGATAATCCTTCTCTTCTGCAAAAATCTCATACCCCAAAGATTGGTAAAAGTCAGAAGCTTGAAACGAAAAAGTATTAAGTGATATATACTTACAGTTGCGCTCTACAGCTACCTGCTCTGCTACTAACATGAGTTTCTTCCCAAGACCTTGTCCTCTATGACTCTCTTTCACAGCGAGGTTCTGTATCTCTAACGTCCCCCATAGTGAACGGCCTAATATCCCGCCTATCACCTCTCCTTCTTCCACTAAAGTAATCTCTAATGCCTCATTAATACAAGCTGATAAATGTGTCGTATGACTTACATTATAAGAAGATAATATCTCCTTAATCGCCATTGCATTATGATCATCTATCTCTGTAGTTATCTTTATTTCCATCCTAATTCGTGTTTCAGTTTATACTAATCTAAAGTACTAAATCTAAATCACATCATAACTTATTTCTATGCATACACTGACCATAAGATTTAACATATTCCTATCTTTGTACAAAATATTAGCAATATGGAGAACAATAGTATTCCAATATACAACATCTGTAACTTACTCGACAACAACAACATCACTCAAGACTGTGTGGTATATAGATTGGAAGAATACATTTCTAATAGACCTAATATGGTATCTTCACCGCACAGACATGCATTTTATCAAATCTTGTTTGTATCTGAAGGCAAGGGAGTACACTCTATTGACTTTGAAAAATTCTCAATCGAAGAAAAATGTTTATTCTACTTGAACCCATCTCAAGTACACAAATGGGAATTTGAACCAGGTACTACAGGTTTTTTAATCAATTTTAATGATAACTTTTTGCGTACTTTCTTGGTGAATCCGAACTACCTAAATGAATTTACTTTCTTCAGTGGCAACGCACATTATTCAAAATTCTCATGTGAGAAGTGCTATGAAACACTTCACAGCAAATTTGAGAAAATATATTACGCTTACTTAGAAAATCAACCGCTCCAAAAAGATTATATGAAAGCTTTAATGCTTGAATTATTTTTAGAAACTCAACTGTTTCTTGTAAAGAAAGTCTTTGATATAGAAGAGCACAACGAAACAAAAGGTACTCAGTTTATCGTAAAAAACTTAGAAAGACTTATTGAAAAGCACTTTGTTGAAAAAAGATTGCCAAGTGAGTATGCAGAAATGCTCCACATCACACCTAATCACTTAAACACGCAATGTAAGAAAGTTCTGGGGATTACTGTTGGAGAAGTAATCCGCAATAGAGTCATCCTGGAATGCAAACGGCTATTAGTCAATGCGGATCTCACAATCACAGAAATTGCCTATGAACTCGACTTCAAAAACAATGCCTATTTTTCGCGTTTTTTCAAAAAGAACACAGGATTATCACCAGAAGAATTTAGAAAACAAAGTAAATAATTGATTTAATAAATCACTTTCCGCATTCTCAGACTAGTCAAAATTGATTAGTGTAAATATCACCACGTTTAGTGTAATATTTTTCAGTAGCTAAGGTTCTAATTTTGCTGAAAAATAAGACATTATGGATTTTCCTCTATTTCATTTAGACTGGTTGAATGACCGCTTTCTCATTGCGATGATTGCGATTATTCACGTATTTATAAACCACGGGTTAGCCGTTGGATTCATTCCCTATATAACACTGTTAGAACAGCAAGGAGTACTAAAAAGTGGTTCAGATGAAATCACTGATTTAGCTTGGGACAAAATGGTTCAACGTATGATGATGGTAGGTTTTGTTATTACGACCACAATGGGAGCGATGACTGGAGTAGGTATCTGGTTCTCCGCGGCGTTAATCAGCCCAAACTCTATCGGTAGTTTAATCCGCGTATTCTACTGGGGATGGTTTACAGAATGGATCGTGTTTGTATTAGAAGTTATCTTTATCATGATATACTTCCTCACCTGGAAAAACTCAAACAAATCCCTTCGTGCCAAACAACGCCACATTCGATTTGGATGGTTCTTATCTGCGTTCTCATGGCTAACCATGGCTATCATTGTAGCGATATTAGGATTTATGATGGATCCTGGAAACTGGATAGAAGAACATTCCTTCATCAATGGTTTGACTAATCCTATTTACTTACCTCAGCTATTATTTAGAACACCAACTGCTATGGTCGTGGCAGGAGCCTTTGGTTTCTTACTGATTATGTTATTCACTAAGAAATCGAGTGCGATCAGACCTACGGCTCTTAAAACTACTGCTATTTGGACATTATTGTGGTTACCACTGTCAATACTTGCAGCAATACATTACTATAATGTGATACCAGAAGCCATGACAGCGAATATGAGTACTGCTGTCGGAACAATGGACTTTGAACTATACTATGACTTACTAAAGAAAATAATACTTATTGCAACCAGTTCTCTTGCACTATTAGCCGTTTGGGTACTGTGGAAGCCAAAGAAAATCAACCTTGTGATGGTCATTATTCCATTTGTTCTTTCTTTAGGCTTCTTGGGTATATTCGAACGCGTACGTGAATTTATTCGCAAACCCTATGTCATCGGAGATTATATGTACTCTAACTTAATTCGCGAAGAAGATTATCCCTTATTACAACGAGATGGTATCTTAAAACACACTACTTATACAGCCATTACTGAAATCACGGAAGAAAACAAGTTGGAAGCTGGTAAAGATGTATTCATGGTTGCTTGCTCTCGATGTCATACCAGTCAGGGGATTAACTCTATCATCTTCGTATTCGAAAAAATGTATGGCATAGGCAAACCTTTGGATATAAATGGTATGAAAGCGTATATCCCGAATATGCATAACGGTAGAACCTATATGCCTCCCTATCCAGGCAATGAAGAAGAACTCGACGCATTAGCACATTATATATTTTACCTACAACAGAGTGGAGCGACCTTAGAAGGTGCACAGAGTGCTGGTGCACAGCTGAACCCTACTCATTCGGTTGAACATTTCATAGAACAAAAATCTAAACAACAATAATTATGAACAATACTCCATTACCAAAAGATATACCCTTAGATTTACCATTACCAGAGTGGCTATTAGTCATTCTATTAGTTGTGTCATTCTTGGCTCATATTGTATTTGTAAACCTAATGGTAGGCGGCTCTATAGCGACATTATGGGCTGAAATCAAAGGACTTAAAAACAAAGAATACGATGTACTTGCTCAAGAAATAGCAGCGACAATAACTGTAAACAAATCATTAGCCGTAGTACTGGGGGTAGCGCCATTGCTAAGTATCAATGCACTGTATACGATCTATTTCTATACTGCAAACTCCTTGACAGGGATTATGTGGATATTGATCATCCCATTAGTTGCGATAGTATTTCTGTTGACCTACTTACACAAATATACTTGGGAAGCGATGTCAAACATGAAACTGTTACACATCTCTATCAATGCCTTGGCTGTAGCAATGTTTCTATTCATTCCCCTAATCTTCTTAGTGAATATAAACTTAATGTTATTCCCTGAAAAATGGATGAGTGTAAGAGGATTCTTATCCGCTTTAGCACTGCCAAATGTGTTCCCGAGATACTTCCATTTTATCTGTGCTTCCTTGGCTCTGACAGGTCTATTTATCACTTGGTATATGGGACGTAAGAATTATCCTTTTGAAGAATACTTTAAAGTTTTCACCAGAGCCAAAGTAAAACGCATTGGATACCAATTAGCCTTAGGAGCATCCGTAGCCCAGTTCTTATTTGGCCCAATCGTGATGGCTACTTTACCTGCCAAAGGATTTAGTTGGGCTATGATGGGAGTAATTTTATCTGGTGTAGCAGTAGCAGTATATGCAGTGTACTATATGATCCAAACACTAAGAGGTACAGATGAGCAGTTGGATAGATACTTCAAAAGAATAGTGATTTCTATGGGAATTGTAGTTGTATTCATGGGAAGTGGGCGTCATGTATACAGAGCCAATGCCATCAATCCACACCGAGAACTTATGGCTCAAAAGACAGCCGCCTTTGAACAAGCATCCAAAGAAGCAAGAGAACAAGCTGCTAATGCACAAGAAGAAGAAAAACAAGCTATAGCAAATGCCGAGGCTTCTGGTGATAACACTGCTAAAGGTAAAGCTGTTTTTAATAGCTATTGTGCAGCTTGTCACAAAGAAAAAACACAATTAGTTGGACCACCAGTCACAGAGATGCAAGAAATATATGCAAACAATAAAACGGACCTAATCAAGTGGATTAAATCTCCTGGTAAGAAACGTCCTGATGCACCACAGATGCCTCCTTTTCCACAAATTAACGAGGGAGATATGGAAGACTTAACTCAATATATCTTAAACATTAAATAGCCTAAACCATGATTTTAACCTTATGTTTTATCGTCATATTTGCCATATTTATAATCTGTGGAATACTAATTTCGAAGGTTGTGCAAGTATACTTATTCACAACAAAAGACAAAAAGTTGTGGGAGAAAAAAATTAAAGAAGAAACTCAATACCAATTTATAAAAGGTCTTTATTAGTTTAAACCTTCGTCTGATTAAATACAATTTACATCCCTCATTAAGAAGTCAATATTGCAATCCTGTCTACAATTCTGCTATTGTCATATCAAGAGTTAACTCACAAGTTACTCTTTTTTACAGATTGTTTACTATATGCCATTCTATACTTGACTTAGCTCAATGAGGGATATTTTTTATACTTTATGCTGTAATTGCTCAAGAACTTCTTGGGCATCATACTTAGACTGTGCATACCACGCATAAATATTCATAATCATATACAACTCTTTCTTACTATTGACATTTTGCATAGTTACGAATGTGTAGTGCACCCGACCAAGATTATATTTTTTGATCTTCACGATTTGTTTCGAATCGCAACATTGCTCTACTCTAAATAACTTCTTTAGTATAATCCTATCTTCTCTAACATAAGCCTTACACAGGTACAATAACTGACATATCGCTAAGATTACAAAGAATAATGCTACACCTATTTGGAACACAACAACAAAGTCATTCTCTGATACAGCTGCTGTTAATCGAATCGATGAAACACTACTAAAGACAATAGCTAACATTATATTTACTGCTAAATGTCCAAATGAATACTGATAGGACAATCTCTTTTCTTGCTCAACCACCTCACTAAAAATTTTAGTTTTTTCAAAGAAAAGATTTTAGTTGCTATATATCAAACGACTTACTCACAATCTATTGTAAATCACCTAAAATTGGCCATAATTAGCTATAATCAGGGATAACACAGCTCTCTTTTCAATAGACTTGCGTCCATTTACTCCTAAAAACTGCCTAAATCAATTTTACATATCCTTCTTAAAAATACCATAACAGCGATATTCACTGTCATTCTTATATAAAACAAACTCGACATGGTCACATTATTATCGGGTGATGATACCATAGTGGTCGCATGAAAATTAGGTTAAATCATGTGATCACTATGCGATCACTATGCGACCACTATGCGACCACCTCGAAAAAAAGCTGTCTCGTCCTAATATAGCTGTACAGTTATTGTTTATAATCCTATTATAACTATACAGGTACTTGTTGTTCTTTTTTGTTGGTATAGTAATTCTTCCATCTCTTAGTTAATATCCCACTCTTAAGATGTGCTTGTTCAGGAGTTAGTCTATCACAACTATCGTGAGGTCTGATTTCATTATACAACTTTATACTTCTTCTTATTTTTTCTTTGGTTTTCTTATAACCTAAGCTTGAATAGTTTAAATCAAACTCACCTTTAATTATTCCATTTACTCGTTCTGCTACTGCATTATCCTTAGGATTTCCATTCTGAGTTGTGCTTATTGCTATATTATTATCTTTTAACAATTTAGTGTAAATCTCGCTACAGTATTGACTTCCTCTATCTGAGTGATGGATAAGTTTTTCATTGTAGGCTCTATTACTTAATGCCATTCTTAGTACCTCTAAACATATGTCTCGTCCTAATATAGCTATACAGTTATTGTTTATGATTCAGTTGTTAATTATACCTTTTCTTTCGAGTTTATAAATGCAACATATAGGGAATACAACCTTGCCTAAAAAACCTGAAAGTCATTCTATACTCAACGAAATAGTAAAGCAAAAAGGTTATAAAAAAACTAAGCGAGGTGAAAGACATAAAGTTATTTGTTATCTTATACATAAAATAATTAAAAAAGAATACCCTATCTGATTCCTTTGTTTGCTACCTTGTCAAAGCTTTAATTATATTAATCCCAATGAACTTAAAATCACTTCTCATACAATCCAAAAGCAACATTACTTTCGATATACTTACCCAACTCGATTTTACGCTTTCAACAAAAGATGTAATAGATGAGTTAAAAGAAGATTTGCTTCAAGCAGCGTTTGACAACCAGATCATACTTGATATTGGCTGGTATCCAGAGTTTGATATCAATGGACATTTTAGCGTACAAGTTATTGCTAACTACAACTGGGAAGCACCACTGTATAAAGAGAACTGTAAGTCCTTTACCTGTTTAGAAACAGCTGTTATCTCTGCATTAAGGTACTGTCAGTAAACATACATTATGCCACAAACAGTTTATGCTATTAGCAGAGACTATTCGTTTCTTAATTTTAATAGATTTTCATGTGAATGCATCTCTCTAAACCACTGTTAGTACAGAGTAAATCAAGTTTATAATATACGATACGTAATACAAAAAAAGCGAAAGGTCGGAGAGTTCTCCAACCTTTCGCTTTTTCATATAATTGTAACATCTATACAATTATTCATCGAATGAATTCCATGGTATTAATACTCCAGTATTTTCTATTAAATCATATTCTAATTTATACATAGGAGTATACAGCTTTCGGTAACCTGCCTTGCTAATAATAGGATCACTACCTTGTCTAACTCTTACATCTTTAGGATCTGATTCAAAACTTAAGACTGGCATTTGCTCTTTTCCATCAAGCATGTTTACAAATCGTTTATCATTCTTTGGATCTATCACCATTTGCCCTCCTTTATACACTTTAATTGTGATTTTAGTTGGAGCAGTTAGTGGGGTAGAATTACCATAGTCAGTCCACCTTGCAGACATACCGAACTCAAACTGAGTAGAACTTTCAGGATACCCTTGTAAGACTGTATTCAAATTAGGAATATCGGCATAAGGATTTTCACCTCCACTTACTCTATCATCTCCTGGATATACTAATAAAGTCTTATTGTCTACTATCAGCTCATTCAAATAAAAGTAACCAACAACCTTCCCATCAATTTTAGCTACATTTGTTTTCATTAATTCAGTAGCAGAATCAATATCTGTTTTACCTCCGTCACTTGGTGGTGTTACATATCCATACTCCATAACCAAATAGTCAAATGGAGGTAGTAATCTATAATTAGCATTTTGCTCTACTACTATAGTTCTCACAATTTCAGGTTGATCAAGATGACGAACTTGTATATTACCACGTACAACCCCTGTTGCTTTAGCAACTCCTAACTCGAACTGAAGATGGCCATTTACATTTTTAGGTTCTTTCGTCCAATTGAAAGCGTTTCGATCATAATCGAATACTTCCCAGTTAGCACTTCCTCCTCCATAAGCCGTAACAATACTCGATGAATTTATTGCGCCATCTACACTACCAGACCCAACTCTTATGATTGGTTTACTAAGTACTAAATTCAAATTACTCACTTTTAATTGTGTGAAAACCTCAGGCTTATCAACCAATTTAAAAGTATAAATCTCATCACCAAAAACGGTCTCGCTTCTTGTAAATGACAATGTACTTACTTTGCCGTTTGTAACACTTTCAAATGTAGAAACAATGTCTCCTTCAACACTTTTCTCCCATGCTAAACCATCTTTTTTAGCCGTCAATGTCACTTCCCCTGTTGGGCTATTTTCCCACAGAAATAGTTGATCTGTACTAAGTGCCAATTCTAATATTTTACCTGGTCCACCAATAAAAACCCACGATTCTCCATCCCATGCATAAATTCCCTTTCCTTTACCATCTTGCAAATCTTCATTCACATTATAAACAACCAAGCCTGCGTGAGCCTCATCCTGAACACTTTTATCATAACCAGGTTCAAACATAGGATACAGCATCTCCACATCTGTTAAATCCACTCTCGGTAGACCAAGTCCTTTATTGGCATTTGCTTCTTCCCCTGTTTTATTCTCTAAGTTCTTTAACTCTAAAAGAGACCCTTCTACAGCAGGTTCACCAGTACCAATCGTAACCTGAGCTAATGCGCTATTAGTTATGACAAACAACATAAGCAAAACGAAAATGCATTGTCTTAATCCATGACATAGTAATATTTTTCTCATTTGTTTTTGTTTTTTTGTATTCTTACAATTCTTCTTCTTTACAAATATCGTTAAAATATCAACAATTAACCTATAATAAAACACATTAAATTATATATGAATAAAATAAAAACAAAAATTAACTATCAAAAATCAATTATTAACAATAATTAAATTTAAATAGAAGCTAAAACAATGAAATTCAGTTACAAAATTGTCAGATTCTTATTTATTAAATAATAATCAATATTGGAAAATACTAAGTATTTTAATCTTTTATAACTAATCTGTCCATTCAGAGAAAGAGCAAACCTAACATTACAGGTAAAAATGTTTATAGAATTAACTTTGGTTTATATATAACTCATTAATTTATAATTTAAATTAGCAAAAAATAAACACTATGCCTTTAGACAAAATTACGTTTCAGAACGCGGGCTATTTTTCAAAACTAATGGTAGATTACCTCAATCAAGAGGCTAATCTAAAACACTTATATAATCACTTCCCTACTATACAGAACTTCAAACAACAGATAGATGAAAAACGTACTAACTATCCGATAGAACACAGAAGTGTACTCTGTCAGGCGTTGTTAAGTCAATATAAGGACACGAAGACTTCTGAAAAGACTTTAGAGCATATAAATGCATTAGCAAAAGAAAATACATTTACAGTTACGACTGGACACCAGTTAAACTTGTTTACTGGTCCACTGTACTTCTTGTACAAGATTATATCGGTTATTAATTTAGCCAAAGAACTGAAAGCTAAGTATCCCAACGAAAACTTTGTCCCTGTATACTGGATGGCTACAGAAGATCACGACTTCGAAGAAATTAATCACTTCGTATTTGAAGAAAAAGTGATTTGTTGGAACAGAGAGAGCAAAGGACCTGTAGGCCGATTAAGTACTGAAGGATTAGATAAAGTATATGAAGTATTCCAATCACATATTGGTTTAGGTAAAAATGCTATGTACATCAAAGAACTATTTGAAAATGCTTATCTCAAACACGACAATCTAACAGAAGCTACGCGTTACTTAGCAAATGAATTGTTTGGAGAGTATGGCTTAGTAATCATAGATGGGGATGACGCTGGATTAAAAAAACTGTTTGCTCCTCATATCAAAGAAGAATTACTTCATCAGAGTGCTATCAAAGAAGTTGAAAAAAGCTATGATACACTATCAGAATACTTCATACAAGTGAATCCTCGTGATATCAACTTATTCTATATACAGGATAACTTGAGAGAAAGAATTATCTATGAAGATGAGGTATATAAAGTAAACAATACCTCGATCACCTTCACTAAAGAAGCAATACTAACAGAATTAGAGAATCATCCTGAATGCTTCAGTCCTAATGTGATACTGAGACCGTTATATCAAGAAGTAATATTGCCTAACCTATGCTATACGGGAGGTGGTGGAGAATTGGCATATTGGTTAGAATTGAAACAAGTTTTCGATTTACACCAAGTGACTTTCCCAATGCTATTACTGAGAAATTCAGTATTATTGGCCACTGCAAAACAAGTGGACAAGATGGATAAATTAGGGCTCTCTTGGCAAGATATGTTTAGCAAACAAGAGCAATTAATCAATGCTAAGACAAAAGAATTTTCAACAATACAGTTTGACTTTGATCAACAACGTCAAGTTTTAGAAGATCAATTCAAAATACTGGAAGATATTGCGCTGCAAACAGACAAATCATTCATTGGAGCAGTAAAAGCACAAAAAGTAAAACAGCTCAAAGGATTAGACAATTTAGAAAAAAGACTTCGCATAGCTGAAAAGAGAAATCACGCAGATAAATTAGAGCGAATTGCCTTACTTCAAAATGAATTATTTCCGAACAACAGTTTACAAGAGCGCATTGTGAATTTTTCAGTATATTACAAAGAATATGGAGAGGATTTGCTTACTGCATTATTCACAAAATTAAAACCGTTAAATCAAGAATTTGACATCATTATATTACAATAAAAAAGGCAGTTTTAAGTAGGTCAGGTACAATTTTAACATTTAACCAATTGACTTATAATATTTTTCATAAACTGTTAATAAATAAGATTTTATAAACTGATAAATAATCGTATTTTTACGACTTAATTAATTTCATTAACAGAATGGGAAAAATCATTGCTGTCGCAAATCAAAAGGGAGGAGTAGGAAAAACAACTACTTCAGTTAACTTAGCTGCTTCATTAGGAGCACTGGAGAAAAAGGTTCTTTTAATAGACGCTGACCCACAAGCGAATGCTACATCAGGCTTAGGCGTGGATGTAGATGCAGTAGAGATCGGAACTTATGAAATTTTAGAGCACAGTTGTACACCGGCAGATGCTATTGTTGATTGTACGGCTCCTAATGTTTATTTAATCCCAGCTCATATTGACTTAGTGGCAATTGAGATTGAATTAGTAGACAAAAAGAATAGGGAGTATATGCTAAAAGAGGCTCTAAAGTCGATTAAAGATAGTTATGATTACATCATTATCGATTGTGCCCCATCATTAGGATTACTAACTCTGAATGCACTAACTGCAGCAGATTCAGTTATCATACCAATCCAGTGTGAATATTTTGCACTTGAGGGATTAGGAAAATTATTGAATACGATAAAAAGCGTTCAAAAAATTCACAATCCTGAATTAGATATTGAAGGTTTATTATTGACGATGTATGATTCTCGTCTAAGACTTTCAAACCAAGTTGTAGAAGAAGTACAAAAACACTTTAACGACATGGTATTTGACACGATTATTCAAAGAAATGTAAAATTAAGTGAAGCTCCGAGTTTTGGAGAAAGTATCATAAACTATGATGCGACAAGTAAAGGAGCGACAAACTACATTAATTTAGCAGAAGAAATTATACTTAAGAATAACTAACAATTAGTTTAGTCGAGAATATAAGAAATTATGGCAAAGGCATTTAAAAAACAAGCTTTAGGAAGAGGATTATCGGCTCTATTAAAAGATCCCGACAACGATATTAAATCAATTGAAGATAACAATGCAGATAAAGTTGTTGGAAACATCATTGAATTAGATATTGATTCTATTGAAATAAATCCATTTCAACCGAGAACAAACTTCAATGAAGAATCATTAAATGAATTAGCGACAAGTATTAGGGAGTTAGGAGTTATCCAACCCATTACTGTACGCAAAATTGACTTTAATAAATTCCAATTAATCTCAGGTGAACGTCGTCTTAGAGCTTCAAAAATAGTAGGACTTGATACAATTCCTGCTTTTATACGCATTGCCAACGATAACGATTCACTGACAATGGCATTAGTTGAAAATATTCAACGCCATGACTTAGACCCCATTGAAATTGCCTTGTCTTATCAGCGTTTAATGGATGAAATAGACTTAACGCAAGAACAAGTAAGTGACCGTGTCGGAAAAAAGAGATCTACAATAGCAAATTATATTCGTTTGCTTCGCCTTGACCCAATTATTCAAACTGGAATTAGAGATGGATTCATTTCTATGGGCCACGGAAGAGCAATCATCAATGTAGAGGACTTAGATGTACAAACAACAATATACCATAAAATCATTATGGAAAACTTGTCTGTACGTGAAACTGAAGCATTGGTAAAACAATATCAAGAAGATCTAAAAGGTAATAAATCCCCAGAATTACCAAAGAAGACAAAATCATTTGAAGTACCAGCTGAGTACTCTAATTCTTTTGGAAATTTCTTTGGTGCAAAAGTAGATATAAAGGTTTCAGCAAATGGAAAAGGAAAAATTTCAATACCTTTCCACTCTGAAGAAGATTTAAATCGCTTAATCAAACTTTTAGAAAATTAGTGAAAAGCAAATTATTTATTTTAATATTACTTTTCTCTATTGTCGGGCAACAAGCATTTGCGCAGAAAAAAGACAAAGAGAAAAAAATCAAATCTGTAACTGAAGCTGAAGCAGATTATAAACCAATTGATCCCCTTGCTCCTGCTCGGGCTTCATTTTTTACGTCAATCGTTCCTGGCCTTGGACAAATCCAAAACAAAAGTTATTGGAAAGTACCTCTTGTATATGCGGGTATGGGTATTCCTGCTTACTTTTGGGCGGATAATCAACGTCAATATACCAGATACCGATCAGAGTATAAAAAGCGTTTACAAGGTATTCACGACAAAGAAGATCCTACTTTCGGTGGTCTAGACAATGAGCGCCTATTAGAAGCTCAGAAATTCTATAGACGCAATCGAGATTTATCAGTAGTCATTACAGTAGGTTTCTATGTATTGAGTATCATTGATGCAAACGTTGACGCTCACCTAACGCAATTTAACGTAAATGAGAAGTTGACTATCAGACCTGTATTTGATGTCAACAACAATTACTTACAACAAAATCAAATGCAACTTCAGTATGCAGTAAATATTCAATACAAATTCTAATCTTATACTTTTATTATGAAAATAGCGTTATTAGGCTACGGTAAAATGGGTAAAATAATTGAGCGTATCGCCTTAGAAAGAGGACATGAAATTGTACTTAGAAAAGGAAGCGAAAATTCATTTGAAGGATTAGAAAAAGCTGATGTAGCAATTGATTTTAGCATTCCTACCTCTGCTGTTGTTAATATAAAATCTGCAATAGACTACCATGTTCCCATTATAAGTGGAACCACAGGTTGGCTGGAGCAATATGATGACATTGTAGCGTATAATCAATTAAAAGGTGGTGCATTCTTATATGGTTCTAATTTTAGCTTAGGAGTGAACGTTTTCTTCAAATTGAATGAATACCTTGCTAAAATGATGAGTCAACTCAAGGAATACAATGTTTCTATGGAGGAAATTCACCATACACAAAAACTTGATGCACCAAGTGGAACAGCTATTTCCTTAGCTAATGGCATTATCGAAAATTCTGCTTACAACAAGTGGACATTGGATCAACCAAAGGAAAACGAGATTCATATCGATGCTATACGCCAAGATAGCGTGCCTGGTACACATAGCGTTTTTTATGATTCATCCATTGATCAAATTGAAATAAAACACACAGCACATTCAAGAGAAGGTTTTGCCCTTGGAGCAGTAGTTGCGGCGGAATGGATTCTTGGTAAAAAAGGTGTTTTTACAATGAGAGATGTATTAAACTTAAATGACAACTAAATAAACCTACTAAACATAGAGATTATGACAATGATGCAATGGTTCTTATTTTTTCTACTTGTTCAAGTAATTCACTTTGCAGGAACATGGAAACTATATATTAAAGCAGGATACAAACCTTGGCAGGCAATAATACCTATTTACAATGCTGTATTGCTAATGCGTATTATCAATCGCCCAGGTTGGTGGGTTATACTGCTATTTATTCCTATAGTTAACTTAATTATGTTTCCCGTAATTTGGGTGGAAACCATTAGAAGTTTTGGAAAAAACTCTACTATTGACACGATTTTAGTAGTGCTTACTTTAGGCTTCTACATCTACTATATCAATTATGCCACAGATGTTCAACACATTAAAGATAGAAGCATTAAGGCAGCATCTGAAGCAGGTGAAACTATGAGTTCTGTTTTGTTTGCAGTAGTTGTAGCAACAATAATACACACCTATGCAATACAGCCCTACACTATTCCATCTTCTTCATTAGAAAAAACTTTATTAGTTGGTGATTTTTTATTTGTTAGTAAATTTCATTACGGAGCACGTACTCCTATGACAACTGTTGCATTGCCAATGGCTCATGATACATTGCCTTTTGTCAAAAAGAAATCATACTTAACTAAACCTCATTTACCATACTTTAGACTACCAGGTTTTCAAAAAGTACAACACAATGATATTGTTGTATTTAACTGGCCTACAGATACTGTATATACTTTTAGAGATCCGTTGAGAAGACCTGCTATAGATAAACCAATAGACAAAAAAACAAACTATGTCAAAAGAGCTGTCGGTTTGCCAGGAGAAAACTTAGAAATAAAGAATGGATATGTATTTATCAACGGGGAACAATTAAAACTAAACGACAGAGCTAAAATTCAATTTGCTTATGTTGTAGAAACAGATGGTCGTCCATTTGATGTTATGTCAGTTGTGAAAAAGTTTGATATAACAGAAATGCCTTCTCAAGCCAATAATGCACCAAAGACATTGTTTATTTTCCCAGCTTTGACTGATGAGGCAGTTGAGTATATCAAAACATTTAGTGCAGTAAAAGCAGTTCACCGCTTTCCTGATCAAGCTATACCTGGATATATCTTCCCACATAATCAACCAAAGTGGACAACAAATAACCTTGGCCCTATACACATCCCTGCAAAAGGAGAAACAATCACCTTAACGGAAGATAACATTCCTCTTTACAAACGCGTTATCACTAAATACGAAAACAACACATTAGAATATAGTAATAATCATTTCTTAATCAATGGAGTTCAAACAAACTCTTATACATTCAAGCAAGATTATTATTATATGATGGGAGATAATAGAGATAACTCAGAGGACAGTAGATTTTGGGGATTTGTACCAGAAGATCATATTGTTGGTAAGCCCGTATTTATTTGGATGAGTTTAGACCCAAACGTTCCTTGGTCTAAAGCACTTGATAAAATACGCTGGGACAGAATGTTTACAACTGTTAATGGAAATGGAGAAAAAATCTCATACTTCCCATATTTTGTAGTGCTTTTAATTGGATACATTGGATATAGCACTTACAGAAGTAGAAAAAAGAAAAAGAATTTATAATTAAATAATAGTAATGAATAATATAGTTATTCACCCTACTTATTTTCCATCAATTAGTCACTTTGTTGCTATGTTGCAATCTGAAAAGATACTATTTGAAGTAGAAGATAATTTTCAAAAACAAACGAATAGAAATAGAATGTACATCTATAGTGCCAATGGAATACAGATGTTGAATATACCAATTAAGCACAGTAATGAACTTCACCAGAAGTTTAAAGATGTAGTAATAGAAGATGCTTTTGGATGGCAGAAACAGCATTTTAAGAGCTTAGAAGCTGCTTACAGAACTTCTCCTTACTTTGAGTTCTTTGAAGATGATTTAAGGCCTCTATTCGAAGAAAAACAAAAATACATGCTTGATTTAAACTTCAAGATACACGAAGTAATAACATCTTGCTTGGGAATAGAACTCCCTTTTGAAAAAACGATTGAATTTCACAAGGACTATTCACATACAGATATACTGGATTTAAGAGCACTAGCGAATGGAAAAAAAGATGTGAATGAATTCGAGCCTTATACGCAAGTATTTGAAGAAAAAGAAGGATTTATAAATAACCTTAGTATACTAGACCTCCTTTTTAACGAGGGTAGACATGCTATAGATTATTTAAAAACTCAATCTCTAAAATAGTAATGAAAAAAGGTAAGCTATTAGCTTACCTTTTTTTGTCATAGTGTTTTGAATAAGAATAATTCCCCTTATTGTAAATAGATGTAATAGTACACAAGCTATTTAGAATCTTACTCAACATTAAGACAACTAAGTAGTTAAAAAGTCACAATAAAATTTATATTTTTAAAAAATATAGGTATAGATAGAAAAGATTTAATTACAGTATATAGCAGAGCAATACAAGTAAATTAAAAGTCAGTAGACAATTCGATAAGCATAAGTATTAACTCGGGCACAGATAACGTCATTAATAAAGTGCTACTAAATACTCTAAGATTTTACTCAATCCCCAACTTTTGTCACTGATCCAAAAAAACTTTATCAGCAAGTACGAATATTCAGAAAATAAAAAAAGTAGGTCAAAGACCTACTTTTTTTACTTTTTCTTTTCATAGCTACTACTAAGTGATTTATCACTAAGTAATTGAACAAAATTATCAAACTCTTTTTCATAGCATATTAGTTCATTCTCTGTTCTGTTCTTTAGACAACCTATTTAAAAAAAGTCACAAATAATTTCAGATTAGGACAAATAAAAAAAGTAGATCAAATAGATCTACTTTTTTTATCTTTTTCTTTTCATAGCATTAGAACAAATTCAATAAATCCTTTTCATAGCATATTCTTATTTTCTTTGTTCTATACTTTAGACAATGCTTTATAATAAAGTCACATATTTTAACACAACTCTAACATGTAGCGTCAGCTTTTACAAACAAATTCAATGTATCTGGAGAAAGAAAAGGAATGTCTAATCCTAATCCTCTAACGATAAATAGCATCCCAAAAATAACAATAACAATAGGGTAATACTTCATAATTGCACTTCGAACTTTGACCGAAAACATTTCCCTAACATAAATCATCATACTCATCAAAGGAATAGTTCCTACGCCAAACAAAGCCATATACAAAGTTCCATAAAGTAGGCTTTGGGTTGCTAAAGCTCCAAAAAGAGCTACATAAACCATTCCACAAGGTAAAAACCCATTAAAGAAACCAATTGTATAAAGAGAGGCAGTAGTTTGCTTCTTGAACTGATTACCTAAAGAGCGCTGAATCTTACTAACAAATTTGTAAAAAGGCATCATAAAATTCAGTTTACCTAATTTACTCTGAGGTATTAAAACAAAAGCAATCATAAGAATCCCAACAACAATAGACATTTGTTGTTGTAAACCTGCTAAGAATAAACCTTTGCCAAAAACACCAAAGACAAGTCCTAAAATAGAGTATGCAGATATACGACCTAAGTGATAGGTCAATATCTGCATAACTTTTTTCGCTTGATTATCTTTAGAAACAGGTAACATTAATGCAATTGGACCGCACATACCAATACAGTGTAAACTACTTACTAATCCAAATATCAATCCTGTTAAAATCACAAGCTAATCAATTATAACTACTACTTTACTACTTTATCGTTCAAATTCAAACTTCCTAAATTTCTATAAGAAGTTCCTTTATATTCCCATTCAATAGAAATATCCCAACGACCGCCCGATCCCAGCTTTGTGTTAGGTATGAGCAAATTGGAAGAAGACAATGATATTGGAATGTCAAAGTCTAATGTCTGGTCAGACGGTCGATATAGAGATATTTTACCTTTTATATTTGAGTAATCAAATTCTTTTGGAAATACAACTAAAATCTCCTTATCATCTGTAATTGACAATTTCAAAGGTGTTTTTAGTTTCTTAGCATTAAGTTCTCTTTCAGCTTTACCATCAACCTCTATCTCTTGTTGATAATAATTCTCAGTCACTAACTGATTATCGTATTTGCTATCTAACTGAACTCTAATGACGTACTGCAAAATGAATATCATGAATATACCCATCGCAATAACGATTCCTGTTCCAAAATTGAATTTCATACCTATAAATTTTATTAATATTATTCCATAATTCTTGGGCCTAAGAAGTTGGTAGAAGTAGTATGAATCAATTTATCTCCATCATACACTTCAATTTTAATCTTAGTACGATGACTCTCTAATACAAGTTCTGGAATCCTAACAAATAAAGATCCTTCTGCATAGCCTTCCTTCTTAACACTAATAATATCTTTACTAATAAGTTGAACAGAACCACTTTCAGGATCTACAACTTTGAAAGTAATATTGTCGAAGTCTTTCATCGTTTTATTAACTACCTTATAAGTATACAAATTAGTAACTTGATCACCCTGGTGTTGATATGTCTGTCCAGCTACACGTAGAATGGTAGCTTCTATATCAGTACGCAAGAACAATAATCCTACTAAGACACTAATTAAAATAAATAATACAGCAGTATACCCTTTTTGACGAGCTGTAAACTTCGTCTTTTTATTCTCAGAGATTTCACTCTCTGAAGCATATCTAATTAATCCTTTTGGCAAGCCAACTGATTCCATCATGTGATCACATTCGTCAATACATGCAGTACAGTTCACACACTCTAATTGAGTACCATTACGAATATCTATACCAGTAGGACAAACATTCACACATTGTTTACAATCAATACAGTCACCAAATCCTTGAGCCTCTCTATCAATATCTTTCTTAAACTTAGCTCTACCATTAGTTCCCTCACCTCTCACATAATCATAAGCCACAATAATTGACTTATTATCTAAAAGCACACCTTGTAAACGCCCATAAGGACAAGCAATCACACAAACCTGCTCTCTAAACCAAGCAAAGATGAAGTAAAATGCACCAGTAAAGATTAGTAGTCCTACAAACTTACCTAAGTGTAAAGCTGGGCCATCTTTCATCATTTGAATTACAACGTCACTTCCAATAATGTAGGATAAAAAGATGTTTGCAATAATAAATGATATGATAAAGAAAATAAACCATTTTAAAAGTCTCTTTCTAATTTTCTCACCATTCCAGTTTTGTTTTCGAAGTCTAGCTTGAGCACCTCTATCACCGTCAATCCAGTATTCAATACGTCTAAAAACCATCTCCATGAAGATCGTTTGTGGACATATCCAACCACAGAAAATACGACCGAATGATACTGTAAATAAAGTTACGAAAACAACCCCAATAACTAAGGAAATAACCACTAAATAAAAATCTTGTGGCCAGAAAGGAAAACCAAAAATATTAAACTTTCTATCAATTACGTTGAATAGTAAAAACTGATTACCATTAACTTTTATAAAAGGAGCCGCAAACAAGAAAGCAATAAGCAAATAACTTACAATTTTTCTCTTGTCATAAAATGGTCCTGAAGGCTTTTTAGGAAATATCCAAGCTCTCTTACCATCTTTATCGATTGTTCCAATGGAGTCACGGAAACTTTCGTCTTTCATTGTAGCCATAGTGTAGTGTTTTAAAAAAAGCAGAGCAAATGAGTACCACCTACTCTGCTTTTATGTTTTTATTGTTAGTTTATAGCTTTTATAAAAAAAGCTACAAAAATGTATAATCTAATAACTATACCATCTTCATTACTAAATAGTTGTCGCTAGTAAGCATGAAGAATTTTTATTAATTATTACTCCTCGCTATCCGCTTCAGGAGCAACAACTTCTGATTCACTTGTCTCACCTGATTCAGGAGCCACATCTGATACAGGTGCACTTTCTTCAGCAGGAGTAGCCTCACCACCTTCTAAATCAGCTTTAGACCAAATAATATCACCTTCAGGACCTTTTGCATCAGCAGGATTAGTTCCGTTTAATGAAATTACATAAGAAGCTAACTTCTCGATTTCAGAAGGTTTGAAGTTATTCTTCCAAGGCACCATTCCTTTACCAGGACGACCTCCTTCAGAAATAGTATGGAAAATATTTTTCACACCACCACCTAAAATCCAATGATCATCTGTCAAGTTAGGCCCAATAGAACCACCACCATCAAGCTTGTGACAAGCCATACAGTTGGCATCAAACAGCTTTTTACCAGCAGCTAAATCAGCTTCATCAGTCAAGTATTTTGCATCATCAGCTGTTAACATATCAGGAGCAGTTTTCTTATACTCCTCAATTTGCAATTGAGCTTCAGCTACTGACTTTTCATATTCAACAATTTGATTATCTCCGTCAAACACGTGGAATCTCAACAAATAGATTACAGAGAATATGATCGTAACGTAGAATAACCCAACCCACCATGGTGGTAACTCGTTATCTAACTCTTTAATACCATCATAATCGTGATCCATCATTACATCAGATTCTTCTTGGATTCCCTTAGTTTTAGTTAATTTGCTCATTAAGCTTTTAACCCAAGGAAGATCAGAAAAACGCTTGTTTTTTTCTGCCACTCGCTCTTCTGGAGTCATTAATCTATCTAAAATCTTATTTGTAGACGCTACTACAATCTCAACTGCAATTAAAGCGAACAAGAACAAACCTAATAAGATTAGTACCTGTGGGTACTCCATAAAGGCTGGTTTTTCACCTTCTCCGCCTACTAACCATTCTACTAAAAGGAAAAACAACCCAAATAGTAGTGGTACTCGTACATATACTGGAAAATATTTTTTCATAATTTTTCTGAATTAGGATCAACATTATGCTCTTCATCATCCATGAATGGCATATTGCTCAATTCTTGAATGGTTTCCTTTTTGTAGGTAATTACCCATACAAAAAGCCCAACAAAGAAGGTAAAGAAGATAATTAAGGAAATAATTGGAAATACTTCTACTCCTCCTATTGTTTCCATAGTATGTTTAATGAACTTTAGCATATTGATTCACTTAATAAATTATTCTTCTACTTTTTTAATATCAGTTCCTAATCTCTGTAAGTATGCAATTAAAGCAACGATTTCTCTATCACTCATTGGCACAAACGTTTCGCCTTTAGCTTCAGCACGTTCTATACTTTGTTTATAAGACTTAATATAATCTGGATCACTCTCTAAGTTTAGAGCTATCAATTCAGCTTGATCAGCAATACTCTCCTTAGCATTTGCAATATCTTCATCAGTATAAGGAACACCTAATGTTCTCATTACACTCATTTTCTTCTCAATCTTAGAATAATCCGCTGCTTCATTTCTAAATAACCATTTATAACCTGGCATGATAGAGTTTGGAGATGTAGATTGAGGGTCAAACATGTGGTTGTAATGCCAGCTGTCTGAATATTTACCACCTACTCTAAATAAATCTGGACCAGTTCTTTTTGAACCCCATAAGAATGGGTGATCGTAAACATATTCTCCTGATTTTGAATACTGACCATAACGTTCAACTTCTGAACGGAACGGACGTACCATTTGAGAGTGACATCCAACACATCCTTCTCTAATATACAAATCACGACCTTCTAACTCTAATGGTGTATAAGGTTTTACACTTGTAATAGTTGGAATATTAGATTTTACAAATATTGTTGGTAAAATTTGAACCATACCACCAATAAGAATAACTACCGTAGTAAGAATAGTAAATTGAACAGGTCTTCTCTCTAAATGAGCGTGCCATCCTTCTCCTTTTAATCTACCAGAAGAAATTCTTTGTAACGCAGGTGCTTCAGCTAATTCATCTTCAACTTTTTGACCAGCAGAAACAGTTCTAGCGATATTGTAAATTAACACGAATACCCCTGCTAAATATAATGTACCACCAATTGCACGCATAATATACATCGGCATAATAGCAGTAACAGTTTCTAAGAAGTTACCATACATTAAAGTTCCATCAGGGTTGAAGTCTTTCCACATCAAGTGTTGAGAGAAACCTGCAACATATAACGGAATTGTGTATAAAATAATACCTAAAGTACCAATCCAGAAGTGGAAGTTTGCTAACGATTTAGAGAACAATTCAGTTTTAACCATACGTGGGATTAACCAGTACACCATACCAAATGTCATAAATCCATTCCAAGCTAATGCACCAACGTGAACGTGAGCTACGATCCAGTCAGTATAGTGAGCGATAGCATTTACGTTTTTCAACGATAACATTGGTCCTTCAAATGTAGCCATACCATAACCAGTAATACCTACAACGAAGAATTTCAATACTGGCTCAACTCTAACTTTATCCCAAACACCACGAAGTGTTAATAAACCGTTGATCATACCTCCCCAAGATGGCGCAATCAACATTACAGAGAACACAACTCCTAAGTTTTGTGCCCATTCTGGTAAAGCAGAATACAACAAGTGGTGAGGTCCAGCCCAAATGTATAAGAAGATTAATGACCAGAAGTGAATAATAGAAAGTCTATATGAATAAACTGGTCTATTAGCCGCTTTAGGTAAATAGTAGTACATCAACCCTAAGAAAGGTGTTGTTAAGAAGAATGCTACCGCATTATGCCCGTACCACCATTGTACTAATGCATCTTGTACCCCTGCGTAAACTGAATAAGATTTCAATCCACTTACTGGTAACTCTAATGAGTTAAAAATGTGTAATACAGCTACTGTCACAAACGTTGCTAAGTAGAACCATATTGCTACATAAATATGACGCTCTCTTCTTTTGATGATTGTCATAATCATGTTTACACCGAAAGTTACCCAGATTAATGCAATTGCAATATCAATTGGCCACTCTAATTCGGCATACTCTTTTGAAGTTGTGAAACCTAATGGTAACGTAATCACAGCTCCAATTAAAATTAATTGCCATCCGTAAAAGTGAAGATTACTTAAAAAATCACTGTACATTCTGGCTTTACATAATCTTTGTAAAGAATAATAGATTCCTCCAAAAATAGCGTTACCAACAAACGCAAAAATTACAGCGTTGGTGTGTAATGGTCTTAATCTCCCGAAACTTAACCACGAAATACCGTCAGTTATGTTAGGAAATATAAACATTACCGCTAATAGTAAACCTACAAGCATACCTACCGCACCAAAGAATATTGATGCATAAAGGAATTTCTTTACAATTTTGTTGTCATAGTAAAATTGTTGCACTTCCATAGTTGTTTATATTTGATTTTCTCTTTGATTTTTATTTAAACTCTCTTTATTTGATTTTTGGGACGAAGGCTCTTTATCGCTAACCTTTATCTCATCGTCAAACAGCATGCGTACCGAAGGTGTATAAGCATCGTCGAACTGCCCATTCTTCACTGACTTGATGAACAAGTACAGAAAAATGCCAGCTACAACTACACTGATACTAATTAAGAAATATATAACACTCATACCTAAAAATTATATGTCAAAATTAACATTATCGAAATTGGTAAAATATGATAATCGTCAGTTTATCGATTTATATGATCCTCATTAAGATTTTTTCTCGCAAAATAATTAGTCATAATCGTCACGAAACTGATGATTGATATCGTACTTGCAGGCATTATAATTGCTGCAACTAACGGCGACATTTTGTTAAACAAACAAACCGTTATACCAATAACATTATACGTTAATGCTAATATATAACTTAATTTAATAATTTTAACAGAATTAATCGAGTATTTAAGAAAATTATCTAAATATGAGAACATATGAGCATCTAAAATCGCATCACTTGCAGGTGTAAAAACATTAACATTCTCAGAAATGGACACCCCTACATTACTTTGAGCCAAAGCTCCAGCATCATTCAAACCATCTCCTACCATCATAACATTTCCACCTTCTTCTTGTAAAGACTTCACATATTCTAACTTTTCTTCTGGCTTCTGATTAAATGCTAAAACAGTACTCTCAGGTAACAATTCTCTTAACACAACAGCTTCCCCATCGTTATCTCCCGATAGAATAACTAATTTATAACCTGACTTGTCTAAACTTTCAAACAAATCAATTACACCTTCTCTATAGTGGTTAGCAAATATAAATTTCCCCTTATACTTACCGTCAACCTGGATGTGTACTGCAGTTTCGTTGATTACTTTGTCATCATGTATACCGACGAGTTTAGGTGAACCTATTAAGTAATTTTTACTGTTAATTGTACCATTTAATCCCAAACCTGGTATTTCTTCAAACCACTCAGGTTTAGCAATAACCTTCGTCTTTAAAAAGCTATATAATTTTCTACTTAAAGGGTGATTTGACCCCCTAATAATATTGCGAATATCACTCTGTTCTTCTCGTGTAAGATCACTACCTACGTACTGAATAGTCGAAGTTGCATTTGTAGTAATAGTTCCCGTTTTATCAAAGACAACAGTATTTACTTTTGCCATTTGCTCGACAACAGTCACATTCTTTAAGTAAAACTTTTTTCTACCCAATATTCGAATTGCATTTCCCAAAGTAAATGGAGCAGTCAAGGCTAAAGCACAAGGACAAGCGACAATTAAAATAGCAGTAAATACATTGAAAGCACTATTAAGATCAACAATCGACCAACCGACAAACCCCAAGATAGAAATAGTCAATAGTACAGGCGTAAAATAGTGACTAATAGTATCTGTAATCGTCTTGTATTTCATATCTACTTTCTTTTGAAATACATCGTTACTCCACAGTTGAGTTAAGTAACTTTGAGAAACAGAATTAACAACCTCTACCTCTATTACATCTCCCACTTGTTTTCCACCTGCAAACAATTTATCTCCAGATTTCTTTTCAACTGGAACAGCCTCTCCCGTCACAAAACTATAGTCGATGAAAGCTGATTCAGAAATTAATATAGAGTCAACAGGTAACAATTCTTGATTTCTAATGAGAAGACGATCGCCTTTTTCTACATCGTAAATTTGGATAGGCTCTTCTACATTATCACTTCCCAATTTGGTAATAGCAATGGGAAAATACGATTTATAATCGCGTTCAAAAGAAAGGAAATTATAGGTTCTTTGTTGGAATAGTTTCCCTAATAACATAAAGAACACCAACATGGTCATACTGTCAAAAAATCCTGGCCCTAAATCGAATACGATATCTACAGTACTGCGAATAAACATAACGATAATACCGAGAGCCATGGGAATGTCAATCGTGTAATTCTTAGATTTAATTCCCTTCCAAGCTGCTATATGATAAGGAGAAGCGGAATAAAAGAAAACAGGAAGAGAAATGATCAATATCAACCAACGAAAGAAATCTTTATACTGACGCATCCAAACGTCATCTATGTTAAAATATTCCGGAAATGACAACATCATAACGTTGCCAAAAGCAAAAAATGCAATTCCGATTTTATATATTAAACTACGGTCAACATTTTGTGGTTTATCATCATAGTTCTTTAAACTAATATAAGGTTCATAACCTATTTTATTAAGCAATAATACAATCTCTTTTAAAGTCGTCTTTTGCTTATTAAACGTGATAGTTGCCTTCTTTTCAGGGAAATTAACTAAAACGCGATAGACCCCTTGATTTAGTTTATTCAAGTTCTCCAAAATCCAAATACAAGAACTACAATGAATATGTGGAATATAAAGAGAAACAATTGAAGTTTCTCCTTCGTCAAACTCGAGTAACTTACTAATAATCTCTGTTTTATCAAGAAAATCATACTTGCCATTTGCTTCTTCTGGGGTTGCTCCTGGCGATTGTTGCATGTCGTAATAGCAGTTCAAGTCATTTTCACTGAAAATTTCATATACTGTTTTACATCCATTACAACAAAACTCTTTTCCATCAAAATCGATTCGATTAAAAGTAGTTACCTCATTACCACAGTGATAACATCCTTTTTTACCCATAATATTTGCTCATTTTACCTTATACAAATTTCAAAGTTTATATTAGTAGAATATATGATATTTATCATAAAAAAAACCTATCTTTGTATAATATTTTAACAGATATAAAAAAATTTATGAGCAGATGTGAGCAATGTATTATAAGGGAATTTAGTTCTTTAAAAGCTTTAACTCGAGATGAGCTTGAAACTATTTCTGAAACAAAAACCCATTTCATTGTAAGAAAGGGTGAAATTCTCTTTTTGGAAGGTGATAACCTAAATGGAGTATATTGTGTTAAATCAGGTTTCTGTAAGTTAACCAAATTGAATTCTAACGGAAAAGACACAATTATTAAGTTAGCGAAAAGCGGTGAATTACTTGGTCAGAGATCAATTATCAATGAAGAAACTTCAAATCTTACTGCTACTGCATTAGAAGATATGCAGGTTTGTTTTATCCCTAAGAAAGAAATGTTAGACTACTTCTCTGACAACAACAAGTTCTCTCTATTAGTAACAAGGGATATCTGTAATCACTTAAAAGATGCCGACAAAGGCCTTGCAGATCACACCCATAAAACTGTAAAAGAGCGATTAGCTATTATGCTACTGAAACTTGAAGAACTTGGTGGTGTTGATCCTGAGACTAAATCTTTAAATATTCAACTGTCGCGTGAAGACCTTGCGAATATGGTGGGTACTGCAACAGAAAGTTGTATCAGACTTTTATCTGACTTAAAGAAAGAAGGAATTATTCAATTATCTGGTAAAAAGATAATTTTAGTTGACAAAGCTGAACTTAAAAATTTAGCACAATAATTACACTCTTTACTTTATTTAACGGTCGTTTATTATGATTTTAATATAAATATGCCTTATTTTAGCATCCAAATTTGTATCACATATCATGATAAATGAAAATAAATTAGAAGCATTAAAATCTATTATTGCCTCTGGAAATAACTTTGTAATAATTCCTCACCGCAATCCTGATGGAGATGCTATTGGTTCAACTCTTGGACTATACCATGTACTTACTAAATTAAATAAAAAAGCAACTGTTATAACGCCTAATGATTTTCCAAACTTCCTTTCTTGGATGCCTGGTACAAATAGCATTGTAAACTTTGAATACCACAAAGATAAAGCCTCAAAGCTTATGCAAGCTGCTGACTATATCTTTACCTTAGATTTTAATGTTCTACTGAGAACTGGAGATGAAATGGAGAAATACTTGTCAAACATCGACAAGCCATTTATCATGATCGACCACCACCAAATGCCTGGCGATTATGCAGAACTAACTTTCTCTCATCCTGAATTTGGCTCTACTTGTGAATTACTATACACTATACTTAGCAAATTAGACTTTGCCAAATACATAAGCAAAGATGCTGCTACGTGTATCTACACAGGTATAGTGACCGATTCTGGCTCTTTTCGCTTTCCAAAAACAAATGCGGCTACGCATAGAGCTATTGCAGATTTAATTGAAAAGGGAATTGACAACCCTCAAATTCACAATAATCTTTTTGACAACAGTAGTTATAATAAACTACAGTTAATGGGAAGAGCGCTTCAAAACCTGATAGTATTACCAGAGTACAACACTTCCTTTATCTTTCTAAAAGATAGTGACCTAAAAGAATTCCAGCACGAAAAGGGCGATACGGAAGGTTTAGTCAATTATGGTTTAAGTATTAAAGGCATTGATTTCACAGCCTTCTTTATCGAAAGAACGGAAGAAAACATAATTAAAATTTCCTTTAGATCACAGGGCAACTTTGATGTCAATAAGCTTGCAAGAGCCTATTTTGAAGGAGGTGGTCACGTTAATGCTGCTGGTGGAAAATCAACCAAATCCTTAGCAGACACAATTGATTATTTTAAAGATATTGTTTCAAAACATAAAAATGAGTTTTATGATTAAGACTTTAAAATTTGCTTTTTGCTTACTTTCTCTATTCACGCTAACCGCTTGCTTTCAACAAGAACAAGCGAGAAAGCCTATTAGCGAAAAAAGAAGTACTGTTATAGATAACTCAATAGACAGAAATAAAAATCTATTGGAAAGTGAAGAAGCAGTTCTTTCGCATTACATTTCATCAAATAAAGATCAACAGTTTTTAAATTCTAAAAACGGCTTTTGGTACGCTTATCAGAACAGACAGATCAAAGACTCTATCCTCCCTCAAAAAGGCGATAAATTGATCTTTACCTATGAAGTCAAAAGTATGAATGACAGCCTGATTTACGACAAAAGTGAAATTGGCAACATTGAATACACAGTAGATCAAGATGAATTACTACCGATTTTACGACAAAGCTTAAAGCTGATGAAGCAAAAGGAAATTTTAAAGGTTTTAACCCCTTCTTCTTTAGCCTATAGCTACTTAGGAGATAAAGACAAAATCCAAAAGAATCAACCGTTAATATTTGTAATCGAATTAAAATCAATAGAAAAATAAAATTAAATATGAAAAATATGACTAGTCTATTTTTAAGTCTTGTAGCTGTCTTTGCTTCATGTACTTCTCAGAAAAGCGACTTACCAGATGGTCTTTATGCTGATATAAAAACCAACAAAGGACACATCGTGATTGAGCTTGAGTACGAAAAGGCACCTATTACAGTAGCTAATTTTGTGAGCTTAGCTGAAGGAACAAATCCATTAGTGGATAAAAAGTTCAAAGGGAAACCATTCTATGACGGATTGACTTTCCACCGCGTAGTAGCGGATTTTGTTATCCAAGGAGGAGATCCTGATGGAAATGGTGCTGGCGGTCCAGGGTATGTATTTAAAGATGAGTTTGACCCAACTTTAAGCCACGATAAACCTGGAACTGTATCTATGGCTAATAGCGGTCCTTTTACAAACGGAAGCCAATTCTTCATTACTCATAAAGAAACACAGTTTTTAGATAATCGCCATAGCGTTTTTGGTTATACTGTAAAAGGAATGGATATCGTAAACCAAATCCAAGAAAAAGATAAAATTGAATCTGTAAAAATCTTAAGAGTTGGTAAAGCAGCTAAGAAGTTTAATGCAGAAAAAGTTTTTAAAGAATACTCAGAGAACGAATCTAAAGCGAAAAAAGAAAAAGAAGAAAAGTTAGCAGCAGTTCAAAAGGAATACGCAGACAAATTTGCTACTCTAAAAGCACAAGCTAAAAAAACTGATTCTGGGTTACTATATGTGATCACTGAAACTAAAGAGGGAGCAAAAAAACCAAATATTGGCAATCAAATAGCTGTGCATTACGCAGGTTTCTTTGAAAATGGAACCCTATTCGATACAAGTGTTGAAGAATTAGCTGAAAAATTTGACATACACGATGCACAAAGAGCTGCTTATAATCAATATATCCCTATTCCATTCAAATATGGTACTAAAACAGGACTATTACCTGGTTTCATAGAAGGTTTTGAACAAATGAAAATAGGCGACAAAGCAGTAATCTTTATCCCTTCCCATTTAGGTTATGGAGAAAGAGGTGCTGGTGGAGTTATTCCTCCAAATACTGACTTAGTTTTTGAGTTAGAATTGGTAAAATAACATCGCGATATAAAATAGAAAAAGGTTAGCTTAAAATAAGCTAACCTTTTTTATTTCCCAAGTAACTAAAACTTACTTAGAGAAACTATTTATGCTTTTTTACTCAATTTCACTTTCAAAAATTCGTAAACAATTGGCAAGACTGACACCACTATTATCAACAAGACAATCTTTGAGAAATGCTCCTGTACAAACGGAATATTACCTAAGAAATAACCTGCCAAAGTTAAACTTAATACCCAAATCAAACCCCCTATCACATTATAAGTCATAAAGACAGAATACTTCATCTTTCCAACACCTGCTACAAAAGGCGCTAAAGTACGTACAATAGGGATAAAACGAGAGATAACAATAGTTCGTTCACCATACTTCTCATAAAAAGAATGTGTTTTATCAAGGTGTTCTTCTTTAATAATTTGCTTTCCAAAAAGTTTCACTCTTGTCAAGCGCATACCGACTTTATTACCAATCAGATAATTCAATGAATCCCCTCCAATAGCTGCTACTAACAAGATAATAATAGCCAGCGTAATACTCAATTCATCTGATTGAGCAATGAGCATTCCTGTTGCAAATAACAGAGAATCCCCCGGTAGAAAAGGCATTACAACCAAGCCAGTTTCAACAAAGACAATAAGAAATAAGATAACATAAATCCAAGTACCATACTGTTCTATAAACAAGTGCAGATACTTGTCTATATGCAAAAGATAATCTAATAATTCCATAAGATTACATAAAAGTGTTTTCTGTTTCTTTCAAAGATAAATATCTCTATTTCTCTCTTAACAAATTTCACAAAACAATAACAAAAAAACTCTTGAAAAGCCTTATAGTATAATATATAAAATAAAAAAGAGGTAAATTACTTTACCTCTCTTACTTTCTATAATAGAAAAACAATTAAAATTCAAATTTAAGCATTTACTTGACCACCTTCTTCTGGTACTTGTTGAACAGGTAAATCTGCTCTTGTCAAGAAAGTAGTAACTTCAGAGTCAATTTCTCCAATTGTCTTTCTAAACAATTCGAATGCCTCAAATTTATAGATCAACAATGGGTCTTTTTGCTCGTGTACTGCTAACTGCACAGATTGTTTAAGCTCATCCATTTTTCTCAAATGTTTCTTCCATGCTTCATCTAAGATCGTCAAAGTAATATTCTTTTCAAAATCCTCAATTAACGAAGCTCCTTCAGTTTGATAAGCCTTTTCTAAATTAGTTACAACGTTGATAGTCTTAATACCATCTGTAAATGGTACAACGATGCGTTCAAAGCTTCCACTGTTATTCTCATAAACGTTCTTAATCACTTTGAAAGCTTCAGCAGCACTACGTGCAGACTTATCACGATAAGCTGTAAACACAATATCGTACTGTTTGTTCGCAATAGCTACAAAATCTAATTTATTAAAATCATCTTCTGAAACTACGGTATTAATTCCAAAGTTGCGAATAATATCTAACTCAAAGTTTTTGTAGTCATTAGCCATTTTGTTAGACTCAACGATACGCTCACATAAGTCATACATCATATTGGCGATATCTACTTTTAAGCGCTCACCGAATAAAGCGTGCTTTCTTCTTTTATAGATAACCTCACGCTGTGCATTCATCACGTCATCATACTCTAACAAACGCTTACGAATACCGAAGTTATTCTCCTCTACTTTCTTCTGTGCACGTTCGATTGACTTGGTCATCATAGAGTGTTGGATAACTTCTCCATCCTCTAATCCCATTCTATCCATAATCTTAGCCACTCTTTCTGAACCGAAAAGACGCATTAAATTATCTTCTAATGACACATAGAACTGAGAACTACCTGGATCCCCTTGACGTCCCGCACGACCTCTTAACTGACGGTCTACACGACGTGAATCATGTCGCTCTGTACCAATAATTGCCAAACCTCCACGATCCTTAACTTCTTGTGATAATTTAATATCCGTACCACGACCTGCCATATTCGTTGCAATTGTAACAATTCCAGGTTTTCCTGCTTCTTCTACAATTTGCGCCTCTTGCTTGTGTAATTTTGCATTCAATACATTGTGTTGAATTCCACGCATCTTAAGAGATCTACTTAAAAGCTCTGAAATCTCAACTGAAGTTGTACCAATAAGTACTGGTCTTCCCTCTTGTGATAATTTAACAACATCGTCAATTACTGCTTTGAATTTCTCACGTACTGAACGGTAAATCTTATCTTCTTTATCATCACGAGCGATTCCTCTATTGGTAGGAATTTCCACTACATCTAACTTATAGATCTGTAGAAACTCTCCTGCCTCCGTTGTAGCCGTACCAGTCATACCTGCTAATTTATTGTACATACGGAAGTAGTTTTGAAGTGTGATTGTAGCAAACGTTTGTGTAGCCGCTTCAATTTTCACATTCTCTTTTGCTTCAATAGCTTGGTGTAACCCGTCCGAGTAACGACGACCATCCATGATACGTCCCGTTTGCTCGTCAACAATCATAATCTTATTATCCATTACCACATACTCTGTGTCTTTTTCAAACAAAGTATACGCTTTTAGTAACTGACTTAACGTATGGATACGCTCTGATTTTACACCAAAGTCTTGGAATAATTTATCCTTAGCTTCTGCCTCTTCTTCTTTAGATAGTTTTAAAGCTTCAATTTTTGCAATCTCAGTTCCAATATCTGGAAGAACAAAGAAAGTTTCGTCACCTCCTTGAGATAAGTATTTAATTCCATTATCAGTCAACTGAACAGAATTGTTCTTTTCTTCGATAACAAAGTATAGAGCCTCGTCTACAACGTGCATTTCTCTATTGTTATCTTGCATATAATGGTTTTCTGTTTTCTGAAGAATTTGCTTAACTCCTTCTTCACTCAAAAACTTGATTAAAGCCTTATTCTTAGGTAAACTGCGGTAAGATCTCAACAATAAAAATCCACCCTCTTTTGTATTTCCTTCGCGAATTAATTTACGAGCTTCAGCTAAATAACCATTTGCTAATTTTCTTTGAATCTCAACCAAACCAGCTACTGCAGGTTTAAGTTCATTGAACTCATGGCGATCTCCTTGAGGAACAGGTCCAGAAATAATCAAAGGCGTTCTTGCATCGTCAATTAAAACCGAGTCAACCTCATCGACAATAGCAAAGTTATGAGCTCTTTGTACCAATTCGTCTGGCGTATGTGCCATATTATCTCTAAGGTAATCGAAACCAAACTCATTATTAGTTCCATAAGTAATATCCGCAGCATAAGCAGCGCGTCTTCCTGGAGAGTTAGGTTGGTGATTATCGATACAATCCACTGTCATACCGTGGAACTCAAACAAAGGAGCTTTCCACTGGCTATCCCTTTTAGCAAGGTAGTCATTCACAGTTACAAGGTGTACACCTTTTCCTGTAAGCGCATTCAAATACAATGGAGAAGTTGCTACTAATGTCTTACCTTCCCCTGTCTGCATCTCAGCAATTTTACCCTCGTGAAGTACAATACCACCAATTAACTGAACGTCGTAGTGGATCATATCCCAAGTAACTTGCTTTCCAGCTGCACTCCATGAATTTGCCCAATATGCCTTATCCCCTTCGATAGTAACATATTCTTTACTCAATGCAAATTCTCTGTCTTGCTCTGTTGCAGTTACTTCAATCACTTCGTTTTCTTTGAAACGACGTGCTGTTTCTTTCACTACTGCAAAAGCCTCTGGCAAAATATCAAGCAATACTTTTTCTGTATTGTTGTATGCTTCTTTCTCTAATGAGTCAATATTTGCATAAATAGACTCTCTTGCATCGATATCTTGTGTCTTCTCAATCTCTTCGCGATAAGATGCAATCTTAGCATCTTGATCAGCACGAGATTGCTGAATAATATCTTTAAAATAAATGGTTTTAGCTCTTAGCTCATCATTCGACAAGCTCGCTAAACTACCTTCGTAGGTTTTTATTTTTTCTATTATAGGCTTTATAGCTTTGATATCTCTCTCCGATTTATCACCTACAAAAACCTTTAATATAGTATTTATAAGACTCATAAATTATATAGTTTATAATATTATAACTTTCAGTTTCTAAGTTTAAACAAAAAAAAAGCCTTGACTGAGGCTTTTTTCATTTTTATTATTTTTTCCTAGTACTCATCCTCGTTCCAAAGGTAATCTTCGTCAGTTGGATAGTCTGGCCAAATTTCTTCCATCGACTCATAGATTTCACCTTCATCCTCGATGGATTGTAGATTTTCAACTACCTCTAGAGGAGCACCTGTTCTAATTGCATAGTCAATAAGCTCATCCTTTGTTGCCGGCCAAGGTGCATCACTTAAATAAGATGCTAATTCTAATGTCCAATACATCTCTAATCCGTTTTTAATTTTAATGCAAAAATAAATTTTATTATGAAATTAACAAGCGTTTTTTATTTTATTTCATCCAATAATAAGAACGTAACTGCTTTTTCAAGCTATTTTATGAATATTTAAAAAACTTTTAACCTTGTTTTCTCGGTATCCACTTCACTTCTTCCGCGTGTAAATCAAAAGTCAACTTTCGTGCCAACACAAAAAGGTAGTCAGAAAGTCGGTTTAAGTATTTCAAAACTGACTCATCTACGGCTTCTATTTCATTCAAATGTACTGACAAACGCTCAGCTCTACGACACACACATCTTGCTATATGACAATATGACACCGTAGTATGCCCACCTGGCAAAACAAAATGTGTCATTGGAGGCAAAGATTCTTCCATTCTGTCAATCTCATTCTCTAACAAGGCTATATCTTCCTCTGATATCTTTGGAATATTCAATCTTTCCTTGCCGTTCTTCAATATGGCTTTATCTGGATCAGTAGCTAATATAGCCCCTACTGTGAATAAGCGATCTTGGATCTCTATCAACACTTCTTTGTACAACTGATTCATCTCTTGATCGCGAATTAAACCAATATGTGAATTTAATTCGTCTACAGTTCCGTAACTCTCTATTCTAATATGGTGTTTCGGTACTCTTGTGCCACCAAAAAGTGCAGTTGTACCTTTATCTCCTGTTTTAGTATATACTTTCATAAATATATTTGTGGGTTGTCTAATCTTTTAATAACTGTACAAGTTAACAATAAAAAACTATTTAATGCGGTCATCACTTTCAATTAAACCATCTCTTAGGCGAATGATACGATGTGCATGAGCAGCAATATCCTCCTCATGGGTTACTAAAATTACGGTATTGCCCTTTGAATGAATCTCGTCAAAAAGATTCATAATCTCAATTGACGTTTTCGTATCTAAATTACCCGTAGGTTCATCTGCTAAAATAATAGCAGGGTGATTAACCAAAGCCCTCGCAACTGCTACACGCTGTCTTTGCCCTCCTGAAAGCTGATTCGAATGGTGATCCATACGATCGCCTAATCCTACTTGTCCCAGTACTTCTTTTGCGCGTTCATATCGCTCTTCTTTTGACTTTCCAGCATAGACCATTGGCAAAGCCACATTGTCCAATGAAGTGGTACGAGGCAGTAAATTAAAGGTTTGAAAGACAAAGCCAATATCTTTATTCCTAATATCAGCTAATTGATCATCGTCCAACGAGCTGACGTCTTTGCCATTGAGTGTATATTCTCCTGAAGTTGGAGTATCAAGACAACCTAAGATATTCATCAAAGTAGACTTGCCTGATCCCGAAGGCCCCATCAAAGCGACATAATCTCCTCGTTTAATCTGAAGATTAACTCCCTTTAGCACTTTTACGGTTTCAGATCCAAGTTTGAAATTGCGCTTTATTTCTTTAATATCGATAATGTATTCTGTCATAAATTAAAATAGCTAAAGCCTTGTTACTTGTCACAAGTATTCATACAAGTAATAAAAATAAGAAACCTTAACTACACTATCGCTATATATCGCGTAAAAAATCACATGCGAAGTACAAAGTGCTGTTTTAACTGCTCTTTTCTTATAAATGCTAAACCGAAATAGTAAAAGTCTATTGTAACAGTGAAGTTGTCATCCTCTACTATACTTTTCCACAACTTCTCAGTGCTTTCACAATCTACTCTCCTATCAATAATCAAAACAGAATCATTGTGCATTGCATCAACGATACAACTATCAGAAATCGAATTTCCTCCCTTACCTTGTCCGATAAAAATTAAATCAACCTTCCCTTGAACAGAGGCAAAGTCAACATATTCATAACCTCTTTCGAGAATATCCGAAGTAGGATTAATATAAGTCAAAGTCGAGGGTTTAAAATAACGGTAAATACGATCAAAGAAAACATGACGCTTCTTGAACTTACGCCATCTATTATCTTTAGGATACAATCCCTTTGTCAACAGACAAAACACAAAAGGGGAATGGACACCGTGTTCATTGGTGGATTTTTTCCAAAAACTAAAATAACTTTCTTTACTTGTCATACCTCCTGATTAATTTTAAACAAAAGTATAGAAATAAAAAAAGCTCCTAAGAAAGGAGCTTTTCGTGACCACGGCAGGATTCAAACCTGCAACCTTCTGAGCCGTAATCAGATGCGCTATTCAGTTGCGCCACGTGGCCGAAATATTTTATATTATTCACTAAATTTAGTGACCATGGCAGGATTCAAACCTGCAACCTTCTGAGCCGTAATCAGATGCGCTATTCAGTTGCGCCACATGGCCTATTGCTTAATTGCGAGTGCAAATATATAACGTTATTCTATAAATACAAACTATAAATCTAAAAAAATATAAAGTATTTCCTTCTCATTCCTTTAAAACTCTCACTTTAAATATTTTATAAATTTAAAAAAAATTAGTTTTTATTGTTTTTAACATAATCAAAAATCCCAAACAACTTAAAACTTATTGCTCGGTGGCATATAGTACAAATACAAAATAGCAGTGATCACAAATAAAATTAAGATGAAGTAAATGGTATTTCCCGTAAATAAACCAAAAAACAAAAATAAAATGGTTGCTATAGCACCGACAAATAGAAAATTAAAACTCTTTTTATCGATTAATTCATCATCCCATTCTTCATCATCTTCCAAAAAATCTTCCTCCTCCTTCTCCTTCTTATATTCTAAATACTCCTCTGTACTATTAAATCGCTTAATAGTAACAAACCTCTTGACAACAAAAAAAGCAATCAAAACAACCCCAATAAACACAATGATATCATTCATTTCTTCGCTTCTTATTCTCTCATTATAGCATCGAAATTACTCAAATTATATAAAGACACAAAAGTTTTTTAACATTCCATCTAAAAAATTAAATATCTATTATACAAAAAGAGAGAATAAACACACTTGTATTTATTCTCTCTTTATTCATATGATGTATAATGAATTATCCGTTCAATGTTTTTAGGAATTCTTCATTATTATCTGTTTTCTTCACATTGTCAATAATAGATGTCATCGCTTCGACCGAGTTCATATCATCAATATACTTTCTAACAGCCCATAAGCGTTGTAGTGCACCTGGTTCTAATAACAAGTCATCTCTACGCGTAGAAGAAGAAGTAATGTCAATCGCAGGGAAAATGCGCTTATTTGCAAGCTTGCGATCCAACTGCAACTCCATATTACCCGTTCCTTTAAATTCTTCAAAGATAACCTCATCCATTTTAGATCCCGTATCAACTAAAGCAGTTGCTATAATACTCAATGAACCACCGTTCTCAATATTACGAGCAGCTCCAAAGAAGCGTTTTGGCTTTTGTAGAGCGTTGGCATCTACCCCTCCACTCAACACTTTACCAGAAGCTGGCTGAACAGTATTATAAGCCCTTGCCAAACGTGTAATAGAGTCTAAAAGTATCACTACATCATGACCACATTCTACTAATCGCTTAGCTTTTTCTAAAACGATATTAGCTACTTTCACATGGCGTTCTGCTGGCTCATCAAATGTAGAGGCAATTACCTCTGCATTTACACTGCGTTGCATATCTGTTACCTCCTCTGGACGTTCGTCAATTAAAAGAACGATTAGATACGCCTCAGGATGATTGGCCGCAATGGCATTTGCCACGTCTTTTAACAACATAGTCTTACCTGTTTTTGGTTGAGCTACGATCATACCACGTTGCCCTTTACCAATAGGTGAAAACATATCCATAAGACGAGTAGATACCGTACTGCGCTTTGCATCCAGATTGAATTTTTCATCTGGAAATAGCGGAGTTAAGTGCTCAAACGATACTCTATCTCGAACAGCTTGAGGATCATGTCCGTTAATTTTTACAACTTTTACCAGTGGGAAAAACTTCTCTCCTTCTTTCGGAGGGCGAACTACACCTTTAACAGTATCTCCTGTTTTTAGACCAAATAATCTAATTTGGGATTGTGATAAGTAGATATCATCAGGTGACGATAAATAGTTATAATCAGCTGAACGCAAAAATCCATAACCATCAGGCATCATTTCTAACACCCCTTCACTCTCAATAATTCCATCAAACTCATAATCCGGTTCTCTGTAATTATTCTTTTTGTTATTGTTGTGGTTTTGCTGATTGTTCTTATTTTGATTGGTATTTTGTTTCTTTTGTTCTTGTTCAACTCCAGCATCTACATGACTTTGAGCTTGAACATTCTCGTTTGATACAAAAGTTTCTTTTGAAGTAGTTTCTATTTGAGTTGACTCACTCTCTTTTGAAGTAGCTTGATTAGACTGGTTTTGTGGACGATTATCGCGTCTTTGATTATCTCTACGATTATCGCGATTGTCCCCTTTTTTCTTTCCAAAGTCCCTTCTGTTTTCCTTAGGCTGATTTCTATTCTCTCCTGTTTTCTCTTTCAGAGAATCAGAATTTCCTTCTCTTGCCTCAGCTACTTTCTTGCGCTGCTGCCCATCTCCTCTGTTATCAGCTTGAGTTGTAGCCTCTGCAACTTGTCCAGCATTAGCTTCAACTTTCGGTGTAGATTCTATACGAGGTCTTTTGCCTTTTTCTTTTACTTGTTCCTTCTCTTTTGCAACTACTACCTTCATTGCAGCTTTCACAGATTCTTTAACCTTATCTGCTACTCCTTCATTATTCTCTTTCTTAATTGCTTTTTTCTCTGTGACTTTTGAAGCCTCACTTTTTGATGCGGTTGCTTTTTCTTTTGGAGCATTTGTAGTTTGATGCTCAAGAATCTTCCCGATTAGTAAATCTTTTTTTAAACCAGAAGTACCTGCAATATTGAATTTTTTAACAATGTCTTGAAGTTCTGAAACCTTCAACTTTTGTAATTCGGAAATGTCAAACATATAAATGTTTATAGATTATAAAAATAAATTGAGTTGTGTTCTTTAAATAAGAATGGAAATTTTATTCATAGAATTGCCGTATTATGAAGAACTTACGGCAGAACTAATGCAATATTACGAATTAATTTTAAAAAACAATAGGTTTTAATAAAAAAGAAACGTTATTTTTGTAATTCCTAAGCGGACAAAGTTATGATACAAAGAATTCAAAGCATTTATTTATTACTTGTTTTTGTTATAATGGGAATCTTATCATTATTCATTCCATTATGGACAAACGGCCTAAATGAAACGATAATGGTTGGACACAGCCCTATCACGGCAATCCTTTTTGGGATTAGTGCTGCTTTGAGTATCATCAGCTTACTTGGTTATAAAAATAGAAAACGTCAATTCATGATGAATCGACTTAATATGATATTAAACGTTTTACTATTAGGATTATTTGTATTCCGCTCTCTAACTGTATCTGGAGAAGTAGCAGAAGCTATTTCAGAGAAAGGTATTGGGATGTTCCTCCCTATTGTTTCTATCCTGTTGCTTGTATTAGCCAACAGAGCCATCAAGAAGGATGAAGATCTTGTAAAATCTGTAGATCGCTTACGATAAACCTAACATCTTAGTTTATTAGTGCGTTAAAAAAGCCGAACTTAAAGAAGTTCGGCTTTTTTGTTTTTAGGCCATTCTACAATTTCTAAATTGCTAATTTTCCCTTTGTCAATTTCAAAACGCAACATCGTCCTTACTTGATGAAAACCACTTATTCCTGCCGCACCTGGATTCATATGCAACACTTGGTACATCTGATCATATTGCACTTTTAAGATATGTGAATGTCCACAAATATAGATATCTGGCTTCTCACGCATAATAGTCGCCTTTACATTTGATCGATACTTCCCAGGATACCCTCCAATGTGAATCATATACACCTTCATGCCCTCACAATCAAAGATGTTTTCTTCTGGAAATTCAAGCCTTGCTTCTTTGTCGTCTATATTGCCATAGACTCCTTTTAATGGCTTTAGCGCTTTGATTGCATCAGTGACTGACAGGTCACCTATATCACCTGCATGCCAAACCTCATCAGCTTCTCTCACATACTTCAAAATATGCTCATCCACACAACTATGTGTATCTGATAATAATAATATTTTTTTCACCTTTATTATTTTTACAAAAAAACAACCTCCCTTAAAGAGAGGTTATACCTTTATTACTCTGTATAAAACAAAATTAATTCTTCTATTGCATGCTGACAAACAGGGCAGAACTCAGGATACTGATTTGTCTTCATTCTACAATCAAGTGTCCCTTTGTAAATCTTGCGCCCTTCTAACCCTTCGTACACCCCTAAAGGGAATTTTTTATTGTCTTTTTCTAAAGTTGGAATTGGCGTTCCTTTCTTCAACATCTTTTTCCACTTGCTGTCAAAATCAACTAATGTAGTAATATTCTGTTCCCAAGGTTCTGTCTGATTGGAAATCAAATCACTCAATACGTCATTTGGATAAAAATACTCATCTGCTAAACCTGCAAAACTATGACCAAACTCGTGTACTACTACAGGTTTAAAATCTTTGTGTCCCGTCGTTGTCAAAGTATATGAGTTGTAAATTCCACCTCCACCATATACATCTGTGTTAGCCAAAATAATAATGTGCTCATAGGGAATCCCCGCTAATACATCGTGTAACTTCTTAATTCTATTCGTCGTCAAATAACGCTCCGAATAAAAAGTATCAAAGTTAGACTCTATAGCCGTTTTCTTCCAGTCTCCTTCTCGTGGAACACTTACCCCTGAATCCTTTGAAACACTCTGAACTGCTATGAAATTGAAGTTATCTGCAAACTTATCAAATGGTTTGTGGGCAACTAATTGCTCAATAGAAACCTTCACAGCATCCATAAACTTGCCCATTTCTTCTTCTTTAAACCCTTCTGCTACAAAGGCAACATTAATCGCTTTTGAATTATCCTTGGCTCTGTGTACATATTCATGTTTAGTCACATCCTTAGCTCCCTTTGCATGGATTAATATATCTGTAGGATCCACCTGGTGCACTAACTTGTCTTTTTCCTTGCCATCTGCATCGAACAACACCAACTCAATGCGCACATTACTTTTTGGATACGGAACTAAAAATACATTCTCGAAGCTCTTAGTAGTCTTCTGTGCCTCCTCTGTAGATAACCACTCTTGGAATAGTGTACTAAAACTGTTCGTATAGATCAACGTATTGGTCTTTTCATCATATACGCGTACTTGTCCATTTCCCTTTAAGGCATTCTCTCCTAAATTATGTGTACGCCCAGCCCATGAAGGCAAAGAAATTAACTCATCTAATAAAATAAATTGCCTTTCGCTATTTCCTCCAAATACATAATCTAAACGCAGTGTCTTATCTTCAAAATACTGATTAAAATCTTGTGCATATCCAAGTGAGCCAACAAACAAGCCCAATAACACGAATAGTTTCTTCATTCTTATATAATTATAGTTAGGTTAATTAGTTAATCACTGTGATTGTATGTTATCACAGTTTGGGTAAAAATAAACATTATTGTTTTAAAAAATCACATATATGACCCGTCCTGAAAAAACTGTACAGTTTTAAATACCAATAAGAGATAGAAGAATTACTATACCAACAAAAAAGAACAACAAGTACCTGTATAGTTATAATAGGATTATAAAACCAAATGTACAGTTAAAAGCAGGATTATAAACAATAACTGTACAGCTATATTAGGACGAGACAAGCTATATTAGAACAATATAGGAAGTGGTCGCATAGTGATGCCATAGTGGTCGCATACTTTTGTGCTAAAAAGATGCGACCACTACCCTATCAACTTTCTATCACTATGCTATCGACACCTAACTACTTATAACGAAAACAAAGAAACAATACAGTTCTAATCCACCTACTATCAGACAATTAATGGTAAATCATTTTCCTTTTTTTCCCTACCTTTAAATCAAAAAATATGAAAACAGGACATTTTATCTGGCTTACACTTCTATTTATTTTCTCTTACATACCTTCTAATGCCCAAATAAACACCTTCTATGATGAGCATTACCAGACGAGAATACCAGAATACACCTTTAAAAATGAAAAAGATATTGATCGTTATTTTGATGAGCTTGTAGGAGATAGCTATATGGCAGGTTACACTAAAACGTATACTCGAATCACAAAATCTAAAAAGGACCTACTCTATATATTAGCTTATGGAGAACAAGATTGTTTTTTCTTATTTTACTACGACAAGTATGAAGAAAACTATACCCTTGTGACAACGAGTTACTTTAACAATTTTTATCTATCTCCTCGTTTCCATACGATTACTTATACAGAAACAAGCTGTTGTGGTGAAAGCCCATTAATGGGAAATGTAGTTCTTGAGTTAAATGAAGAAGGCGCAACGGTCAAAGAAAATTACGCAATAGCAAACCTTGACATTCCTGAATCAGACATCCAATATAGCGAGTTAATACAGAACACGTCATGGGGAATAGTTCAGAACGAAGCATACAACCTTCGCATTTATCCTTCAGTAGAAAATAAATATCCAGATAGCGATGATTTCTACAATTACTTCTCAGACAACCTTTTCGGAAAGTTAAAGAAAAATTCAAAAATTAAGATCTTAGGTGAACGCTATAGTGAAGAACGCAAATGGTATTATGTAGAAGTCGAATCTCAACAACTATCAACAAATTATACTCAACATGCTATTCACAATGAGTCACAAAATATCAGAGGCTGGGTATCGTCTAATTTTATTACAGTGCTATAAAAGTTTTGCACCCCTACCTTATTTCTAATTTTATAATAACATAAACAACCTACTCGTGATTTTGAAGTATATTTGCTCTTTGTAAAAAACAATAGATTTATTTTGAGATATTTTTTAGAATTTTCTTACAACGGAACACATTATCACGGCTGGCAATTACAACCTAACGCGAAAACAGTACAAGAAACACTCACAAGAGCTATTTCTACACTTTTGCGTACACCTATAGAATTAATAGGTGCAGGTCGCACAGATGCTGGAGTTCACGCTAAGCAAATGTTTGCTCATTTTGACTATGAAGCAGACTTTGACAAAAATTCTTTGATTCAAAAAATGAATTCATTTTTACCAGAGGACATAGTCGTTTATAATATTCACCCTGTCGATGATCAGGCGCATGCGCGTTTTGACGCTACTGCTCGCACATACGAATATCATATACATTTATATAAAGATGCCTTTTGCAACAGTCAAAGTTTTTACCACTTCAAGCCATTGAATGTTGATCTAATGAACGAAGCAGCTAAAGTTTTGTTTGAGTATGAAGACTTTGAGTGTTTTTCAAAAACACATACAGATGTATTCACTTTTAATTGTACTATCTACCAAGCTGAATGGAAACTCATCGATCACAATAGATTAGTTTTTACCATCTCGGCAAATCGCTTTTTGCGCAATATGGTTAGAGCTATTGTCGGTACTATGGTCAATGTAGGTCTAGAGAAAATAACTGTGAATGACGTACGCAAAATCATTGAAAGTAAAAATAGAGGTCAAGCGGGATTCTCTGTCCCTGGTAAAGGATTATTTTTAACAAAAGTAAGTTATCCTTATCTATGAAACGACTGAAATCACTATCACTAAAAAAAATATTAAGCTACGCAAAACCTTATCAAAGACGTTTTAACTGGGTAATCGTATTTGCGATTACACTATCAATCTTTGCTGCTGTTCGTCCATATATGGTAAAGCAAACAGTAGATAGCTATGTGCAAACAAGAGATCAAGAAGGACTCTTAATGTACGTTTTGCTTATGGCAGTTGTCCTTATAGGCGAAGTATTGTCTCAATTTTACTTCTCTTATTGGGCAAGTTGGTTAGGACAAGATATTGTCAAAGATATTCGCGAGAAACTCTTTGACAAGATTGTTAGTTTTCGCATGCGCTATTTTGACAATGAACCAGTAGGAAAACTTGTTACCAGATCTGTATCTGATATTGAATCGATCGCGAGTATTTTTAGTCAAGGACTTTTTATGATTGTCAGTGACGTTCTGAAAATGTTTGTCGTTTTGGCTTTTATGTTTTACATGAACTGGAAGCTGAGTCTAATTGTTCTGGTTGCCATGCCTATCCTTGTCTATGCAACGCGAATATTTCAATTAAAGATGAAGTCTGCCTTTCAGGAAGTCCGAACGCAAATTTCAAACCTGAATACATTTGTACAAGAGCGATTAACAGGTATGAAAATCGTTCAATTGTTTACTCGTGAGCATATCGAATATGAAAAGTTCAAGGAAATAAATGAAAAGCACAACCAGGCTTGGCTAAAAAATATACTTTACAACTCTATCTTTTTCCCTATCGCTGATATTGTTTCTTCACTGACCTTAGGTTTTGTGATTTGGTATGGAGGAATGTCAATTGTACAGGGAGACAACCTAACAACATTTGGAGATTTATTTGCCTATACAATGCTAATCACAATGTTGTTTAATCCATTGAGGCAAATTGCTGATAAATTTAACGTCATGCAAATGGGAATCATTGCGGCAGAAAGAGTATTCGATGTATTAGAAACGGATGAACAGATGAATGATTGTGGAACTAAAATAGCTCCTCAATTCAATGGAGAGATTGAGTTAAACAATATCCGCTTTAGCTATATACCAGAAGTCGAAGTATTAAAGGGAATCACCTTACACATCCCTCCAGGTAATACGGTAGCAATTGTAGGATCATCTGGAGCAGGTAAATCGACAATTATCAATTTACTAAATCGATTTTATGATATTGACAGTGGACAGATACGGATAGACAATACGGATATCAATGAATTTACGTTAGCTTCTCTACGCAGACAAATCGCTGTCGTGTTACAAGATGTATTTTTATTCAGTGATACTATCTTCAATAATATTACTTTGCACAATCCAGCTATTAGCAGAGAGCAAGTAGAAAATGCGGCTAAGCAAATAGGGATACACGATTTTATTATGAGTCTGCCAGGAGGATATGACTACAATGTAAAAGAAAGAGGAGTAATGCTCTCGTCTGGGCAACGACAATTAATTGCCTTCCTAAGAGCTTATGTAAGTAATCCAAGTATCTTGATATTAGATGAAGCTACTTCTTCGATTGACACTCATTCTGAAGAACTACTTCAAAAGGCAACCGAATATCTAACGCAAGATAGAACGTCTATAATCATTGCTCACCGCTTGGCAACAATTGTCAATGCAGATCAAATCATTGTGATGGACAAAGGACTCATCGTAGAGAAAGGTACACATCACGAACTCTTGCAAATTGAAAATGGATACTATAGAAATCTATATGAATCACAATTCAAAATGGCAGTAGAAGAATAGTATTTTAAAAAGAGTTTCTCTATCCAAAAGCTAAATAGTAGAACCTTAAGTTCTAAAGTTTTAAATAAAAGTCACAAAAATAACTTAGCTAAAAAAGCTAACTTAAAAACCCTTGTTTTTTTCACATTTTGTCAAAAAAAACAAGGGTTTTATTTATATATTACAACAATCCAATAGATTGTTAGCTGCTACACTTACAATTCATTAATTGTCCACTATTCAACTTTTCAATGGGAAAGTTTTAAGTACAAAAATAAATCTGTATTTTCGTAGCATTAAATATAGAAATATATACATATGAAATTCGATATTATTGTTTTAGGAAGTGGCCCTGGAGGTTACGTGACTGCAATCAGAGCTTCTCAGTTAGGCTTTAAAGTTGCGGTAGTAGAGAAAGAAAACTTAGGTGGAATCTGCTTAAACTGGGGGTGTATTCCTACAAAAGCACTATTAAAATCTGCTCAAGTATTTGAATACCTTAAACACGCATCTGATTATGGATTGACAATCAATGGTGAGGTAGACAAGGATTTCAATGCAGTAATAGCACGTTCACGTAGCGTTGCAGATGGAATGAGCAAAGGTGTTCAATTCCTAATGAAAAAGAATAAAATCGAAATCATCGATGGTTTTGGAAAAGTAAAACCAGGAAAGAAAGTAGAAGTTACAGATAAAGATGGTAAGGTAAGTGAGATCTCTGCAGATCACATCATCATCGCAACTGGAGCACGTTCAAGAGAATTGCCAAACTTACCACAAGATGGTAAAAAAGTAATCGGATACCGTCAAGCATTAACTTTACCTCAACAACCTAAGAAAATGATTGTTGTTGGTTCGGGAGCTATCGGAGTAGAGTTTGCTTATTTCTACAACTCAATGGGAACTGATGTTACTATTGTTGAGTTTATGCCAAATATCGTTCCTGTAGAAGATGAGGATATCTCAAAACAATTCGAGCGCTCATTGAAAAAAGCAGGAATCAAAATCATGACAAATGCTTCTGTTGAAAAAGTAGATACAACTGGTGAAGGAGTAAAAGCTACTGTTAAGACATCTAAAGGAGAAGAAATTTTGGAAGCTGATATCGTATTGTCTGCAGTAGGTATCAAAACAAACATTGAAAATATTGGATTAGAAGATGTAGGAATCGCTACAGATAGAGATAAAATCTTAGTAAACGAATACTACCAAACAAATATCCCAGGATACTATGCTATTGGAGATGTTGTACCTGGACAAGCTTTAGCACACGTTGCTTCTGCTGAAGGTATCTTATGTGTAGAAAAAATTGCTGGACACCATGTTGAGCCATTAGATTATGGTAATATTCCTGGATGTACTTACGCTACTCCAGAAATTGCTTCTGTTGGTATGACAGAGAAAAAAGCAAAAGAAGCTGGATATGAAATCAAAGTAGGAAAATTCCCATTCTCAGCATCTGGTAAAGCAAAAGCTGCAGGTACTCCTGATGGATTTGTAAAAGTTATCTTTGATGCTAAATATGGAGAGTGGTTAGGATGTCACATGATTGGAGCTGGAGTAACTGATATGATCGCTGAAGCAGTAGTTGCACGTAAATTAGAAACTACTGGATACGAAATCTTAAAAGCAGTACACCCACACCCTACAATGAGTGAGGCTGTAATGGAAGCTGTTGCTGATGCTTACGGAGAAGTAATCCACTTATAAGAATCAAAATCAATTAAAATACAAACGGGCTACCTTAAAGTAGCCCGTTTTTTTATCTTCCTTAATTTCCCCTATACTCATTGTTCTGAATTTCTTCGCCCTAAACCTATCCTAAGGAACATAAGAAATCTAACTATCAAATATTTGTACACTTCGCTCAGGTTTTGAAAATAAGTATTACCTTGATAAAAAAAATGAAAAACGGATTACACACAATCGAATATTACCCAAATGGGAATATCAAAATAGAAGGATACTTTGTCAATGATATATTACATGGAGAGCACAAAGAATATCATGAAAATGGTATGTTATTCCAATTGTACAACTACGAAGAAGGGCGAAAAGAAGGAGTTTACACAAATTATTACGATACAGGGGAATTAGAAATGAAAGGGTTTTATAGCAATAATCAATTAGAAGGCCCTCATACTATGTATTACCCAAATGGTCAAATAGAATGTCAAGGCTTCTATAAAAATGACCAACCACATGGCAAATGTACAGAGTACTTTCAAAATGGAAATATACAGATTGTCATCAATCAAATCGAAGGACGCTTACATGGTCAACAACTCGCCTATTACAAAAACGGTGTATTAGCAAGAGAACAGTATTTCGAAAATGGAGTTCTGCATGGACCAATAAAGCTATTTAATCCAAAAGGGATATTAATAATGGAAATGACTGTACAAAATGGAAAAAACAGAGGTCCTTTTAAAAAGTATTATGACAATGGTAGCCTAATGTTTTCATGTACTCAAGTCAATGATTTCTATAGAAAAGACATCAAAGTATTTAAAAAAAACAAACAAATCGACAAAGCTATCTCGACAAAACTATCCTATATGTTTGGTTCAGAACCTATCAGCTTAATCCCTTATATGGACTATGATTAGCAAAGCCCAGTCAGGGCTTAAATAAGATAGCTACAACTATCTTATCAATCTGGTTTGATAAATTTATTTACTCGCTATAAAAGATAGTGTCGTGATTATAAAATAATTTATCAATCTGCTTGCCTTGCTTGTAGTGGGAGACACTAATCACCTTTTCATCTTCCCCATACAGCCTTACCATGCCATCCAACTGACCATCAACAAAGGTAAACTCACTTAGTAGTTTACCATCCTTATATATTTTTGTAACGCCATTCTTTAGGTTATTTCTATACATAATACTCGTAAATAGCTCTCCTTTATCATTGTAATACTTTAACTCTCCTTCCAGTTGACCCTGAACATAGTTTCCTTCACAAACAAGTATTCCTTTATCTGAATAAGCCTCAACCTTACCATGATTTACACCGTCGTGTTGTTCTTGAATTTCTTGTAGCTCGCCATGCTCATAAAAGGTTTTCTTTACATTCAAATTACTTCCTTCTATGCCAACAATAACCTCTTTTACCTCTCCCGTAGAATAATATGACAGAATCTCTTTACTGTCGATGTTAGCACCATACTTTTCCTTTAAAGTTTGACCTTGAACGTTTCCTATCAGGTAAAAGAAAAAGATCATTAGATAGATTATTCTCATTACTACAATTGACTAAATTTTACTACTATATCTAAAAATGCGAAGTCACAAAGGTACAAATCACTGTCCTTTAATCCAATATTGAACGGGATAGATTATCATCTTTATTAATTACAAGACAGTACATATCAATTTGTTAGAAAACAAACCAAATTTAGATAGCGTCAGACTTCAAACAGTAAAAATATCAGCACTATACCTTCTAGTGCCTTTGAACATACTATTTTATTTAGTACATTTAGTGAATGTTAACCAAAAAAATATTGAGAATATGGGTCGGACAAACCTAAATTTATTAAAGACCATGGCGTTTTTTGTGCTGGTCGTCGGCGTGATATTGTTTGTAAAGAATGTTGATTCAGTCATCTTTAAAGACGAATTAAATATTCTAAGTTCAACGATATCACTTTTGTTAATCACATTAGGCTTTATAGGTAACAAAAAAGCCAAATCGTATAAAAAGGTAAGTATATAAATAAAAAAGAAAGCGAACCTATTTTATACTTCAATAGGTTCGCTTTACATATTCAATCTTGCACACTGCTAAACTCTTTCCTTATCGTTATTCTACTCCAAGGTAATTAGCAGGTGAAATTTGTTTTAATTCTTCTTTAATCATTTCTGACACAGCAAGTGTATCTATAAATGAGTGAATAGACTCTTTGTTAATCACTGTATTGGTACGAGTCAAATCTTTCAAAGCTTCATAAGGATTAGGATAACCTTCTCTTCTCAATATCGTTTGAATTGCCTCTGCCACTACTGCCCAATTGTTTTCTAAATCTTGCGCAAACTTTGTTTCGTTAAGCAATAATTTGTTCAATCCTTTTAATGTAGATTCAAATGCAATAAGCGTATGCCCAAGAGGTACTCCAATGTTGCGCAAAACAGTACTGTCAGTTAAATCACGTTGTAGACGTGATATCGGTAACTTAGCCGCTAAGTGTTCAAAGATTGCATTGGCAATCCCCAAGTTTCCTTCAGAGTTTTCAAAATCAATAGGGTTCACTTTATGAGGCATTGCAGAAGAACCAATCTCCCCTGCTTTAATCTTTTGTTTAAAGTAATCCATAGAGACATAAGTCCATATATCCCTATCTAAGTCAATTAGAATATTATTGATGCGCTTTAATCCGTCAAAGAAAGCAGCAAAATGGTCATAATGCTCGATTTGTGTTGTTGGAAAAGAATGTTTTAGCCCTAATGTTAGCTCCACAAAATCAGTTCCGAACTGTTTCCAATTATGCGTAGGATATGCAACGTGATGCGCGTTAAAATTTCCTGTGGCACCACCAAACTTAGCAGCAAATGGGACATTTTGGATTAGTCTAAGTTGCTCTTCCAAACGCTCAACAAAAACAAATATTTCCTTTCCTAAACGCGTTGGAGAAGCAGGTTGTCCATGCGTACGAGCCAACATTGGAACATCTTTCCACTCTTTTGCTAACTCTTTTAACTTGTTTACCACCTTAATAAATAAAGGCATATATACATCGTGGAAAGCCTCTTTGGTCAATAAGGGAATAGACGTATTATTAATGTCTTGTGAAGTCAATCCAAAATGAATAAACTCTTTATATTGCTCTAAACCTAAACGATCAAATGCGTCCTTAATAAAATACTCAACAGCCTTGACATCGTGATTAGTTATACTCTCTTTATCTTTAATCCACTGTGCGTTTTCAGTAGTAAAGTTTTGATAGAGTTTGCGCAATTCAGGAAATAAATCTGCTGATACATTTTTCAACTGCGGAATACCGTGTTCGCATAAAGCAATAAAATACTCTACTTCGATTAATACGCGGTACTTAATTAAAGCCTCTTCTGAAAAGTAAGCAGCAAGGCTTTCTGTTTTGCTACGATAACGCCCGTCAATAGGCGATATAGCATTTAATGGTGTAAGCATAATTTTAGAAAGTGTTGTTAAGCAACAAAGATAGGACAATACCAAAAAAAGTAAAACAAAAAAACACAGTTCTAATCATCTTTTAATGTAAGAAGCCAAATGTTTCCCAGCTCTATCTTTGTAGCAAAATAGTTTATAACGAATATTTTAAAACAAAATAAGACAGCCTAAGCTGTCTTATATCTATTTTGACCATTCTTTAATCGCATCTTTATTAATCTTGATATAATCAAGGTTATTCGCTTTTTCCGCTAACTCTAATGCCCATTTGGCAGTTTCTACAGCAGCTAACTTATCACCTAACTTAGCTTGAATTTGCGATTTTAGGCGAACAAAGTAATAAGGTATTTGCTCTCCTGACTTTTCAATTGCCTTATTGATCCAATCTAAAGCCTTGTTGTAATCTTTATTGGTTAAATAATAATACTCCGAAGCAGCGTAATAATCAACAATCTTAGGCCCTGCAAATGTCTCGTCTATCGTTTCCATCGCTAACTGATCCGTTGGTACTTTGAAGCGAACAGGAACTACTGTTTTCTCCCACATAATCTCAAGATCTGCATAGTCTATATTTACGTTGTTAATTGCCAAGGTAAATGTCTCGTAATTTCTATTGGAATTAATCACTTTCACCTTTGTTGTCAAAGCAACTTTTGAATCATCCCACTTCTCAGGTAATCCCCAGTTATTTGTATCACTGTAAAATATTACTTCCCATTCTTCAACTTTCGGAACAGTGAAAATGGCATAAGAACCTTTTTTAAGTGTTTTCCCATCAATCACGACATCATTGCCAAAAGTAATGACAGAATTCATGTTTGCTCCTGTTCTCCAACGACGACCATAAGGAACTAAATCACCGTAAATTAAACGACCTCGCATATTAGGCCTTGAATAATCTATTTTCACATCGGTTAATCCAACCACTTGATGAATCTCTGATTTAGTACTGGTAGGTGGAGTGTGTACTTGTGCATATGAAGTACCTAAAGTAAACATAGCAAAAGCTGTAATAATTAAACTCTTCTTCATTAAAATAGCGTTTTAAAGTATTTTTATTAATTGAATTTCTATCATTAGTAATGTGAGTACTATAGAAACCAAAAAGTAGCCTATAAATTGTAGTATTATACCATATAACACTAATTATGAGCCTTTCAAAGATATTAACTTATATCTTAAAATTTTCTCAAAACACAAGCAAATGAAAAGAAAAAACAAAAAATAAAGCCCTTGAAAATCAAATCTCAAGGGCTTTCTCATATCGTTAAATAATCCAAAGATTACTTGTGTTTACTAATTCCTGTTTTTAACCATGTCTTATATTCTTCTACATCTGGCATATATCCAACAGCATCACTTAAACGCGATTCATCTGTATCAAGTATGATATAATACGGTTGTGCATTAGCGTGATAATGTTTCATTTGGAAATCACTCCATTTATTTCCAATCGTCTTTACTTTCTTACCACTTGTATCTGATATATATTGCTCGCTCTCTGGCAATTTTTTAGGGTCATCAACATACAATGAAATTAAGACAACTTCATTCTTTAGGATAGATAATACAGCTGGATCTGACCATACGTAATCTTCCATCTTACGACAGTTAACACATGCAAATCCAGTAAAATCTAATAAAACAGGTTTGTTTATAGATTTAGCATACGCCAATCCTTTTTCATAATCTGTAAAAGCAACAATGTCATGAGCTCCTAATTTAGCCCCATCAGGTAGTTCTCCCAAAGTAGCTCCTGAATTAGAACCACCTTTTCCTCCGCCAACACCATAAGGACTTTCAGCGTAAGTTAATGGAGGTGGGAATCCTGATATAATTTTCAATGGAGCTCCCCATAATCCTGGAACCATATAAATAGTAAATATAGAAACCAATAAAGCCATAAATAATCTACCTACTGATATATTGTCTGAAGGTGAATCATGTGGCAATTTAATTTTACCAAATAGATATAATGCCCAAGCACCAAATATGGCTATCCATATTGCTAAAAACACTTCTCTTTCTAAATAATGTGCTTGCAATACAAGATCTGCATTTGACAAGAACTTAAATGCTAAAGCCAACTCTAAGAATCCCAATGAAACCTTCACTGTGTTTAACCATCCACCCGATTTAGGCATTGAGTTTAACCAACCTGGGAACATAGCAAAAAGCATAAATGGCAATGCTAGTGCTAAAGAGAACCCAAGCATACCTATAACAGGTGCTAAACCTCCTTTAGAAGCCGCTTCTACTAATAGTGTTCCTACAATAGGCCCTGTACATGAAAACGAAACAATAGCCAAAGCTAATGCCATAAATACTATACCTATTAATCCTCCTCTATCTGCTTGCGAATCAACTTTATTTGCCCATGAATTAGGTAACATAATTTCAAATGCCCCTAAGAAAGAAGTAGCAAAAACAACTAATAGCAAGAAGAAGATGATATTAAAATAAACATTTGTCGAAAGCGCATTCAGAGAATCAGCTCCAAACAAAGCAGTAACAATAGTTCCTAAGATTACATAAATTAGGATAATTGATACTCCGTAAATGATAGCATTCTTGATTCCTTTGGCACGAGTTTTACTTTGTTTTGTAAAGAAACTAACCGTCATAGGAATCATAGGGAACACACAAGGTGTCAATAATGCTGCAAAACCAGAGAAAAACGATAAAATAAATATGGTAAATAATCCTCTATTCTCTTGTTTTTTATTGCTTTCTATAGCATCCTTAGAAGAAGAATCACCTGCTTTAATCTCAGAAGAAGCCTCTGCTTTATTACCAAGTTCAAACTCCTCGAAGTTAGCAACCTCTTTTGAAGCTAAGGTTTTTAGGTCATAGACGAACAAATTACTTTGTGAAATACACACTTCCTCACACACTTGATATTCCATTTCAACCTGAATATTCGAAGTTTCAGGATTCGTCAATGTAATCTTTTGAACTAAGGTAATTGGACCTACAAAATAGGTTTCATCTACTTCAAATATATCGTTGTATTCCTTTACAGTTTCACTTTCTGTAGTTGGTCCATTTAGAACATAGTTCCCCTCCAAGTTATTATAGGTAAAAGCCAAAGGTAGAGCTCCACCTTCTGATGTAAACTGAGAGTATAAATGCCAGCCCTCATCCACAACACCATTCCATGTGATTGTGTACTCTGTGTCTGACTCCTTCTCTATCTTTGTCGTCCATACGGCAGGATTCTTCATCATCTGCGCCTGTACAGTAATTGTCGACACTAATAGAAGTAGCAAATAAGCTAATTTTCTCATACTGTTATCTGTATTTTAATAATGTTTGTAGTTGTACTTTTTATCTTAAATCGTTCATCCATTCGACTACCAATAATCCATACAATTTCATTTTCTGAACACAAAAGCCAAGTATTTTCTTTCTCAAACTGATTAAACTTCTCGTCTTTAAAATACTTACTTACCTTCTTAGTTCCTTTCATTCCAAAAGGGATAAACCTATCACCCTCAACAAATTTTCTAATTACCAATGGAAATTTTAGCATAGCCTCATCTACTAAAATCGTATTTGAATCGACGACTAAATCACCTCCATTATATGGCAAAGTTTTAATTTGTATTGGATACTTCAATTCTTCTCCTTTTTCTAAATAATATATTTGTTCTTTATTCTTCTCTAATTCTGTTCTTTTTTGCAACACAAAAACACTTCTATCCTTCAACAGGATATACTCTTTTGCATAAATCACTTTACCACTTTTAGCTTCTAAAAGATGGATAATATCCTTCCAAGCAGTAAAACCAAAAGGCTTAAGCATCTCGTATAAATAAGCTTTTGGCGAAGATAATTTCTTTATTTCATCTATTAAAAAAATAATACTACCATCTTCTTGGTATCGAGCAACTCTACTAAAAGCAAAATCTATTGCGTCTTTTGCTAATTGATTTGTATCACTCAAATTGCTAATTGTATCCAAAAAGCTATTTGAAAATTGTGGATTAATCTCCTTGAGAATTGGCACGACTAATTTTCGAAACTTATTTCTCAAATACTTCGTTTGCGCATTCGTATAATCTTCTCTCCATTGAATATTGTGCTCTAAGGCAAACTGATTGATCTCATCCCTTGTAAAAATCAATAGAGGTCGTACGATGTAGGCATTAACTTCAGGAATACCCAGCAAACCTTCAACGCCTGTCCCCCTCGAGAAATTAATTAAAAAAGTCTCTATGGAATCATCTAAATGATGCGCTGTCAACAAATAATCATACTTCCCTTCCACTACTAAAGACTCAAACCAATTATACCTCAATTCTCTTGCAGCAATTTGGATTGACACTTTATTGTTATTTGCATAGGTTTCTGTATCAAATTCCTTTACTAAAACATCTACACCTAAGCGCTTTGCTAAATGCTCAACAAACACCTGATCTTCAATGCTATCCTCTGCTCTTAGATGAAAATTACAGTGTGCCATCGTAAAGGGTATCTCGCACATCTTACATAAGTAACATAAAACGACACTGTCAATACCTCCACTTACAGCTATTAATAACTGTTTATTATTCAAGTAATCAAACCTCTCTTTAAAATGTTGTTTAAAATCCTCTAACATTTTTACTTTATTAATTTTTATATCCAAAATAAACAGGGTTTTCAATAAAAAATAATTACTAATATAAATACATTCTATTAAAAACCTAATATCTATTTTTTGCTTATAAGCGTAAATTTATAAAACACAAATAGAATACAAACAATTACTATCATATCTTTAACAAATAACAGAAAAAAACATAAAAAAAAGCTGTATCTTTTCTGATACAGCTTTTGTTTTTTTACTATTCTAAGTCGTGAATTGAATTATGAGCGTAATTTCTCCACTTTTCAATACACTGTTGCATATCTTGAGGTACCTCCGAATCAAATCTCATAAATTCTTTTGTCACTGGGTGTTCAAATCCCAATGTCTTAGCATGAAGAGCTTGACGAGGTAAAATTTGAAAGCAATTCTCTACAAACTGCTTATATTTAGTAAAGGTAGTCCCCTTTAATATTAAATGTCCTCCATAGCGTTCATCATTAAATAAAGTATGACCAATGTGCTTCATGTGTACTCTAATCTGATGAGTACGACCTGTTTCCAATTTACAAGCTACTAAAGTAACATACCCTAATCTCTCAAGTACTTTGTAATGAGTTACTGCCCATTTACCTTTTTCTTCATCATCGAAAGCAGCCATTTGCATGCGGTCTTTTACATGACGGCCGATATAACTTTCAATAGTACCTTCCTCCTGCTCCACATTTCCCCAAACAATAGCTACATATTCTCTTTCTGTTGTCTTTTCAGCAAATTGCCTTTGTAAATCAGCCATTGCCCATTCTGTTTTAGCAATTACCAATAATCCACTTGTATCCTTATCAATACGGTGTACTAAACCAGGTCTTTCACTACTATTTAATGGAAGATTTTCAAAGTGATAAGCCAAAGCATTAACTAAAGTTCCCGTGTAATTCCCATGACCAGGGTGTACTACTAAACCAGGTTCTTTGTTGATTACTAAAACTGTATCATCTTCGTATACAATATTTAAAGGGATGTTCTCAGGAATAATAATATTTTCAAAAGGCGGTTGCTTCATCAAAACTCGCACTACATCATTAGCCTTAACCTTATAATTAGATTTTACAGGTTCATCATTGACAAAGATATTTCCATTAGCTGCAGCTTGCTGAATTTTATTTCGAGTCGCATTCTCAACTAAGTTCATTAAAAACTTATCAACACGCAAAGGAGCTTGTCCTTTTCCTGCTTCAAATCTATAATGTTCAAATAACTCTTCATCAAAGTCTTCAAACATATCTGCGTTATTTTCTTGCATTTAATATTATCTATAATTCTCTTAATTATTCAATCTCAGGTGCAACATCTAATTCTTCTTCTGATAAAGTAGCACGTCCGTCACCTAAAACAAAGTCTATCACTGAATTCTTTTTAATTCTATCACCTTGTTTCAACTCTTTGCCATTTTGCAAAACTTGTAACACAACATCTTTACCGATATAAGTACGGTAAGACTTTTTCCCCTCTTTTAATCCCAAAGAAACAATTGTAGTCAATGCTTGACGATAAGTCAACTCACTAAGATTTGGCACAATTACATCTTTATAAGTAGCAGCATTAATTTTTACATAAATCTTTCTATTTTCCTTTACAAAGCTATTCGCCTTCGGATCTTGTTCTACTATAGACAAAGGAGGAACATTCTTATCAAAGTCAAGAGTATCAAGCACTACCATTTGTAGTTTACTTTCTTCTAATACCTTAATCGCTTGCTCACTCGTCAATTTACCAATATTCGGTACTGCTATTTTCTGATCGTGATTAGTTGTCTTTCCAAGCCATTGTAGAGCCAAATAAGCTCCAATTACTACAAGTAAAACGGCTACAATAACTGATACCCAAAATGCCTTACTAGTAAAAAACTTTAATAATTTCATAACTATTGATTTTAGGCAAAGATATAAAATCGAAAACATTTTTTGTTTCTATGTTTTATTATAAATTTGTTTGAATCCATAGGTAAGAAAAATAAATTAACACCTAACATTAAAATCATTAAGTATGAAGCATGTAGCTATTGTTATGGGAGGTTACTCAAGTGAATGGGAAATCTCTTTGGCAAGTGGTCAAGTAGTATATGAAAGCTTAGATCGAACTAAATATATCCCTTATAAAATACATATTCTAAAAGACAAATGGGTGTATGTAGATGAAAACAAACAAGAATACCCTATCGATAAAAATGATTTCTCTACAAACTGCCAAGGTAAAAAGATAACATTTGATGTTGTATTCAATGCAATCCACGGAACGCCTGGAGAGGATGGTTTACTTCAAGCATACTTTAACTTAATTCACTTACCTCATACTTCTTGTGATTTCTACCAAGCAGCCTTAACAATGAACAAAAGAGATATGTTATCTGTTCTAAAACCTTTTGGCATAAAAACAGCTATTTCTTACTATTTGAATTTAGGTGATAAAATTGATACTGAAACAATAATCCAAAGAGTTGGTTTACCTTGCTTTGTTAAACCTAATCGATCAGGATCAAGTTTCGGTATATCTAAAGTTAGAACATCTGAAGAACTTTTAAAGGCAATTGATATCGCCTATAAAGAAGATAACGAGATTATCATTGAGAGTTTCTTAAATGGTACTGAAGTTTCTGTTGGTGTGATCAAATACAAAGGAGAAGTAACTGTCCTTCCAATAACCGAGATTGTTTCAGAAAATGACTTTTTTGATTATGAAGCAAAATACCTTGGTAAATCGCAAGAGATTACTCCTGCAAGAATTGACGAAGTTACACAGCGAAAAGTTGAAGATATTGCTTCTCGTATTTACAAGATACTAAATATGGATGGCTTCTCTCGTAGTGAGTTTATTATTGTAGATGGTGTTCCTTTTCTACTTGAGATGAATACAGTACCAGGCTTAACAAGAGAAAGTATTTTACCTAAACAAGCGAAAGAAGCTAATATATCATTAACTGACTTGTTTGATAATGCAATTGTTATAGCTTTACAAAACCACTTAAAATAATAAGAAATGAGAAGAGCTGTACTACCTGGATCATTTGATCCTATAACCAATGGTCATTGTGATATTATTAAAAGAGCTTTACCCTTATTTGATGAAATAATTGTTGCTATTGGTGTTAACTCTGATAAGAAATACATGTTTTCATTAGAAGAGAGAAAACATTTTATTGAAGAAACATTCAAAGATGAACCAAAAATAAAAGTTGCTACTTATGAAGGTCTTACTACTGACTTCTGCTTTAAAGTAGATGCGCAATTCATTCTTAGAGGATTGAGAAACCCTGCTGACTTTGAGTTTGAAAAAGCCATTGCACATACCAATCGATTCTTAACTAAGTTAGAAACCGTGTTTTTACTAACGGCAGCAAGCACCTCTTTCATTAGCTCAAGTATTGTGCGAGATGTAATACGAAACAAAGGAGACTATTCTAAATTAGTACCCTCTACTGTCAAGTTATAATTCATTAATAAAGAAATAAGAAAGCCCTTTGAATTCATTTTTATCAAAGGGCTTTTTATTTTTTGTTGTTGTAACACTAAGAGATTACTCCGTATTATCAAAGACCAAACATATATTGCGAAATAAAACTTAATCTTCTAAAACTCCTAACTCGTGAATTAACAACTTAATATTCTCATACGAATTATCCATAGCCTCGCGAATCTGTTCTTTATTTAACCAAGCAACTTGCTCTATCCCCTCCTCTATTTGACCAACTAATTCGCCTTCAAAAGAACTCTTCATTTCGTACCAGGTTGTAATTTTCAACTTATACTTGCCATTTCGCTTAAAAATGTGATAAGTTTTAGGAAGCTTTCTAATAATTTTCAATTGAGATACGCCAGTTTCTTCTTCCACCTCACGCATAGCAGTTTCTTCCATTTCTTCATTCTTTTCAACTCCTCCCTTAGGTAAATCCCATTTTCCTCCACGCAGAATAAACAGTATTTCACCTTTATCATTAAAAACGACTCCGCCTCCAGCTTTTTGTACTGGAATCTTCTCTTTAATCTTTTTCAAGATCTGTTTTTCATCCGGATGATATAAAAAAGCCTTATCGATTTTATTTTGAAAATATTTAATGATAATTTTGTCAATATCGACACTATCTAATAAGAACAGTTGAAAATCGGTTTCTTTCTCGATTTTATCTGTTAAGAACAATGGTTTGTCGTTTACAAAAACTTTATACATTTGTATTATGATTTTTAATAAAGAAACAGCACACAAAACTGCCGAGTCGCTTCTGCAAATTAACGCAATTAAATTAAATCCTAAAAATCCTTTTACTTGGGCTTCAGGATGGAAATCTCCAATTTATTGTGACAACCGTATTACATTGTCTTATCCTGAGATCAGAAAATTCTTGCAAAAAGAGTTTGCTGAGAATATCGTAGCTAAATATGGCAAACCAGATGTTATCGCTGGTGTTGCAACTGGTGCTATAGGTATTGGTCTTTTAGTAGCAGAAGCCTTAGAATTACCATTTGTATATGTTCGTCCTGAACCAAAAAAACACGGAAGACAAAATCAAATCGAAGGTCAATTAGAAGCCGGAAAAACAGTTGTAGTAATTGAAGACTTAATCAGCACAGGAAAAAGTAGTTTACAAGCTGTAGAAGCACTAAAGGAAAATGGTGCAAATATCTTGGGGATGGCTGCTATCTTTACGTATGAATTTCAAGTAGCAGAAGATAACTTTAAAAATGCAGGAATAGAACTAACAACATTAAGCAACTATTCTTCTTTATTAGAAAACGCAGTAAATCAAAAATATATTTCTGACGGTGATTTAGACACATTACAAGAGTGGAGAAAGAATCCTGCAGAATGGAATCAATAATAATATTCTAAAACTAGACTATATGAACTTAGAAAGCCCAAAAGTAAGCGTAGCTAAATCAGCTGAATATATCTTTAACGCATTAACGGACGTTAAAAATTTTGAAAAATTAATGCCTGAGTCTATAGCTAAATTTGAAGTTACGGGTGATGATTCTTTTATTTTCGCACTAAAAGGAATGCCTGAAATCAAATTAAAAAAGAAAGAACAAACGCCAAACTCTAAAGTAATCTTAGGAGCAGCAAGCGATAAACTTCCTTTTACATTAACGGGAAATATCACAGAAATAGATGCCAATAATTCTGAAATCCAACTTCAATTCGAAGGAAGTTTCAATCCAATGATGGCAATGATGGTAAAGGGTCCTATCGGAAAATTTATCGAAGCTTTAGCTGGAAACATGAATAAGCTATAATCTATTTTAGTATACCTATAAAAAAACCGAACAATATTGTTCGGTTTTTTTATAGGTATACTTTACTTCAATTCTACTGTATAGCCGAGTACACTCGGGTCCTTTATGATATCCCCCATCTTAATCTCTTTAGTAAAACTTTTACCGTCCTTGCTAATTTTAGCATCATCATAGGATACTGATTTAATCTTTTTGTCAAAGCTAACTACCATTACATAAGTGAACATTTGTTCCATCCCTTCCATCGTCGGTTTCTCCCCTTCCTTATTACTTGGCTTTACCTTTCTCTCAAATACATTATTTTTAAACTCGTAATAAGTTTTATCGCTTATAACAGAGTTTACACTTAAACTCTCTTTAGCTGCTTTATCATTTTTTCCTGTCAATTTACCTATCTGTTCTAATCCTTTCAAAGCATTATTCAACTCTGTTACGTCTTTTGAATCTATCTTAAAAGAAATATCTCCTATACTGTCGTTTACAGTAAACTGCATACGTAGATTCTCTAAATTCGCAAATATATCTGGATGAGCAGCCTTTAAACTATCTTTCTTAAATGCTGCGTTATCTTCCTTAGCTAAAATAATATCCAAATACTGATCTATTGTAAGCTCCTGTCCATTAAAAAAATCAATTGCATTATCAATATCTTTTCCCATGCTTTTACTCGCACCTGGAGAGACCTTCAAAAGCTCAGAAAAGTTTATATTAAAAGCATAGTCTACTTTTCCTTTTTTACTCACATGTATCTCCTCTTTCATTACACATGATTGAAACGTTGTTAGCAAAATGCCTAACAATAATAAAGAAATCTTTCTCATTTTTTTATTTTTTAGATACACAAATATAAGGCTTAGTTGCCCTTAAAATCAATTTTATCATTTATTTCCATTTTTAAATACACTTTGATCTTATCTCGACGCATTAAAATAAACTACACACAAATTGTTCTTTTTTAAATACTGTTTATTTTCCTTGCACAATTCAAATATTTTACTGAATATTTGCAACGAAATAAAGTTTAACCATTAAAAACGAAGAACAATGTTTGTACTAAATTATACTTCTACATCATTCGCATCAGCAGGGATTGCTGGGGTGTGTCTTCGTGCTACTTTTATCTAAAATATCTAAATTTTACATATAATAGAAAAGCCCGAAGATTGATTCGGGCTTTTTTTTGTTTATTCCGGACCCTTAACGAGATTAACCCCGAATTGACTGATAGATGCTAAAGATCTTCAGTAAAAATCAAATCAGTCCTATATACATGGACTGAGCATTTAGTCAATTTAAATTTTACATCATGGGAAGGAAACTTTCTGGGAGAGACTTTATTAAAATAGGGTTTCCTCAAAATAATACCATAAACATCGCCTTAGGGCAAGTAAATAGATATAAGAAAAAAGAGAATAAAAACAGCATACTTGAAGAAGCTAAACTTGTACTACAGAATCCTGAATCTTTTATAGGAGATGGTATCTGGGGAAAAGTAGCAGAGAGTATGATCAAACAAGTAGAAGTCAAAAAACATCAACTCAATACCAATAGAGTTCCGTTCTCTATTTATGGGGAAGATGCTATTGACGAACAGACGAAGTATCAACTGTTCACTACTTTAAAACTACCTGTAGCAGTACAGGGGGCACTAATGCCTGACGCACACTATGGATATGGTTTACCTATAGGCGGGGTATTAGCTACTGATAACGCAGTTATCCCTTATGGAGTTGGAGTAGATATAGGCTGTCGCATGAGTATGTCAGTCTTTAATTTACCTGCTAATTTCCTAAAAGGTAAAGACCATCAGTTACTAAACATTTTGTCAGAACACACTAAATTCGGTATGTACGAGACACATAAAATAAAAGCTGATCACGAGGTATTCAGTAGAGATGAATTTAAGAATATCCCCTTTGTCAAAGGTTTATTAGACAAAGCTTATAAACAATTGGGAACATCAGGTGGTGGTAATCACTTTGTAGAGTTTGGCATCGTCAGATTGACAGAGACTAAACCTGAGTGGAAACTCGAGCCTGGAGAATATATTGCAGTTCTTTCACATAGCGGATCAAGAGGATTAGGGGCAAACATCGCTAAACATTATACATACTTAGCGACTAAACAATGTCCCCTACCAAGCAATGCTCAGCATTTAGCTTGGTTAGACCTCAACACACATGATGGACAAGAGTATTGGTTAGCCATGAATCTTGCAGGAGATTACGCAAAAGCTTGCCACGATGATATACACCGTCGCATTGCTAAAGCATTAGGTAAGCAGATAGCTTTCACCATAGAAAACCATCATAACTTCGCTTGGAAAGAAGTCATTAACAACAAAGAATTAATTGTTCACCGCAAAGGGGCTACTCCTGCTGCAGAAGGACAATTGGGAATAATACCGGGATCTATGACTACTAATGGCTATATAGTCGAAGGTCTGGGAAATGCAGAGAGCTTAAATTCTGCCTCTCATGGAGCAGGACGCCTACACTCACGCGCGGCATGTAAACAGAAGTTTACCAAGAGTGAGATTAAAAAAGAACTTAGTTCTACTGGCGTACAGCTTATAGGAGGTAGTGTAGATGAAGCCCCAATGGCTTATAAAAACATCAATGCAGTAATGCAAGCTCAAAGCGAATTAGTAAAAGTATTGGGAAGCTTTACCCCAAAATTTGTAAGAATGGATAAGTAATTATGGCAAAAGTTATTCAGATTACATCAGGTAGAGGTCCTCAAGAGTGTGATTTTGCCGTTAAGAAAATCGCACAGCTTTTTATAGACGCCGCTGTTGAGTCCAATATTAAAACAAGGCGAATTGAAAGTGAAATAGATAGTTATGACTCATCTAATTTCATTGAATTAGAAGGATCCACTACTGTAGTGGATTCATTCTTAGCAAATTGGTTGGGTACTATACAGTGGATTTGTACAAGTCCCTTTAGACCTAATCACAAAAGAAAGAATTGGTATATAGGTATTTTTGAAAACAATCAAATAAGCGATATTCCTATCGCAGATAGTGATATTCAATACCAAGCTGTACGCAGCTCTGGAGCCGGTGGACAACATGTCAACAAAGTTAGCTCAGCTGTCCGAGCTACGCATATTCCTACTGGTATTACAATACTGGTTATGGATAGTAGATCACAGCACCAAAATAAAAAATTAGCTACAGAAAGACTTTTAGAAAAACTTCAGAATATGGCATTAAAAGAAGTCAAGTTACATGAAAAAAATACGTGGCTAAACCAAACAAAAGTTGAAAGAGGTAATCCGATTAAAACATTTGTAGGTATAAAATTCGATCTTAAATAACGTGAGTTCGACTTAAGCTATTAGTCTATT
>NZ_WMJX01000139.1 GCF_009711045.1 Myroides albus | reverse complement strand
CTGGATCTACCGGATCCACAGGAGTTGTAGGTTTAGCATCGTCAAACACAATAGAAGAAACAAGTAGGTTATAAGCAGCTTTGCTACCAACTTTGAATCCAAATACTGAACCTGTTTTAGATTTGTTGTAATCTACATCAGAGATATCAAGTGTGATTTTAATCCAATTATTAGCGTTTATTTTTACTCCAACATAGTCATTAACTCCAATGTTTGAATCACTTTCTTGTTTTTTAGTAGTTTTTTTAAGTACTAAGTCAGAAGATAGCGTAATATCCGTTTTACTGGCAATTTGTTCATCTGTACGCAAGTTGAATACTTCATATCCTGTGTTAGTGTATACATTAAAAGACAGTGATTTGTCAGCTGTTCC
>NZ_WMJX01000138.1 GCF_009711045.1 Myroides albus | reverse complement strand
TGACGAGTGAGGAAGAAGTGGAACAATTTGAAGAAGCCTTAACCCTCTTGTATCAACAAGAAAAAATAGAGCATCTCCCGTTATTTCTAAGCGTATTAGATGATCGAACACAACAGGAAGAAGTCATGTATGGCGTACTCCATGCGATCGAATCCTATGCAAGCACTTTAGGGTTTTCCAAGTATATTGAGCTTATTTTAGCCGCTATGGATTCGTTTCAGGAACAGGCTGAAGAATGGAAAGAACTGATTTTTCTTCGAATGATCAATAGCGAGGCGTGTTTTGATGATTTATTGCGCATTGTCAGCCACCAACATAAGGATGAACTAAAGGAGGAATTACGACTCATTTTCTTGCGAATTATACAAAGAGATGA
>NZ_WMJX01000137.1 GCF_009711045.1 Myroides albus | reverse complement strand
ACTACTACAGTAGTTTGCTCTTTTAACTTCTCAATGATATCTTGATTATTTGTAATCTCATTAAGAATATTTTGAGAAATGTCAATTGCATAAGTTTTACCATCATTTACAGTATATAAGATTGGGTTACCATCTTTATTTACGTCACCATAGTAAACGTTACCATATGAGTTAGGATCTGGTTTTGTTGGGTCAACTGGTTCTGGTGTACCTGGGTCAGTACCTCCACCTGTATTAACTACTTTTGTAATTTCCTTTTGAATAGTTTCATTATTTTTAACTATTTCTAAGAAATCCGAAGTAGCGTTGATATAATACGGAATTGGATTTCCAGCAGCATCTTTCTCTTCTCCTAAGAACTTATAAACAACTGATCCTTTAGCTTTTA
>NZ_WMJX01000136.1 GCF_009711045.1 Myroides albus | reverse complement strand
TGGATATCCAAACGAAATCTGGACAATTAGTTAAGCAGCTTTATTACTATTTATTATTTGATTAAATTCGTTGATTGTCTGGTAGTTTAAGTAGGAGTGTCTGCGTCTTTTATTATACCACATTTCGATATATTCAAAGACTTTAGACTCCATTTTCTTTGTACTTAGTTGTAAATTTCCATAAACCATCTCCACTTTTAAGGATTTAAAGAAGCTTTCCGCTACGGCATTATCCCAACAATTTGCTTTTCTACTCATACTTCTAACAACCTTAAATGACTTCAGGTAGTTGGCAAATTTGTAGTTTGCATATTGTACTCCTTGGTCAGAATGGAAAATTAGTCCTTCTTCAAAAGCTCTGTTCTTTTTAGCCATTTTAAAGGCTGCTAAGGTGGTGTTTTCTGTTGACATATCTTTACTCAAACTCCAT
>NZ_WMJX01000135.1 GCF_009711045.1 Myroides albus | reverse complement strand
TTTGTTAAAGCAGACTAAAGTCTGCCTGGGTGGAGCTACTTACTCAAGTATAAAGTTACCTCCGTTATCATTTGGTTTACGATGGTGTTCAAGATATTGATTTAGCATTTCATCAGTAATATTTCCTGTACTCCAACAACCAAAGCCTATTGCCCAAAAGTGACGTCCCCAGTATCTGTGCTTCAACTCAGGAAATTCTATTTGGAGTTTCCTTGAGGTACGACCCTTGAAGAGTTTGACAATATTACTTATGTTTTGAGATGGTCGATATTCTATATGAAGATGAACATGATCCTTTGATACTACACCTTTTAAAATTTGAATATCTTCTGCTTCACAAATCTGAATGATCAGACTACGACAACGTATCTGAATATCTCCTTCCAATACTGGATAACGATATTTAGTCACCCATACTATATGGGCGGTTAAACGTGATACACTATGTCCTCCGGTTCGTTGATATTCCATATATCAAAGGTAAACATTTTTAGAAGCTGA
>NZ_WMJX01000134.1 GCF_009711045.1 Myroides albus | reverse complement strand
TAACATATTGTAATTCTTGTAACAGACGAACCACATCTGCAAAAAGCTGATGGATTTGACCTTTCAATCGCTTAGCGCGAAAATAATTAATCGTGCGATGATCAGGCAAGCTATTACCAGATAACCACATAAAATAAATGTTCTCCGTCAAAGCCCGTTCAATCTTACGCGATGAATAAATATTATTGAAATAGGCGTAGAATAAGACTTTTATCATCATACGGGGATGATAACTGGTGGTCCCTCCTCCTTTGTATTGACTTAAAATAGAACTAATATCTAACTCATCAACAACAGCATTGATAAGACGAACAGGATGGTCTAGAGGAATTTTAGAAAAAATATCTTCAGGAAATAGACTCGGCGATTTTAAACTTTCAGATTTGAACATTATATTTGTCTTTCTTATTGTTTGGTTGCACCTTGAAGATAATTATTTTTGAGGACAAACAATGAAAAAACCCCGCCTTTTTTAGACGGGGTTTTGTTTTTTAGGCTTTTTAGACAGCCTC
>NZ_WMJX01000133.1 GCF_009711045.1 Myroides albus | reverse complement strand
ATATGTCTAAGGTAGTTAAGGACTACGAAACTTTAACTACGATAGTATCAGATACTAAAGGTACCTATACATATAAGAATGAGGCAGGAACAGATGTTAAGATAACAGTAGTAGATGATGTAGCGAATAACTTTGATACGATTGTTAAGAATCAAAAGTTCAAGGATGTAATTAATAATTATTTAAAAGATAACGCAGAAGGAAATGTTACTTATGAAGGCGGTAAGTTCTTTTTTGTGAAGAATGATGGAAATACTATCACCAAAGAATTAATCGACTTAAGTACGCTAATAGAAGAGACAGATACGCCTATTACTGCTACTTTAAAGGATGTAGGAGGAAAAGATGTTCGTACAGGGGAATATAAATACAAGTCTGAAAAAGGTACAGAAATTACCATTAATGTAACAGAGGATGTAGCGAATAACTTCGGAGATGTTATTAATAATGAAGATGTTAAGAAGATATTTAATGATTACTTTACAGCTAATCCACCAGCAGGAGGAACTGTGACATATAAATTAGAAAATAAGAATCATATCTTTAATTATACAGATAAGGATGGTAACCCTCA
>NZ_WMJX01000132.1 GCF_009711045.1 Myroides albus | reverse complement strand
TGTTTCTAAAGATGCTACAACTGGAAATATCACAATTTCATATAAAGATGGAGATAAAACAGAAACGTTAGATTTGACTACAGAAATTCAACGTGTTCAAAACTATACCGATGTTAGTTTATCAGCAGCAGAAGTAGGAGTAAAAGGAGCAGGTGTATCAGTTAATCCAAATAAAACAGGAGTAACAGCGACAAGTTTTGTAGAGACACTAACTTCAATGACTCGTTATAATGCAAGTGGAGTAGAAGAGGCAGGAGCTGTTACAGCAGATAAGACTTATTATTCATATAAGGATGAATCTGGAGAGTTGCGTTACATTAGTGTATCACAAGACGTAAGTAATGATTTTTCAACTATCGTGAATGAAGGCACTAACAAGACTGTGATAGAAGAAATTGTAAAGAATATAACAGGAGATATTAAAGTAATCAATAAGAATGGAGATGTTGTATTTGTTATAAATAACGGTGGAACTACAGAAGAAATAAATCTAACTGAGTTAATAAAAGAGAATTCGTTTTTAGCAAGTCTTGCCGATCAATCAGCTACAGAAAACACATCTGAGGTTAAGTTG
>NZ_WMJX01000131.1 GCF_009711045.1 Myroides albus | reverse complement strand
TGGTTCGAGCCCAAGAGGGGGAGCAGAAAGCCAGACAGTAATGTCTGGCTTTTTTTATTGAAATTGTCTAAGTATAGATAATAACTATATTGAATTATTGTTTGAAACTTGTGTCAAGAGATAAGGAGGGTAAGCCGAAAGTTTTATTTATCTGATGAGAAGAAATTTCTAATTTCTAACAACTTTATCTATCATGTAAAAAGCAATTTAGTTTCATACTAAACGATTTAGCAGATGCTTTAATAATTCTATTTAGTCAAGTAGTTGGTTGTTTTGTAGAAAAGAGATTTTAGAATCTTTAAATGGATAGTGTAAAGTTGAGATGCATATTTTTCCTGCTAATACGTAAAGTTTTGTGTTCACAAAATAGAAGATATTTTCTTACTGTGTGCTTATAACTTACTGTGCTTGTCTAAATAGGAGTTCTGTGTGTTTGACTTTAAGTGAGACTGCCTATATTGTCGAAGTACTTGTATATGTAGAGTTCATCTTCGGTAATTAAGGTAAAAAAAATGAATTTATACTTGTTTGAACACCAAAAAGTTAGCTATAAGTATTTGTGTTTTTTGTTTTTTACGAGGTATTTTAGTTTGTAAAACTAAATTTTCTATATATATTTGCATCGCAATAAAGGTAACACACCTTCCTCCT
>NZ_WMJX01000130.1 GCF_009711045.1 Myroides albus | reverse complement strand
AGTCCAGCGTGTCTACCACTTCCACCACCCGAGCGTCTTAGTGTAGACTACAATACTTGTTCCGTATTGCGAGTGCAAATATAGAATCTTTTTTTATGAAATAAAAAGTCTTTTTTTACTTTTTTTAGATAAAAATACTTACCTATTGGCTATCAGTTTTTTATAGTATTGATTCAAGAAATTATTCTGTTCCAAAGATGTCATCAGCTGATAGATTGCCAAAAATATCAAAGGATAAGTCCAATATCTCAGCGTTGTTGAAGTTTAGTTTTATCTCCTCCATAGCTTTTTCAAATCTCAATTCTGTATTGAATCTCCTACTGTTCGCATATATCTTTTTCTCTATAGCTAAACGGAAGAAGTGTTTGCCTCCTGGAGTTTTGAACTTGATAAAGTTGAGAGAACTAAAGTTTGATCTAAGAAACTCAATATTTGCTTGTACAGCTTCAATGGTCGGATACTCCACACTAGTCATAAGGGTTTTCCCTCTTCTATGTTCAAAAGTGTATTTATATTTTCCGTTCTCTTTAATACTAATAACGAATGCACTCATATCATTTAAGAAACAAAATTAAGAAATCTTCTTTCCTAGAGATACCCTTAAGGATAACTTCTATAGGGACAAAAAAAAATCCTAAGCGTTAACTTAGGATTTTTAAGTACTCGGAGCGGGACTTGAACCCGCACGGGCATTACT
>NZ_WMJX01000013.1 GCF_009711045.1 Myroides albus | reverse complement strand
CCGAAGGTCACAGGTTCGAGTCCTGTTCCCGCTACTAAGGCCCTTATTACCGCTTCCATTTGGTTTTAGGGGTTTTTCTTTTTTATAAACTTTCACTTTTCCATTTTACTGGATTAAAAACTTAACAGTTCATTTCCCTTATCTTACAAATAATATTAAGCTTATTACTTAAGCAGGGAAAGTTATTTGGCAAAGTTAGCCTACACTCATTTTTCCAGTGAATAATCCTATAGCGATCACATTTACAACAGTCGCCTATTTTAGTAGAATAACAGTAAAATCCCCCTCCCCCTTTTCACACTAATTAAGCTTTTTAATAAAAAACATTTGTAAAGTCCAAATAATCGTATTACATTTGCACCACAATATCGCGGGATAGAGCAGTAGGCAGCTCGTCGGGCTCATAACCCGAAGGTCACAGGTTCGAGTCCTGTTCCCGCTACTAATAAAAAGCCACTTCAAATGAAGTGGCTTTTCTTATTTTATCCAAATTAGCAACTTACCTACTCTCCTTTATAGCAGCTGTTCAAAGGATTACAAATTATAAACTACATTAAGATTGACTTTATTTGTCAATTGATAAAAAACGCATTACATTTGCACCACAATATCGCGGGATAGAGCAGTAGGCAGCTCGTCGGGCTCATAACCCGAAGGTCACAGGTTCGAGTCCTGTTCCCGCTACTAAGCTTTTAAACCACTTATTACATCAAGTGGTTTTTTGTTTATAACCATATAACTTTATTACGCCTACTTAATTAAAAAAGGGTTTACTTTAAAAAGTAAACCCTTTTTTAGCTTTATGACAATAATTCTTCTTGAATGCTTTCCCATTCTTCCATTAAGTCATCTATTTTCTTCTTTTTAGCTTCATAATCCTTAAAGAATGTAGCATCATTCATCATCTTTTCGTAATCAACTGCTAAACGCTCATCGTCTTTAGCTATTCTCTTTTCAAGATCACTTATTTCACTTTCTATTTTACTCAGCCTATTCTGAAGGCTCTTCTGTTTCTTTTGATCTTCGTAAGATAAAGATTGACTCTTTTGCTCCTCTTTCTTTACTGTCTTATCTACAACATTTGCAACCTCTGTCTTCTTTTCAATTTCACGCATACTCTGAGCATTGCGTTCTTCTAAGAAATAATTAATATCTCCTAAGTACTCTTTAATCTTTTGGTCTTTAAACTCATAAACAAGCTCTGTAAGACCTTGTAAGAAATCACGATCGTGGGAAACCAATACTAAAGTTCCTTTAAAGTTTCTCAAAGCCTCTTTCAATACATTTTTAGATTTAATATCTAAGTGATTGGTAGGCTCATCCATAAGCAATACATTGATTGGAGATAACAACATTTTACACAAGGCCAATCTATTTCGCTCACCTCCAGAAAGCACTTTTACTTTCTTCTCCACATCATCTCCTCTAAACAAGAATGCCCCAAGCATATCGCGCACTTTCACACGATTACCATCACTTGCAGCATCTAACATCGTATCGAGTATCGTTTTTTCACCATCCAAATAATCGGCTTGATTCTGAGCGAAATAACCAATCTGTACATTGTGACCTAACTTAATCGTACCTTCATACTCAAACTCCTTTAAAACAGCCTTAATTAAAGTCGATTTACCTTGACCGTTCTGTCCGACAAATGCAATTTTAGTTCCTCTTTCAACTAAGAGATTAATATCTTTAAAAATAACTTTATCGCCAAAGCGCTTAGTTACACCGTCAATCTCTAAAACAACTTTACCAGGATCTATACTCACAGGGAAAGAAATATTCATCACCGCGTTGTCATCTTCATCTACTTCGATACGCTCTACTTTATCCAATCGCTTAATTAGGGATTGTGCCATCGAAGCCTTGGTAGCCTTGTAGCGAAATTTCTCTATTAATTTCTCCGTCTCTTCAATTTTTTTAGCTTGGTTTTTTTGCGCAGCTAATTGTATTTCACGTAGCTCTTCACGCAATACAAGGTACTCTGAATAAGGCTTATTAAAATCGTAAATCTTCCCTAACGAAATCTCTATTGTGCGATTAGTCACATTATCTAAAAACATTTTATCGTGGGAAATGATAACAACAGCTCCCGGATAAGTTCTCAAAAATTGCTCTAACCAGATGATACTTTCAATATCTAAGTGGTTAGTAGGCTCATCCAGTAGCAAGACGTCGTTATTCTGAAGCAATAACTTTGCTAACTCAATTCGCATGCGCCATCCTCCTGAAAAGGTATCAGTCAGATTGTTAAATTCCTCACGTTTAAAACCTAAACCTTGTAATACACGTTCAGTGTTTCCTACATAATTATACCCCCCGATTATTTCAAATCGATGAGTTAAATCACTCAATTTCTCGATTAACTCACCATAACTCTCAGATTCATAATCTGTGCGTTCTGTTAATGCTGTATTAACTTTCTCTAATTCACTTTCGACAAACTTAATTTCCTCGAATGCTTGATAAGCCTCCTCCAAAACTGTGCGACCTGGAATAAAGTCAATATCTTGTCTAAGAAACCCAATCTTTAAATCTTTATCAGTTGCAATACTACCCGTATCCGGTTCAATATCTCCTGACAGGAGCTTCAACATTGTTGATTTACCAGCTCCATTTTTTCCAACTAAACCAACCCTATCACCTGCGCCAATCTTAAATGTAACGCTTTCAAATAAATACTCTCCTGAAAAAGAAACAGAAAGATTATGAATATTCAACATATATAATTAATTCTTTATTTTAAATTTTTTATACCTATGAATGGATAAATGCTCATCTAAAGGTTCACCATTCTCTATATTATTAAACAATTTACTAGCTACAAAAGGGCCTAACAATACTCCACGAGTACCCAATCCGTTTAAGACATGTATTCTATCTGACTCCAAACTTCTCCCCAACAAAGGTCTTCTGTCTTTCACTGTAGGACGAACACCAGCCGTGTGAAGAACAATCTCAAAATCAAGATCGATAATATCCTTCAAGCCTTGTATAAGTTCTTCTTTAGCCTCCTGTGTGGGATCATCCGACTTATCCTCCCAATTATAAGTTGCTCCTACTTTATAAATATCATTACCAATTGGAATGATAAATACATTAGCCTTCAACATAAAGTCAATCTTGAGGTCAGGAATCTTCACCAACATTAATTCTCCTTTTGTACCATCCAAAGGTAACTCTTTAAAGAAGGGATTATTCAACAATCCATAACCTTCAGCAAAAACAATATGACGTGCTTGAATACCTTTATAAGTCACGCATTCACTTGAATAAGTTAGCTGATCAAAGTCAAAACTCTCCTTGAGGTAACAATCCTTTTCATGTAGATAGTTGCGATAATTTGTAATCAAATCGTGTGTTTCCAAGTACCCCGTATATTTCACTTCTCCATAACCAAAGGGAGCTTCCACCCCATTGATATCCATCCTTGACAACTTAGGAGCCAAATACCTTTCAAGATTAGGCTTGTCCGCAGCGTGAAACCAATTATTTTGTTCTTCAACAGATAACAGACGTCTAAACAAAGGCATAGGATACAAAAACTGAATTCCTAATTTCTTCTCTAACCCCTGATAAAAGGGCAAAGCTATATCCAATTGTTCATCTATCTTCCACACTTCCGTAAAGCGTTTGAGTACAACAGGATTATACATTCCTCCAGCAATCCATGATGAGGAACGCCCTTCGTTATCAATCACTTTAAAGCTTTTTCCTTCACTAATTAATTTCTCAGTGAAACAGATACCGGCCAACCCTGTACCTACAACAATATAATCAACCATAATACACGCATACTATTAAAACAAAAGCTCTTATCTAATTTAATTAGATAAGAGCTTAGTAAATTAGTTACTACAAATTTAGTAATTCCTAGTTTAATATTTCCACATATCGTCTTCCAGGTTGCGAATTAACTCTTTAATTCTTTCACCTTCAAACAATTTTTGTAAATCATTACCTTGTATGTACTCATCTATACGACGACCACCATATTGGTTATCTGCTTTATAAATAGTAGCACTAAATCTTCTTGAATTCAATAAGTGATCAAAGTTAATCGGATTCATTGGATTCTTAGGATTGAACGCATAGCTTTGGTATAAGACATCTCTTGCATCTGCAAAGAAAATCCAAAACAACTCTACGAAGTTCTCATTTTCGCTACCTTTTGTATAAATATCTACAACAACAGGAGCGATTCCCAATAAACGATATCTCAATTGTCCTTCATTGCGATCAAAATACCACATACCTAAGATATGATAAGCACTCACGTCAGAAGATCTCAATTCTGTACGATCAATATACTCATCTGGCACAGCTTCTCCAGCATTAAGGTACTCAATACCTACGTCAGTTGTATCAACCTTAACAAATGAAGCTTCGATATCTTTTAAAGTACGTTGTACTTTAAAATCACTACTATCATATACTTCAGTAATAGCACCAGACTTAACACCATCTAACAACACTTGGAATAATGACTTATGCTCACTATCTTCTGTATCATCAATAGGGAAATAATATGACTCATTTGCTTTTTCAGACAAGGAGATTTTCTCCCATACCTTAATACCAAATAATACATCTTTATCATTAACCTGTCCATAAGGAATAGGCCCATCTGATTTAACTAAAATATCTAACAAAGACTTTTGCCCGATTTCACTAGCAGATTTAGCATTCAATAAGTTCGATTGCGCAAAAGATCCTATTGAAAACAGAGAAAACACTACAAATAGTGATAAATTTTTCCAATTCATATTTTTCTAAATTTTCTTTCTTTAAAATTAAGAAGTAATTATTTAATTTCAAAAGTACACGGTGCCGTTTTTTTCAACTGATAGTCACCACCACCTTGTAATTTTGCTTTAATATCAGAGATAACTACAACATCTCCTATACGAGCTCTGCGTATAGCTGCTTTAGCTCTATCGTTCATCTTGTTTCCAGGTACAACAATACTTGGTTGTCCAGGAATTTGAACCACAAAGCTACTAACTGTTAGATTCACGTCGAAATCAAAATCTTCTAATTTCGCACCGATACTCACCCTTTCCAGGTTTTCTTTTGATCCAATAGCAGCAAACTCACCACGAACAGTACCACGAGGAGAAGGAATATCTTTAATTCTAAATACCTTAGAATCTTTAGCTCCTTTTCCGTCGTCAAATGTACCCGTTACACTAATAGTAACCTCTCTACCTCCTTGAGGTCTTAAAACGTATTTACCATTTCCAACCTTACTTAAACCAGGAGCACTTGCATTTACCTTACTATCAGGAATACCTGCAAATGAAATAGAAATCGGGTTATCAACTCCTCTATAAACAACGTTCATCTTATCAGCTGATATCGTTGCACTATTTGGTCTACTAACTACTACGTATGATCCTTTAAAATCAACTGGTACTTCTTCTCCTTCTTCAATGAATACAAATTTACCAGAGAAATTGTGTTCTCCTACGCTATTAGCAGGTAAGTTCAATTTAACCTGACCATTTTGAAGCGATTTATTCAAGTCTATTTCTTTGCCATTGACAAATACTTTCTTTGGGATTGTATTGTCATAGCGCCCTAAGGCAACAGTACTTGAATAGTTATCACCTACGTAATAAACAGATTTATCAGGAATAATCAATGCTGAATAATTCTTCATAGAAGCAGCTTCGATCAATTTATTTCCTAACAACAAATTATACATATCCTGCTCCATAACGCGGGCGTCATTTTGCATAGCGGATAATTTAGTCAAAGATGCCACAGCAGGAAACCCAAGGAAGTTGTAGTTTAAGTATGGTTTTTTCACACCACTACGATCCTTCACATCGTTCAAGTCAAAGTTCTTGTTAAACTTTTCCTTTACATTTTTGTATGCTACATCTTCACCTAAAAGTGTATTAATCTTATTCTTATAATCTTCAATATCTGCAATAAATGCCTTTCCTTCATCAGACAATTTATCTCCTTTAAACCAAAGATTATCAATAACATCACTCTTATCCATCATTTCAAAAGGAAGACTTCCATCAGCCTCTCTATATTTCTCAACGATAAGCTCTTTTGTCGCGCCAATTTTTACAACAAAAGCATCAGTAATGTCTTTAATTTGTTTTGCCTTATTATAAGGCTCTCGGAACTTTGCAGCATCATCCTCTGCTTTTTGTTCCAATTGTTTAAGAGATACAAGCTCATTATTTGTTGCCAAAGCAGTAGTTGTCTCCTCAAACTTCTCGTTCACCATACCAAAAGCTGATAAAACCTCACGTGACATTTGAAGTGCCATCATAGCGATGAACACTAAATACATCAGGTTAATCATCTTTTGTCTCGGTGTCAATTTCTGTTTTGCCATTATCTATAATATTTTTTAATTATAAATTAATTAGCATTTCTTCCTGCTCCCATAGCTGAAAGCATTCCACCATAAACATTGTTTAAAGAAGCTAAATTCTGCGTTAAAGCCTGCATCTGTTCTTGTAATCTTACATTATTCTCAGCTACAGATTTATTAATTTCAGCATTAGAAGTTGCACTTTCTAATTGTACTTTATACATTTGATTCAACGACTCCAATTGAGCAGCAGCGATCGTCATTTCTTGAGCGTATTTTTGCGAAGAAGCAACAGTATCAACAGCTGGAGCAATATTTTTAGATGCAGCTTCAAAGTTGCGAATACTATTTCCTAAGCTATTCATTAACTCACCGTCAATCTTAGCATCTTTTAGCATTTCATCCAATTTCTTTGAAAGCGATACCTCAACATTCTCCACTACAGGAGTCTCCTTACCTTTTTTCAGTTGACGAGCTTCCCCGTCTTTTAACTCTGGATAAACTTTACTCCAATCTAATTCCTCATCAACAGGTTCGAATGCAGAAATAGCAAAAATAATTGCTTCTACAACCATACCGAAAATCAACATGTTATTACCATTAAGAGGACCTACCTCCATGTGAGTGATCTTAAATAAAGCTCCTAAGATAACGATTGAAGCTCCCATTCCATAACAGAAGTTCATTACTTTTTTTGACATTGCCATAGTCTAATAATTCTTTATAAATTTTCTTTCCAATTTTTTAACGAGCCATTTTTGCAGCATTAGTTCTTGACATAGAACCTGAAACTGACTGCACAGTTCTAAACCCAATGTAGCTTCTTGATGAATCTGCATACTCTGAATCACGAGTTGCTACTTGTAAGAAATAAGCAGGATCTCTCCATGAACCACCTCTTACAACTTTTAAAGGATTATCAGTTTGTCTATTTCTCGGTTTCATAGAAGACATAAAATCATAAGCAGAAACCTCATAAGGTGAACTAGTCCATTCGGCAACGTTACCAGCCATATTGTATAAGTTATATCCATTTGGAGGATATGATCTTACATCTGCTGTATATAAAGCGCCATCAGCCGCATAGTCAAAACGAGTTGGTTTAAAGTTTGCCATAAAGCAACCTCTTTCATCTGTTGCATAAGGTCCTCCCCAAGGATACATAGCTCCTTCAAGACCACCACGAGCAGCATATTCCCATTCACTTTCCATTGGTAAACGGAACTCGTGAACTTCTTGTGTTTGATTATTTGTACGTAAAAAAGTATTCTTATACATTGTTCTCCAAGCAGCAAAAGCTTTTGCTTGATACCAGCTTACACCAACTACAGGATACTCTCCAAAAGCCTCATGCCAAAAGTAATCGTTGTGCATTGGCTCATTATAAGAATACTGGAATTCTTTAATCCAACGTGTAGTATCAGGATAGATTAAAAGTGTCTCCGTTTTCAAGTGTCTTTTGCGTTTACTACGTGGATCTGTACCTTGATCTCTTGTTGCACCTTCCACGTCAACGTAAGTATACTTAAATTTCAACTTAGACACATCGAATGTAGTCATTCCATTATATGTTTCAGAAGCAGGGATATAAAGAGAATCCATTACCTCTACATAATACTCATCTGGAAATTTACTATTATTCGTAACCACTGGCACTTTTTTATTCAAACGACGACCAGAGTAAATATCATCACTCATTTCCATACTATAGTAATTATCATACATATAGCGTTGGTATGGTGTCATTTTATCTAAATTTTCTTCTGAATCTAAAAAAGCATAAGCCCCTATTCCACCAGCATCTTTATTCATCCCCATATCATCAGCCATGATAGCTAATTTAGTACGAGTAATTGAATCTTTTACCCATTCAACGAATTTTCGGTACTGGTTATTACTTACCTCTGTCTCGTCCATATAAAACGATCCAATCGTAACAGTTTTTGTAGGAGCATCTTGTGCACCTAAGAAGTCTTCATTAGCCTGTCCCATTGTAAAAGTTCCTCCTGGAACTAATGACATGCCATGCGGTTTTGTGTTACGCCATCTTTTACCTTCTACACCTCCCATTAACTCACCTCGATCTCCACCTGCTCCACAACTGAACATCAAAGCCGCCAAAACTCCTAACGTAATTATCTTCTTCATATAATTTTAGGTTTATATATACAATTTTTCTTTACTACTATTTAAAGTTAATTTTTTCTTATTTCTTTCAATAAACAAAGCTAAAGATTAATTTACATTAATTCTTCTCAAAAAAAACTTTTTTTTTACAACATACTCCTTTTTAGAGCTTTCCACCATCTTTCTGGTATTTCTTGCTTAGTTGCCATCAAATATTCTTCTTCGTTACACGGCATTAAAGAAATTCCTTTGCTATTCTCAAATTCTACAATGCCATTTTCTACCCACCAGCGACCAGAAATGTCACTTTTATAGAAAATCAAATCCTCGTAGCCTTCAATAGGAACTATAAATTTCAAATAATTTGCGCGTCTTTCAAAAGGATACTCTCCTGTGCGATAATTATATCCCTCTATAAAATACCAAATGATTTGTGCTATTAATAACGCTTCATTCTTTGTATTATTATAATTGAATATTCCAAAAGTTGAAACTCTATCACTCAACCCTGCGTATCGACCTAATGCACATATCTCTTTACCATCAAAGCCATTTGGGTTAAAAGTGATGTGATTACCCGAATCACCCGATTTGACAACCCCCATATCAATGCTTACTATATCGGCATCTCTCAGCACTGGCTCTGCTATTTTTAAATTTGCAGAAACCTCACCTACGCGATAAGCTTCAAAATATAAGCTATCTATTAAATCTAATTCTTCTTGTGAATTATAAAACGTTTGATAACCTAAGTTTGCATAGTTAAACAAATTCACAGGTTCCTCTAAAATAATACGAGAAAGAAAACTTTCAACTGATAAATTAGCTCCTTTTGCTACATCTAACTTAGAGTCGATTGTCACGATATTTACCAACTTATTCAAATCATCGTATGCGCGATACATTCCGTAAGTCAAGTCTTGAGACCCACCTATAACAATTGGCAATACATTATTCTTAATCAAATCACTTACGATAGATTTGACAACGAAATGAGTATCTTCTATTGTATCACCAGGTAATATATCTCCAAAATCAATAATTCGAAGACCCCAGTTACCAGGATATAATGCATAGAGTGCTTTTCTAATTTTAGAAACATCAACAACAGTTAAATCTTCTTGACCAGCTCCTCTATTATCGCCAATACCAATTATAGCAATTTGATACTTGTCATAATCAAAAAACTCTTTTTCGCGATAGTATGTGACTTTCTTACCTAATGTCTGACTAGGCAATCCATCGATGTAATCAACCACATCATCACTTAAAGGCACTAACAACTCGTACATCATAAATTACTTTTTTGTTTTCTTTGTAGTCGTAGTTTTCTTAGTTGCTGTCTTTTTTGTTGTCGCTTTCTTAGCTGCTGTTTTCTTTGCTGGAGCTTTTGCCTCAATCATAGCTTTCACTTGATCCAAAGTTAAAGCAGCTGCATCAACATCCTTCGACAATTCTATTTTCGTTTTCCCTTGCAAGATAACAGATCTCCCCCATCTTGCTTTTTCAACGCGAATCCCTTCAGCAGACCAATCGTGAATAACTTTATCCTTCTCTTTTTGAATTTTATCTTCAATTAATTCAATAATATCAGCTTGAGATAAATTGTCAAAATTATATTTTTTATTCACATTGATAAAAATGCCATTCCACTTTAAGTATGGGCCAAATCTACCAACGCCTTTTTGAACATCCATTCCTTGAAAAGTAGCAATAGGTGCATCTGCTTCCTCTTTCTCTTTTATTAGCTCAACCGCTCTTTCAAACGACACATCTAATGGTTCTTCTCCTTTTGGCAAAGAGATAAAAACTTTACCTACGCGAACATAAGGTCCAAAGCGGCCGTTATTTACCTCTACTTCTTCTCCTTTATATTCTCCTAACTGTTTAGGTAATAAAAACAATGTCAATGCTTCTTCCAAGCTAATAGTACCAATATTCTGGTCAGGTCCTAAACTTGCAAATTGTTTATTCTCGTCTTCAGCATCACCAATTTGAGCCATCGGTCCAAATTTACCCAGACGAACCAATACAGGCTTACCTGTTTTAGGATCCTCTCCTAAAATACGCTCTCCAGATTCTCTTTCAGCGTTTTCTTCAACATTCTTAACTGTAGGGTGAAAATGATCGTAAAACTCCTTCATCATTTTAGCCCAATCTGCATTTCCAGCAGCAATCTCATCGAAATTCTCCTCAACTCTCGCTGTGAAGTTATAGTCTAAGATTGTTTGAAAATTCTTAACTAAGAAATCATTTACAATAATTCCAATATCTGTAGGTACTAACTTACCTTTATCCGATCCTGTTTTCTCAACTAAATTCTTTGTGCGAACGCCATCATTCCCCAATTCCAACAATTTATACTCGCGTTCTTTTCCTTCAGCACTTCCTTTCTCAACATAATTACGAGCTATAATAGTTGATATCGTTGGTGCATAAGTTGACGGTCTACCAATCCCTAACTCCTCTAATTTCTTTACTAATGAAGCTTCTGTATATCTTGCTGCAGGTTTACTGAATCGCTGAGTTGCCACTAAAGTCTTTCTCATCAACTCCTCTCCTACTTTCAACGCTGGCAAAATTCCTTCTACTTCTTCATCTTCCTCATCGTGTCCTTCCAAATATACCTTTAAGAAACCGTCAAAAAGTAAAACCTCACCAGTAGCTGCAAATTGATCTTGAAATTTATTCGAAGCTATGCGAACATTTGTTCTTTCAAGTTTAGCATCACTCATTTGAGAAGCAAGCGTACGCTTCCATATCAAATCATATAAACGAGCTTGATCTCTATCTACAGGTGCATTGTGCAAGGCCATATTTGTAGGGCGAATAGCTTCGTGAGCTTCTTGTGCTCCTTTACTCTTTGTTGTATATGTTCGCGGTTTAGAATACTGAGCACCATACGATTTAGAAATTTCATCTGCCGCAGCTTTCATAGCTTCTTGCGAAAGATTCACACTATCCGTTCTCATATAAGTAATCAATCCACTTTCGTATAATCGCTGAGCTAAAGTCATCGTTTGACTTACCGAAAAATACAGCTTACGCGCTGCCTCTTGCTGTAAGGTAGAGGTAGTAAATGGTGCAGCAGGAGACTTCTTAGCTGGCTTAGTTTCTAAGTCGCTAATTTGATATCTACTGCCAATATTTAGTTCTAAAAACTGTTTAGCTTCTTGTTCTGTAGCAAAGTTCTTTGCCAACTTCGCTTTTACAGTCTTACCTTCAGCGGTAGCAAATTCAGCTACTACATGATAAGACGATGCAATATTAAACTCGTTGATTTCTTTTTCGCGTTCCACAATTAGTCGAACAGCTACAGATTGAACACGTCCAGCAGATAACCCTCCTTTTACTTTTTTCCATAGTACAGGAGAAAGTTCATATCCTACCAAACGGTCTAAAATACGGCGAGCTTGTTGAGCATTTACAAGGTTATAGTCAATTTGTCTAGGGTTCTCAATCGCTTTTACAATGGCAGATTTAGTAATCTCGTGAAAAACAATTCGCTTTGTTTTATCAGCATCCAATTTTAATTCTTCAGCTAAATGCCATGCTATAGCTTCTCCCTCACGGTCCTCATCGGAAGCTAACCAAACTGTCTCAGCTTTCTTTGACAAATCTTTTAACTTCTTAACAACTGCTTTTTTATCACTCGATACTTCATATGAAGGTTTAAACCCATTATTGACATCTACGCCAATTTCCTTAGAAGGTAAATCCGCAATATGTCCATAACTAGATTCTACTTGATAATCTTTCCCTAAAAATTTTTCTATAGTTTTTGCCTTAGCTGGTGACTCAACAATCACTAAATTTTTTGCCATACTTCATTATTTTGTGAAGCAAAAATATATGATTTTTTTGAATATATCCGTGCCACTACTTATTAATGCATCTTTTAACTAATATGCCAGCATACAATAATTGCATTAATCATCAAATTATTCGTAAAATAAACCAACATTACAGCAATAAACCGATATATTGATTTTTTTTACAAACAAAATCAGAAAATTACACAATTTAATAACAATTCTCTACCTTTTTCAATTCTCACCTCTATCTATACTTTTAAATCTCCTGATATCTCAAAACATTCTTAAAACTTGACGTACCATGAAAAATGGTCAATAGTATATATACGATACTCTAAAAATACTTAATAAGAGATAAGGTATAACAATAGTCAGAGAAGAATCCCAAACCTATCTAAATCAAATACAGCAAACAAACTCATTTCGTCAACTGGTCAATATGCTCCAAAACTTTCTTACCAAACATTTAGATAACTACAACACCCCTATACTAATGTGAATTTGATTTAATAAAAGAAAAACAGTATAACTTTTAAGCTATTTATTTACGGGTATCTATTTACTCTAAAAGAGTTACTCTATCCAATCTAATGACGAAATCACCAAAATTGACGAGCACGTTTACGAACCTTAAAAAACAGATTCGCTTGATTTAATAGAGGGGTTTTCTTGCACTTTCTTGGGGAATCCTTGCACTTTTCTTGGGGTTTTCTAGCCCAGAGAGGGGTTTTCTCGAAGAAAGGTGCAAGAAACCCCCAAGCAATGCCCTCTCATCTCCGTACAAAACGATAGGTAGATTATCAACAGATAAAAGGAAGTAACAAACAGATAGTTTAGATCAAATTCAAGTTATCTTATACAATTGATACTCGTTTATAAGTACATCGCTTGTTTCATATTTGAAAATAAAAACAAGAAAAGATCGCTGCCCAACTTACCAAAAACAACAAACTACACTCAACCAAAAGGTAGATAGAAATTTCGCCAATTACCTTCTAAAACTACCGTTAATACATACTCACGCAAATTCACTCAACACTTCTTCAACTATCTTCCAAGATTACTCAACCTAAGTAGCTGTTTCTTGAATAAATACTGAATCAGTATTGAAGACACCTTGAATATATAATCACCGGAACAACCACTTTACCAAAACAGCCTAAAACGCTTTATGGTCATCTCTCCAATCAAGCATTGCAGTATCACTTTCTCAATTACTACTAACCCTCCGCATCTAAAGGCATCCTAAAAAAGACAGAAACAAACTACTGCTGTCAACTTGTCAGTTGCACAAAAAAAAGTATCTTTGCCCAAAATGTAGAACACCCTTTGAACAATCTTATGGAAAAGGTAATTGACGAAAATAAACAAGGAACAAGCTTACAATTAGAGCAAAAACAAGACAACAGTAAAAAACTTTTTATTGAAAGTTACGGATGTCAAATGAACTTCTCTGACAGTGAAATTGTTGCTTCGATCCTATCAAATGAAGGATATAACACCACAAACAATTTAGAAGAAGCTGACTTAGTATTAGTAAACACCTGCTCTATCCGCGATAAAGCAGAACAAACAGTACGCAAGCGCTTAGACCAATACAATCAAATCAAAAGAAAGAATCCTGGTATGAAAGTAGGAGTATTAGGATGTATGGCGGAGCGTTTAAAAAGTAAATTCTTAGAAGAAGAGAAAATTGTAGACATGGTTGTAGGACCAGATGCTTACAAAGATTTACCTAATTTATTAAAAGACGTAGACGAAGGTAGAGATGCTATTAATGTGATTTTATCGAAAGATGAAACTTACGGAGATATTGCACCTGTACGTTTACAAAGTAATGGAGTAACTGCTTTTGTTTCAATCACAAGAGGATGCGACAATATGTGTACTTTCTGTGTAGTACCATTTACAAGAGGAAGAGAGCGAAGCCGTGACCCACAAAGTATTATAGAAGAAATACAAGACTTATACGAAAGAGGTTTTAAAGAGGTAACCCTATTAGGACAAAACGTAGACAGTTACCTTTGGTATGGAGGAGGACTTAAGAAAGACTATGAAAAAGCTACTGAAATGCAAAAAGCAACAGCAGTAGACTTTGCACAACTTTTAGACACATGTGCTACCACATTTCCAAAAATGCGCTTCCGTTTTTCTACTTCAAACCCACAGGACATGCACATTGAAGTGATAGAGACTATCGCTAAGCACGAAAATATATGTAAATACATTCACTTACCTGTTCAATCGGGAAGTACGCGTATTTTAGAAGCGATGAACCGTCAACATACAAGAGAGGAATACATGGCACTTGTAGATAAAATCTATGAGTTAATTCCCGACATTTCACTTTCTCAAGATATGATTACAGGTTTCCCTACAGAAACAGATGAAGACCACAAAGACACTTTATCACTTATGGAATATGTACGATATGACTTTGGATTTATGTTTGCCTATTCTGAAAGACCTGGAACATTAGCTGCTCGAAAATTAGAAGATGATGTACCAGAAGAAGTTAAAAAACAACGATTGACAGATATAATTACGCTACAAAACAAAATCAGCTTAGAACGCACTCAGCGCTTTGTTGGAACTACAGTAGAAGTATTAATTGAGAAAACATCTAAGCGTTCAGAAGATGAATGGTCTGGGCGTAATTCACAAAATACAACAACTGTATTCCCTAAAGAGAATTACAAAGTGGGAGACTTCGTATTAGTAGAGATTACAGATTGTACTTCTGCAACTTTAATTGGAAAAGCTGTAGGGTACTCTCCAATGCAAGCATAGTTATATCAACAAAAAGATAAAGAAGTAAAAAACCTATGGAAAATGTTCAAGCAATTAAACAACGCTTTGAGATTATTGGTAATGATCCTAAACTGAATAGAGCTATTCAAAAAGCAATTCAGGTGGCTCCTACTGATATTTCCGTACTTATTACAGGAGAAAGTGGTGTAGGTAAAGAGAGTATGCCTAAAATCATACACTCGCTATCTCACCGAAAACACGGAAAATACATTGCAGTCAACTGCGGAGCTATTCCAGAAGGAACAATAGACAGTGAACTATTTGGACACGAAAAAGGGGCTTTTACGGGTGCAGTAGGTACCCGTGAAGGATACTTTGAAGAAGCTGATGGAGGTACTATTTTCTTAGACGAGGTTGGAGAACTTCCCTTGACTACACAAGTACGTCTATTACGTGTTTTAGAAAACGGAGAATTCATTAAGGTAGGTTCATCTAAAGTACAAAAAACAGATATTCGAATCATTGCTGCTACAAACGTGAATATGATCGAAGCGATTGAAAAAGGAAAATTTAGAGAAGACTTATATTATCGTCTAAGTACCGTTGAAATAACTTTACCTCCCCTTCGCGAAAGAGGAGAGGATATTCATTTGCTTTTTAGAAAATTTGCTTCAGATTTTGCTCACAAATACAAAATGCCGCCTATCAAATTAGAAGCGGATGCAGCAAATTATTTAGTGCGTTACCGCTGGGATGGTAACATCCGACAGCTGCGCAACGTAGCAGAGCAGATTTCCGTGTTAGAGACAAATAGAAACATATCATTAGCTGTACTGCAATCTTATTTGCCTAATCACGATAGACAAGTCCCTTCAATTGTTAATGGCAAAAAGGCAGAATCAGATTTCAGCAATGAAAGAGAGATTCTGTACAAAGTATTATTTGACATGAAAAGCGATTTGACTGACCTTAAAAAGCTTACCTTAGAATTGTTGAAGCACGACAGCAGTCAAGTGCAAGAAACAAATCAGGGGTTAATTCAACGCATCTATGGCAGTAAACCAAGTGAACCCGCAGAAGCATCGTTCCAGAAAAACATTACAGAACTTAGTCTTCTTCCTGCAAGCGATCACAGTAATCACACACCTAATTTTCACCATGCTACAATAGCAGATGACGAAGATGACGACAATGATTATTTACTCGCAGAAACAATCGAAGAGGAACCGCTAAACTTAGAGGAACAAGAAGTTGAACTAATTCGAAAAGCCTTGGAAAAGAACAAAGGTAAACGTAAAGCTGCCGCTGATGAACTCGGTATTTCAGAAAGAACACTCTACAGAAAAATTAAACAATACAATCTATAATCTATGAAAATAAAGAATTTAATCCTTATTTTACTTCCAGTACTATTTTTTAGTAGTTGTAAATATTATAACTTTACAGGAACAGGTAAGATAGATGCTGACTCCTTTCAAGTAAATTTCTTTCAAAACAATGCAGACTTAGTAGAGCCTGGTATTGAACGTACATTTACTATGGCTTTGCAAGATTTAATACAAAATCAAACGAGTTTAAGCCTTACCAATGAAGGAGGAGATTTAATCTACGAAGGAGAGATCGTTGATTACCGCATTAGTCCGACAACGGCTACTGCTGACCAACGCGCAGCACAAAACAGATTGTACATTGCTATAAATGTTCGATTTATCAATAAAAACACACCTGAAGATGATTTTGAAAAGAGATTTTCTTTCTACTACGACTATGATGCTAATGTGCAACTGGCTGGTGCAAGTTTGACAGAAGCATTAGACGTAATATACGAGAGAATCACACAAGATGTATTCAATGAGTCTTTAGCTAAATGGTAAACACAAGGAATTTGAATAAAGAAAAAATAAATATTGCCTTAATAAATTCAACTCTTATTGAAGCAGATGATTTACAATCATTTGAAGAAGTATTAGAGGAATATCCCTATTTTCAATCTATTCGAACTTTGCACCTAAAGTGTTTATACCAAAACAAAAGTGAAAGATATAATACAAATCTGAAAAAGACGGCTGCTCATACGCTTGATCGAGATATCTTATTTGAATTCATAACTTCCGATAGTTTCATTAATTATCCCATCTCAATTGAGAATGATGCGATTGAAAAAGAAAGTGACATCACTCTACCTATACCAGAAGAAGAGAATATAGAGTCACAGAACACTTCAGTTGCTGTAGAAAAAGACGCTATTTTATCTACAGAAACCGAACAAAAAACAGGTGATGATAACGAAGATCTTTCACCTTCTGAAACGCAGACTACGGATCTTCCAATAGAAGTAGAGAAAGCAGGACAAACCAAAGTAGAACAACTCGAGGATAAATTAGAAATAGGGAAACCTTTAACAATTACCGAAAACGAAAAATATTCGTACGAAGAGTGGTTAAAAATATCTTCATTTCCTCCTATTGACAGAGAAAAAGAATCTATTTTAACGGAAAATGAAAAAAAATTAGAAGAAGAACGAAGAAAAAAATTAACGCTTATAGATCGATTTATTGAAACAAATCCTAAAATTGTTCCAACCAAAAAAGCGACGATAAGCCCCGCAAACATTGAGACCAGCGTACAAGAGAACACGAGTTTAATGACAGAAACTTTAGCAAAAATTTATCTTGAACAAAAAAAATATCAAAAAGCAATACAAGCTTATGAGATTTTAATTTTGAAATATCCAGAAAAAAGTAGTTTCTTTGCAGACCAAATATTAGATATAAAAGCGTTACAACAACATAATAGTTTATAACATGAACACATCATTTACAATATTCCTAGTACTGATAGCAATCGTATGTTTCCTACTTATTGTAGTAATTATGGTACAAAATCCAAAAGGAGGAGGATTAGACTCATCATTTGGAGGTTCGACTGTGGCAGGAGGTGTAAAAAATACAAACGATTTCCTTGATAGAAGTACATGGTTCTTAGGAGCTACATTAATTGTTTTAATTTTAATGTCAAGTTTAAGTACAGGAGGAGGAGTTTCTGGAGATTCTAAATTATTAGATCAAAACGCTACTATTCCAACAAGTACAAATGTTACTATTCCTACGGAAAACAATACACCTGCAGAACAAGCTCCTGCAAGTGACAATACACAAGAATAATTAGTATTACCTCATTATAATTCAAATGCCGGCTGTCAAGCTGGCATTTTTTTTTGTCCTTTACTGACAAAATATGATTTGGCACACTTTATGTCTAATCTATAAGCATTATAAATAAAATTCAATTTCATAAACTATATTAAATTATGGCATTAAATATTAAACCACTTGCAGACAGAGTTCTTATTGAACCACTACCAGCAGAAACTAAAACTGCTTCAGGTATTTTCATTCCAGACAATGCAAAAGAAAAACCACAAAGAGGTACAGTAGTAGCGGCAGGAAACGGCACTAAAGATCACGAAATGACTGTAAAAGTAGGTGACATTGTACTGTATGGTAAATATGCTGGAACAGAGCTAAAATTTGAAGGTAAAGATTACCTAATTATGCGTGAAGACGACATACTTGCAATTGTTTAAAACAAATTGAATCATTAACAACTAAATCAGATCAAAAATGGCAAAAGATATTAAATTCGACATCGAAGCGCGCGAAGGTTTAAAACGTGGAGTGGATGCATTAGCAAATGCTGTAAAAGTAACATTAGGTCCAAAAGGTAGAAACGTAATTATCGGTAAATCATTTGGAGCTCCAGTAGTAACTAAAGATGGTGTTTCTGTAGCTAAAGAAGTAGAGCTTGAGAACACACTTGAAAATATGGGAGCGCAAATGGTAAAAGAAGTTGCTTCTAAAACGAATGATTTAGCTGGTGACGGAACTACTACTGCAACAGTATTAGCACAAGCAATCGTTAAAGAAGGACTTAAAAACGTTGCAGCTGGTGCAAATCCAATGGACTTGAAACGCGGTATTGACAAAGCGGTTGAAATTATCGTAGAAGAGCTAAGAAAACAAGCACAAGAAGTTGGTGGGTCAATGGACAAAATCAAACAAGTAGCTTCTATCTCAGCAAATAACGACGATTTCATTGGTGAATTAATAGCTCAAGCTTTTGAAAAAGTTGGAAAAGAAGGTGTTATCACAGTTGAAGAAGCAAAAGGTACTGAGACTTATGTAGATGTAGTGGAAGGAATGCAATTTGACAGAGGTTATCTTTCTCCATACTTTGTAACTAATTCAGAAAAAATGGAAGTAGAGCTTGACTCTCCTTACATTCTATTATACGACAAAAAAGTTTCTTCTTTAAAAGAGCTTTTACCAATATTAGAACCAATAGCTCAATCAGGAAAACCACTTTTAATCATTGCTGAAGACGTTGACGGAGAAGCTCTATCAACATTAGTAGTGAACAAATTAAGAGGTGCCTTGAAAATTGCAGCTGTAAAAGCTCCAGGGTTTGGAGATAGAAGAAAAGCAATGTTAGAAGATATTGCAATCTTAACAGGTGGTGTTGTAATTTCAGAAGAGCAAGGATACACATTAGAGAATACTACTTTAGAAATGCTTGGTACTTGTAAACGCGTAAGCATTGATAAAGATAACACTACTATTGTTAGTGGAAGTGGTGATACTGAAATGATTAAAAACAGAGTAAACCAGATAAAAGCTCAAATGGAAGTTACTACTTCTGATTATGACAAAGAAAAATTACAAGAGCGCTTAGCTAAGTTAGCTGGTGGTGTTGCTGTTCTTTTTGTTGGAGCTGCTTCTGAAGTTGAAATGAAAGAGAAGAAAGATCGCGTAGATGATGCTTTACACGCAACAAGAGCTGCAGTGGAAGAAGGAATCGTTGCTGGTGGAGGTGTTGCTTTATTAAGAGCGAAAGATGCATTAGCAAACATTAAAGTAGAAAATGCTGATGAAGAAACTGGAATCGCTATCGTAGCTAAAGCAATCGAGTCTCCATTGAGAACAATTGTTGAAAATGCTGGATTAGAAGGTTCTGTTGTTGTTGCTAAAGTATTAGAGGCTAAAGAAAACTTCGGATACAACGCTAAGACAAATGAATATGTAGATATGTTACAAGCTGGTGTAATCGATCCTAAAAAAGTAACAAGAGTTGCATTGGAAAATGCTGCTTCTGTTTCAGGAATGATCTTAATCACTGAGTGTGCTTTAGTTGATATAAAAGACGAGAGCGGTGCAGGAATGCCTATGGGAGGCGGAATGCCAGGTATGATGTAATACATTCATTGTATATAAAACTAAAAAGCGGTTTAGAATTAATTCTAAACCGCTTTTTTTATCATTAACAGTCGCCATTGAGCAGTCAACATGCGACTATTCTTCAATACCTTTAGAAGGTTGTTATTTCTTTCAATTCAGCGATAGTTGATTTCGGATCTTGTGATTTAAAAACAAAACTACCTGCTACTAACGCAGCTGCTCCAGCCTCTACTAAGGCTTTAGCATTCTTACTCGTAACTCCTCCGTCAATTTCAATAATAGTATTAGCCCCTTTATCCTGAATCAACGCTTGTAATTTACGCACTTTAGCATAGGTATTCTCTATAAAGCTCTGACCTCCAAATCCAGGATTAACACTCATGATTAATACCAAGTCCAAATCTTGAATAATATCCTCTAACACACTTACAGGAGTATGTGGATTAAGTGCTACACCCGCTTTCATTCCCTCCGCTTTGATTGCTTGAACTGTACGGTGAAGATGTGTACATGCCTCGTAGTGCACTGTCAAAATATCAGCTCCTAAGTCTTTAAATGTCTTGATATATCGATCAGGATCGACAATCATTAAGTGAACATCTAATACCTTCTTGGCATGTTTACCAATAGCCTCTAAGACAGGCATACCAAAAGAAATATTAGGAACAAAAACTCCGTCCATAATATCGATGTGAAACCAATCTGCTTGGCTTTCATTAATCATTTCAACATCGCGTTGTAAATTTCCAAAGTCTGCAGCAAGTACAGATGGAGCAATAACTGTATTTTTCATATTCTTGTGTTGTTTCAACAAAGATAAAACTATTAACTCTAAACAAAAAAAGCCTTAGTGCATACTGCAAAAAGACTTCTATTATTGTCGATTATTTTATAAATTGAACTTCAAATAATTCTGTGAAATACTTGAGAATCTTACTGCGAACCTCATCCTCATCGACACGCTCTACCCCCAACTCTACATTGAGTGATGTTACACCTTTTCCGCGTATTCCACATGGGATAATATTGTCAAAATAACCCAAATCCGAATTGACATTCAGTGCAAAACCGTGCATAGTTACCCATCTAGAAGCTCTTACTCCCATTGCGCAAATCTTGCGGGCAAATGGCGTACCTGCATCTAACCATACTCCTGTTTCACCTTCACTTCTACCTGATTCAATACCGTAATCTTTCAAGACTAATATCATTGTTTCTTCCAGTAAACGCAAATATTTATGTATGTCTGTAAAAAAATTCTCTAAGTCTAATATTGGATATCCTACAATCTGTCCAGGTCCATGGTAAGTAATATCACCACCTCTATTGATTTTATAAAAAGTCGCACCTTTTTCTTTCAACTGTTGATCGTTCAAAAGCATATTGTGCACATCTCCACTTTTACCAAGTGTATAAACGTGGGGATGCTCTACGAAAACAAAATAATTCTCTGTTGCATCATTTTTGTTCTCACGTCTATTCGCAACTTTTACATCTAAAATAGACTGAAATAATTGTTCTTGATAATCCCATGTTTCTTTATAATCTTTTTCTCCAAGATCAATTAATTTTATTTGTTTATTCATTACGTTCTAATTATCGATTATATTTTGGGTTATTCAATATTACAAGAGCACCAATAATTCCGGGAATCCAAGCTGCTAAAGTCAATAAAAAAACAATTACAATAGACCCACAACCTTTATCTAAAACTGCTAAAGGTGGGAATATAATAGCTAAAATAACTCTCCAAATACTCATACTCAATATTTTTATCTTACAAATTTCGTCATTTTTAAACAAAGAAAATAATCTTTTATCTCTTACTAAGATATGAATTCGAAAAATACCAAACAATAATGACAATATTGCTTCATTTGAGAGAATAGTAATTGCCGCATTTTCAAAGAATAGCTATATTTGCCTTTTAAATTAATTCACAATTATTATGCAACTTTCAGAACAAGAAATCATCAGAAGAGAAAAGCTGAGCAAACTACATGAGCTTGGCGTGAATCCTTATCCTGCAAACCTATTCCCTGTTGATCATACATCGAAACAGGTGAAGAACGATTTTCAAGAAGGTAAGAAGGTAATTGTGGCAGGAAGATTAATGTCTTCAAGAATTCAAGGAAAAGCTTCATTCGCTACTATACAAGATAGCGAAGGTAAAATACAGTTATACATCAACAGAGACGAATTATGTCCTGGAGAAGATAAAACACTATATAACGAAATCTATAAAAAATTAATTGATTTAGGTGATATCGTTGGTATAGAAGGAGAGTTATTCACTACGCAAGTAGGCGAAAAAACAGTACGCGTAAAAGGTTTGCATTTACTAAGCAAATCACTACGACCATTACCTCTACCAAAAACCGATGCAGAAGGCCACACATTTGATGCCTTTACAGATCCTGAGTTGCGCTATAGAATGCGTTATGTAGATTTAGTAGTAAACCCTCAAATTAAAGAGACGTTCATCAAGCGTACAAAACTGTTTAACGCGATGCGTAATTTCTTTAATGAAGCTGGTTATATGGAAGTTGAAACTCCTGTTCTTCAGTCTATCCCTGGAGGTGCGGCTGCTCGTCCATTTATGACTCATCACAATGCTTTAGACATTCCACTATACTTGAGAATTGCCAATGAACTATACTTAAAGCGATTAATCGTTGGTGGATTTGACGGGGTATATGAGTTCGCTAAAAACTTCCGTAATGAAGGAATGGATAGAACACATAACCCTGAATTTACAGTTATGGAAATCTATGTAGCTTACAAAGACTACAATTGGATGATGGACTTTACAGAGCGTTTATTAGAACATTGTGCAACAGCAGTTAATGGGACACCAGTAGCTAAGTTTGGAGAACACGAAATTAACTTCAAAGCTCCTTACAAACGCATCACTATGGCAGATTCTATTAAAGAATTTACAGGTTTTGACATCACAGGAAAGACAGAGGATGAAATTCGCCAAGCTGCTTTAGGCATGGGAATCCCTGTAGATGAAACAATGGGTAAAGGAAAACTTATCGATGAGATTTTCGGTGAGAAATGTGAAGGTAATTATATTCAACCGACATTCATTACAGACTATCCAAAAGAAATGTCTCCATTGACAAAAGCACATAGAGATAATCCAGAACTTACAGAGCGCTTTGAATTAATGGTTTGTGGTAAAGAAATTGCAAATGCTTATTCAGAGTTAAATGACCCAATCGATCAAAGAGAGCGTTTTGAAGCACAAATGGCTTTAGCTGATCGCGGAGATGACGAGGCTATGTTCATTGATCAGGACTTCTTACGTGCTCTTGAATTTGGTATGCCTCCAACTTCTGGAATGGGAATTGGTATGGACCGTTTAATTATGTTCTTAACCAATAATCCTTCTATTCAAGAGGTATTATTCTTCCCACAAATGAGACCAGAAAAAACAGCTCCTGCAGTAGAGCTAACTGATGAAGAAAAAATCATTATTCAAATTTTAGAGAATAACGATAATAAAGTGGAGTTGGGTGCTTTAAAAGAGCAAGCTGCACTAAGTGGAAAGAAATGGGATAAAGCAATGAAAAGTCTTTCTTCACATGCCTTGACAAAAGTAGAAACAGAAAACGACATTAAATACGTTGTTTATACAAATTAATATAAATAGAAAAAGGAACTCAATGAGTTCCTTTTTTTTATTATTTACAATTGAGGATTAGCGATAAACTGATGATCTGTCAAAGTCTTTAAAAATCGAATAATGGCATGCTGTTCATCACTGGATAATTCAATACCTATACGACCATCTTTTCTCTTTAAAAGAGGATCCAAAGTTTCGCTATCCACTATTCCATTAGTATAAAACGCTAAAACCTCCTCTAATGTATTAAAACGCCCATCGTGCATATATGGCGCTGTCAACTCAACATTTCGCAAACTACTTACCTTAAAGGCAAATTTGTCTTCATCAAAACCAGTAACCTCATATCTTCCCAAATCATTTAATTTCTCATTAACCTGTAAACCGTTGTTTCTAAAACTTTGATCAGTAAACAAATCTGTACTGTGACAAGCTGCACACTTCTGCTGAAACAACTGCAGTCCTGTTTTCTCAATCTGACTCAATGTACCTCCCTTTTCTCCTCGAACATATCGGTCATATCTCGAATTACTTGAAATCATCACTGCCATATATTGTGCCAATGCTTTCAACATACTGGTAGAAGTGATTTCTCTATCATTAAAAGCTTTTTCAAACAAACTCCTATACATCGGCTCACTTCTCAATTTCTCCACAATTGAAGGAAGATTCTCACGCATTTCAACTTCATTGTGAATAGGAACAATAGGCACCATTTCCAAGTTATTTGACGCCCCATCATAGAAATACTCTGTCATAAAAGCCATATTCTGAATAGCTGGAGCATTGCGCTTGCCTACCAGACTATCTATACCAATACTAAAGGCTTTTCCATAATCAGAGAAAGCAAACTCTTTTATATGACAACTGGCACATGAAATAGTATTATCTGCTGATAACCTCACATCGTGAAACAAGACTTTACCCAGTTCTATTCGAGATTTCTTTAACCCGTTATTGACATACTGGTAACTAAGAGAAGGAAAGTTACTGGGAATAATGAGTTCATAGGCATCGTCAATATCATCAGAATAACGCTCAGATTGATCTTTAGAACAACTTAATAGCAATAAACATAAACTGATAAATACACACTCTTTAAACATGGTACAAACAATGTTTAGACAAAAAGGAAAGGTGCTGCCTTTCCTTTTTGAAACTATAATTCTATTCTTTATCAATCACAATACTTCGTATGTTAAACATCGTCTGAGCATTCTGCATAATCTTTGGCGCACGTACAGCATCAATCATAATATATGGCGATTCCTTCAACGCGATTTTGTGTGTACTGTCTAATAACTTAGATACTTCAAGATCTACATGAACAGTGGATTTATGCTTTGCACTTACAACAAAATGTTGAGGACTTTTTAATAGAACTTCTTTATAATTATCTAACTTGGAACCATGGCTACCAATGTGTAATTGAAATCCTTCCTCGTCTTGACCTCCAGTTTTAAATAAACCTTGGCAATTGATAAATTTATATCCTGTAATCCATCCCCAGATTAAATCATGTTCTTTACACAAATCCCAAAACTCTTGTTGGTCTTCCATTCCTCTCAAGTACTTCTCTTGATCCACACCTACACCAAACTTAACTTTACTATACCTTCCCGCTGGTACATTGTTAAGCGTAATTTTGAAATCCTTCGTTTTCGAATCTACAAAGAAATAACTGTCATCCTTCTTGTAAGTGAACTCTGCTCCTTTTTCATCTATTAAAACAAAGTTGCTAACTATATACTTCAGGAAAGTGATATTCAATGACTCTCCAATAGAGTTCTCTTTGTAATACTGATCATAAACTATATCCTCACCAAACATCTGATGATTAAACACAAAGGAAACTGAATTTGTTCCTTCAAGCACTTCTTCAGGAACTTCAACAACTGCGTTGTCATCACTCGAACATGACGTGAAAACAAAAGCTATAACAGCAAATAATAATATATATACTTTTTTCATTTCTAATTTTATATTAATTAATTATGGGCAATACAAGGGCCTTCCGATTAAATCGGACAACCAAAACACACGATTATAAAAGATTAGAAAATGGGTGGATCTAAAAGAGAGGATACTTGTAAATAGTTGTAATTATTGACATAACTATCCAAAGCCTCACTCCTCCATACTAAGGCTAATTCGAATGACAAATACCTGAAAGTGCCACTAACCAAGTAATCATATAAGGTATTGTATTTATCAAATACCAACTTGCCTGATTTGTCAAAAGACTTTGATAATTCATTTGACAAGTGACATTTACCATTACACTCTAATTCTGGTTTAGATACATTCTCACATAGAACTTTAGATACATACTCGTAATTAACCCAATATTCCACCAACGGTGCAACAGGGCGAAATAAAACAATAAATACTATTATGATATATATCTTTTTCACAAGACAAATTTAAAACAATGATTAAAGGCTAAACAAGAACATAGATTGAGTTTTATCTACTTTTCACTATTTACAAAATAGAACAACCGAAAAACTAAACAACAAGTCGACGGTATTCTTCAGGAGTCTTACCTTCCTGCTTCTTAAAAAATGTCACAAAGTAAGAAGTACTATCGAACTGTAATTCATTGCCAATCTCCTTTATTGTAAAAGACGTAAAGCGCAAAAGTCGCTTTGCTTCCACTATGATACGTTGACGAACAATCTGCCCCGCTGTTAATCCTCTTTCTTGTTTACACAGCTTATTCAGATAGTTCGGTGTAACACATAATTTATCAGCGTAAAAAGAAGGAGTTTTCGCCTCCTTATAAAATTGATCGACAAGGGCTACAAACTCACCTACTTTATCATTCAGTGGCTTAACTAAAGACTCACTCATAGGAACAGGGTGCTCTGTCAAATTTTGAAAGTCAAACAATAAAATATTTAAATAAGAACGCAAAACAACTTCCCTATTTTGATTGACTGATTGATACTCACCTACCATTAACTGAACCATCAAAAGCAGTTTACTCAATTGGTCATATGGCAATTTAGCATAAGGAAGCACCTCAGGTTGAAAAAAATTAAATAATCGCAGATTATTCTCGTGATAACGCTGACTAAAAAAAGACTCTTCAAAGGCAATAACATAGCCTGAACAATCTTCGAAATGTAGCTGAGCGTAATCACCAGGTTTGATAATAATAACAGTTTGATCTTGATCCGTCAAATTATACTCATTTACAGTAACTGCGTACTTTCCCTTGGTCACAATGATAATCATATAGAACTGCCCAACAAAACACTGGCTCAATAAAGGAAAATCATACACAATACTATCCGTATCACCCATAAATAGTGACGAATTACCATGTGTAAAATAAGAGATGGAACAAGATCTTATGCTTTGATTTAACATAAGATTTGAAGTATTAATTAATAATTTTATCAGCTCTAAATGAGCCTAAATTCACTAATTAATGAGAGGGGGTCTGAAAAAAAAGTCAACAAAAGTCTTTAAACTAAAAACAGTATAACTTTCTATTTTATCTTTCAATGTAGATGCAAAATTGTGAAACTCAATCTCTACCACATCAGAAAGATAATAGATAAATGAAAAAGATAAGTTACTGAGTTTTTTTGCCATATCGTTATTTTGATCCTCGGCAACCTTGGCCATTTCCTGCATCAAATAACACTTACCATTACATTCTAATTCAGGTTTTTCTTTATTAATACACAATACTGTCGAGATATACTCATAGTCGATTGCATAGTCCAAAAGAGGAACTACAGGTCGAAATAAGACAACTGTTATTATGATTAATAAAAAATTCTTCATACCACACAAATATACACAACAATCGCTGGATAACAAAAATAAAAAAAGCGCTACACTTAAAGTGTAGCGCTTTTTGAATATATAAGTATAAGTCTTATCCCAAATACGTTTTTAAAATCTTACTTCTTGAAGTATGTTTTAATCTGCGAATTGCTTTTTCTTTAATTTGTCTGACACGCTCTCTTGTCAAATCAAAAGTTTCTCCAATCTCCTCAAGAGTCATAGGGTGTTGATCTCCTAAACCAAAATACAGACGTACTACATCAGCTTCTCTTGGAGTTAAAGTTTCAAGCGCTCTCTCAATTTCAGTTCTTAGAGATTCGTGAATTAACTCTCTATCAGGGTTTGGTGATTCACCAGAACGCAATACATCATATAAGTTTGAATCTTCACCTTCAACTAATGGAGCATCCATTGAAAGATGACGTCCAGAGTTCTTCATACTCTCTTTCACGTCATTGACAGTCATATCAAGCTCAATAGCAATTTCCTCAGCAGATGGTGGTCTTTCATTTGATTGCTCAAGTAAAGCGTACATCTTGTTGATTTTATTGATTGACCCAATCTTGTTCAATGGTAGTCTTACAATTCTCGATTGTTCTGCTAAAGCAGAAAGAATTGATTGACGAATCCACCATACAGCATAAGAAATAAACTTAAACCCACGAGTCTCATCAAAACGTTGAGCAGCTTTTATCAATCCAAGGTTTCCTTCATTAATTAAATCGGGAAGTGTTAAACCTTGATTCTGATATTGCTTAGCAACAGATACAACGAAACGTAAATTTGCTTTAGTCAATTTCTCAAGTGCGCGTTGATCACCAGCTTTAATTCGCTGAGCCAATTCCACCTCTTCATCAGCCGTAATTAGGTCTACTTTACCAATTTCTTGCAAGTATTTATCCAACGATGCCGTCTCTCTGTTGGTTACCTGCTTGGTAATTTTAAGTTGTCTCATATTATTTCTATCCTTTATTTCTATTTAATGTAACATTCATTATACGTAAGTAATCATCAAAAAGTTACAACAACATACTTCTTCGACTCACTTTTAACAATACTTTACAAAAAAGCACCTAAAAGGTACAACAAACCCTTTAGGTGCTTTAAACACTTATTATGCCAATTAATAATAGTTTTCTCTACTTAATTCACACTCGTCGGCTTCAACTTCATCCAAATAGCGCTCAAGACTATCATCTAACTCTTTCATCCACGGTGTATGGTGCTCCTCTGCAGTGACACCCGTCATAACAGAAGTATATACCTTATCTCTGTAATTTAATATATTCGTTTCTTTATCACGTAGCCAACTCTTAAACATTTCAGCTACTTTATCTAAATCAAATGTAGGATAATCAGTCAGAGAAATTAATTCTTTAATATAATCCGTTTGAAAATCTACATGTTCTTCACCTGTAACTGTAGCTCTTTCTGCCTTTACCCATTTATCAATATCCATACTTCGTTCCTCTTTTGTAGGCAATGCAATTCGTCCGAGCATATAATCTCTCGCAAACCAAGCCTGGGTATCAAACATATTGAATGTATAGTACTGGTCTTGCATCCCCAAAAACAACAGTCTTTCATTATCATTGAATACAACACCTTTATAAAGGTTATCTGGGTAGAGATTATTCTTTGTCTTTAAACGCAAGTTGTCTGGTAAAAATGGAAACTTATGTTGATAACCAGTACACAAAATAACAGCATCAAACTCCTCAGAAGATCCGTCTTTAAAGTACGCTACATTATCTTCAAAATGGGTTACCAATGGTTTTTCATCTATACCCTTAGGCCATTTAGCGGCAATAGGATTGGTACGATAAGAGATAGTAACTGATTTACTGCCATGTTTAAAACATTGAACACCGATATCCTCAGCAGAATAACTACTTCCTATCAACAACAATTTTTGATCTTTAAACTGATCCGCTCCTCTAAAGTCGTGTGCATGCATCACTGTTCCAGGAAAACTATCAATACCTTTAAAATAAGGCATATTTGGAGTTGAGAAATGACCTGTTCCAACAACGAGGTAATCAAAGTATTCTTCAAAAGTTTCGTTCTTAACTAAATCGTCAAATACCACTCGAAACTGTTTCTTACTCTCTATGTAATCAACCCATCTTGCTACAGTATTAAACTTGATAAACTCTCTTGCGTTACTTTGTTTAATACGCCCTTGGATATAATCAAATAAGACTTCTCTTGGAGGATAGGAAGATATAGGTTGTTTAAAGTGATCCATAAAAGTATAATCGGCAAACTCTAAACATTCCTTTGGACCGTTTGACCATAGATACTTATACATACTACCGTGCAAAGGCTCTCCGTATTTACCTACACCTGTGCGCCAAGTATAATTCCACATTCCTCCCCAATTATCTTGTTTTTCATAGCATTTAATTTCAGGAATAGGATTCCCTTTACGTTGTTCAGACTCAAAAGCTCTTAACATTGCTAATCCACTCGGACCAGCACCAATAATACCTACTTTAAAATTTGACATATAAACATAAGTTTTTTACCCCCATCAAATAAATGATGAAGAAATTAATAAAATGATTGTTACTGAATACTCAGCCGAGATAGAACCATTAAATGTTCTAATAGACGCATCTGATATCGCGATGCTTTTTTATAAGGGTAGATTACAGAATCTACAAATTAGGATTGAATAAAATATTCAATTTGAGAAAGGCGATTTTAGCAGAACTTCTGTCTAAAATTTATCACCTTATTTTAGTAACCAAGCTAAGATACTACAAATTAGGCTTATACTAAAATACACTAACTTTAGAAAGAGTTTTACAAGTAAATTATTACCACTAATTATCATAAAAAACATGGCTTTACTACAAGAGGGTAACCCTTATATTACAAATACCCATCCAGAGTACACAGAAGTTCACAAAATATCATAAAAGTAAAAAACACACTTTTAAACATAAAAAAAGACACCTTAATAAGGTGCCTTTATAATATCAAATAACTCAATTATTTCTCTTGATTATTCTTTTTAGGAGCATCATCTTTCTTCTCCACTTTAGGAGGACGAGGCATTAAAGCTTTACGAGATACTTTAGCTTTTTTAGTTTTAGGGTCAATACCCATATACTTAACATCTAACTCATCTCCAAGCTGAAGTACATCTCCCACATTCTCTATGCGTTTCCAATCCAACTCAGATACGTGTAGTAAAGTCTCTTTACCAGGTACAAATTCAACAACTGCACCGAAGTCAAGCATCTTAACTACTTTTACGTGATAAGTTTCACCTTCAACAGGAGAGAAAGTAGTATTGCTAATCGAAGCTAATGCTTTGTCCATTCCAGCTTGATCAGTTCCCAACACTTCAATAATACCAAAGTCACCTTCTTCGTTGATAACAATTGTAGTTCCCGTTTCAGCTTGTAAAGCTTGAATGTTTTTACCTCCAGGTCCAATGATAGCACCAATAAAGTCTTTCGGAATACTAACTGTAATAATCTTCGGAGCTTTAGGTTTAACAGTAGCATTTGGAGTAGCAATAGTGTCAACTAATAATCCAAGAATGTGCATACGACCGTCGTGAGCTTGTTTTAAAGCTTGCTCCATAATCTCGTAAGCTAACCCTTCAATCTTAATATCCATCTGACATGCTGTAATACCGTCTTTAGTACCTGTAACTTTGAAGTCCATATCTCCTAAGTGATCTTCATCTCCTAAGATATCAGACAACACAGCCCAACGACCAGTTTTCGCATCAGAAATAAGTCCCATTGCAATACCTGATACAGGTTTTTCAATCTGAATACCAGCATCCATTAATGCTAATGTACCAGCACAAACTGTAGCCATAGAAGAAGATCCATTAGACTCTAATACGTCAGATACTAAACGAATAGTATACGGACAATCAGCAGGAATCATATTCTTAAGCGCACGTTGTGCAAGGTTTCCGTGTCCAACTTCTCTACGAGAAGTTCCTCTTAATGGCTTAGCTTCACCTGTTGAGAATGGAGGGAAATTATAATGTAAATAGAATTTCTCTTCACCTTGTTCACTTGGCAAATCAATAACATTAGCTTCGCGAGAAGTTCCCAGTGTTACTGTTGCTAAAGCTTGAGTTTCCCCACGTGTAAAAATAGATGAACCATGCGTAGATGGTAAATAATCAACTTCACACCAGATAGGACGAATCTCAGTAGTCTTACGACCATCTAAACGAATTCCTTGATCTAAAATTAAATTACGAACAGCTTCTTTTTGCGTTTTCTTGAAGTAAGTGCTAATAAGTTCACCTTTTTCTTCTAAGTCTTCCTCAGAAAACAAAGCTTTAACTTCTTCGTATACTTCAGCAAATTTCTCTCCACGCTCTGCTTTAGCACTTGCATGAGAAGCGATATCATAAAGTTTAGCATAAGATGCATCATAAACAATTTTCTCTACTTCAGCATCTGATGCTTCTGGTTCGTACTCACGGTAAGTAAGTCCTAATGCAGCACGCATCTTTTCTTGAGCCTCAATCTGAGCTTTAATTGCTTCGTGTGCAAACTTAATTGCTTCAATCATTTCTGCCTCAGAGATTTCTTTCATCTCCCCTTCCACCATACAAACAGAATCTTTAGATGCTCCAATCATCATATCGATGTCTGATGCTTCTAATTGCTCTTTAGAAGGATTAATGATTAATTGTCCGTCTACACGAGCAACTCTTACTTCAGAAATGTAATTGTAAAATGGAATATCCGATACAGCTAATGCTGCAGAAGCAGCCAAACCAGCTAATGCATCAGGCATAACATTCTCATCGAAAGACATAAGTGAAATCATCACCTGTGTCTCTGCGTGATAATCATCCGGGAATAAAGGACGTAAACAACGGTCTACAAGACGCATTGTCAAAATCTCTTGATCACTTGGACGAGCCTCACGTTTAAAAAAGCCTCCTGGAAAACGTCCAGCAGCAGAAAATTTTTCTCTGTAATCTACAGTTAATGGTAAGAAATCAACACCTGGATTTGCAGTACGAGCAGAAACTGCTGTTGCCAAAAGCATACAGTCTCCCATTCTTACTACAACAGATCCATCTGCTTGTTTTGCTAATTTCCCTGTTTCGATTGAGATGCTTCTACCATCACCTAAATCGATAATTTCTTTGGTTACCTTAGGAATCATATAATAATAAATACTTTAGGGTTTCTGTCTCTCCGAAGAGAGACATTAATAATTCTGTGTGTGTTGTGTTGTTGTGTTGTGTAGTTGTATGAAACCCAATGAAAAACCAGACTTTTTCTGCTAAAAGGCTAAAAAAGAAAAAGAGGCGCACAAGGGCACCTCTTCTCAATTGATTATTTTCTAATATTCAATTCCTTAATGATCTCACGGTATCTGTTGATCTCAGTATTCTTTAAATAGTCAAGAAGTCTTCTTCTTTTACCTACTAAAAGAACTAATGAACGCTCAGTGTTGTAATCTTTACGATTTCTTTTTAAGTGCTCAGTTAAGTGAGAGATTCTGTAAGTGAACAAAGCAATTTGTCCTTCAGCAGATCCAGTGTTTACAGCTTTTCCTCCGTGTTTAGCGAAGATCTCAGCTTTTTTCTCTTTTGTTAAATACATGCCAATATTTTTTAAATGATTTTTATGCGGCAATTATAGTCTATCTATAATTTGGTGCAAAGGTAATTTTATTTTCGAGAAAACACCATTAAAAATCATATTTTTTATTTCAAAGAACAAAACAACAACATTATAAAAAAGAGCTCTAATACAATTTGGCTACTTCTTTGTTTAAAGCTTCTAAAAAGCTTTTATCTTCATTCGTAAATGCGTTCAAGGTATGAGAATCAATATCTATCTGACCTATATTAATACCCTGCACAAATATAGGAACAACGATTTCAGACTTTACCGTCAAACTACATGCAATATAATTAGATTGAGCTGTAACATCATCAACGACAAAAGTTTCATTACTTAGGGCAACTTGACCACAAATCCCCTTTCCAAATGGAATTACAGTATGCTCTGTTGGCTCTCCAATAAACGGTCCTAAGTGTAATAAATCAGTTGAATGATCAGCAAAATAATAACCTACCCAATCGTAATAAGAAATAGAATCATATAACAATTCACATATTTCTTGAAGTATTTGATTTCTCGTAATATCTTTCCTTTCTAATATTACTTTTGACCTATTTAATAAGGCGACATAATCACTAGTCATATACGCAATTTTAATACAAAGACACTAAATTACGAAATATAACTCATTGTACACCATTGTATACCTGTCATTCTTTTCATTTTAAATTATAAGTACAATTAGCATTACATTCTTGTTAAAATCTCAAATATCTACCATAAGTTAAAACAAGTACTTCAAAAAACCACATCGGCTTCAAAACTTGAGAGAAGGCAAAAAGTATTAATGTCGTTTTAAAATAAAGCAAAATTAGATAAGGTAATATCCTATTTAATCATCTCTTAAAACAACAAAATCACATCCTTTAATAGAGCCTCTATGGATGCGACATGAAAAACTTAGAGATCAAAAATAACTACATTTATTTTGTGCATGAAGTTAAAATCAGTACAATCTTGATCGTACTTCCTTTGGGATTTCTGGCAGTTTGCTAAGGGTTTTCTTCGAGAAACACGCCTTTTTGCAGATAAAACCCCAAGGATACACGAAGAAAACAGCAAGAAAGTCCAACGAATCTAAGTGTTTTGCAAGCGCTTAACCATTTCTAAAGTCTTAAAATCGACAAGAAGGAGTAAGCACTTTTATTGAAATGATCTACAAATGCTAAGCAAGTGTATGTAAAGATTAATAATCTCAGACATTAAGATTATTTACAAAAAAACAGAGAAATAGTGATAGCATTACTTACTCACTCATATTAATTACATTCCTAAAGCACCATTTACACATTGTTATTTCGCTTTATACGATACTCATATATTCAAGTGCTATATATTTATTACCACACATATAGTTGCGATATAGCTCCAAATCGGACTCTTAATGTAAAAACAAAAACATTCTTATCCCTTTCAGTGATGCATGAGGTTTTAATCCTCGTCCTTACAAACTATTTGAATCTTTTGGATAAAAAACACTTCTGCTATAGATTTATAAAAATACTTCACTTATATAGACATCTATACAGCAAGACCACTATTCTACTCAACAAAGATGCTATTCCCAAAGCGCTATCTATATGCAAAATAAAAAAGCACTAATGCTGAACACTAGTGCTTTCCTCAAACAACAATATGTAATTTTGTAGCCAAACTCACAAACCACAAAATCAATTTTCTTTTTATAGCAATTCTTTCTAATCGTATTGATTCAAAAGATACTTTATCAAATCCGTTGTAGTTAACATTCCTACAAGTACCTGCCCATCTAAAACAGGTAATGCTCGAAAATCTTTTTTAACTAATATTTCAGCAGCATCCTTTATATTGTCATCTGCCTGTATCGTAGTAACATTCTTTACCATAACCTGTTCTAATGTAAACATATTATAAACGGTTGTATCCACGATATTATCATCTTCATCCGTATCAGCTAAACTGATTTTCAATAAATCTGTATAACTTAATATCCCTACCAACTTATGACCTGAAACTACAGGTAAGTGACGAATCTTGTGCATTTTAAATAACTTCTCAGCATCTGTTAATGAATCCGTCAAATTCAAGCTAACAATAGTTGAAGTCATAATTGACGAAACTGGAACTCTTTGTCTCATACCACTATCTAATTAACTTTCTACTACAAAGATAAGTTGACTAAAAAGCATAAAACATGATTTTTATCAGTAAATGGGATTTTTTACTTTATCCATTAAGGCAAAATCTTCACTTAAAACACTCTAAATCCACTATATTCAAGGTACATAAGAACTATACTTCGTATTCAAAATGTCCTAATTCTAAAGTAAAAAAAAACAATTTCACAAGTATAGAGTATAATTTAAGAGTTAAAACCACCGATAATAATCTTTCATTCGCATTTAGCATTAACTTTAAAATTTGAAAGATATGAATAGTTCTTCAACAAACCTGCTGAGAATTTAGCCATAAAATGACTACACCTAAACTGTAATAAAAGTAAATCCCAAAACAATAAACAACTCAGTACAGTGTCATAAAAAAGACCGAACTCAAGTAAAATACTTGAGTTCGGTCTTTTTTACAATAAACTTTTGAAATTAAATGAATACTAATTCCAATCTTCAATAACATGCGAGTGACCATCTTCTATTGTCACAGATATGCTCCTTGGAGCATTAGGATTTCCTCTTCCATGCTTACCTTCTTTAAACACTAAAGGAATTGGTTTCAACAAATCAAAGTGAAATGCACCTTCTTTATCTTTTACTACTTTAACTGCATCCACATAGAAGCCTTCGTCCACGTGTTCATACACAGCATCATTATAATCACTAGACTGTCTTTTTTCATTTTCTATACCCAAATTAACTGATATTATAGCTAATCTTCTTCCTCCGTCTTTTACATCCTTAGGAAAATGACCAAAGCGATTTGTAATAGTATAAAGCCCTTCTTCTACATTATTCAATGCAATTAAAAGACTTCCTCCTTTCAACTCACCGTATACTTTAGTGCGTTCTTCGTCAATTTTATCGTAATTTTCTTTAGTATCACCATAATTCACATCCCACATTTCCATATGAACACCTTTAATAGTACCATTCACTTTATCATAGCCAGTAACTGGAAGATAATTCCAATACACTAACTTTTTATCTACATCGTCAACTTTTGTATGAACCGTGAAAGTCCCATAAGATTTCACATTTACTCCTCCTTCTGTTCCACCATTAGTTTCACTATCACTTCCTTTATCATCGCTACTACAAGCAGTAAATAGAAAAGAAACTGACATAACAAGAATCATTACTTTTTTCATATTATTTTTTAATTAAATTAGTTAATAAAGCACTACTAACTTTATATTCCTCAAAGCTACGCTTTATTTTTATTTAACTATCTATTAACACATTAAACTTTAGTAACATCATATCGAAAGACCAAAAAAAAGGTAGCTACCAAAACTGGTAGCCACCTTAATTCAATCTATTTCATTCCTCGTGCATTTGAACAGAAGTTAAGTACACAATAGGTTGTGTTATTTAGTACTTGACAAATACTTTTGCCAATACATAGCGTCCGCGGAGGGGTTCGAACCCCCAACCCTCAGAGCCGAAATCTGATATTCTATCCAGTTGAACTACACGGACATACCTATTATAATTTTATTTAGATAAAATAGCTTTTACAATACTTGAGATCGTTTTACCGTCAGCTTTACCAGCTAAAGCTTTTGATGCTAACCCCATAACCTGTCCCATTGAACCCATTCCAGAAAAAGAACCTTCTGAAACTATTTTTTCAATAGCACTTCTCACTTCCTCCTCTGACAACTGTTCAGGTAAGAATGCCTCGATTACTTTTGCTTGATCTAACTCTGGTTGAACCAAATCTTCACGACCTTGCTCTTGGTAAATATTAGCACTGTCTTTTCTTTGTTTCACTAACTTTTGAAGTATTTTGATTTCTTCTTCCTCTGTTAGTTCTTCTTTACTACCTGATTGAGTTTGGGCTAATAATAACTCAGACTTAATCGCTCTAAGTGCCTCCAAGGCTAAAGTATCTTTAGACTTCATTGCACTCTTCATTGCGTCCATTACATTTGACTGTAAACTCATATCATATCTGTTTTTGATTGTTGCAAATATAAGAAAAAGCCAGAAAAAATATATCTTTTCTGGCTTTTATCTATAACCTATAAGTACGCTATACAATTGCTAATCTACATTGTCGTGTAAGAAAGAATTGTTAGAACGCAGTTTACTATCGTTATTACTATCTAAACTAATTGATGTTCTTGACTTTTGTGAAGAATCATCTACCTCATTTAGATTTACACCAGTTCTCTTGTAAGCTGGTTCTGATTCCAAGTCATTGATCTGACTATTAGTTGCTGTTCCACTATTAAATTTGTAGTTAAAGTCACGCATTTTCTTTCTGCGTTCAGCAGAACGACTTCTTAGCGTAAACTCTTCAATACTCATTTCCATTGGGTTAATCTCATCATTCTCAGCTGTTACAGGAGATTCAACATTAGCTACCCCCTCATCTTCATTTTCCTTCATAGAAACTTTGAACCCTTCTGCAATATCTTCAGCGTGCTTAGATGCATTTGGTTTCGCAGTTTTTAACTCCTCTTCTTTATCTGTGTAGTCTTCAAGTGAGAAATAAATAAACTCCTCTTTAGTGTCTTCAGTTGTCGAATGATCAATCTGATCTTGAATATCTAATGTAGTTTCGCTATTGAACTCATTAGTGTTATCATCAAGATTGTAAACAACTGTTTGAGCAACCTTAGCTGTAGGTACTTGAACAGTATCATCAATTTTTTTAGTTACGATAACAAATTCAGGATCCACAACTTTAATATCGCGTAAGTCTTTAGCTTTATTTAAAGTCTTAGTTTCTTGTGTGCTATTTACTACCTCTGGAGTTACCTCTTTTTGAGGAGTAACTATTTCAAAGAAAACATCTAAGTTTTTAGCAGCAGGAGAAGTCTCAGTTTGAATTGGCGCTTTAGGCTCAACGCTTTCAAAATTCACAGCAAACTGCCCTCCATCATCACTAATAGTTGGATCTACTATTGGTTCATCAGATATATCTGTTGAATTAGAAAGAAAGTCGTTTTCAAACTCATCCTCTGCTTCCAATGTAAATACTTTTCGTTCTTCTGGAGCATCTGCTGGAGACACAGCACTATCAGAAGTTTTAGTCAATGGTTGATCTGGAGTAGAAAAACCTAAATTACCTGTTACTGAATTACTTGAAAGATTACGAACTAAAGTTTGTTCATCTCCTAAAGTATGAACAATCACTTTTGGCTCACCAGAAGCAACAATCGTTTTTTGTTGTTCAACATTGAAACCAGTCGCGATAATAGTTACAGAAATAGCTTCACCAAGACTTTCATCCTCACCTACTCCCATAATGATATTAGCATTATGACCAGCCTCTGTTTGGATATGATCGTTAATTTCACCTATTTCATCTAAAGTAATTTCGTTTGATCCAGAAACTATTAAAAGCAAAACATTCTTAGCCCCTGTAATTTTATTGTCATTTAACAAAGGAGAATCTAATGCATCGACGATTGCGTTCTTAGCTCTACTATCACCAGAAGCTGTCGCAGAACCCATAATAGCAGTTCCACTATCTGATAAAACAGTCTTAGCATCTTTTAAATCGATATTCTGAGTATAGTGATGTGTAATTACCTCTGCAATACCACGTGCTGCAGTAGATAATACTTCATCTGCTTTGGAGAAGCCAGCTTTAAATCCTAAGTTACCATAAACTTCACGTAACTTATTATTGTTAATAACCACAAGAGAGTCCACTTGCTTACGCAGCCTTTCAACTCCTTTTAATGCCTGCTCTTGACGTACTTTCCCTTCAAATTGAAACGGAATAGTAACAATCCCAACAGTCAAAATATCTCTTTCTTTCGATAATTGAGCGATTACAGGAGCAGCACCAGTACCAGTACCTCCACCCATACCTGCCGTTATAAATACCATCTTTGTGTTGGTATCAAGCATTTTCTCAATATCTTCAATACTTTCTATAGCCGATTGTTGCCCTACTTCAGGATTTGCCCCCGCTCCAAGACCTTCAGTCAAATTAACTCCTAACTGAATTTTATTAGGTACGGGACTATTCTCTAATGCTTGCGAATCAGTATTACACACGATAAAATCAACACCTTTAATACCTTGCTTAAACATGTGGTTAATCGCGTTACTTCCACCTCCTCCGACACCAATCACCTTAATTACATTCGATTGATTTTTTGGTAAATCGAATTTTATTCCTCCGAAATCTGTATTCTCCATATACGTATCGTTTTTATTCTTGCTTTTCAATATAATCTCTAATCTTTCTTACAAAACTACCTAAAAAGCTTTTCTCAAATTTATCTACAGTTGTTGTAACTTCTTTTTCAGTTTCTACTTCCTCATCTTTTTCTAAATTGATGTGAACGCGTTCGCTTTTTTCACTTTTCACTTCTTCAGATACTGATGGTGAAATAGGGTTATTCTCTACAACTTTCTGTTCAATAATTTTCTTTTCTTCTTCTTGCAATTTTTCGTAAGCTATAATCTCTTCAAAAGGAACAGCTCCTTTTATTTGATTCTTATCACTTTCCATCACTAATCCCACTGCTGTTGCATATAATGGACTTGAGATTTCAGGACTTGAATCACCCGCTAAATGCTCATTTGGATAACCAATACGAGTATCTATTCCAGTAATATATTCTACTAACTGTTTTATATGTTTCAATTCAGAACCACCACCTGTTAATACAATTCCTGCAATTAACTTCTTCTGTGGGTTTTCGTATCCATAGGTCTTAATTTCAGAAAACACCAATTGAATAATCTCATCCACTCGAGCGTGAATAATCTTAGACAAATTCTTCAGTGAAATCTCTTTTGGCTCTTTACCTCTCAAACCAGGAATAGAAACAATCTCGTTGTCTTTATTTTCACCCGGCCAAGCAGATCCAAAACGAACCTTCAATGTCTCGGCTTGTCTTTCAATGATAGAACATCCTTCCTTGATATCTTCCGTAATCACGTTCCCTCCGAAAGGAACTACAGCTGTATGGCGAATTATTCCATCTTTAAAGATCGCCAAGTCTGTTGTACCACCACCTATATCAATAATAGCAACACCAGCCTCCTTCTCTTCTTGACTCAAAACAGCTTCAGCTGATGCCAAAGGTTCTAAAGTAATGCCTGACAATTCTAATCCTGCATCTTTAATACATCTTCCTGCGTTCTTTATGAGAGCAGCCTGCCCAACAACCACGTGAAAAGTAGCTTCCAATCTACTTCCATACATACCTATTGGTTCTTTAATTCCAGGTTCTCCGTCAATCTTAAATTCTTGAGGTAATACATGAATAATTTCTTCTCCAGGTAACATATTCAATTTCTGAACCTGTCCAATTAACTTTTCAATGTCTTTATCCCCTATTACTTCATCAGGATTTTCACGGCTTATGTAATCGCTGTGCTGGATACTGCGAATATGTTGTCCTGCAATACCAACTACAACTTTCTTAATTCTACATTCTGCTTCTGCCTCTGCTTCTTTAACTGCATGCTGAATAGATTGTATCGTCTGTGTAATATTATTAACTACACCCCTTTTCACACCTAAGCTTTTTGCCTTCCCTAATCCAAGAATTTCAAGCTTGCCATATTCGTTTTTCTTTCCAACCATTGCAACAATCTTAGTTGTTCCAATGTCTAATCCTACAGCTATATTTTCATTTTTCATAGTCATTTTCTATTTACTACATACTACTTGTTGAGTAAATCTAAGATTTATACTCTTATACTGTTTTGTGTCTAACTTGCCTTCTGTACAATACTTCACAAAGGCCGTATAATTATTCAATTTCTTTTCCATTTCATCAAATGTTCCAAAAGAAATACTATAATCATTAGTTCTACTCTTTAACATTAAGGTTTCATCTCCCCGTATAATAATTCCAGTTAAATCCTGCTTTAAAAACTCACTTTCATTAATCAACTTCAACATTTTTAATAAATCCCCGCGATTGTTTTCCGTAATACGACCATCAATCATAGGTACTCGTTGTGAAAAATTGTGAGAGATAGGCATACTCCTTCCAGTATTATCGATATAGTAACTCTTACCATTCTCAAAATAACGTCCAACTGCTTCCTTCTGCCACACATCTACATATAACTTTCCATCTATAGATAGATACACTTCTGCATTCTTAATTAGCTCATTACTTAAGACTTCATCTTCCACTTTCTTCAAATCTACTATAGATCTATTAACTCTGGAAGTGTTTGGTAAACTTTTTTCAACCATACTGCGAATATCTGCTCCTGTTACAAAATGATAATCCTCACCTTTGAAAAAAACTTCTATACCACTAATCTCTTTATCTTCGCTCTTTTTATTACTAAAAGAATAAACAACAAAGGCAATAGCGCACACTAACAATATGCGAACATCAACCCACTTTATTCTCTTAAATAACTTTTTCACACTTATTATATTTTATTCTAATTCCAATTTTATATCATTAATCATTTCACCTATATCTCCAGCACCAATAGTCAGTACCACCTCTGGGTTAAAATCTTTTATATAGCTGATCAATCTGCTTTTTTCAACCAAACATTTACTATTCGACTTAATTAGTTCTAATAGTTTATCAGATGTTACTCCCTCTATAGGCAATTCACGTGCTGGGTAAATATCCAACAAAACTACATTCTCAAAAGTTGACAATGCCTCGCCGAACTCTTCCATAAAATCTCTTGTTCGACTATACAAATGAGGTTGAAAGATTGCTAATATTTTCTTATCCCCATACATCTCATGAACTGCTTGACTAACTGCTTTAATCTCCGTTGGATGATGAGCGTAATCGTCAATAAATATCAACTTCTCATTGCGAATCTTATAAGAAAATCTTCTTCTCACTCCCTTAAATGTCTCCAAAGCATTCACTAAATCACTAACATTTACACCATACACATATGCCATAGCAAAAGCTGTTAATGCATTTGTCAAATTGTGATGTCCTGGTAATCCAAATCTAACATCTGACACAGTCTCTTTTGGCGTCACTATATCGAATATATACCAACCATTATCGATTCTAATATTCTTTACCTGAAAGCTACTATCTGCCCCAAAACCAACTTTCACTCCATCTAAATCAACATCTTCATGAACAAACAGCAAATTCTTATCCTCAACTTTTGCAGCAAATTCCTTAAAAGAAATCAACATCTCATCAGCTGTTCCAAAAATATCTAAGTGATCAGCTTCGGTAGAATTGATACAAGCGATATTGGGACTCAATCTTAAAAATGAACGATCAAACTCATCTGCTTCCACTACTGTAACCGTTTTACCCGAACCAATCAAATTAGTCTGGTAGTTTTCAACAACTCCTCCTACAAAAGCAGTAACATCTACTCCAGCTTGATAAAGTAAATGTCCAAGAATACTTGTTGTTGTTGTTTTACCATGCGTACCAGCAACAGCGAAACAGTAAGTATCTTTTGTGATGATACCAAGTACCTCAGATCTCTTTAAAATTTCAAATCCAGCTTGTTGAAAATACATCCATTCTGTATGAGATGTAGGTACCGCAGGGGTAATAACAACAACTGTACTATCAATATCTTTATACTCCTCTCCAATAAAAGCAATATTGTCTTCATAATGTATTTCAATACCAACTTCCTCTAACTCTCTAGTAAGTTGTGTTGGCGTTTTATCGTATCCAGCGACATTCTTACCTAAGAATTTAAAATAACGAGCAAGGGCACTCATTCCAATACCACCAATCCCTATAAAATATACACTCTTTATTTTATCAATTACTTTCATTACTTTTTAATTAAAGCTACTATTTGATCTACAATATCTTTTGTTGCATTTGGCAAGGCTAACTTTTTAAAGTTATCTCCCAATTCTTGCATACGACTATCGTCACTTAACACGGATTTAAACAAATCCGGAAAAGTATCCAACTCACTTTCTTTAACCATTAGCGCACCACCGCGTTCTACAATACTTAAAGCATTCTTAGTTTGGTGATCTTCTGCCACATTAGGAGAAGGCACAAATATGACTGGTTTTCCTACTATTGCTAATTCAGAAACTGAAGAAGCTCCAGCTCGCGAAACTACAATATCAGCTGATGCAAAAGCATAATCCATTCTATCTACAAACGCTAATACTTTTACCCTACTACTGTTGTATTTCTTGTATTCTTCGTAATATAACTTACCACATTGCCAAATAACCTCAAGCTCCATTTCTTCGAATAAGCCAAGATTACTTTCAACTAATTGATTTATCCTTCTCGCCCCTAAGCTTCCTCCTAACACTAAAAGTGTTTTCTTACTTACATCCAATTTGAAAGAGGCTTTAGCTTCAGCCTTATCGCTTAATACCAGTAAATCCTGTCTAACGGGATTACCTGTCTTGACCAGCTTATCTTTTGGAAAAAACGCTTCAAGGTTATCATATGCCACACAAATAGCCTTTGCTTTCTTTCCTAATAACTTGTTAGTAATACCAGGAAAAGAATTCTGCTCTTGTACAACAGTTGGGATTCCCATATCTGCAGCTACCTTTACAACAGCTCCACTTGCGTATCCCCCTGTCCCAATCACAACATCTGGCTTAAACCTTTTTATGATCTTTCTCGATTTAAGCAGACTGCTAATTACTTTAAAAGGAAATGATAAGTTATCTAACGATAACTCCCTTTTCAAGCCAGAGATCCACAATCCTTCGATAGCATACCCAGCCTGTGGTATTTTCTGCATCTCCATACGACCTTCTGCACCCACAAACAATATCTCAGCATTAGCAAATCGACTCTTCAATTCATTTGCAATTGCTAAGGCTGGGTATATATGTCCTCCCGTTCCTCCTCCACTCAATATAAACCGAGGTGCATGACTCATATTATAATCTAATTTTCTTTTAACTCTTGTTCTAAAATTTGTTCTTTTTCTAATTGAATTCTATTCAATTCTTCTTCTTCACGCTTCTCTGCATCACTCTTCTCCATTTCGCGTTCCTGAATTTCTCTTTCACTTTTTGTAACACTAAGGATAATACCTAAAGCTACACATGTCATCCATATAGATGTCCCTCCACTACTAATAAGAGGTAAGGGTTGACCCGTTGTCGGTAAAAACGAAACTGCAACTCCAATATTAATCAACGTCTGATAGATTAGAAAAAATCCTAATCCGACCACCAGGAGTTGACCAAATACTGTGGGAGCCCTGTGTATCGCAATCAAAAAACGAAAGAACAACGACATATATACAAAGAGCAAAAACACTCCAAAAACGACACCATATTCCTCAACTATAATAGCGTAAATGAAATCTGATGAAGATTGTGGCAAAAAGTTCTTCTGAACACTTTTACCTGGCCCTAAGCCAAACAATCCACCTGAGGCAATTGCTATTTTTGCATTTTGTACTTGGTACAAGTCTTTGGTAGAATCGTCTGAATTGGCGAATCTGTCAATTCTACTAATCCAAGTATCCACTCGATTGGGAAATAAACCTGGAAAAGCCTTTGCCGTAATCATAAAGATCCCAATAAACAATACTGCCGCAGAACAGATAATAGCTAAGTACTTTAACGGATACTTGCCTATAAGTGCAACTGTAAAAACTACAAGCGAAATAATTGCAGCCGTAGAAAAGTTTGCTGGTAAAATTAGCAATACGATTAATCCCACTGGCAACCACAACTCCCATAAAGAAGAAACAAAATCAACTGTCTTGTCCTTTATCTTTACTAAATATTGAGCGACATAAACGGTCAATACAATTGCTGCTATAGAAGAAGGTTGAAACTGAACACCCAGCACACTAACCCATCTACTGGCATTTGCTCCGCCTATCATTGTTCCCTTTGTCAACGTGTAGATTAACAATAGTACCACGACAGGTATTCCTACAAAACCTACAAGCTTAAAATAGCGATAATCTACACGGTGAACCAACCACATAAAAATTAGACCTACACTGATGTGTACAAAGTGCTTGATCAAATAATAAATCGTCTTTTCACCAGTTCCTACAGTATAAACTAAATTTGTACTCGCACTATATACAGGCATAATAGAGAAACAGGCCAATAGAATAACTAATGCCCAAATCGTTTTATCTCCGTATAAATGTGCGTACAACCACTTCATTGTTTATATACTTACTTTATAAATTATGTACTTCATCTTTAAACTGTCTTCCTCTATCCTCGTAGTTCTCAAACAAATCAAAACTTGCACAAGCAGGTGACAACAATACTGCATCGCCACTTTCTGCTAAACTTTGTGCCACTTTCACAGCGTCATTCATCGTTTGAACCTCTACAAATGATTCTACTACATTCTGATAAGCATCGCGTATTTTGGTATTATCAAGCCCTAAACAAACAATACTTTTCACCTTTTCGCGAACCAAAGGCATTAACTCGTGATAGTCATTCCCTTTATCAACACCACCTACTATCCACACTGTTGGTGTCTTCATACTTTCCAAAGCAAAGAAAGTAGCATTGATATTAGTCGCTTTTGAATCATTAATATATTGAACATTATCTACTTTCAAGACTTTTTCAAGTCTATGCTCTACCCCTTGGAAATCAGAAAGACTTTCTCTAATCTTATCCTTTCGAATTCTCTTTAATTGAGCAATAGTAGTTGCTGCCATTGCATTTTTCACATTATGCAATCCCTCAATTCCTAAATCTTCAATTGGCAATACAATTGTTTCTTTATTCATAGTCACAACAATATTTTTATCCTCAACATAAGCCCCCTCATCTAATTTTTTATACAATGAGAAAGGCAATGCCTTAGCTTTTATTGTATGAGTTTTCAACCACTGTTGAATTTCCTCATCGTCATAATCATAAATAAAATAATCTTCAGCCGTTTGATTCATAGTGATTCTAAACTTAGAATCAATGTAATTCGAGTACTTATAATCATATCGATCCAGGTGATCTGGACTTAGATTAGTTAGTACAGCAATATTTGGTCTAAATTCTACTATTCCGTCTAACTGAAAACTACTTAACTCAAGCACATAGCATTTCTCAGGATTACTTGCAACTTGACCAGCATAACTGTCACCAATGTTACCAGCTATACCGATATCTAACCCCCCATCCTTAAGCAATTTGTAAGTCAACATTGTCGTTGTTGTCTTTCCATTACTTCCTGTGATAGCTATTGATAATTCTGAATTGAAATGATATGCAAATTCAATTTCAGAAATGATCTTTACACCCTTATCAACTAATTTCTTAATGATTGGTGCTTTATCAGGAATACCTGGACTTTTTACAACTACATCAGCATCTAAAATCTCCGCTTCTGTATGCCCATTCTCTTCCCAACAAATACCAGCATTTGTCAATGCTTCTTTATAATTATCTTTTATTGTCCCAAAATCGGAAACAAAAACACTATATCCCTTTTGCAATGCTAAAATAGCCGTACCTACACCACTTTCTCCTGCTCCTAAAATTGCAATCTTCTTCATCTTATCTCAGTTTTAGTGATACTAAACAAAATACGCCCAATAATATGGCTATAATCCAGAAACGAGTAACAATCTTACTTTCGTGATATCCTTTCTTTTGAAAATGGTGGTGTAAAGGAGACATTAAGAAAATCCTTCTTCCTTCACCATATTTCTTTTTCGTATACTTAAAATAAGATACTTGCATCACTACAGATAAATTCTCAATCAAGAATATACCACACAATACTGGAATCAATAACTCTTTACGAACAGCGATAGCCATAACTGCAATAATCCCCCCTATTGTCAAACTTCCTGTATCACCCATAAACACTTGAGCTGGATAGGTATTATACCATAGGAATCCTATCAGAGCTCCCATAAAGGCGGATATAAAAACAGTCATTTCACCCGAATTTGGGATATACATAATATTCAAATAATTAGAAAATATTACGTTACCTGATACAAACGCAAAAATACCCAGCACAAAAGTGGATATTGCGGAGGTACCAGCGGCTAAGCCATCTATACCATCGGTGAGATTAGCACCATTCGATACTGCTGTAATAATAAAAATGACTATAGGAATGAATACAAGCCAAGCATACTTTTCTGCTCCTTCCCCCATCCAGCTAATCAGCATATTATAATCAAACTCATTATCTTTGAAAAAAGGAATCGTTGTTGCTGTCGATTTAACATCGTACTTACTTACAGTACTCTCAACGATAACCTGATTAGCAGGTGTATCTCTAACAGTGACACTTGGACTAAAGTATAAAACTGAACCTACAATTAGCCCCAACCCTACTTGTCCTACAACTTTGAATCTTCCCTTTAACCCATCTTTATCTTTCTTAAATACTTTAATATAGTCATCTAAGAAACCAATAGCTCCCATCCAAAGGGTAGTTAATATCAACAATAAGACATAGACATTATCTAATTTTGCAAAAAGCAATACAGGAATAAGAGTTGCTAAAATAATAATTACTCCTCCCATAGTAGGCGTACCAGCTTTCTCTTTTTGTCCTTCAAGACCAAGATCCCTAACGGTCTCTCCTACTTGCATTCTGTATAAAAATCTAATAATTCTCTTTCCGTAAATGATAGAAAACAACAATGAAAAAATCACTGCCATTCCTGAGCGAAAAGTAATGTACTGAAACACTCCCGCTCCTGGTATTTTCAAAATACTATCTAAATACTGAAATAAATAATACAACATAATTCTATTCTCCTCTTATTGTTTCAAAAACTCAGTTACAATCTCTAAGTCATTAAAATGACTTTTTACTCCTTTAACATCTTGGTAAGTTTCATGTCCCTTACCTGCTATTAAAATAATATCCCCAGCTACAGCTTGTTGACAAGCAAGCTTAATAGCCTGTTTGCGATCTTCTACTACAATTGTTTTCATCGCATTCTGAGGCTCAACACCAGCTTCTATCTGCTCCAAAATCTCAGATGGTTCTTCGAATCTTGGGTTATCGGAAGTGAAAATTACTTTACTACTCAATTCAGAAGCTATCTGTCCCATCTCTGGCCTTTTCGTTTTATCTCTATTTCCTCCGCAACCAACTACCGTTATCAACTTCTCATTAAAAGTTCGGATAGAGTTTATCGTCTCTATTACATTCTTAAGCGCGTCAGGCGTATGAGCATAATCGACAATTGCCGTTATATTATCTCTTCCTACAATATATTGAAAACGCCCTGCTACACTTGTCAGTTTACTCAATTGCAACAAAGCCTCTTGAAAATCAACACCCAATTCTACAGCAACAGAAAACACAGCTAACAAATTACTTGCATTAAATGCACCTATCAACTGTACCCATACATCTTGTTGATTTACTTTCATTAACATACCAGAAAACTGACTCTCAAGAATCTGTCCTTTGTAATCTGATACATTTTTCAGACCGTAAGTAATTAACTTTGCCTTTGTATTCTGAACCATAAACATTCCGTTTTTATCGTCCACATTGGTCACTGCAAAAGCCTTACTACTAAGTTGATCAAAAAAGATTTTCTTAGCATTTCTATATTCTGCAAATGTTTTGTGATAATCTAAATGGTCATGTGTTAAATTGGTAAAAATCCCACCTCTAAAGTTCAAAGCATCTGTGCGTTTCTGAACAATTCCATGAGAACTCACTTCCATAAAACAATACTCACAACCTTCAGCGACCATTTCATTCATATAATAATTTATAGTCAGTGAATCTGGCGTTGTGTGCGTCGTTTCGTAAACCTTCTTACCAACGATAATTTTTACAGTAGATAACAATCCTACCTTATACCCAATATTGGTAAACAAATTATACAACAATGTCGCTATAGTTGTTTTACCATTTGTTCCAGTAACACCAACTAAATGTAACTTAGATGAAGGCTCATTATAAAAATTATTGGCCATATGAGCTAAAGCCAAATCAGAGTCTTCTACACATACATAAGTTACATTATCAACTATATCAGAAGGCAACTCTTCACACACAATCACTGTGGCACCCTGTGCTATAGCTTGACTGATGTACTCATGTCCATCTACTACAGATCCTCTTTGAGCTACAAATAATGTATCTGCTTTCACTTTACGTGAATCAAAAGCAATGAAATCTATAGCAAGATCGGTTGAACCTACTACAGATTTTATTTCTACTCTATATAATATGTCTTTTAGCTTTCTCACTATAATTCTAATACTACTTTCTTATCTCTTTCTATTTTTGTTCCAGCTGGAATAGATTGATTTTTAATCTTTCCTATACCATGTACTGCTACATTCAATCCCAAATTCTCTAATAATGGTAAAGCATCCATCACATACATCCCTTTTACATTCGGCATTACCTGATTCTCATCATTCACTTTAGTAAAATAGTCTGCATAACTATTCTGAATTTCTGAAGAAACGTGATTCACTTCTTCGAGTTCAGTTGTAATAGGAACATCTGTATAAATCTTTTGAGCAATCTTCTTAAACACTGGCCCGGATACATCAGCTCCATAATAACTCTTACTGCGATCAGGTCTATGAATTACAACTATACAAGAGTACTTAGGATTATCAGCAGGAAAATATCCTGCAAATGAAGATGAATAATACATCTCTTTCCCTTTTCCTTTTCCGTAATTCACTTGAGCTGTTCCCGTTTTACCTGCCATCGAAAAGTTTTTGGAATCCAATTTTCTTCCTGTCCCTTTCTTAACAACATTTGCTAAAACAGCTTGTACTTGCTTAATCACCTCTGGAGAAGCTATTTGAGGATTTACGACTTCCTTTTCAAACTTCACTATCGTGCGATTAAACTCTTTAACCTCTGACACAAACTGCGGTTTAACCATTTCTCCATTATTTGCCACAGCATTGTACAACATCAAAGTATGCATCGGTGTCACAGATAGTCCATATCCGAACGCCATCCACGGCAGTGCAATCCCACTCCAACCTTTCGCACCAGGTTTTGGTATATATGGAGAGCCTTCTCCCAGAATAGGCACCCCTATGGGTTTATCCATTCCCAATGAACTCAGGTAATCTGTAAACTCTGATGGGTTATTCTGAAACCCCTCATTCACAGCTTGAGTAATCACCGTATTGGAAGAAACTTCTATTCCTCTTGCTAAGGATATCTTTCCATATCCACCCCATTTCGAATCGCGCACTCTTGCATTATAAAACTTTACAATACCGTCTTGTGTATCGTAAATACGAGCCGTATCACTTTTCCCTTTCTCCAATAAAGCCAAAAGAGAAGCTAACTTAAACGTTGACCCCGGTTCATGAACTTCCGCAAGAGCATAATTTATAGTCTCATAATAGTTTCCTGATTCCGCTCTCCCCAAATTAGAGATGGCGCGAATCGCACCTGTCTTCACTTCCATAACAATCACAGTACCGTGATCAGCATTAAAGTCTTGAAGTGCTTTCAACAAACCATGATGTGCAATATCTTGTATATAAACATCGATTGTAGAGACAATGTCTTTTCCATCAACAGGATCTAATTCAATCTCGTCGTTGATTGGCTTCCATTGATCTTTTCCAATACTCTGCATTTTTCTTCTTCCATCTACACCGCTAAGGTAATTGCTAAATGCTCCTTCTATTCCTACTCTACCAAAAGTCTTATCGTCATTTTGCCTTTCATATCCAATAGTACGTTGAGCAATCCTGCCGATAGGGTGTTGTCTAATCGTTTTTTGTAAAGAAATAAAACCTCCTTTATATGGACCACGATTAAAAAGTGGAAAATTTCGCACTCTTACAAATTGAGTATAACTCAACCCACGAGCAATTAAGATGTACCTACTATTATTTGCCCTACCCTTTCTCATTAGATTTTGATAATGAGATGAACTCTTACCAAACATCACAGCTAAAGAGTCAGATAGAGGTTTAAGATTTTTCTCAAAATCTTCCTTACTTGGTGCTACACCATCAAATCGAATTTCAAAGACCGGAACAGATGTTGCCAAAAGACTTCCATCTGCTGAATATATATTTCCCCTATTTGCGGGAATTACTTCTTCTTTTACACGAGTTTTATCTTGCGCTTTAGCTCTTAGCTCCTTTCCTTCAACCCCCTGAATCTTGACCAAGCGATAAATGATACACAATGCAACAATAATCACTGCAGCAGACATAAGATAAAGCCTTAAGTAAACCCCTCTCCTCTCTAATGCCATAACCTACTCCAAAAACTTTCTTTCTTACTTTCTAAATTCACTTTAATTTTAGTTGGCGGAGTTTCTGATGGGTATATCCCCTCATCCTCCAACTTTTTAGTGATTGTTGACTCCATCTTCAACTCCATCAATTCTGATCTCGTGTCAACAAACTCAGCTCTGAGCATTTTCACTTCATGCGTAAGAGCAGTAACCTTAAAAACCTTAGTCTCATAAGCTTGTGTATTCCAAATCAATATCAAGCAAAGGCAAATCACATAAATGATAATCGCCCAGTTCTTGGCTGAATCCTCATGAACGAGAATTTTCGCCTTGATGACATCCATTGGACTTACGAGATTCTTTCTCATTTCTTTTCTGCTACTCTTAGTTTTGCTGATCTTGCTCTATTATTTACACTTATTTCCTCGTCTGTCGGTATTATCAATTTCCCCAATTGTTTTAAAGGAACTTCAAATCTTCCGAACATATCGCGCTCTGGCTCACCCTCAAACATTCCATTTTTCATAAAGCGCTTTACTAATCTATCTTCTAAAGAATGATAAGAAATAACACTCAAGCGACCTCCAGGTTTTAAAACTTCTGCACTTTGCTCAAGCATCTCTCTCAGAACATCCATTTCTTGATTCACTTCAATTCGAATAGCTTGATAAATTTGAGCTAAAATCTTTGCGCTTTTATGTGCAGGCAAAAACCTCGCAAGCACACGCTTCAAATCATCAGTATTCTTAATCGGCTCTTCTGCTCTACTCTTGACAATCGTATTGGCAATCGCTCCAGCATTTTTTAACTCTCCATAGAGATAGAACATATTTCGCAAATCCTTCTCCTCATAATCATTCACCACATGATAAGCTGATATTTCACTCTTTTGGTTCATTCTCATATCCAGTTCTCCATCAAAACGCGTTGAAAAACCGCGCTCAGCAACATCGAACTGATGTGAAGAAACTCCTAAATCACCTAAAATCCCATCTACTTCCTTTTCTCCATAAAAACGCAAATAGCGTTTTAAGTATCTAAAATTTTGATTGATCAACACAAATCTCGGATCGTCAATAGCATTATCCAAGGCATCTGCATCTTGATCAAATCCATACAGTTTACCATTCTCACCTAAACGACTTAATATTTCACGAGAGTGTCCTCCTCCTCCAAACGTAACATCAACATACACTCCATCAGGCTTAATATTTAATCCATCTACACTTTCCTGTAACAAAACAGGCTTATGATAACCGTAATCTTCTTTATTCATCAAAACTAATATTACTCATTACATCTTGAGCCAAGTCTGCAAAATCAATATTTTCATCCTCACTCAAAATATTCTCATACAATCCTTTATCCCAAATTTCAATTATATTCACCTTAGAAGTAAACACAAGTTCCTTCGAGATTTTGGCATACTCGATCAAGTCTTTTGCCACTAACAAACGACCTGCATCGTCAATACTCACTTCTTTAACACCAGCCATAAAGCGACGAATGAACATATCATTTTTCTTATCAAAAGGGTTTAATTTTTTGATTTTCTCCATCATCTTGTTCCATTCAGCCATAGGCCATAACTCTAAACATGGTTCAAACACAGAGCGTTTCAACACGAAACCTTCAGCCATAGCAGGCAACTGCTTCTTCAAAGAAGCAGGTACTGACACACGACCTTTGGCATCAATTTTACACTCATATGTTCCGACTATAAAAGACAAACCACACCTATTAATGTTATTTTAGCAAATGTACTACTTTTTTTCCCACTTTTTCCCACTTTTTCCCACTTTGTTAATAAGTTTTCGCAATACTACACTATTTCAAGGTTTAGCATACTAAACACTTGATTTTAAACACTTATATTTTAGCAAAATCTACAATTTGAATGAGTCTAAAACGACAAAAAAGCGCTTTTTTCAGACCTAAAAAAGTATCGTTTTCTGCCACTATATTTCATCTAATTTGCAGTTAAATGTTTTTTTATAGTTTTATTAGAAACATTGTCCCTAATAAAACCTTATATTTGTGGGAATTTAAAAATCGCATTTAGAAACTACATGGAGCGAACTTTAAAAGTAGATGGTAAATTCCGTTATGTTGAGATTGGTGATGGAACTCCAATTATCATCTTACACGGTTTAATGGGCGGACTGAGCAATTTTGATGGTGTTACAGAATTCTTCCCGAAAGAAGGCTACAAAGTAGTTCTCCCTGAACTACCTTTATACACAAATAGCATTTTAAAGACAAACGTAAAGGCATTTGCTAAGTTTGTTAAAGACTTTATCGACCACCTTGGACACAAAAAAGTAATCCTATTAGGAAATTCCTTAGGAGGACATATTGCTTTGTATTTTTCTAAGATGTATCCTGAGTACTTACAAGCTATGGTACTTACAGGTAGCTCTGGCTTATATGAAAGTGCTATGGGAGATAGTTATCCAAAGCGTGGTGACTATGAGTATATCAAGAAAAAAGCAGAGGACGTGTTTTATCATCCTGAAATAGCTACGAAAGAAATAGTAGATGAAGTTTTTGCTACTGTAAATGACCGTATGAAGGTTATCAAGACTATTACTATTGCCAAAAGTGCAATACGCCACAATATGTCTAAAGATTTACCAAAAATAAATGTACCAACCTGTCTAATCTGGGGGAAAAACGACAAGGTAACTCCTCCCGAAGTTGCAGTAGAGTTTAACGAACTACTACCTGATTCAGATCTATATTGGATTGATGAATGTGGACACGCAGCGATGATGGAACATCCAGACGAATTTAATAAATTACTATACGCTTGGTTTAAAAAGCGCAATTACTAAAATATGAAAATTAATACTGCAGAATTTGTCGTAAGTAACTCTGACGCGAAGAAGTGCCCTAATGAACCTATCCCTGAATACGCTTTCATCGGAAGGTCTAATGTCGGCAAATCTTCTTTGATTAATATGCTTACAAACCAAAAGAATCTTGCAAAAACATCTTCAAGACCGGGAAAGACACAATTAATAAATCACTTTAAGATTAACTCAAATTGGTATTTAGTTGATTTACCTGGATATGGATATGCAAAAGTAAGTAAGAAGACAAAATCTACATTTCAAAAATTCATTACAGATTATTTCGAAAAAAGACAACAGCTTGTTAGCGCATTTGTTTTAGTAGACATCAGACACGAAGCTCAAAAAATTGACTTAGAGTTCATGCAATACTTGGGGCAATCTGAAGTACCTTTTTCTATTATATTTACTAAAGCAGATAAAGTAGGAAAACAAAAGGTAAATAGTTTAGTCGCTGATTATAGAAAGAAAATGTTAGCAGACAATTGGGAAGAAATGCCTCCTTATTTTGTAACTTCCTCTGAAGACAAAATAGGTAGAGATGAAGTTCTTGAGTACATTGACGAAATCAATAAAGAAATGTTTAAAAACCAAAGTCCTATATAAAAGAAAAAACTGCTGTACAGCAGTTTTTTCTTTTATATACATTTACTATTTAGCAACCAAAATGACCTGTTTCGCTGTAGCACCTTCAGGCAGATTAATTTGCTTACCATAAAAGAAATCATATTTATCATCAACTTTCAAAACTAATTGTTTCGTTGTCAAAGAAATAATTTCTAAAGGTTCTAAGTTATCATTCATCTCCTTGGCAAAAAGTAACAAGTTCTCTCCCTCGATTTTATAATCTGCAACGCTTTTGTAAAGTTCACTACAATCAAAACTGTGATTTTCCATAAAAACTTTATCCTCTTTGAAGCTATATAAATCCAAATCACAAACTCTATAAAAGCTTAAATCTTCTTCAAGAATCACTTTATTATTTCTATCTAAGTACACAAACTTAGAAGCTAACCAATCTTTTTTAATGGCTTTCGAATAATGAGCAACCGAAATCTCGGTACCTGAGTTATTCGATTCATTACCATCATCCTTCTTCTTCGAATTTTCATCCGAACTACACCCCCCTAAAAAAACACAACATAAAATAGTAGCGAAAAACAACAAATACTTTTTCATAATATATTCCGTTAAGATTACCACAACAAAATTATGAAAAACAGACAAACTAACATATTAAAAATCAAATATTTGTCTCAATTAAAATAAATATTTACATAATTTAAAGTAAATATAATAATAGATCAGCGCGAAGAATAACCACACTTTCATGCGACTTTCTTGGAGCATTCTTCGAGTATCCTTCGGGTTTTCTTCGCAAAAAGACGCCTTTTCCCAATAAAACCCGAAGCATCCCCCTAGAAAACCCGAAGAAAGTGCAAGCAATCTCTCAACAATAAAAATGTGATACTACTAAAAAAAAATATTGACATAAAGCTACTGGTAGCCAAATATCAATTAACTTAATTAAATCAATGTAGAAATATAGGGCTGATTTTCACCTATTTACCTTTTCAGAAAACACTCTAAATCACGCCTTATCCTATAATGAGGTTAGAGCCATCAATCATTCGCTTTCACTACCTGATTTCACGTGTGACTTTACTATTTTAATAGCCCATTCATAATGACTTGACATAGACGATACACAGTAGCTCCCAAGACTTGTAGAACCTGTCCAATTGAAATACTTTTTAACGAATAATTCATCTTCTGTAAAAGCTTTCACTATTTGAATTGTATCTCGATGACTCTGTTGTAGTAATATCTTAGCATCGTCCAAAGACGTAGCTTGGTGCTTTTTCCAAAACTCTACATTCATAGCCGTATACGTTTTCCAATTATAAGGCTTAGGTAAAAAAGACGTCTGATTCCCTTGTTGATTATTTGAAATCCAAGTTAACAATAGCTGATGCCATTCATAAAGGTGGACAAATACATCTCTGATGTTTCTATCTCTACCTTCAAAATTAAAAGTCTTTTGCTGCAGTTCTGTAGATAACTGTTCTACAAGTACAAATAAAGTGTTGAAACTACTTTCACTCTGCTCTAATAAACTAACCTTATCCTTAGCTCTACCCATAAAAAAAAATTGCTTATAATAAGAAACTAACGTAAAATACTATCCAGTAATCAATCCAGACTATATATAATAGTCATTGACTTTTATGATACCAGCGCGAATAGCATAACGCGTAGCATCGTGAACATTATTCACCTCCAATTTTTTAAAGATATTCTTGCGATGTGTAATCACGGTGTGCACACTAATATTTCGCTCAGCAGCAATTTCCTTTGTCATTTTGCCAAAGGCTATCTCTTTTAGAATTTCGCGTTCTACAACTGTCAGTACCTGTTCTACCTTGTGAATAGACTTTTGGTGTTCCTCCAAAATCTTTTGAACAGCATCATTCAAATACACTTTTCCAGATAGTACTTCATCTATACCTTTGGTTATGCTATCAAGTGTGTCTGTCTTAAAAATAACACTAAAATCGACCTTCTTGATTTGCAACATACGCTTCAACCAAGATTCATTTAACTCATCAAAAAGCATGACCCAATGACAATTGACATACTGCTCTTGAAACATAAAAATTTGATTGATCTGTTGCTCAAAATTGTAAGACTGTGGGTTAAAAAAAACATATGTTTTGCCACACTTATTCAGAAACTCTCTCAAATCATGTGCATTAACAACCTCTTGATAACAAAGAGTATCCTTACTCCTTTCCTCTAAAATAGTCTTGATGGCAAATTTGGTTAACTCTTGTTGATCTATAATAGCAACGCACAACATAATCATTTCTTTTAATTAATAACAAAGATAAAACAAAAAGGCACTTCACCCTCTAGTGCCATACAAACTTCTAAATCGAAATTGAGGAAAACTACTCTACACTTTAACTCGGTAGACCGTATTGAAGCCGAACTTTACAATATTCAATACAACGATATATACAACTTCATTCAATGGAAATTTTGCTCAGAAAGAACAACAGATTCAACAGGCACATAAAACCACAAAATAAAAAGTGAGATAACTATCTTTCAAGTTATCTCACTTCTCACTAACTAATCAACTATAAATGATAATCCGTACTATAATTTTATCGATTCAAATATAGATTTGGATTCTCTCTTTCTTCTACTTCTGGTATTCGGTAGAGATAATACTTGCTATTTTCTATAAAATCTGAACCGTCAGGGAACTTAACAGCATCATGCCCCATTGGTAAAAGTTTTACAACTACTTGAGAGATTTTTCCAGTACTATCCATTTCTTCGTATGTAAAATCAACTAACTTATCTTGAGGATACGCTTTTCGAACCACTTTTTGTTGATTGCGAATAATATCGATTAAAGCAAACCCTTCGCCAAAAAGTTCTTTTCTTCTCTCAATCCAGATTTCGTCTAACAAATCTTGTCCCATTAGACCGCTCACTTCTTTAGCTCCTCTTGCTGTCTTTAAAGTATTCAGAACATCAATTGCATCTGCCTCTCCTAATCGCGCTTTTGCTTCTGCATTAATCAAGTAAATCTCTGAAGTACGCATCAATACAATATCTGCTATCTGAGAACCTCTAAACTTAAATTTAGCATAGCGCATATAAGCAGTATTACCATCTTTTGGCTCTGTATTAGAAGGGTCTGGTGCCCAATAAATCATGCTCTTTCTATAATCACTTTCGTCAAACAAATCTCTAAAATAAGGATCCGCATTAAAGCTATAGTAGTAACTCTGACTTGAAGTAACATCTAAATAATTAAATTGATAAGATGCATTCTTTTGAGATTCATTTTGAGCATGTCCCCAAATCCACTCTCCATTACTCGAATCACTGAATCCACTTTTGTATTCACTTTCATTCATTAAGTAACTATTCAAAGCCAATAATTGATCAGAGTACTCTTTAGCTTCTTTCCAGTTTCTTGCGTATAAATGTGCACGAGAAAGCAGTCCCAAAACTACTTCACGATCAAATTTATGCTTCATTGTGTTTCCTCTCTTATATGTCTCAGGAATCAATGTAAGTGCTTCTTCTAAATCTTTAATAGATTGCAAATAAACCTCTGTAACTGTAGCAGCAGGTCTTGGTTTAGTTGCACTGCTCGTTGGCTCCAAGTAAATCGGAGCTGTAATAGCATTCGGATCTAAATCAATTGCATAAGCATAACTCGATGCTAAATGTAGATACATAAAACCTCTCAATGCTAAAGCTTGACCGCGAACTCGTTGTTTGTCAACAACTGAACCTTCCGATTCAAAAACTTTTGCAATCACATTATTAGCATTGTCAATAGTTTTATAGGCTAAATTCCAACTGTGCGTATTCGTTCTCGCCTTTGAATACAATGCATTAAATAAGTAGTGCGCGCGAAAACCATACCTTCCATTCAATACTACATCACTACCCATAGCATCATTTGTACGCAAAAATGATCCAAAACCAGGATTAGCATAAGTAGAAAAACTTTCCATTAAATAACTCCATGCACCATTCAATACCTTTTCATTCCCCTCTACAGTACTAAACACTTTCTCACTTTCAATAGCATCTGTTGGATCAGTATCCAAAGAACAAGAAATCAAACTTGTTGAAAGTATAAAAGCTCCTATTATATATTTAATTACGCTATTTTTCATAATTCGATTTTTTATAATTTAACATTAATCCCAAGAGAAATCGTTTTCATGGCAGGGTAACGGAAATACGTACTACCATCAAAAGTTTGCTCAGGGTCTAGACCTTGTTCTTTCGTCCAAGTAAAAAGATTCTCAGCTTGGAAGTATACACTTGCAGAAGACAATCTTACTTTCTTCAGCCATTCTTGTGGCACATTATAAGATACCGTTAGGTTTTTAAGTTTTAAGTAAGAACGATCAACTAAAAATCTATCCGAAGACTGATTCCATGCACTCTTTGGATGCGTAGAAACTTTAGCTACATCTGTATTAGGATTATCTGGCGTCCATCTATTCAACATATCCGTACTCCAGTTAGTTCCTCCTCCTGAAGATCTGTATAAACTCATCTTGTCACCATTGTAAATCTTTCCACCAATGTTATAGGCAAAGTTTGCAGATAATGACCAATTCTGATAAGTTAATTCTGTTGAGAAACCTCCTGATACATCAGGCAGAGAATTTCCTTGTTTTACTTTATGTTCAACTTTGTCAACTTGTGAATAATCATCTGTTATAGTTTTTGATCCATCTCCATTCTGAAGATACCATTGTGCATTTCCATTTGTTGGGTTAACACCTGCCCACTCTGGTAAATAAAAATCGTACAAAGAACCACCTTTTACCCATTTCTTATTTCCACTCCAAATCGCCTCAGATGGCAGAGAAGTAATCTTATTCTTATACGTAGTCAAGTTCAATCCTACACTCCATCTCCAATCTTCGGTCATGATTGGCGTACCATTTAACGTAAACTCCCAACCGTAATTTTTCATTGCTCCAATATTCTCTTGAATAGAAGTAAAACCTGTAGAAGAAGCTAAATCTCTATCAAATAATAAATCCTTTGAACGTCTTTCGAAATACTCTATTGTACCAGACAATCGCTCATTGAAAAATCCAAAGTCAAGTCCAATATTCATATTTAAGTTAGTTTCCCAAGACAAATCCTCTGTTCCCAATCTCGATGTTACTAATCCTGGATCTCCTAAATTATTTTGTATTGCGTACAAAGCTTGATAAGCATAATATCCAACATTGTCATTTCCTTGTGCTCCATAACTTGCTCTAAAAAGCAAATTACTCAACCAAGTATCTCTATATTGATTCATAAACTCCTCATCAATAATTCTCCACGATGCACCAAATGACCAGAAGTTACCCCATCTACTATCAGGTGAAAAGCGAGAAGAACCATCTCTTCTAAAAGAAGCTGACAAATAATATTTCTTGTCATATGAATACTGAGCATTTCCGAAGAAACTCAACATTTTATACTCATCTGCTTTTCCAAAAAAGTCAATTACCTTAGACGCCGCATCTGGTTCAAAATAACCATTCATGATTAACTGCTCACGTTGACCTCCAAAATAATTTGAATCATACGAATAGAACTCCTGCCCCACCATTGCAGATATTGCATTTTTATCGTCTATATCTAAGTTGTAATTCAATACGTTATTAAAAGTCATGCTAACAGTACGTGTGTTCTTGCGGTCCACACTTCCTCCATACTCAACTGATGGACCGTAAAGAGGGTTTGTTACATTGTGATTATTAGTACTATTATAGTCAACACTTAATGAAGATTTAAATTTTAAGTTATCTAAAAACTTAATTTGTCCATAAGTACGAACACTTGCAATATCTTTCTTGATCTCGCTCAAGTCGTGTGGCATACTTGCAATCAAGTTGTACTTAGCATATGAAGAAGCTCTGTAGTTTCCATAATCAAACATACGTCCTCCTGTATTTGGATCTACCAAATAAGCTCCTGTTGCCAAATCTCTTTGGTAAATCGGATAAAAAGAAGGCATTACTCTGGCAAATAAGATAACGTTTGACTGTTCACTATCATCTTGTTTTGGGAAATTTTGTATCGAACTCGAAGCAGCAACATTCAGACCTACTTCTAACCAATCTTTAGCATCTACTACGATATTAGATCTAAGGTTATAACGCTTGAATCCTGATTCGATAACATAACCTTGGTCATTTAAAAAACCTCCCGAAACAAAATATCTCGTGTTCTTTCCACCACCACTTACTCTAACATTCACGTCTGTAAATCGAGCATTTTGTTGTAAAGCATCATCCCAGTTGTCACTCCACAACGGTTTTAATCCTGGTAAAAGCTTACCATCAGTACCTACGGGCATTGGGTTATTCGTTCCGTAAGGATTAATACCTATCTGACTAATCAAGTTTTGACTTGCATATTCAGCTGCTGCTTCAGGTGATTTTCCTCCAGCATCCATTTGTCCGTTGCGAATAGCTTCCCATTGCAACTCCATATAATCATTGGTCCCCAATACGCGATAGTCATTACGTGCACGGCTTGAAATACCGTGTTTTGCACTAATCTCAATTTGAGGAGCTGTTTCTCTTGTCCCTTGTTTTGTTGTAATCATAATTACACCATTTGCTGCACGCGAACCATACAATGTTGCAGCAGTAGCATCTTTTAGCACAGTCATAGATTCAATATCTGTAGCTGCGATAGCATTCAACTCTCCTTCGTATGGCACCCCATCAACAACATAAAGAGGCTTGCTATTGGCATTAATAGAACCAATACCACGGATACGTATAGTTGCTTCAGATCCAGGCTGTCCACTTGACGAAAACGATTGCACTCCGGCAATAGTACCTTCTAATACTTTAGAAACATTACTAACCTGCGCTTTCTCAATATTCTTAGCTTGCACTAATCCTACAGATCCTGTGTAAGTTTTCTTATTTGCTGTACCATAAGGCACTGTAATAATAACTTCGTCTAAGTTTGCAGATTCCTCGCTTAGCAAAATATTGACATTTGCTTGTCCTTTATAAGCAATTTTCTGCGTTTGATATCCTACAAATGAAAATACCAATACTTGTCCATCCTTTATATTTATAGAATAATTACCATCTAAATCAGTCATAGTTCCCTGTGAACTATTCTCTATTAATACACTAACTCCTGGCAGTGTACCACTAGAATCAGACACCGTTCCTGATACTAAAGTGTCTTGAGCTTGGGATGTTAGAATACCAACAAACACAAACAGAATTACGTAAATTTTTTGCATAAAACTACTTTTAGTAATAGACCTATAATCTATCCTTTGATTAAAATTTAATTGAAATACTTTGTGAAAAATGAATTTTTATAGAGCATCACAGAAATGCTCTTAAGCGGTATGCTTCTATAGAAAACAGCATGGACACATACACATGGATGTGTGCATAGAAAAGATTGTATTGATGTGATTTAAGTCACGAGTTTCAAGTGCTCGTCTTTTGTCAACTAATTGCATCTTATTTGGGTTTTAATATAAATTCACTTTGGTGTAGATATCAATGTTAGAAAATCTCACCACCTTCAAAACAATAAAGGCAATGTTCTTTCTTTTATTATCTGATACAAATTTACCTCAATGCAGTAAGTTGCGAAATACCATGTATATGGTAGATTTATAAAATAATTAAAATTCTCGATAAGTGTCAAAAAAAAAGCCCCTACAATGTAGAGGCTTTAAGCATATAGTATTCAATTACTTTACATGTAAAATAAAGTAGTTCTTTTTCCCTTTTTGCAATAAAACAAATTGATCGTTAATTAAATCATTTGCTGTTATCACATAATCTTCTGTAACCTTTTCTTTATTAACAGAAATAGAGTTTGCTTGTAGCGAACGACGAGCATCACCATTAGAAGACGCTAAGTCAGAATTAGCAGCTAATGCATCTACAATATTTAATCCTGCCTCGATATCAGCCTTTGCCACTTCTGATTGTCCAACTCCATCAAAAACTTCTAAGAACGTTTTTTCATCTAATTGTTTTAAATCTTCTGTAGAAGAGTTACCGAATAAGATATTAGATGCTTTGATAGCATTGTCTAACTGTTCTTGACCATGTACCATAATAGTTACTTCTTCTGCTAAACGGCGTTGTAACACACGTAAATGTGGAGCTTCTGTATGCTCTTTCACTAATGCTTCAATATCTTCTCTTGATATAAAAGTAAAGATCTTGATATAACGCTCTGCGTCAGCATCAGCCACGTTTAACCAATATTGGTAGAATTTATATGGAGAAGTGTACTCTGCAGATAACCAAATATTACCTCCTTCTGACTTACCGAATTTAGTACCATCAGCTTTAGTAATCAATGGACAAGTAAGCGCATAGGCTTTCTCGCTAATTGTTCTGCGGATTAACTCTGTACCAGTAGTGATATTTCCCCATTGGTCAGATCCTCCCATTTGTAATGTAATATTATTCTCTTTGTATAAATGCAAAAAGTCATATCCTTGCATTAGTTGATAACAAAACTCTGTAAAAGACATTCCATCTGCAAACTCTCCGTTCAGGCGTTTCTTTACAGAATCTTTCGCCATCATATAGTTCACTGTGATATGCTTACCTACTGTACGAATAAACTCTAAGAAAGAGAAGTCCTTCATCCAGTCATAGTTATTTACTAACACAGCAGCATTCTCAGCACCTGAATTAAAATCTAAAAAACGGCTTAATTGGTTTTTAATTGCGTTCTGATTATGGCGTAAAGCTTCTTCGTCTAATAAATTTCTCTCATTAGACTTACCAGAAGGGTCTCCAACCATCCCAGTAGCTCCCCCTACAAGAGCGTAAGGCTTATGTCCTGCTAATTGAAAGTGCTTCAATAACATCACGCTTACTAAATGTCCAATATGCAATGAATCGGCTGTTGGGTCAATCCCCACATACGCAGCACGCATTTGCTCCAACAAATGTTCTTCAGTGCCTGGCATTACGTCGTGGAGCATTCCTCTCCAAGTCACTTCTTCAATAAAATTCTTCATTTAAATAAATTTTACACAAAGATAGCTCAAAACCTTAGCTTATGGAATAAAATTCCAATATTCACTGCACTTTTAGTCGTTTTATACATTTATCAATTAGAAACTGACAATAGGGGCGTTAGTTTTCAACTTTATTTCATAATTTTTCAGTATGTAAAACATAAAACTTATTTTTGTATAAAGTATGAAATTAGTAACAGGAGCAACCGGTATGGTCGGAGCGCATCTAATCCTACAACTACTCAGAAATGAGCCTGTAGTCCGCGCTATATACAGACACGAAAATAGCATCAAGAAAACTCAATCTTTTTTTAAATTGAAAAAGAGTGAAGACCTATTCTTAAAAATTGAATGGGTAAAAGCTGACCTATTAGATGTACCTGCCTTAGAAATAGCCTTCCAAAACATTACGGAGGTATATCACTGCGCTGCTTTAGTGTCTTTCGATCCTCGTGATGAGAAGGTATTAAGACAAACGAATATTGAGGGAACTGCCAATCTTGTCAACTTAGCGATAGCCTTTGAAGTTGAAAAGTTTTGCCATGTAAGTTCTATTGCTGCATTGGGAGAAACTTTAGCAAAGAACAAGATCATCAATGAAAAAACAAACTGGAATCCAGAGCTTTATCACAGCGATTACGCCATAACTAAATATGGTGCTGAAATGGAAGTTTGGCGAGGGACTCAAGAAGGATTAAAAGTTATCATCGTCAATCCTGGTATTATTTTCGGCCAAGGATTTAATTACGAAGGAAGTAATGAGTTCTTTCAAAAGATAAAAAAAGACTTCCCTTTTTACACAAACGGAACAGCAGCTATCGTCTCTGCAGAAGATGTTGTCAATGCAATGATTCACCTTATGGACAGTGATCTATTTAACGAAAAATACATCGTTGTAGCTAATAATATCACGTATCAAGAACTACTGAATTACATTGCCGAATTAATGAATAAGAAACCTCCTTTTATATTTGCTACTAAATGGTTATGCAGAATTGCTTGGAGATTAGATGCTTTTATTTCCTTGATATCAGGCAAAAAAAGAAGTTTTACAAAAGCTATTGCACTGTCGTCACATTCAAAATACACCTATGACAATCAAAAGCTATTGCAAGTCTTACCATTTACTTTAAAGTCTTATCAAGAGTTTATTCCTGAAATTATTCAATATCACTATACAAAAAAATAAAGCCTATCCAATGGATAGGCTTTAGACATATCTTATTTTACGCGTTTTATCGTGTCAATACTTAGCGTATCGTTTTTGACTATTCGCGCTATTCTGCGCTTACTCTTTTGTTTAAGTGAATCAACTTGAGTCTTATCCTGATTACTTAACTGTTTTATACTATCTCCGTCAACTTTTAGTTCTCCTGCTGAATCGCTTTTTTCAGATAGCTCATCAAGGTGATTCTTGACGGCATTTCTCATCATTTTAACATCAATTCTTTTCGTATCCAAAACCTTATTGACAAAATCGTCTACCTCAAATTTTGTTTGATTTATCACAATACGAGCGTAAATTCGATCTTGCATTTCATAATATACACCTTTATTCAAATTGATATAATACGCATTGTTTTCTGTAAAAGAAAGACTGTCTACCTGATGTTTATTGAAAATAGAATTAATAGTGATTCTTGGTATCGTATCATTATCAACCGTATAAACATAAGAGTTATTAATTGCGTATAGCATTGCTATATCATATAAAATCTCTTCCATTTTACTTTTTTCAATGAAAGGAGTAGGCTTCTTATCATTACAAGAAACAACTAAGAAGGCGATAAAGAATAAAACAATCAGTTTTTTCATTCAACTAAAAATATTAACGCTCGAATAATAACCTTTGTCCTTTGTGTTCCGTATTAACAACTCCATCGGCATAGGCTAAAAATCCATTTACAAAAGTATGAGTTATTTTTGAACTAAATGCAGTTCCTTCGAAAGGAGACCAACCACATTTATACAAAATATTAGATTTATCTACAGTCCACTCACTTTCACTATCAACAATAACAACATCTGCATGATAGCCTTCTTTTAAAAAACCTCTTTTCTCTACTTGAAATAGTATTGCAGGATTATGAGCGAATTTCTCTACAAGTTTCTCAATTGTAATTCTTCCTTGCTTAACACTTTCCAATAATGCTACTAAAGCATGTTGAACAAGGGGACCACCAGAAGGTGCATTCAAATAAGACTTACTTTTTTCTTCTAATGTATGTGGAGCATGATCAGTTGCGATAACATCAATTCTATCATCTAATAAAGCTTTCCAAAGTCCTTCTCGGTCTACTTCAGACTTTACTGCAGGATTCCACTTGATGAAATTCCCCTTAACAGCATAGTCTTTATCTGTAAACCACAAATGATGTACACAAACTTCTGCAGTGATTTTTTTGTCTTTCAAGGGAATATCATTTCTAAACAATTCCGTTTCCTTGGCTGTAGATAGGTGAAAGACATGTAATCTTGCGCCTGTTTTCTTTGCTAATTCAATCGCCTTTGACGAAGATAGATAACATGCTTCTTCACTGCGAATAACAGGATGACATTGTACAGGGATATCCTCTCCATACTTTTCCTTGTGTTCAGCTAAGTTCTTGCGAATTGTTCCTTCATCCTCCGCATGTACAGCGATCAACAAAGAGGTACTTGAGAAAATCTTTTCCAGAACTTCTTGATTATCCACTAACATATTTCCAGTAGAAGACCCCAAAAATAACTTAATACCAGCTACATTTCTTGGATTTGTTTTAAGCACTTCTTCTAAGTTATCATTTGTTCCTCCCATCATAAAAGAATAATTGGCAAATGATACTTCTGCAGCTCTCTTATACTTCTCTTCCAAAATATCCTGAGTCACAGCATTAGGCACAGTATTCGGTTGCTCAATAAAAGAAGTAATTCCCCCAGCTACAGCAGCACGAGATTCAGATTGAATATCGCCTTTATGGGTTAAACCAGGTTCGCGAAAGTGCACTTGATCATCAATCATTCCAGGTAGCACTAACTTTCCACTTGCATCAATAGTTTGAATGGTACTATCAACTTGAAGATTATGACCTATCTTCTTTATATAACCATTCTCGATTAAAAGATCTCCAACAAAGGACTTTCCTTCAGTGACAATAGTTCCATTTTTAATTAAATAATTTGTCATTATAGTGTGTTTAGTAGTTTTCTAATTCGCAAAGCAATGACTCCAAATATTGCTTCTTTAATAATACCTCCTGACATCTTGGATTCCCCTCTTGTTCTATCTGTGAATATGATTGGAACCTCCTCAATAGGTAATCCCTTAACATAGGTACGATACTTCATCTCAATTTGGAAAGCATATCCTACAAAGCGTATTTTATCTAGATCAATCTGTTGAAGAGCTTCTCTTGAAAAACAAACAAAACCAGCAGTTGTGTCCTTAATTTTCATTCCTGTAATCAATCGAACATAAATAGAAGCTCCATAAGATAATAACACGCGGTTAAGAGGCCAATTTACCACATTTACACCAGTAACATAGCGCGAACCAATAGCTAACCCTTTAGAGCGCTGAGAAGCGGCTAACAACTTCGATAAATCTTTTGGATTATGAGAGAAATCGGCGTCCATTTCGAAAATATAGTCATATTCTCGTTCTAAAGCCCACTTGAAACCATGTACATAAGCTGTCCCCAGTCCATCTTTGTTTAATCTTGTTTCAAGAAACAGTCGACCTTGAAATTGTGACTGAAGTTCTATCACGGCATTACTAGTACCGTCAGGGGAGTTATCATCAACAATCAAAACGTGAAACTGTTCTTCTAATTCAAGAACAGCAGTTATAATTAAACTAATATTTTCAATTTCATTATAGGTTGGTATAATGACAAGTCCTAAGCTCATTATAGATTGTTTGAATACAAAAGTAACCTTTTTATAGAAAGTTAAAACTTAAATAATCTACAAACCATGAAAACAGGCAAAAAAATTCTTAATTTTGCACCTTGTATGGAGAATATAGTTTTAATAGATAGAATCGTATTGAATAAAGATTGGGCTACAGCTCTATTCTTTATCGCATTCTCTGTACTGGCTATTAATCGAACAATATTTAGTGTGAGGTTTGCAGAGTTTACAAAACTTGCTGCATCCAATAAATATTTGAAAATTTATAAAGACAACACAAACCTACGTAATAGTTTCACACTATCCTTTTTAGCTATTCAATTGATATCGATTACTTTCTTTATCCAGATTAGCTTAAAAACATTTGGATACATCGAGCAAATCACCTTAAATTCTTTTATCCAAATCATCAATTTTATTGCGTTTTTTGTAATTGCAAAGTACTTAATTGACAAGATTATTGCAGTCGCTTTTAATATAGAAGAATTTGCGGATGCCCTAAACTTACAAAAAGCGACTTATAGAAACTACATGGGGATGATGCTATTATTCGTAGATGTACTGCTTTATTACAATGAAATAAACAGCAGAAGCCTAACACTTATCCTTATTTTTACATTAATCGCAATAAATGTATTATTATATATCATTTTTATAAAAAACAATCAAAAATCAATATTAAATAAGTTGTTCTATTTTATTTTGTATCTTTGCACCCTTGAAATAGCTCCTTATTTTCTACTCTATTTTTGGTTTAAAAATATCTGAGCATAATTAAGAAACATAACTATGAAAGTGAAAACAATTTTGGTTTCTCAACCAGCGCCTAAAGTGGAGAATTCACCTTACTTTGAGTTAGAACAAAAGTACAAAGTAAAAATTGACTTTAGACCCTTTATTCATGTAGAGGGCGTAGAAGCCAAAGAGGTAAGACACCAAAAAATTGATTTACATAACTTTACTGCTATCATTCTAACCAGTAAAAACTCTGTGGATCACTTCTTTCGGGTTGCTGAAGAAATGCGTTTCAAAGTACCTGAAACACTTAAATATTTTTGCCAATCGGAAGCTGTAGCTTACTACTTGCAGAAATATGTAGTTTACAGAAAAAGAAAGATCTATGTTGGCCAAAAAGATTTTGCTGACTTAGCTCCGCTTATTAAAAAATACAAAGACGAAAAGTTCTTATTACCTTCATCTGATCAGTTAAATAACGATATCCCAACAACTTTAGATCAACTAAAAGTCAATTGGGTACCTGGAACATTTTATAAAACTGTGATGAGTGATTTATCGGATTTAGCAGACGTAAAATACGATGTTCTTGCATTCTTTAGCCCTACTGGTATAAAGTCTCTGTTTAAGAATTTCCCGGATTTTTCACAAGACAATACAAGAATAGCTGTATTTGGAACATCTACTCAAAAAGAAGCATTAGACAACAACTTAAGAGTTGATATTATGGCTCCTGCTCCCGAAACGCCTTCAATGACTATGGCACTTGAGAAATATATTCAAAAGGTAAATAAATAATATCCAAAAGCTTCTTAATAAGAAGCTTTTTTTATGGCTTTATATAACACAAAAAAGGGTAAGTGAATGATCACTTACCCTTTTTTCTATGTGAAAAATTATAACCTTACAGTTGTGGTCCAGCACTTATTAATGCTTTTCCTTCTTCATTTGTAGAGTATAATTTAAAATTCTCAATAAATAAAGCAGCTAATTCTCTTGCTTTATCATCCCATATTTGAGCGTCCTCATAAGTGTTTCTTGGATCTAAGATTCCTGTATCTACTCCTTCTAAAGCAGTAGGAACCTCAAAGTTATATACAGGAACTACAATAGTATCAGCTTTCTCAATAGATCCATCTAAAATACGATCAATGATAGCACGTGTATCCTTTATAGAAATACGCTTTCCTGTACCATTCCATCCTGTATTTACCATATATGCAGTTGCGTTATTTGCTTCCATTTTCTTTACTAACTCCTCAGCATATTGCGTTGGGTGTAAAGATAAGAATGCTTTTCCAAAACATGCAGAGAAAGTAGGTTCAGGTTTTGTAACTCCACGTTCAGTTCCAGCTAATTTTGCAGTAAATCCAGACAAGAAATAGTATTTCGTTTGTTCTGGTGTTAACTTAGACACTGGAGGCATAACTCCAAAAGCATCAGCAGTTAAAAAGATTACTTTAGTAGCAGGTCCTGCTTTTGAAACTGGTTTTACAATATTATCAATATGGTTAATTGGATAAGATACACGCGTGTTCTGAGTAACAGATCCATCGTTAAAATCGATCTTACCATTAGCATCAACTGTAACGTTCTCTAACAAAGCATCACGGCGAATAGCACCATAAATATCTGGTTCATTCTCTTGACACAAGTTGATAGTTTTAGCATAACAACCTCCTTCGAAGTTAAATACTCCTTCATCATCCCACCCGTGCTCATCATCACCAATAAGCTCGCGTTTTGGATCAGTTGACAATGTCGTTTTACCAGTACCTGACAATCCGAAGAATACAGCTACATCACCATCTTTACCTTTATTCGCTGAACAGTGCATTGCAGCCATACCTTGTAATGGCAAATAGTAGTTCATCATTGCGAACATACCTTTTTTCATCTCACCACCGTACCAAGTACCACCGATAACTTGAATCTTCTCTGTTAAGTTAAATGCAATATAAACCTCAGAGTTAAGACCATATGATTTATAATCTTTGAAGGTAGTCTTAGAACCATTCATCACAACGAAATCTGGTTCTCCGAAATTAGCTAACTCCTCTGCTGTAGGACGAATAAACATATTCGTTACAAAATGAGCTTGCCAAGCCACTTCCATAATAAATCTAACTTTTAAACGAGTATTCTCGTTAGCGCCACAAAATGCATCAACGACATAAAGTTTTTTTCCTGATAATTGCTCAACTGTATTTGCTTTTAAAGCATTCCAAGTTTTACCATCAATAGGTTTATTATCATTTGGAGATTCTGGAGTGTTCCACCAAACAGTGTTTTCAGTAACAGCATCTTTAACGATATACTTGTCTTTTGGAGAACGTCCAGTGAATTCACCAGTCATCACGTTTACAGCTCCAAGCTCTGTTACTACACCTTTGTCAAATCCCGTAAGTGCAGGATTAGTTTCTTCCTTATATAAAACGTCGTAAGAAGGATTATAGATAATCTCTACAACATCTTTAATACCATATTTATCAAGTGAAATTGATTCTGAAATATCCATTTTCATTATTATGTTGTGTATTAATTTGTTTGCAAACTTAGAAATAAATTTAAAATATAAATAGTCAATTGCCTATTTAACACTCTTTTTCGAATTAAAAACCTGTATACCAGCATAAAGCCACGCTATTATAAATAGCAGCCCTCCTACTGGAGTAACAGGTCCGATAACACTTAAATTCATAGAAATCAAATCTTTAAATGTCAAAAGATATATCGATCCTGAAAAAAACAATATTCCGAACAAAGTCAAAAAAAGTAATATTTTTTTAGTCTTGTCTGAAAAAAATGTACAGATTCCTACAAATAATAGAAAAAACGCATGATACATTTGATAACGTACACCTACCTCAAATGTTATCACTTGAGCTTCAGTAACAATCTTCTTTAATCCATGAGCACCAAATGCACCCAAGATTACACCTAATGCTCCAATAAGAGCAGCAATACCTAAAACTTTACGTGTCATCTCGTTTTTAAGTCAAATATACAATTAATTCACATATTATACTTGTAATATTTAAGTAGTTAGTTTTATAAGCTACTCTATTTGTTTATTTTCGTATAACTATAATCAACAACTATAACATGAAAAAACAAATTTTAATCGTCGGAGCAGGAAGATCTTCTTCTTCTATGATCAGATATCTACTTCAAAAATCAAATGAAGAAAACATCCACCTGACAATTGGTGACTTATCTATAGAACTTGCAAGACAAAAAGCAATGAACCATCCGAATGCAACTCCAATTGCTTTTGATCTTTTTAATACAGATCAAAGGATAGAATACGTGTCAAAAGCCGATATCGTAATCTCGATGCTACCTGCAGCTCTCCATATAGAATTAGCCAAAGACTGTATTCGACTAAAAAAACACTTAGTTACTGCCTCTTATATAAGCCCTCAAATGGCAGAGTTGAATGAACAAGCTGTAGAAAACAACTTGATATTTATGAATGAAGTTGGACTTGATCCGGGTATAGATCATATGAGCGCAATGAGAATTATTCATGAAATACAAAATAAGGGCGGAGAAATAACCTCATTTGAATCGTACTGCGGTGGTTTAATTGCACCTGAATCTGATAACAACCTCTGGAATTATAAATTCACCTGGAATCCTCGAAATGTTGTATTAGCTGCACAAGGAGGTGCAGCCAAATTTCTACATGAAGGAAAGTATAAATACATCCCATATAATCAAGTTTTTCGTCGAACCGAAATATTAAAAGTTGAGGGATATGGCAATTTCGAAGTTTATGCTAATAGAGACTCTTTAAAATATCAAAACATATACAACTTAAACAACCTAAGGACAATACTTAGAGGAACAATCAGAAGATTGGGGTATTCTAAAGCATGGAGTCTATTTGTTGATCTGGGAATAACAGACGATTCTTATACAATTGAAAATTCTGAAACTCTAACATATAGAGATTTCATCGATTTATACTTACCATATCATCCAACTGACTCTATAGAGACAAAACTAAAACTTGCTTTAAACATCGCTCCAGACGATCAAGTTTGGCTTAAACTTATGGAGCTGGACCTCTTTAATGATGTTAAGCAAATTGGCTTAAAAAACGCTACTCCTGCACAAATTCTTGAAAAAATACTATCAGACAAATGGACATTATACCCACAAGACAAGGATATGATAGTCATGTACCACAGAATTGGATATAAAATAGGCAATCAAGACAAGCAAATAGACTCTACTATGGTATGTATAGGCGAAGATCAAACTTATACTGCGATGGCCAAAACGGTAGGTTTACCTGTTGCAATTACAACTTTAAAAATACTCAATGGAACTATTACATCACCAGGAGTACAATTGCCGATAAAACAAGAAATCTATACTCCAATTTTGGAAGAATTGGAAAAGAATGGAATAACTTTCACTGAACAAGAAATAACAATATAGCAACTTATAAAGCCTCTTATAATAGAGGCTTTATTTTGGTATAGCACTAATCAATTTACGCGTGTAATCCTTTTGAGGGTTATCGTATAATTCATCCGCTTCATTTATCTCTTCTACCTTACCTTTATTCATAACGACAATCTGATCAGATACATATTTTACAACAGCTAAATCATGAGATATAAAGATATATGTAAATCCAAATTTATCTTTTAATTCATTTAAAAGGTTTAAAACTTGTGCTTGTACAGATATATCCAATGCTGATACAGATTCATCACAAATAATCAACTTCGGATTCAATGCGATTGTTCTCGCTATACCTATTCTCTGTCGTTGACCACCAGAGAACTCATGAGGATACCTATCAAAAGCCTCTTTATCAAGACCGACACGAGAAAGAATATCTATAACCATACTCTTTCGCTCTCGATAATCACTGCCAACCTTATGTACCTTCATTGGTTCCAATATAGCTTCACCAACTGTTATCCTTGGATTCAAGGATGAATAAGGATCTTGAAAAATGATTTGTATTTCTTTACGCAATTTGCGTATCTCAGCTTTATTTAATCTTGTGATATCTATTCCGCGATAGAAGATCTGTCCTTCCGTTGCTTTATCCAACTGCAGTATAGCATTTCCTAAAGTAGACTTTCCACAACCACTTTCACCAACCAATCCCAAAGTTTCTCCTTCATAGACATTAAAGCTTACATGATCAAGTGCTCTAAAGCTTCCTGATCGAAATAATCCTGTTTTAACTATATAATCCTTTACCACATTTCGTATTTCTAATAATGGTTGGCGATTATAGAGATTTTGATGTGCTTTCGCTCTATCCTCTGCAGTTACAATCTCATCAACAACAACTTGATTTAAAAAATCTGAAATAGTAGGCAACCTCTTTAATCGGACATCTATACTTGGTCTTGATGCGATTAAAGCTTGAGTATATAATTCTTTAGGATTATTAAAAATAGCTAAGCAATTCCCCTGTTCAACAATTTTACCCTTGTACATCACGATAACGCGGTCAGCGATAGATGAAATCAAACCTAAATCATGCGTAATAAATACAATGCTCATTCCCGTTTCTTTCTGTAATGACTTCAGTAGCTCCACAATATCCTTTTGCACTGTAACATCAAGTGCTGTAGTAGGCTCATCAGCAATCAACACAGCAGGTTTACAACTTATCGCCATCGCTATCATTATGCGCTGCTTCTGTCCTCCTGACAACTGATGTGGATACTTATGATACACCTCTTGAGGGTTGGGTAACTTAACTTTCTTGAATAGAGAAATCACTTCTTGTTTCATTGCTGAATCACTATTATGCACCCTATGCTGTTGTAAGATTTCTAAAACTTGTCTACCACAAGTCATAGTAGGGTTCAAAGCTGTCATTGGCTCTTGGAATATCATCGCAAATTCCTTTCCTCTATAGGAACGTATTTCTTCTTCTTTTAATTGAGTAAGCTCTACTTTATTAAAAACAATACTTCCATTTGCAATAGTTAAAGCTCCCTTTGGCAATAGTCCCATTATCGCAAGAGAGGTAATTGATTTACCCGACCCTGACTCTCCAACTATTCCAAGAATTTCATTTTGATATAACTCAAAAGAACAATTTTGCACTAAAGATTTACTGTCTTGAGTGTTCTTAATTGTAGTTATCTCTAAATCTAATACTTGCAATAATGGTGTTTTACTTTGCATAACTGTGATTTTATCTAAACAAAAATAACATTAAAAAAACCATATAATATAATTTGAATGAAATTGCCTCGTTATATTATATGGCTTTCTTAAAACAGGATGCGAGAATAATCATATTAAGCAACATTAATTTGGTCATATTCTTTCACCAAAGTTACCACAGTTGGCGTAAGAGTTTTAAAATCAGTAAAGACAGGGCAAGCAGATTTTACTGCATCCATCCATTCTTTTAAAAGCACAATTGACGCAGGTGTAGTTGGCTTAACGATGACATCAATCTTTTTAAAATTAGTAATATCTATGCTTTTCTCATCATCTTCATTATTCTTAACCTCTCCTCTTACCTCCACTTGAATAGATTTTAAATCTAAATTTAGGGTTGACCCAATCAAGTTTCCGATATAGTGTATACTTCCTGCTAAACGAGCAAGTAACAATTCGGCAGAATCTATTTGATTCACCCTTACTAAATCTCTTCCGTCATTTACGGTAAAAGAGAAATTTGCTGTTTTAACTGCGAACTGTGTAGAACGAACAGAAAAACCCAAAACTTTTACTACATTGTTTTTCATCACTTTTAAAATTTATAATTAATATTTAGGCTAAAAAAAAGGTCCTTTTGATATTTACTACCAAAAGGACCTTTGAAATTTATTCTATACTTCTTTAAGAATATATGAACTATTTTACAAAACCAATTTTGGCAGTACGACGAAGCACGACTTACGCATTAGATACGTCGCCTTAGTAATAATCGATACTGAACAAATATTGTAGAACTGGTTCATATTTCTTTTTTTAATTTCTTTTACTTCTAATTTTATACAAAAAAAGCCCCTATAACAATAGAGGCTTTTATAATATCATTTTCAAACAATATACAATTATTTACCTCCTAATGTGCCTTCACACATTGAATACTTCTTAAAGGAAATTTTATTTGTATAATTTGTTTGCATATTTTTCTCAATCGTTCTCACAAAAATAGAAAAAATATTTTTAACATTTTTAAAAAATCAAATATTATTAACTTTTAATTAACTCATACAGATAATATTTCATTTGATTCTAATAAATCCTCTCTCCTAAAGCGCAACAATACTTGTGCCACAGCTAATACATCTTTCTCACAATAGGTAATTATCTTATCAATATTCTTTTCTTTATAATACACCTCTGCAACCTCAGATCCACTTATGTCGTCCTTTGGCGATGAAATACCTAAGATTTTGGTGAGTAACTGCAGTGAAGTATAATGTTTAAAATCACCGAACTTCCACAACTCCATTGTATCTAAATGTGGAACTTCCCATGGTTTCTTTCCAAACAAATTCAACTTTATGGGGATTTTTACCCCATTAATCAACATACGCCTGGCGATATATGGAAAATCAAATTCCTTGGCATTGTGCCCACATAAGATATTAAAAGGGCGACTAAAGTGTTGGTTAACCAATTCACTAAACTTAACCAACAATTCCTTTTCTTCTCCCCAAAAAGAAGTTGTTCGAAATTGACGCACGCCATGCTTAAAATGAAAATACCCCACAGAGATACACACTATCTTTCCAAATTCGGCCCAGATACCCGCCCGCTCATAAAAATCTTCGACCGAGATTTCCTCCTTTCGTTGGTAACTCGTTTTGGCTTCAAACAGAACCTGTAATTCTGCATCTAAAGCATCATAGCTCTCTTCCACAGGAACAGTTTCAATATCTAAAAAAAGAATATGCTCTAATTGAATATTTTCTAAAGGTAGCATCATGACATTATTTTCTTTGATCTAACATTTTATAAGCTTCATCTATGTATAGATACAAATCGTTACTATGGGGATCTTCTTCTGTTTGCACCCCTTTCTTATGTCCTAAACGAACAATTATAACATTATCTTTAGGAGAAACTATAACGAATTGACCTAAATGTCCTCTCATATAAAAGAACTCCTGATCTCGATATTTGACTAACCACCAACCGTATCCATATTCAGGCCCATTTGCATACTGCTGCTTTATCGATTTTGCCACGTAAACACTATCTAATATTTGCTGCCCATTCCATTTCCCAAAATCCTTATATAATTTCCCAAAGCGAGCAAAATCCCTTGCATTACTGGTAAAACAACAAAATGACTTCTCTACTCCTGTTCCTTCATGATCCAACTGCCACAAAGCGGGATTCTCTGCCCCCATAGGTTTCCAAAAATGCTTAGATACATAATCACTTAAATACATACCTGTAGCCTTTTCTAAAACCATTGTCAACATCTCCGTATCTCCACTTTTATAGATAAATTCTTTACCTGGCTCATCATCGATAGAAATCTTTTGCATAACTTTTCTCAAGTCCTTAACAAAATACACCTCTGTCATAACAGAAAAAGGACTATAATAACCCTCATCCCACTTTAGTCCAGAAGACATTTTAGATAAATCTGCCACAGTTAAGTCATCCTTATACTTACCTGTCAACTCGGGAATATAATTGATCACCTTGTCATTTTCCTCTTTGATTTCCCCTAATTGCAGAGCCTTACCAAAAGCAGCAGACACAATACTTTTAGCCATAGAAAACGAATTTGAGTACGCCCCTTTATCATAACCATCATAATAGCTTTCATACCACAAACTGTCATTTTTGATAATGAGATACGCTATCGATTGTAGTTCGACGTGAGCCTTTTCCAACTCCTCAGTTGCTTTGATTTGATTGTAATCAACAGCTACAGGCCAAGGCTGTATATTATTGCTATCATTAGCAATAGTTCGGGTTGGGAAATACTTATAATCATCTAAAAAAGCAGTTGTATATCCATTAAAATAAATTGTACGGACTGCTGTGAACAAGTAATCTACTTTGAATAAATAGGCCAAAGCAACGAGTACTAAAATACTTCCCAAGAACCATTTTAATATTTTCATAAGTCTATGTATAGGTTAATTACCTAAAAATAAGAATTTTATTGTACACCAACGACGCGAACCAAAATAATAACATAAAAGAATAAGCCGACACAAAACTCTGTGAATTATCATCACGTAGATTTTCTTTATTCTACAATCAACTAATGTGAAGTACTAAACTCACCCATACTAATTACAAGTCTAATAAGTATAAATAAGACATTAAAATCAAAGCATATTTGGCAAACGGAATTTCTAAGATTATCTTTGCGCTTTTATTATCAAATAATTTAGTATATGCATTTTATTTCTCATCAGTTAGAAGATTACGCAGCCCAACATACAGAAAACGAACCTGAATTACTGGCGAAACTTGACAAAGAAACACACCAAAAAGTATTACAACCAAGAATGCTAAGCGGTCATTTTCAAGGGCGTTTCTTAAGTATGATTTCTAAATTAGTAAACCCTACGAATATATTAGAGATTGGAACATTTACAGGATATGCTACCCTATCCTTAGCAGAGGGATTAAAAGAAAATGGGACAATCGACACCATAGATGTCAATGAGGAGTTATATGATTTTCAGAGAAAGTACTTTGATATGTCTCCATATGGCGACCAAATCAAACAACATATTGGTAGCGCTTTAGACATCATACCAACAATTGATAAGAAATTTGACCTCGTCTTCATTGACGCAGATAAAAAGAATTATACTAAGTACTTCCATTTAATCATAGACAAAATGAACCAAGGCGGCATTATCCTTTCTGATAACGTATTGTGGTCAGGCAAAGTTCTTGAAGAAATAAAGTCTAACGATAAACAGACTATCGAAATAGACAAATACAATAAACTCTTAAAAGAAGATCCAAGAGTTGAAACAATCTTATTACCCATCCGCGACGGACTAACGGTATCAAGAGTAAAATAAACAATAAGGGCTACTAAATTTAGTAGCCCTTATTGTTTATTTTATATTAGTTTATCCGAATACTTATTCTCTACCCATACATATAAGCTATAAAATGCAGTTCCAAAAAATACCCCTACACACATTCCTACCAAAATATCTCCTGGAAAATGTAAAGACAGATATATTCGACTATAGGCAAAAATCAACGGAAAGATAAATACCAAATAAGCATGTTTATAATATCTTCTCAAGATCAAGAACAAGAACACCATATTAGCTGTGGAATTAGATGCATGCCCTGAAAAGAAACTTAGCGTAGAGCTACACTTTACAACACGTAACATCGCAACTATATCTTCCGTATTACAAGGTCTTGGACGAGCAACTACCCTTTTTACCAAATTAGTCATTTGATCTGTAAACGCAATTAATACAGCTAAAAAAAGCAATATCAAGACTAATTTCTTTACCGAAACTTTCTTATATGTCAAATAAAGAAGTAGTAAAAAAAACGGCAGCCAATTAAGCTGTTTTGTAATAAAAAGCCAAAAAGAATCAAATGTTTCAGAACCAAAATTGTTCAAAAAAATCATTAATTCCTTATCCCATTGTACTAAATTTTCTAACATTAAAGCTGTCTTTTTATTGGTCCTGTTAAATTCTCGATATCTTCTTTTTGCTTCTCTATTTCTTGCTGTACGTCTTGTAATGGATTCTCTATTGTCTCCTCCAATTTTTGTTGCACATCTTTTAATGGATTCATATCCATTACTTCTTCTATCTCCTTCTTAATTCCGCTATCTTCTGCACTTCTATTAATCTCGTGTTTTATATCATTCGTTGCATTCTTTACTTGTGTCATAAATTTTGCAAACGTCCTTGCCATTTCAGGAACTTTATCAGATCCAAATAGCATTAATATAACAAGAATAATAAAGAAAAATTCACCTCCACCAATACCAAACATATTGTTACAGTTTATTAATTAAACAAGGTTACAAATCTACAAACTTAATTGCTTGCATTGTATACAAAAATACAAACCATTTGTTAAATCACTTTACTCACTGCAATTTATCTTCATCTTTTTTTCCTATTAACTCCAAAAAGTCTAAGGCAAGCTCGCCTAATCTGGCTTGTACCTTCTCTTTTTCGAATCCTCCTCCTGTTAACAAACTCTCAACTTGATCATCATTTGCAGCGTACAAAGCAAAACCTTCAACATAGTCCTTAGGAATACTATAATCTCTCATCAAAGCTTCCTCTGAAAAATAATTAATCAATCTATTCTTTCGACTATCCAACTTTTCATACTCATACGCTTTCTTCAGCATCTTTGTTCGACCTGAAATCCAGTTAACTATAGCAGAAACAGGTATCAACCCACCACCACTAGTCGCTGTATACAACTTACTTTGAGCTGGAGTTAAAATCTTTGTTCCCTTAGGAACTAACCCTAAGGATTCTGCTGATATTTTATAAATCACAATCTCATCAAGCTGCGTGTAAAAATCATTCTTATCTAAGGGAATTAGCATAATATCCCGTTCTAAATCAATCTTGTCAACAATATGTTGATAACCCATAAAAATAGGACTTGAGAACATAATAGTGTCATTCTCCTTAGCTGCTAAATTAAAATAGCCTCCTTTTTCACTAAATACTTCTACGCCTGAGTTCAAATTAGAGATATACACACCTTCTAAGTTCTTTGAACGCGAAACTATCTTTCCATTTAAAAATTTTCTTTCTTGTCCAAAGCTGTATAAACAACCTAAACACAATAGAAATGCTAAAAAAAATCTCATTAATCAATAATATCGTTAGTAATTAAAAACACCTGTTTTTTGAATAGAAACAGTTAACTACAAACATCAAATCTAATATAAAAAATGAATTACCTATTATAATCGAGTACTAAATGATTCCTAAAGGCTCCTAAAAACGAATGTAACTTCTTATATAAAAAAACGACTTACCTTTGTAAAAATTATATTCTTATGAAAAAAATTATAATTGCGAGTACTTCTACAATTCACAATAGTCAATACTTAGAATATTTATTGCCTGTTCTAAAGAATCACTTTAACAACGTAAAAACACTTTTGTTCATTCCCTATGCACGACCAAGTGGCATCACACATGATGAATATACACAAAAAGTAGCTACTGCCTTCTCTAAGTTGGATATCACAGTAAAAGGTATTCATGAATATGAAAACCCTACACAAGCCATAGCACAAGCAGAAGGAATATTTACTGGTGGAGGAAATACATTCCTTTTGGTAAAACAACTTTACAATAACAATGTCATTACAGCTATCCAAAAAGCAATCAATAATGGTACACCATACTTGGGTTGCAGTGCAGGCAGCAACATCTGTGGTTTAACAATGGAAACGACCAATGACATGCCTATCACCTATCCTCCTTCTTTCAAAACTTTAGGTTTTGTTCCTTTCAATATCAATCCACATTATTTAGATCCTATCGAAGGCTCTACACATATGGGAGAGACAAGAGAGACCAGAATTAACGAGTTTCATTCACTTAACTCGCAACCTGTAGTTGGGCTTAGAGAAGGTAGCTGGTTAGAAGTACAAGGAGATACTATCACACTTAGAGGAAACTTGACAGCTCGCATTTTTGAACAAGGAAAAGCTGCTGTAGAAGTTGTACCAGACACAGACTTAAGTCATCTAAAATAAATAGAAAAAAATAAACCTTAAAAGGCAAGAGTGTCTTTTAAGGTTTGCTTTTTTATTCTATACCTTATGTCAATAATGACATATTTATCGTTGAACTTCAACTGCCTTTACTATCTCAGCAAAAGGAAGTTTAATATGAAAACGAAGTATTGAGATCTGCTCAATCTAAATTTATTACTAAAAACAAGATATCCTGATTCATATAAAACAAAAAAGCTCTCCCGCACAAGGAAAGCTTCTCATTGGTCTAACTACTAAACCATAGTGCTTGCGCACTTAACAACACAACTAAATTTTAAGGCCTTCATAATTTGGGGAATTATTAGAGCCCAAAAGAATCGTTCTTTCAAACAAATCCTTTTTTACTGGCGGTCTGGACGGGACTCGAACCCGCGACCCCATGCGTGACAGGCATGTATTCTAACCAACTGAACTACCAAACCAGTATTACTCCAAATATCTATTAAAGATATATTTCTCAATCAAAGAACAAAAAAGCTCTCCCGCACTAGGAAAGCTTTTCATTGGTCTAACTACTAAACCGTAGTGCTTTCGCACTTAACAACACAACTAAATTTTAACCCTTAATAATGAAAAATTATTACAGGGCAAAAAAAGCCTCTCAACCACGTGAGAGGCTCTTTTTTACTGGCGGTCTGGACGGGACTCGAACCCGCGACCCCATGCGTGACAGGCATGTATTCTAACCAACTGAACTACCAAACCAGTATTAACCAAATTCATTACTCGCGACAAAGATAACTCTTTTTTTCAAAAATCAAAGATTTATGTATAAACCTTTATTTTCTCCGCTTTGAGCAGATCGAATAACATCTCTTTTATTCAGAGATGTTAATCTCTCTCTTGCGGTCTGGACGGGACTCGAACCCGCGACCCCATGCGTGACAGGCATGTATTCTAACCAACTGAACTACCAAACCTTCGTCGTTATTGCTGTAATGCGGTGCAAATATACGACCATTTTCAAGACTACCAAATCCTCGTATAAAAAAAATAAAAGTTTTTTAGCGCGACTTACAGAGTAAACTGATTTCCAATTAGATAATAAATAAATAAAATTAAACTTTTTTTATGTACTTTATCTCAACAAGCGCTACTACTCACTTTTAATTCAACTTTTGACGATTCAAATTTTTGTTTTACTATAGAAATACACCTGCTTTTTCACCTTTAAGGAAAAAAACACCTACTAAAAATACTTGCTGAACGACAGCTACTGTAATTTTAGAATCAAAAAACTTTCAATCCATTCAATTCAACTTCCTAAAAAATCGACAACACTACCTTCTTTTATCTTATTGTGTCATATTTCAATTGAAATCTCCCCCAAAAAGATTGTATTAATAAACAGCTATATCCCATAATAAGACTAACTCGAGTTAAGGCAGCAGTATACAACTTCATCATATCTGTTGACAATCTACATATCGATTTATACCAATTTGCTGGCACATAGCTTAAGGTTTTCTTGCACCTTTCTTCGACAAAAGTGCTCTCTAGGCAAGAAAACCCCTACAAAACCCCAAGAAATCCCGGAGAAAGTGCAAGCGAAGCCCTCTTATAATACATACTATTCTGCTTCTAAAAATTTACCCACTTAATCATCATTTCCGATGATTTCCTTATTAGACAAGGTTGAGTTGATCTTTTAAAGCAGATAAATACATATAAATAAACACCCTGAAGACTATAAGCTGTCTTCGTACCTTCTATCGAACTCACTTTAAAATAGATTTTTCCGTAATGGAATACTCTTTTAGTAGAAAATACTGACCAGCCTTACTATACCCTTATTTTATTAAAAACTCAAGATACACAGCTATAATACCTATAGCTGACAAGCCAATACAGACAAACTATATAGTACAAAAACTAATATCTTTATCATGAAAAAAATAATCTCATTAGATTATACAATAAAACAATCCCCTTTCGATTAAAAATCAAAAGGGGATTGTTTATATTTTAGACAAGTAATACTATCTATTACAAGTTGCTCTCGATAAAGTCTTGGTAAGTTTTCTTTGGAGCTACACCAACTTGTTTCGCTACAACTTCACCATTTTTAAATACCAATACTGTAGGAATGTTTCGGATACCGTATTTTGCAGCAAACTCTTGGTTTGTATCTACATCAACTTTACCTACTACAGCTTTTCCGTCGTATTCTACACTTAATTCTTCAACGATTGGGCCTAACATTTTACAAGGACCACACCATACTGCCCAGAAGTCAACAACTACTGGCTTATCTGATTTTAATACTACTTCTTCGAAAGTAGCATCTGTAATTTCTAATGCCATTATTCTACCTTTTATGTTATATCAACAAATCTAATAAATTAATTATATAATACTATTTATAAAGTATTAATTTTAACTATAGAGCAATTACAAAAACTAATTTAATTTAAAATTAACCTGCATTCTCTCCAATTCCTCTAAGAGTTCAGCTGTAATATTGACACGCATATTTCGACTGGATAGCTCTACTCTATTGACAATTCTTATTTCTTCTCTCTTTTCATCTACTACAACTTCTTCCATGGCCATTTCTTCATCTCCAAATTCCATATCTTCATCAAATGTAATGGGCATAATTGGTTTTACTTGATCAACAGGATCTAAGAAAACCTTTTCTAACTCCACTAAGTCAAAGTAAACAGGTTTGTCCCCTTCATTAAAACTAAACACCTCTTTCATATTATTGATTAGCTTCTCGTCAATCTCTTTTACGTTCAATAATATTATCAACTTCTTTGCTGATGTCGGAATAACCTCATAAAGCAATTTCATTTCCAAAAACTGCAATCTCGGCTCTCCTCTTTCACCTGTATCCTTTCTTATCCAACCTTCTTTAACTTGAGCTTTTACATGAACAAAGGTATTCTGTAATAAGAAATGTCTAAACTTTAAAAAGTCTTCATTAAAAAGTCTAAACTCACATCCCTCATCGTATCCTTCAATCGTAAACATCGCCCAATCCTTTCCTTTAGCAGATGTTCGAAATTCAACATTACTAATCATTCCACCAAAGGTTATTGTCCGACCAGCTAATTCTGTAAGATCGCGCATTTCTTCCACTCTGCTAGAGCAAAAATACTTCATCTCAAACTTAAAATCATCAAGTGGATGTCCAGATATATAAATACCTACTACTTCCTTCTCCTTTGCAAGTTTCTCCATTGTTGTCCACTCCTCACATACAGGTAAGACAGGTTCTGGTATTTCTACTTCAGCACTTTCACCAAATAAACTGAATTGTGAAGAATTATCATTCTCTTGAGATTTAGCCCCATAGCGAATTGCCTTCTCTAAGAATGGAATATTATCCATCGCATCCATATAGAAGTATTGCGCGCGATGTGTATTTTCGAAGCAATCAAAACCACCAGCTAAGGCAAGATTTTCAAAAGCTTTCTTATTAGCTGCACGCAAATCAATGCGCTTCGCTAAATCAAATATTGACTTGTAATTCCCTTTTTCGCGATTCTCAACAATGGTATTCACAGCTCCTTGTCCTACTCCTTTTATCGCTCCCATCCCAAAGCGAACTGCATACTCATCATTTACTGTAAACTTGTAATAAGATTCATTCACATCAGGTCCTAATACATGAAGTCCCATACGCTTACACTCTTCCATAAAGAAAGTAACCGATTTAATATCATTCATATTATTAGACAGTACAGCAGCCATGTACTCAGCAGGATAATGAGCCTTTAAATAAGCAGTCTGATAGGCAATCCAAGCATAACAAGTAGAGTGAGATTTGTTAAACGCGTACGAAGCAAATGCCTCCCAGTCTTTCCAAATCTTTTCTAATATTGTTGCATCATGCCCTTTCGCTGAAGCTTGTTCCACAAACTTCGGTTTCATCTTATCCAAGACATCCTTTTGCTTCTTACCCATTGCTTTACGAAGTACGTCCGCCTCACCTTTCGTAAATCCAGCAAGCTTTTGTGACAGAAGCATTACCTGCTCTTGATATACGGTAATACCATAAGTTTCTTTTAGGTATTCTTCACAAGCATCTAAATCGTAGACAATTGGTTCCTCACCATTCTTACGACTAATAAACGAAGGGATATACTCTAATGGTCCTGGTCGATATAAAGCATTCATCGCAATTAAATCGGCAAATACAGTAGGCTTCAGTTCACGCATATACTTTTGCATTCCAGGAGATTCGTACTGGAATACACCTACCGTTTCCCCACGCTGGAATAACTCATAAGTTTTTACATCGTCAATAGGGATTTCGTCAGGATTAATATCTATACCTGTTCTATGTTTTACCAACTTAACGGTGTCCTTGATAAGAGTCAATGTTTTCAACCCTAAAAAGTCCATTTTTAATAACCCTGCACTCTCTGCAACTGAGTTATCAAACTGAGTAACGTATAAATCTGAATCTTTAGCTAAAGTAACAGGAACAAACTTTGTAATATCATCTGGTGTAATAATTACACCACAAGCGTGGATTCCTGTATTTCGCATAGAACCCTCTAATATTTTAGCTTGTTGTATAGTTTCTGCAGCTAATGAGTCTTCTTGTGCTAATGTTATGAGCTCTTTTACTTTATCAAATTCTTCTGATCGAAGTACTCCCTTTATTGCACTCTCATCCTCTGTTAAAAATCGATTTAGGTTCCACTTAGAAGGCATCATACCGGGAATCAACTTCGCAATTCTATCTGCCTCAAACAATGGCAGGTCTAATACACGTGCTGTATCTCTAATTGCAGACTTAGTCGCCATCTTACCATAAGTGATAATCTGCGCCACTTGATTAGCTCCATACTTATTGATTACATATTCCATTACTCGACCACGACCTTCATCGTCAAAATCAATATCGATATCGGGCATGGATACACGATCTGGGTTAAGGAAACGCTCAAAAAGCAAATCATACTCGATAGGATCAAGATTCGTAATTCCCAAACAATAAGCTACAGCAGAACCTGCAGCAGAACCACGACCTGGCCCAACCGAAACTCCCATATCTCTTGCCGCAGCAATAAAGTCTTGTACAATTAAGAAGTAACCAGGATAGCCCGTTCTTTCAATAGTAGCTAACTCAAAGTCTAAACGCTCGCGAATTTCATCTGTAATTTCTTTATATCTTCGTTTTGCACCTTCATAAGTAAGATAACGCAAATAGTTGTTTTCACCTCTTTTCCCACTCCCATCACCCTCCAAGTCTCTTTCATCTTGAAATTCTTCCGGAATATCAAATTTTGGAAGAAGTACATCTCTATGTAAAACAAATGGCTCAACTTTATCTACAACTTCTTGAATATTATAAATAGCATCCGGAACATCTTTAAATAGTTCCTTCATCTCGTCACTTGACTTGAAATAGTATTCTTGATTTGGCAACCCATAGCGATAGCCTCTTCCTCTACCTATAGGTGTAGATTGTTTCTCACCATCTTTAACACACAATAAAATATCGTGGGCATTCGCATCCTTCTTATCTAAGTAATAAGAATTATTCGTTGCTATTAATTTGATATCGTGTTTTCTTGAAAAGTCAATAAGCACTTGATTAACTCTATTTTCATCTTCTTGCCCATGGCGCATTAACTCAATATAGAGGTCTTCACCAAATTCTTCCTTCCACCAAAGTAAAGCCTCTTCAGCCTGCTTTTCACCAATATTTAGAATCTTACCTGGCACTTCTCCATAGAGGTTACCTGTTAGGACAATCACATCTTCCTTATATTTCCTAACAACCTCTTTATCTATACGCGGCACATAATAGAAACCATCTGTATAGGCAATAGAAGCCATCTTAGCCAAATTGTGATATCCTCTTTTATTCTTTGCTAACAGTACTACTTGAAAACCATTGTCTTTTTTAGACTTATCCGTATGATCTTCACAAATAAAAAACTCACATCCTACAATCGGAGTTAAAAGAGGTACTAATGTTTCTCCTTTCTCCGCACGCTCTTTATTCTGTGCCTCTATTTTCTTATTGTGATTGTTAACCTCCATTACAAAATGAAAGGCTCCCATCATATTTCCGTGATCCGTCATAGCCACCGCAGTCAGTTCCATTTCACCTGCTTTTTTTACAAGAGAGGGAATTGAAATCGTAGATTGCAAGACGGAAAATTGTGTATGTACATGGAGATGAGCAAACTTCGCTACTTTAAACTTCTCCTTTGCTTCATCGCTAATAACCTCAGTAGGTTCACCTTGCAACTTTGACAACCTCTGACGAACTTCATCAGAAGCCTTTTTAAGATTGATGTGCTTTAAACCAGCTGGTTGAAATGGCTCTGGGTTTGCTTGTATATAGCGCTGAATATATGTATCATCACATTGCAGTTCCTCCTTAGAGAATACTCCTTTTTTTAATAACTCAAGAAAACAACGAGTAGTTGCTTCAACATCAGCAGTTGCATTATGTGCTTCTCCAAATGGAACACCAAACAAATAAGTATGTAGCTCAGTTAAAGTAGGCAATTTATAACGACCCCCTCTACCTCCGGGTATCTTAAGTAACTCAGCTGTAACTTCGGTACAAGTATCAAGCACAGGCAACTCACTCATAATAGATGTCACCCCCATACGATAGAACTCACACCCCATTATATTAAGGTCAAAGGCTAAGTTCTGTCCTACAATAAATTTTGTTTTTGATAATGCAATATTAAATTTAGCTAACACTTCGGCAAGAGAAATACCCTGCTCCTCTGCTAATTCGGTAGAAATACCATGGATGCGCTCTGAATCGTAAGGAATATTAAATCCTTCAGGTCTAACAAGGTAATCCTGATGTTCAATTAAATTTCCCATTTCATCGTGTAATTGCCAAGCAATCTGTACACAACGTGGCCAGTTGTCTGTATCTGTAATAGGGGCAGACCAACTCTTTGGGAGTCCTGTTGTTTCAGTATCAAAAATTAAATACATAGCTGATTATAAGAAGTTTACCTTATTTTACTTAGATTTCTCAAGAAAAACAAAGGTATAAAAAAAGACTGCGTTTCGGAAAAACACAGTCTCAAAAGAATTGTAATCATTACCTATCGAGGTAATTCTAAAGGTATTCTAAAGAATACTCCTTCTTGAAATATTTTAGTATTTTGCAGAGCAGCATGCTCCTCTTTCTGTTTTTCTGTGAAGTTCTTTTGTTGTGTTTCGTCAAGATCTTCTTTGATAAGATTAGCGAAGAAAGTTCCACTAATTGTCCCTGGTATTTGATCAGCTTCAGGAGCAAAATACACTTCCCCCATCTCTACTTCATTCTTATTCTTATCAATACCTCTTGTAACATATAAAGCGAACGTTTCATCTAATGAACTTTTACTTTTAACTCGATAATAAGCATATGCATCATCTTTCGTACTTTCTCTATTGTCAAATTGAATATTAGCTTGTTTACCGCCATTTTCAACTTTGCGATATTCCTCAAGTTTGATTGTTTTACCAAACAAACTTGGACTATAAGGTACTTTCATTACATAAGAGGTACTATCAGTTTCGCCCATAATATACAGTACATTCTCATTAGCTATATAAGCAGTCATGCGCTCTGGCTTCCACTTCTCATATTTTACTGCCTCTTTATACTCCTCATTATTTGTATAAGCTTGTAACCCAGGATCACTGTTCTTAGTGTCATTTTCACAAGCAATACAAGCAGCAATAACCAATAGTAGACCTAATATCTTTTTCATAGTAAATAATTATCTTCTATAATAACTTCAAATACAAAAATATAGTATTTAATAGCAGAAAAAAACTTTCTCAAAGATAAAAGTTGCTAAAAAAGTGCGAATCTATCCTTTATCTAAGGTTAATAAGACATCTCGTTATCAATCAATAGCTTATAATAAATATTTTTTTCAATAAAATAAATGTATTAAAGTCAAAAAAGCATATCTTTGCACTCAATTTTTAACCGAGGTCGGGTACCTCAAACAAATAAATTAATTATGTCTGTAAAAATTAGATTACAAAGACACGGTAAAAAAGGAAAACCTTTTTACTGGGTAGTAGCTGCTGATGCACGCTCAAAAAGAGATGGTAAATACTTAGAAAAAATCGGTACTTACAATCCAACAACTAACCCTGCAACTGTAGAGATTAATGTTGATCTTGCTGTTAAATGGTTATTCAATGGTGCTCAACCAACAGATACTGCTAGAACTTTACTTTCTTACAAAGGAGTAATGTTAAAACACCACTTACAAGGTGGAGTTAACAAAGGAGCTTTAACTCAAGAGCAAGCTGACGCGAAATTCGCTGCTTGGTTAGAAGAAAAAGCTGCTAAAATCAACGCTAAGAAAGATGGTTTATCATCAAACAAAGCTGCTGATAAAGCTGCAAGATTAGCTGCTGAGAAAGAAGTAAGTACTAAACGTGCTGCTGCTGCTCAAGAAGCTAAAGCTGCTGCTGAGGCTGCTCCTGCTGAAGCTGCTGAAGCAACTGAAGAAAGCAACGAAGAAACTCAAGCATAATTCTCAAGCGATATGCGTAAAAAGGATTGTTTCTATTTAGGCAAAATCGCAAAGAAATTTAGCTTTAAAGGGGAGGTGCTTATTTATTTAGACACCGATGAACCTGAGTTATACGAAAACTTGGAATCAGTGTTCGTCGACTTCGACGGACAACTGGTTCCTTTTTTTATGGAACAAGCTTCATTACACAAAAGCGATTTTTTAAGAGTTAAATTCGAGGAGTCTAACTCTGAAGAAGATGCTGACCGATTAGTCGGATCAGAGATATACCTACCACTAACGATGCTTCCTAAACTTGAAGGAAACAAGTTCTACTACCACGAGATCACTGGTTTTGACGTAATAGATACTAACGAAGGTGAAATAGGTCAACTAAAAAGAGTAAACGATAGTAATTATCAACCTCTATTCGAGATAGACTTTAACGGAACCGAAATATTAGTTCCGATGATAGACGAACTTATCCATAAAGTAGATCGTGAGAATAAGAAGTTATATCTTAATGTACCTGTTGGGTTATTAGATATTTACTTAGGTAGATAATACATCACATCATACAGCCTCGAGACACTTGTTTCGAGGTTTTTTGTTTTTTATAATACTTCCAGAATTTCGTAGCTTTACTATCCATTTAAACTAAATACAATGGTACAAATAAAGAATCTACTTAGTCAAATAAGTATTATTGATAGGAAAAATACAGAGACTTTAGCCACTACAGGTGGGCTGTTTAATATGTTTGCCATTTGCGGTGTCAATCACTACGAAAATACGCACTCTGCAATTATAGCAGAACTTTTGAATCCAAAAGGAAGTCATGGACTAAAACACAAACTATTAGATACCTTCATTAAATCATTAGATCCTTACTTTAGTATTCCTAATTTCAATTCTGAGACAGCTAAAGTACATAGAGAATACTCTACACCCCAAGGACGTATTGATATATTTATTGAAGATAACAATAATAATGCAATAATAATAGAGAATAAGATACATGCAGAAGATCAAGATAGACAATTAATCAGGTATGACACTTATGCAAAAGACACTAAACAAAATTACCAAATACTTTACCTTAGTCTCTATGGTGAAGATGCTTCTGAACAAAGTAGTGCAGGAGTAACCTATCTTCCTATCGCTCATGGTAAAGAAATCATAGATTGGTTAGAACAGTGTGTAACTATTGCATCTCGTTTCCCAATAGTAAGAGAGACTATTATTCAATACATAAATCACTTAAAACAACTAACAGGACAAGATATGGATTCCAAAAATAAAGAAGAAATAGTAGCAGTATTATCAAAAATAGAGAATCTTAAAGCTGCGCAAGCTATAGCTCAAAACTATGCCGCAACTTTTGATTATTTGGCTGAAAAATACGTAAACCCATTAATGGAAGAATTTGCTAAAGAAAATGGATTGGAGTATGTTTATGAAGAAAGCAAAGAAGAGTATATACGATTCTATTTTACAAATACAGAATGGAAAGGCAAATTTTGGATTGGTTTTACATTTGAAAGTAAAAAATATTATTATGGAATTGCTAATAACCCAAAAACACATTTAATGTCAATAGAAAACAGAGCTATAATACATAAAAAATTAGAAGAGTCTAATGTAACAAACCGTAAAACTAGTGAATGGTGGCCTTTTTATGCTTATAACGAAAATCTTACTCTAGAAAATTGGCAAACAAACATTATAGAATCTACTACTTTTGTAGAAGACTGTAAGACTAAAATATTAACACTTCTTAGAGCAATAGGGGATATAGAAATATAATGTATACCCCACAGCACTTGTTTCGAGGTTTTTTGTTTTTATATTTGTCGATTATGGTAGCACTACATCACTTGGGTAATCGCATCTGCATCATTGGGCTTAGCTCCTCTGGCAAGTCTACTCTAGCACAAGCCTTAGGCAATAAACTGAATCTAAATATCCTGCATTTAGATCAGATAGCACATATCCCTAATACAGACTGGATACCTCGTGACAAAGCACTTATGACAGCTGATCATCAGACATTCTTAAGCGATCATACAGACTGGGTGATAGAAGGCAACTATAGCTTCTTAATGCCTGAGCGGTTTAAAGAGGCTACGTGCATTATCTGGCTAGACTTCTCTCCTATCGGAGCATTGTATAGATACATAAAACGCAGTATCACGCATAGAGATACTCGCCCTGGCAACTTAGACGGTGCCGAGAGCCAATTCAGTATGAAGATGGTTAAGTATATCTTATTCGAAGCTCCTAAAAAAAGCCCTAAGTATGTAGAACTAATTAATAATAGCACTGCTACCTTCATTCATATCAGAAGTTTTAAAGAACTAATGAAGTGGTATAAAGTGTGGGGATTATCCTAATCCCCTCGCCCTTTGCATTTACTCCAAATTATATCTTTTTCAGAGGCCTTATCATCAATTCAACTAAAGAAAAACATTATATGTTCTCTAAATCTAACTCTAATATTCAGTATTCATCTATTAAACTACAATCAATGTTTAGTCGTTTTAAGTTGATTACTGTCTACAAAAATAAAGAGCTATAATTAACATACCTAACAAACTAATGGATGCGTACATAAAGTCATAACCCATAAAAAAACCTCAAATCAGTTGATTTGAGGTTTTTTATAAAGAAATTCTAACTTAATCAAAATCTATTTGTAGTGACTTAAGTATAGTTTTCTCAGCATCTGCATAATACAATAATACAATATAATCTTTTTCATCTGTCGTAAGTAATGGATGTTTCACATTAGAAGAGTATGCATTTACAATAGCATTACCATTTCCTCCACCTGACCAATGAATATCCTTTATTAAATCACCTTTAGAATCATAAAACTGATATCCATTTACAAAATATATATCAGGAGAGTTATTCTCCATTACTAATTTGAGCTCCACCTGTCCATTGTTATTATTAACTTTACTTGTACTTGATTGTGTTACTCTAAATAATTCTGCAAAAGGTGCCGATTGTACATTTATTTTTTGTTCAAAATTAGTATAATAAGGGTGTCTAATTGTAAGTACTGCTGTACCTTTTTCAGTAGGCCTTGTTATAACACCATTTGAAGTAATTCTAATATTTGGATTATCTGAAGTCCAAATAAAATCACCTTTAGGTCCTAATGGTGCCACAATAGTTTTATTAGAAAACTCATATGTATTAGCTACTTCATCTGTAGGCAAGCCTAATACAGCATACTGTGATACAACTTTGAAAGAAATATCACTTGGAGAATCAACCTTTATCTCACCCACTTTTTTTCGACTACCATTACTAATTTTTGTATATACATCAATTATATCACTCTCATAACTAATATGTTCTATACTAATCTCTGTTTTTTTGTAATTAGCAAACTGAGCAAATGATAATTTTTTCTGTGAAACAAACTCTAAAGATGAAGGATCCGCATCCTTAGGTTCTATATCATAAGTAAATCTTTCTATAGCACTTTTATATAATTGTACAGGATTCTGCTTTAAAGAGAATTTCGATATTTCTCTCATTTTTACATTCACTTGTATTGAAGCAGTTAATTTAGCATCTTCACTTGTTGTTACTGTTACTATAAAGGATGTATCTACTTTAATATTATCTAATTTTGATACAATACCTTTTACAACAGATAAACCAGTTGGTGAACTTTTCCAAACTAATTTATTTACATCGAGATTCTCTGTTATCAACACTTCATTTAAATCATAAGTTTCATCCCCTGTTATATCTATTACTTCTTTTGTAAATTCAAGTTTATTTTTTACAACATTAACCTTTAAATTACCCTCTATCTTCCCATCAGCTGTTTGAGCAATTACAATAAGTGAACCTACTTTTAAAGCAGTCATCTTCATTTTGCTAATACTTACATAANACAATAAGCAGTAAATTTAAGATCCTACCCAAAAATTCACCTATGGACAACTTGCTTGCAAATTACAAAAGAATCTTAGAAGTTTTACAGTCAATTAGTGAAAACACTTTACTTTCTTATCAAAGACGTAAACCTAAGCTAAGTGATATTGAACTGATAAGTATTTGTTTAACATCTGAATATCTCGGTATAGATAGTGAGAATTATTTGTTTACACTCTTACCTAAAGAATTAAAACAAAAAATAGAACGCAG
>NZ_WMJX01000129.1 GCF_009711045.1 Myroides albus | reverse complement strand
TATCATTGAGAAGTTAAAAGAGCAAACTACTGTAGTAGTAAAAGAAGGAGAGGGAGCAGTGGATACAGGTGAAGTAATAGGTGGTTTTTCAGTTAAGAAAAAAGTATTTTCTAAACAATTAACTACACCAAAAGATAAAGCTACTTATGCGTACAATAGCCAATTTGAAGATGGTTTTGTATTTGCAGCTACTGATAAATTTGGAAGAGTGAAATCAGTACAAATTCTAACTAAAGATGGACAGTTGGTTATGAGTTCAGTGACTGATATTGTTGCTACAGCTACTAAATTAGATTTTAAATTTGGTATAGGAACTATGTATTCAACTCTGCCAACAGGTGTTACTTATGATGTTATTGTTGAGTATGTTTCTACAGAGGCATTTCCAAAACCAAAAGAAACTACAACTCCATAATTCATTACACAGTGAATTTTATTATTTAAAAAGTAAAGAAACATGAGAAAAAATATAATCACATTAGTCGCTTTAACTTTAAGTTTTGGCGCATTTGCACAAATCGGAACTGGTTTTGGTACAAAAAAACCTTCTCCTGCTGCAATATTAGAGGTTAAGTCTGAGAATAAAGGGGTATTGATACCAAGAATTGAACTGAAAGATTTAAACACCTTTGGATTAGCTGCTGACACTAAGGATGAAGGTATGCTTATCTATAACTCTACTGAAGTAAAGGATGCTAGTAATGTTGTAACAATAG
>NZ_WMJX01000128.1 GCF_009711045.1 Myroides albus | reverse complement strand
AACCCGTTGTGCATTTTAAACAATCGGTTTTTTTAAAGTATTTAGATTTCTATTGAGTAAGAATTTATTAATATATTGTATTGTAGTCAAGGCAGTTATCTTAGATAATATTCTGGTTCTATAGCCATCAAATGATTTAGCATAATTACGTCTAATCATAAATTGATCACATAATTGAGAGAATAAGGTTTCAATTCTTTTCCTACCTTTTTGGTATAAAAAGAATTGTGGCTTATAGTCAAGTTGATTTTTTCTTTTAGGAGTACTTAACTCAATATTGGCACTCTCAAATAAATCTAATTGTATCTTACTTGATAAATAACCTTTATCTCCAATTATCACACAATCATTCATTTGATGCTTTACATCTTCTAAATATCTAATATCATGTACAGAAGCTTTGGTTAAATCTATACTATGAAAAACACCTTCAAATGAACAAACTGCATGTAGTTTATATCCATAAAAATACATAGATTGAGAGGCACAATAGCCTTGATTGGGAGAAGTCTCGTATTGTTCTTTACAAATTTTAGCTCTATTACTTCTTGATAGTTTACAAACCTCTAATGGCATACTATCAATAATAAAATGAGTTTGATTATTATTAATCAATTTTGAGATTTTGACTCTTAAAGCTTCAATATGAAAAAACAAACGACGTTTTCTTCTATTATAAACACTGCGTTCTATTTTTTGTTTTAATTCTTTAGGTAAGAGT
>NZ_WMJX01000127.1 GCF_009711045.1 Myroides albus | reverse complement strand
AATGACTGATATAGAAGTTATTGCATTGAGTTTAACTGCTGAATATATGTCTATCGACAGTGAAAACTCATTGTTTAAACAACTTAATAAACAAGAAATACCAAACTTACTTGAGCGAAGTCAATTCAATAAAAGAAGGCGAAAACTTTTTTTACTTTTAGAGGAAGTTAGGATAAAATTAGTTTCTCGTTTTTTAGAATTCGAAGATTACTTTATTGTAGATAGCATGCCTTTAGAAATATGTAAGTTTTCCCGCCATCGAAGAATTAAAATCTGTAAAAACGACTTTGAAACTGCTCCTTCTAAAGGGTTTTGTGCTTCCCAAAACAATTGGTTTTATGGTTATAAATTACATGGTGTTTGTTCTGTGAGCGGTATTTTTCATTCTTTAGATATTACAAAAGCTGAAGTTCATGACATTCATTTTTTGAAAACAGTAAAAAATCAATTATCTGATTGTGTATTACTTGGAGACAGAGGTTACTTGTCTCAAAATGTTCAGTTAGATTTATTTCAAACAGCTAATATCAAATTAGAAACACCTAAAAGAATTAATCAAAAAGATTACAAACCACAACCTTATATCTTTAGAAAATCAAGAAAACGAATAGAAACGCTATTTTCGCAATTATGTGATCAATTTAAAATCAGAAACAATTATGCCAAAACATTTTTAGGTTTTAAAACAAGAATTTTAGCCAAAATAACAGCCTTGACATTGGTTCAATATGTCAATAAATTCATTTTTGATAGACCTATAAATAATATTAAAAATCAAATCATTTAATTACACCCAACGGGTT
>NZ_WMJX01000126.1 GCF_009711045.1 Myroides albus | reverse complement strand
TGTAGGCTTCCCTTTTTTAGGACACCTCTAAATTCGACAAATAATTCTTATTATGTTCAGATTTGATGAAGAATTTAAATTCTTCATCAAATCTGGGCTTATATTCTTTAGGCGATTTATTCCCTAATGCTTTATGAGGATGGTTAAAATTGTAATCCTCTTTCCATTTATCAGCCAATCTTTGTAACTGGTAGATATCATTGAAGTAAAAAGCATCTAATATATCCTCTCTAAAAAATCGATTAAAACGTTCTATATATCCATTCTGCATTGGTTTACCAGGCTGGGTATATTTAATTTCTATAAAATTATTCTCACACCAATTTACAAAGGTTTTAGAGATAAATTCAGGGCCGTTATCACATCTAATGTACTTTGGAGTACCTATTTCTTGTTTTAAGTTTTCTAATGTTTCTATTACCGCCCTTGCAGGATAACTTAATCCAGCTTCAATAGCTATTGCTTCTCTATTACAGTCATCTAATACATTAAAAACTCGTACTTTTCTGCCATCTGTAAGTAAGTCACTCATAAAGTCCATACTCCAACACTCATTGAGTACTTGTGGTGTTTCTAAAGGCTGTTTAACTCTTGTTATTAAACGTTTCTTATGTTTTCTTCTTAGACTTAGTTTCATTAAGCGATAAACGCGTAGAACTCTTTTTCTGTTCCATATAAGTCCTTCTCTGCGTATCTTATGATAGTATTCATCAAAGCCGCGAGTAGGATATTGTTCTGCTAATTCGCTTAGTTTATCAATAACCTGTGTATCATCTTTTTTACTTTGATAATACCACATTGATCGGCATAATCCAACTAATAAACAAATACGAACAATGGATAACTTATAT
>NZ_WMJX01000125.1 GCF_009711045.1 Myroides albus | reverse complement strand
GAAGGATTACGAGCAGAGCTATCTGTATCAGAACTATGTAGAAAATACTCCATTAGTCAAACTCAGTTCTATAAATGGAATAAAGAGTTTTTAGAGGCAGGTAAAAAACGATTATCAGGAGATATTACAAGAGAGGCTACCAGTGATGAAGTAGCAGAGTTACGCAAAGAAAATGCAAAACTAAAAGAGGTAGTTGCAGATTTGGTATTGCGTTACGATATTGTAAAAAAAACCTTAGACATGCTGGAATAAATGAATTATATCGCAAGTATATGAGACTAACAGCAGCAGAGAAATATGAGCTAATCCAAAGTGTAACCACAAGTGAATTGGGAGTTAAAAAGACTCTTGAAGAGTTTGGTATTCCTAAAAGCAGCTTTTATAAATGGTATAAACGTTACTTAGAAAAAGGATATGATGGATTAGAAAAAAGTAAGCGAATAAGTAATAGGCAATGGAATAGTATTCCTGAGAGTCAACAGAACTTAGTTGTTGAGATAGCTTTAGAATATCCTGAATTATCTTCACGAGAATTAGCTTATAAAATTACAGATGAACAAGGTATCTATATCTCAGAGTCCAGTGTTTATAGAATATTAAAGAAGAGAGATTTAATACCCGCTCCAAATCATATTCTAATAGAAGCATCTAATGAATTTAAAGATAAAACACAGTTTGTACATCAAATGTGGCAAACAGACTTCACGTACTTTAAAATTATTGGATGGGGTTGGTATTATTTAAGTACGATTTTAGACGATTACAGCCGTTATATTATTCATTGGGAACTATGTGACTCTATGGAAGCTAATGATGTAAAAAGAACCGTAGAAACAGCTATAAACAAGGCAAAACTCAAATCAAAAGCAAAACCTAAG
>NZ_WMJX01000124.1 GCF_009711045.1 Myroides albus | reverse complement strand
TAACGTGAGTTCGATATAAGAAAAAGCAAAAAAAAGCTATAAAAAAAGAGATAGGATTAGTATATTTAAGGTTCTGAATCACAAATATTTAACTAAAACTATCTCTATGTTATCTACAGACAAAATTACTGAAATTTATTATGAAGTCGATGAATTTTTTAAAGCATATTCAAATGTTTTGCAATCTCATAGTATTGAATCAGATAGTACAAAGAAAAAACGTAATCGAAAGTCAACACTTAATGCAAGTGAAGTAATGACTATTTTGATTTTATTTCATGATAGTGGTTTTAGATGTTTAAAACATTATTATATTGATTATGTAAAAGTTCATATGCAAAAGGAATTTCCTAAAACTGTTTCTTATAATCGCTTTGTAGAACTACAAAAAACGGTTATTGTACCTTTAGGAATCTTCTTAAAATCTAATAGATTAGGCAAATGTACAGGAGTTTCATTTATAGATTCTACTCCTTTAAGAGTGTCACACATTAAAAGAGAAAAGCAGCATAAAACATTTAAGAATATAGCAACAAAAGGTCAGTGTTCTATTGGTTGGTTTATGGGGTTTAAACTTCATTTAATTATAAATGATAAAGGTGAAATACTTGATTTCTTATTAACTCCAGCCAATGTTGATGATAGAAAACCTTTAAAAGAATTGAATTTTCATAAACGTATTTTTGGTAAACTCTTTGGAGATAAAGGATATATCAGTAAAGATCTTTTTGAACAAATGTTCGTTGATGGAGTACATTTAGTTACTAAAATCAAAAAAAACATGAAGAACTCAATGATGCTACTTGCCGATAAAATACATTTAAAGAAAAGAGCACTTATTGAAACTGTAAATGATGAATTAAAGAATATGTGTCAAGTAGAACATACAAGACACAGATCCTTTAATAATTTTATAGCAAATATGTTAGCTGCTTTGATTACATATTCATACTTCCCGAAAAAGCCTTCTATTAATAATATTAACGACATTATTGATCAAAATAGACTAATAGCTTAAGTCGAACTCACGTTA
>NZ_WMJX01000123.1 GCF_009711045.1 Myroides albus | reverse complement strand
TTTTAAACTACTATACACTTGTTTTAAGTTAAAAAAAAAGACCTAACTAATACAGTCAGGTCTTTTGTTATTACCAACTTGTAATTGGTCTATTTATCATCTTCCAAAATTCTAATAAAACTCTATCAACAAAATAAAGTTCTCTTTTATCTTTACTTAAAACCATACCAATATTAGGAAAAACCCAATGAGTTTTACGTTCAATTTTAAATTCTCTATCTATGAGATTATCCAAATCCTTTTTATTTTTAAGATTCAATTCTTTGAAATATATTTTCCCTTCAAAAGCATATCTATTTACCATTATTTGTGACAATAACATTTTATCAAAACGAAAACTAATATATTTTTCATCTACATAATATCGACTTGGTAATATATTAATTTCTTGTTCATCTAAAAGAATTAATTCTTCAATATTCTCACCAAAGTAAAAAGAATTAATCCCTACAAATGGAGCAAAATACAAATCATTTTCTATTTTTTTTATTACCTTTTTATTAACAATAAAACTATTGAAATAATCTTCATATGATTTCTTTAAATCTTGATTAAAAATCAGTAATTCATTAAATATTTTTTTGGATTTATTTAACCAGACTATAAGATCTAATTCTTCAAAATAGAATGTATCATCAGGAATTTCTATATGCGTATGTGTATCTAATAATTCTTTAAAATTAAGCCAATTGACCTTTTTATTATCAAGAATAAATTCATAACATGAGCGGACAGATATTGTTTTTATTTCATTTCTAGAATTTAATTCATAATAATACGTAATGCCATTATTTGTTTCACTAATTACTTTTTTTTTATCTCCTATACTAATATTGTTTATTTTTAATTTACTTGTTATACTTATTTCCATAATTTTTAATGATATAAATATTTTCGTTTTAATCTCTTACCTTCTTTGCTTGTAATATAATCATTGTCAATAGCATAATCAATCATATCTTTCATACCTTCATTATACTTTCCTCCAAATTTTCGTTTTATATCTTTGATATCCATTTCAATTGCCTTTCCAAACTTCCCTCTTCTAATCAAATCTTCTTGAACTTACCTCCATATA
>NZ_WMJX01000122.1 GCF_009711045.1 Myroides albus | reverse complement strand
TAGTCTGAAAAAACTACTCTTTTTATCGGACAACAATGATTTGTTATACTATTTGTGCTTGGTTTTGATACAATAAACACATAAGCTCCCTCTAATACACCAGAATAGTTCACATTAAATTTAGTCATACTTGGTGAAGTGTAAGTACCTGTTGAACCAATTCCTACAGAAAACACACCGTCTTCACTCACATCATATCCTACATATAAATCAGAACTATCATCTGGATCTGTATAATCTATATCTCCATCTATTATAGTGTACATATCTCCCCATAACCATTCAGACGCAAGAGTATTCAAAGGGGAAGATTCTTGGTTCTTAGCCTCTATATAAAAAACCATTCCTTGAATCACACCACCTTCTTCCCAAGCGTTATCATAATCTTCATCAGTATTCTGACCTTTGTACATTTGGTAAACATATCTAAAAACTTTTCGACCATCTTTCAACGTGTAAATAGCTTTTACATAATTAGGTTTTCCTTCTGCCGTCTTTCCATCTTCATAACAAGCGACACCATATAGTCCGTAACTCAACTCATATGTCTTACTACCTAAAGTAACAAAACTTTCAAACTCTGGTTGCTCATTCTCCGTAACTCTAACAACTACTTCCTTTGAATCTATATAACCTTCCTTCGTTGCTATAAACTTAAACTCACCAGCTTCATCTGCGATCCATTTATTGTTATCAACAGTTTTACCTTGCAGTGATTTAATTTTAAAATCCTTTACTTGAACACCGTTTTCTCTCACAAAGAACAACACTTCTTCCCCTATCTTAATCTCAGAAGCATCAGTTGATAGCTCAAGTTGTTTCTTGCCATTTGAGTCTGTTACGTTGATTGTAACCGAGGCACTATCCAAGAAGCCTTTTTTCTTAGCAACTACAACAAAAGTTCCCGCTTTTTTAAAAACATGCTCTTCCCCAATTGTTTCACCATTTATGGTAATCTTAGCACCATCAACAGCCTTATTGTCAATAAGCACCGAAAACTTTACGGTTTCTCCGACTGTAACAGCCGTTTTATCAGCTTTTAATACCAGTTGTTTTTCATCCTTTTTCTCCTCTTTGGGTATGCACCCGAGCAAGTACATCTTGTGAGATATAATTA
>NZ_WMJX01000121.1 GCF_009711045.1 Myroides albus | reverse complement strand
AGATATGTATAACCCTGTCGTGGAATCATAATACCTAAAACGGTTATAGTAAAGTCCATTCAACTCTACATCCTCGTACTGACCAAATTGTCTGAATGAGGGCAAAGCGTTTAGTAAACATCTAGTAGATGTTTATAGCGAATGAGCCAGACTATCGCGTGGGGTCTATCGCCCTCTAAGTTTCTAAGCCTTCCATAGATGTCATAGTCTGTACTCCATACCTTAGTACCTCTATCATCGAATGCCTGTATCGGACGTCCGACACAAAACACACATACAATATGGTATTCAGTAATTTATATTTAATTTTAAAAAGACTTAACCTATTACTAGATTAAGCCTTTTGTTTTATATTTAACCCTAACTAATCATAAATGACATCATCTAAAAATCATAATGTTTCAATCATCTTTTACAGAATCAATAGCTTCTCGTATAGGAGGAAATTCTTTTGTAGATAGAGGCAAAACATCAATGAGTTTCAAAAACATATCTTTTCCCAATATTTCTTTATAATCATCTAACATAACATCAATATTTCCTTTAAATCTAGTTTTCTTTTCCGGATCTCCAGCCAAATAAAATTTATTAATATAATCTGTTGCTAATGCACTATCTATATGTAGCATAATCTCAAAGACATTACATTCAAAAGTATTATCTTTCATTAATTCATAAAGAATATTAATATCAATATTTTCTGACAACTTACTATCTACTTCTAAATTAGACAATAACTCTATTAGCTCTCTTTTTAAATCTAAATACTTAATTATCAATTTATTTAATTCCATATCTATTTATATACTTTTCCTGAACCTACAATATCATTAGGTGAAACATCATCTTTAATCTTCCAATCCATAACTCCTCCTTTTGTTTTACCTTTTAGCTCAACATTTTTTCCTTTTGTATCAATATCTACATAATAATCTGCACCAAAAGCCCCTGTACTTCTTTTAATTGCATCTCTATTTTGTAGTTTTATTTTGGTAGATGTTACACTAATCCCTCCTCTTGTATCTGTAGGATCAAATTTAAATCCATTTTTCTTAAATGCTTTATACTCAGATCTTGACATAAACCTCCTAACTATACTAGGATTTTGTGGTTTACCATCTATCAAATCTAACCCAAAAACATCCACCTGCTCATTACTATCCCATACATAAGCATACATAGTAGGATTGT
>NZ_WMJX01000120.1 GCF_009711045.1 Myroides albus | reverse complement strand
GCCCAAAAGGATCAATCCATAAACTAATGTCATGTACATACCCATATAACGTTGGATTACCACCTGCAAGACCTATCGGGTCTTGACTGATATATCCTCCATCCTTAGGATCATAGTATCGGAATCTATTGTAGTACAATCCTGTTTCTACATCTTCATATTGTCCTTGATACCTAAAAGGGCACTCTGTCTTAGAATCTCCCTTATTAAGCTTCAAATTACCAAAACTGTCTAATTCTACATACCATGTACTTAGTCCTTCCTCGTCATACATCTGAGTAGGAGTACCTAAGTGGTCTACTAAGATACTATGTTTTTTTGCTTTTTTTATCTTGGTACATGGCACAAAGCCACCTTGTTCAAATCTATATATTAACTTATATTGGTAATGCTAACCATTCCTCTTCTGTAATTTTTCCCGAAATTATTTTCAAATACACTTCATACTCGATAGGTATATCTCTATTAAAAATTAAATCTTTTAATGGATCTACATTCTTTCCGATCTTATAACATAAATAAAGACGTTCATTGAATTCAGCATATATTCTGATATTCGTTACTTCATATTTATCAATAATATCATTATCATTAAAGGCAACCTTTTGTACAATAGGTCTATCAAAATTACTTCTATCTTTAATATCATCATAAATTAAATTTTCTCCTAATCCTAATAAAAGAACTTCGATTTCATTTTTTGTGTTTTCAAAAATGATTCTTTTGTTTGAAATATGATCAGAAATCAACCAATATTTCGGTAAGTTTAAAGGAACCTCTATTTTAAATTTTAAATTAGTAATTGTACTCTTTTGTATAAACTGTCTTGTAACAGGTACACAGCACAATACTTCTAAATTTGATAAATCTGATTCTTCCCAGTTCTCATCAAATCTAAAATTATTATAGACTACTAAATATATATTTAATGTCATTTGTGCTAAGACATAAAGTCCTTTCCTTGTCTCTATACTAATAAACTTCCCTTCTTTCCAAACTATTCTCGCCATATTTTTATTTTTTAATTTTTGAACAACCTCCTGTGCCAGACTGTTTTTCTTGTAAGTGAGTATCTGCTACCTTTCTATAGTCATTTTTTTTCCCGTTTCCTTCACCGACAGGATTTTGTTTATTTGCCACTTTTGTTTTATCATTACCATTATTTGCTAAATCTACTTCATAATAATGTTGTTCTAATCCTCGTGTCGTATTTTTTCCAATTTCATCTAATCCATAATATTCAGCTACAGGAGAAACTCCTCCAAAATCCTTGA
>NZ_WMJX01000012.1 GCF_009711045.1 Myroides albus | reverse complement strand
CTCATATGAGGTTGGGGATTTTTTTGTTTATATACTTCACAACTTAGTAGGAGGATACTATTGGTGAATTTGTATTCAAGTGCTGAGAATATTTTGTTTAATATATTTTTTAGTACTTTTCTTTTTTGTTTCTATAATAAGTAGCTTCCTTTTCCGTATAATATTTTTTTAGAATATTATTTTTATTTACTTTACTAATACCGAATAAAATTCTTTTTTACTATTTGTTTGCTGAATAAAATTCTTTTTATTACTTTTGCATCGGCAAATTGAAAAGTATGGAATATAAATTAGATGAGATAGATTTGAAGATATTGCGAATGATGCAAGACAATGCTAGAATTAATAATTCTGAACTTGCGCGAGAATTAGGAATGGCTCCATCTGCTGTTCTAGAGCGTGTAAAGAAGTTGGAACAAAAAGAAGTATTGTTAGCATATCATGCAAGGGTTAATCCTACAGCAATAGATCAAAAGATGTTGTCATTTATTTTTATAAAAGTTGATGAGATTATTGGTGATGAGGAGACAGGTAAGCTTTTAGCTGAGATTCCAGAGGTGTTAGAAGTTCACGATATTGCAGGAGATGATGGTTATATGATTAAAGTTAGAACATCGGATTCTTTAGCTCTTGTTTCGTTGATGAGAAACTCGCTTTCAAAGATTCAAGGTGTCATATCGACGAGAACGATTATAGTATTACAAACAGTAAAAGAAGATAATAAATTAATTATTCCTGAAAAATTAGATTAGGTATGAGTGCAGTAGTTAATAATAGTGCAAGTAAAGGATCTGTAATATTTGCATATCTTGTTGTTTATTTTGTATGGGGATCTACTTTTTTCTTTATTCATAAAGCATTAAGTGATTTTACTCCTTTCGTGTTGGGATCGCTTCGCTTCTTTGCAGCGAGTGTTATATTATTGACTTATTGTAAGTTAAAAGGATATAAGTTGTTTAATAAGAAAGTGGTTAAGCAAGCGTGTATTACTGGTTTCTTATTATTGTTTATTGATATGGGAGCTCTTATTTGGGCAGAACAACATGTTTCGAGTGGTATTGCAGCTATTATGGCGGCAGCGGCAGCTTTGTGGTTTATAATTTTAGATAAACCTCAGTGGAAGAATAATTTTTCAAGTTTGCCAATTGTACTTGGGTTAATCATGGGGTTTGTAGGCGTGATTATGCTGTTTGCAGAGCAGATTACCATTGCAAGTGATGAGTCACAGCGTTTGTTAAATATATTCTGTATGTTTTTATTGATCTTAGGATCTATTGCTTGGACGATTGGGTCCTTATATTCAAAATACTCTAAAGATAAGAATGAGAACCAAGGAGAGGATCTTCACGTTATGGTTAAAACTTCTTGGCAAATGATTACTGCTGGAGTATTATTTTCTATAGTAGCTACAGTAAATGGGGAGTTTAGTGCATTTGAGCCAAGTGAGATTAGCAATGGTGGATGGTTTTCACTTGTGTATTTAATTACTTTTGGATCAATATTGGCATTTGGTTCATATATATGGTTAATACAGAATAGACCAGTAACAGAGGTGAGTACTTATGCTTATGTAAACCCTGTTGTAGCAGTAGCATTGAGCTATTTCTTTACTGATGATATCATCACAAGCTTACAAATCGGTGGATTAGGTGTTGTTCTTGTAAGTGTCGCGTTGATGAATTGGGATCTTTATAAGAATAGTAAGTTTTTTAAAAAGATCAAAAAGAAAAAAAATGTAAAAGCTTCGGATAGTGAGCAATTGCATATGAGTAATTAGCGTTTAATTCTTTTTTAATATTATTACATCAGCCTCTGCATTTGTGGAGGCTTTTGTTTTTGTAATTATTTTGAAGTTAGTGTATTAAGTATGAAAAATGTATTAATTGTTTGGTGGTTAAATTAAAAATAGTAATTTTGCACAGCTTTTGGATCAGCTTGGTTTCTCCATTAGTGTATTTTATAAAAAGTAAAACCTCTTCTATTGAATGTAACTGGTATTAAGAAACTTACACATTAATAGAATACAAATTTATTATCAGCTATGTCTGAAATCAATAAAACACAAGAAGATTTTTTAAAAGACTTTAATTGGGAAAACTACGAAAACGGTATTGATGCTGTTGATGATAGTCAATTAAAAGAGTTTGAAAATTTAGTAGACAAAACATTCATTTCTACAGATGATGAGGAAGTTGTTGAAGGAGTTGTAGTAAGAATCACTGACAGAGATGCAATTGTTGATATCAATGCTAAATCTGAGGGTGTTATTTCTTTAAACGAGTTCCGTTATAATCCAAACTTAAAAGTAGGAGATAAAGTAGAAGTATTAATCGACGTAAGAGAAGATAAATACGGACAATTAGTTTTATCTCACAGAAAAGCTCGTACAATCAAAGCTTGGGATAGAGTTATCGCTGCTCATGAGTCTGGAGAAATCGTTAATGGATTCGTTAAATGTAGAACTAAAGGTGGTATGATCGTTGACGTATTCGGTATCGAAGCATTCTTACCAGGTTCTCAAATTGATGTTAAACCAATCCGTGATTACGATCAATATGTGAACAAAACAATGGAGTTCAAAGTAGTTAAAATTAACCACGAATTCAAAAACGTTGTTGTTTCTCACAAAGCACTTATCGAGGCTGATATCGAAGTTCAAAAGAAAGAAATTATCGGTCAATTACAAAAAGGTCAAGTGTTAGAAGGTGTTGTTAAAAACATTACTTCTTACGGTGTATTCATTGACTTAGGAGGTGTAGATGGTTTAATCCACATCACTGACTTATCTTGGTCAAGAATTAACCACCCAAGTGAAGTATTAGAATTAGACCAAAAATTAAATGTTGTTATCTTAGACTTTGATGATGAGAAAACAAGAATTCAATTAGGTTTAAAACAATTATACGCTCACCCATGGGATGCTTTAGATTCAAACTTAAATGTTGGAGATAAAGTTAAAGGTAAAGTAGTTGTTTTAGCTGATTACGGTGCTTTCATCGAAGTTGCTGAAGGTGTTGAAGGTTTAATCCACGTTTCTGAAATGTCTTGGTCTACTCACTTAAGATCAGCTCAAGATTTCGTTAAAGTAGGAGATGAAGTAGAGGCAGTTATTTTAACTCTTGATAGAGAAGAAAGAAAAATGTCTTTAGGAATTAAACAATTAACTCAAGATCCTTGGACTGATATCACTGCTAAGTACCCAGTAGGTTCTAAACATGTAGGTATCGTTCGTAACTTTACAAACTTCGGTGTATTCGTAGAATTAGAAGAAGGAATTGATGGATTAATTTACATTTCTGACTTATCTTGGACTAAGAAAATCAAACACCCATCTGAGTTTGTAAACGTAGGAGATAAATTAGACGTAGTAGTATTAGAGTTAGACGTTGAAGGACGTAAATTATCTTTAGGACACAAACAAACTACTGCTAATCCTTGGGATAAATACGAAGATGCTTACGCTGTAGGAACTGTACATTCAGGAGAAATCTCTGAAGTAGTTGACAAAGGTGCTACTGTAGTATTCGAAGAGGATGTAGTTGCTTTCATTCCAACTCGTCACTTAGAGAAAGAAGATGGTAAGAAATTGAAAAAAGGAGAATCTGCTGAGTTCAAAATTATTGAGTTCAATAAAGAATTCAAGAGAGTAGTTGCTTCTCATACTTCAATCTTCCGTGAAGAAGAAGAGAAAAATGTAAAAGCTGTTGAGGCTTCTAACAACAATACTGCTGAGAAAACAACTCTTGGTGATATTGACGCTCTTGCTGAATTAAAAGAAAGAATGGAGAAAGGAAAATAATTCCTGACTTATAATATTTCAAGCCCTAACATTTTAATGTTAGGGCTTTTTTGTTTTTAAATTATTAAGCTAAAGTTGTAAAAGAGTACCAAGTTAAGTACTTATTACTTTTCTAAGCTCTTTGTCTAACTGGGAAGTTATGTGGATAGGAGTGCTGCTTGGAAAGCCTGGTAATCTTTTGTCATAGTTTATAGTACAAGATTGCGTCAGTATCACGAATTGGAACTTATCAAAATTAATAATGACAAGGTTCTGAAGTTAAAGCAGCATTTAGCAGATACATTAGTTGTTGTGATTAAAGGTTATAAACAGGAGGTTCTTGAGATTAATGGTGTTAAAACTATGTCATTTTGAATTGATCTTGCTATTAATGTTGGTCAATTGAAGTATGAAGGCTTGAAATAAGATATAATTTGTTAATAAATACCGAAAATTAAATCTAATCTTGTATTGTTTTTAATATCTTTAAAAGAAATTTAATCTTTTTAATTTGATGGGTTGGTTTACTAAAAGAAGTAAAAGTTGGGAAGTTAAAAATACTGTACTTTTATTAGGCGTAGTCGGATCAGTTAGTTTTATCAGTTTCGGTGTCTTAACACCTATTGCTATTGCTATTTTTGGCAATATAGTCAATGTTAACAGATGGTTTTGGAAATCTTGTATGATTGCCCTTGTTTATCTGTTGTTTTTAATATTAGCCCTTTTCTTTTTGGTAGCTGATGTAAGTTCAACTTATGTTTTAGCAGTTAATTTTTTAAGCTTTTATATTTATGTAGTTTATATGTCTTTAGATTTAGGAGAGTATCTACAACGATTAGATCTACAGAATTATATTACATTAGAGAAGAATAAAGATTACAACTACGACGCTGTAATTAGTCAGTTTAATCAAGTACAGGAAGATATATCACCCAAAGATCGTTTTATTGCTAAACTTACTTTCTGGAGAGATCAAATTAGCAATGCTAAAGTGGTTGAGAATGTAAGCGAATTAATACGCTTGACAGAAATCATCATTGCAAAGGATGAAAGTAGAGCTGATTTGTTTTTCGTGCGTCATGGCAGTACAATTGAAAATGTTTTACAGCAATATGTTGAGTTGGATCAAACTTATATCGCAAATGCATCAGTGATTAGCACAAAAGAGAATTTAGAACATGTTATTGCACAGTCTAAAGTAGTATTTGAAAATGAATTGTCTAATATGATTGAAACGGAAGCACTTCAAGTCGATGGAGAAGCTTCTGTGTATATATCTGTTTTGAAAGGAAGGGGGATTTTATAATGGGATGGTTTACTAAGAAAGAGAATAGTTGGGAGATAAAGCATAGTTGGTTGGCTATACTATCTCTGTTTTTTCCATTTGTTTTTCCTCCATTGGGAATGCTATATATGGGAATTGTTGGTAAAATTAGAAGTTTATTATACGGAAGCTTTCTCTGGATGGCTTTGTATACAGGAGTTTACTTTTTTTACTTTTTTATAGGTAATACAACTTTCTTTAAATTATTATCCTTTTGCGTTTTCTTGGGAGGTGCAGTAGTTGTTTCAATGTATTTAAGAGTGTTTTTACAACGTTTGCACTTGAGGTATATTATTAATTTAGAATGGTCTAAGAAATACGATTATAAGGATTTTATACGAAGAAAGAATATATCTGAAATTTTATCAGTAAGTACCTTTATTGATAGCTTAACTAAGTGGCAAACTGTAGTAAAGAATGCTGAAGTAAGAGGGTATATTGCAAAGATGATTCTATTAGTTAAGAAGATAACAAGTCAAAATGACCAGTTTGTTAGTGAACTGTTTTTAGAGAGACATGCATATTCTATTGAGAATATTCTGCAACAGTATTATCAGATTGAGTTGTCAAAAATAGAGAATGACGTTATTAAGGAGGCAGAAGAAAAATTGAGATTTACAATAGGACAGGCTTCTCAAGCATTTGAAAATGAGTTGACAGGTAAGATGAAATTTCAGAATATGTCCATTGAAGCTGAATCATCAGCTTATTTAGAAGATATGAAAACACGAGGTTTATTATAAAAAGAAATATGGAAAAAGATATTCAACAATTAAGACAAGAAAGAGAGTTAGCTCCAGAAATCAATGTGGAATTCACGGAGCAAGAACAGCGACAAATTGAATCTTATAAGAACAGTATCAATTTAGCTAACACTACTCAAGTAATTCAATACGGTGCAGGGAGCCAATTAAAGTCAAGTGCTTTTGCAACAGAGATACTTAAACAGGTACAGACAAAAGATTTGGGAGAAACTTCCAATGTACTTGTTGGATTGCGTCAAGAGATTAAATCTTTTGAGGGCATAGCTGAAAAGAAAAGCTTAATTCCTTTTTTTGACTCAATCAAAAAGAAAATAGGTAGACTACAAGCACAGTATAGTAAGGTTGAAACAAATATTAATGCGATTGAACTTCAACTTGAACGTCATTATAAGAACATGATGAAGGATGTCGCAATGTTTGATAAGTTATTTGATGAGAATAAGAAGTACTTCAAGGAGTTGTCTTTGTATATTGAAGCAGGTGATCAGAAGTTGGTAGAATTACACGATCAAGTTTTACCACAAATGAAACAAGAGGCTGAGTCAGACAATGATCCCTCAAAGATTCAAGCTTATAAAGATATGGAGCAACAAGTTGTGCGCTTTGAAAGAAAAGTACATGATTTGAAACTGACGCGTATGGTTATACTTCAATCTTCCCCTCAGATAAGAATGGTGCAGAATAATAGTTTAATGTTGATGGAGAAACTACAATCCAGTATTGTAAATACTTTGCCACTTTGGAAAAACCAGATGGTTCTTACATTGGGGATTGCTCGTTCTCAGCAAGCATTAAGTGCACAACAAGCCGTTAATGATGCAACTAATCAATTGCTAACTCGCAACAGTGAAATGCTACGTGATGCAACAGTAAAAGTGGCACAAGAAACTGAAAGAGGTATTGTGGATATTGAAACGATACGCAAAGTTAACTCTGATATCCTTAGTACTATTGACGAAATTGTACGTATTCAAACAGAGGGACGTGAAAAACGTAAAGCTGTAGAAGTGGAGTTAAAAGATGCTGAACATCAGTTAAAACAACGTTTATTAAACAATAATGTAGACACGAATAAAAAGTAAACGTTATAGATAACGTCATACAATAAAAAAAGCTTTCTATTTAGAAAGCTTTTTTATACCATATAAATACGTTAATCATAGAATTTGTCAAATCTTGCATATCCTGAGATATTTGTTGGAATTGACATTCCTTGTGTAACTTTATCTGTTTTACTGTCGTAGATCCAAACATAATTGTTATTGTCCTTCGAATTAATAGCGAAGTATAATTTGTCATTCTGAACAAAAGTTCCCCATTCATAAGGTTCATCACTTGGAAGTTCTTTAAATTCTCTGACGATTTGCTGCGTTTCTAAATCGGCTAAAATGTATCTTCCGTTATAACTATTACCAAGTTCTTTGTCGCGGTAAAGTACCATCATCTTATTGTTTCCTAAGTATTGTAATATGGTTTCTACCTTTTTGCCTTTTACCAGTTTAGTTAAGTTAAAGGAGTAGTCTGCATCGTAAGAGGTTTCTCCTTGATTTACTCTAAACAAGTATATGTCTTCATCATCACTTTGTACCCTTGGAAAACACGGATAATAAAATTGATTGTTTTCTGTTGTAAATGTCGTGTGGAAGTAAGGTGAAGCATTTGACACCCCTGTACTTCGATTATCTACTCTTGTATCTTTAACTGTAAAATCGCTGTAATCAATAGTAGCAAAATTATAGTAATCGGGAATTAACCATTTGTCATCTCGAAAACCATATTGCATATATAATGTGTTGTCGAAATAAGTAATTGCACCGACCATATAGTGATTGTATTCATCAGGAAAAGGTGTTAGGCCTTTAAAAGCATCTTGTTTAATGATAGAAAGGTCTTCTGCATTGATAATAGTATATCTTATTTCACCAGCATTTCCTGTTGTACCAGCAATTAGAAGTGTTTTGCTATCTATCCAAACAAAGCTTGAGATTTCTGATATGTAGGTATATGGTATTTCTTTAATGGTCACTAATCGGTCATTGGTATATTTGAATTTCTTTAGGATACCTTGATCGTTTTTATAGTTATAGATATATCCATTCTTTACGATATAGGAATAGGTACCTTTAGTGTTAATTTCATCACCTTCTTTTTTCAAATCCATTTGGCCTTGTGTGAGGTCATTGGTAGCTGTCATATAGTGAACTGTATTAGGCCAGCTTCCCAGGGCAGATAACAAAAAGTAGTTGTAATCTTCTTCTCCTTGATATCCTCCTGCGCTGCTTGGTTCTTTACTGCAACTTCCCAAAACGAAGAATAGGCATAGTAACGATATGCTTTTGTATATATTTAATTTCATTTTATTCTTTTATTTTAATGCGTATCTAAACTTGAAATAAAAAGCGCGGCCTTGTTTTTGTAACTTAAAGTTATCGTATGCAAGGGCATCTCCTATGTTTGTGCAATCAAGAGCAAAGTTATACTTGCCATTTTGCATGGAGTAGCTAACTCCAACATTGTGTAAAGTTTGTCTTGGTATGGTCGGAATATTTCTTTTGTTACCGTAAGACTGCCAGTTTTTATAGTACCATTCAGTCATTTGTAAGCCATAATGAAATTCTAAGCGACTGCCTTCTTGGATGATATTGTTTTGTCCAATACTAACATCAACGTTTCCAAATAGCCAAGGTTGGTTTGGTACCTCTTTTTTGTATGTTGCAGAAACCACGTCATTGCTATTATTCGCATATTTAGTATTGTTATACGCATAGTTATACGTGATGTTCATCATGACTCTGATTAAGTCCTTGTATTGATAGTTAACTTCCCCTTCGATTCCTTTAGTTAGGATGTTAGTCAGGTTTTCGTATTTAAATGTACTGTTGTGTAAGTTTTGTACAGTATAGATAAAATCCTTTGTATCTCTTATATATCCAGCTACTTCAGCTCTTACAAAATGGTCAGCAAAATTATTTGAGTAATAGAAACCAAGGTTATAGTTATTACTTGTTTCTGGTTTAAGTTCCATATTAGCCGTTACAGATACGCCGTCACCAAATATTTCATCAGGTTCAACTAAGCGATAAGAGTGTTCATACGAAGCTTTAACTCCAAGTTTATCTGTTATTTTAAAGGTAGAGGCAATACCGTACCCCCAATTATCATATGGTTCTTTTACTTTCTCATCCAAACGCGTTTCTCTATTAAAAACTAATTTTTCTAAATCTACTTTGTAGTATTTAGCGAAAAAAATGTTGGACCATCTTTTATCAAAAAAGTCTTGTTGATAGGCTAAAGACAGTATTTGCTTGGTCATCTTGGATGGTGTTATATCAGATTTCTTATTTACAAGAGTATTATACGATGTGTTTTTTAAGTAATCAAAGGTGTAATTTGCTGTGAATTTATGATTTTCAGCTATTCTATAAGTAGTGGTAAGTTGTGAGTATAATCTATCTTCGTGTTTTTTGTTTATTTGATAACCTCCTAATTCACTTGTAGCTGAAGGTACATAACTACCATCCCAACTGTATTTTCTTAGAACTGTATCTGTTGAAGTTTCTAAGCTTTTAGAGTAACCAGTATAAAAGTTAATATCCAATTTATCATTGAGTAGATTAGCTTTCTTATACTTTACAAAATAGTTATTGGCATCTCCATCTTGTTTTAGTTTTCCATATACAACTTCTTGATCTGCTCCTGTTTGTATGTTTTTGTCAAAAAGGGAATGAGAAACTCCTACGAACAATTGATCAGCCCATGATTTGTCTTCAATACCAAACTCTCCCATAACAAATAGCGATTGATACTCATCATTAAAGCGCTTTACATCTTTTAATTCAAAAGCATTTGTATTGGTGTTCCAGATTTTCATGTCCTTCATTTTATAATCGTTATCTGATTTATTTAAGAAGGTATTTACGCGCATGATTAAACCTGTTTTCTGATCTTTTAATTGTCCATTAAGATTAACCTTATGTGTATTAAAAGAGCCTATTGTATAGCTTGCGTCTAAGTAGTCTTTACTCGTTCCATTTGATATAATATTTACAGCACCTCCCATAGCGTCGGTACTTAAGTGCACTGGTACGACTCCTTTAAATATTTCTACGCGTTGTGCCATGTTGATAGGTAGGCTATTCATATCTACTCCTTTACCTAACATTTCTAAAGGCACCCCATCGATAAAGAATTTAACAGCTTTACCTGACATACCATTAATAGAGAAATTGTAATCCGATCCCACTCCTCCTTGTTGGCGTATTTTGATTCCCGATGTTTTGTTTAAGATTTGATTCAGATCCATTGTGCTGTTTGCCAACTGTTTCATGTCAATAGCATTAACAGTAAAAGCTTCTTCTTTAAGAGAAGTGACTTTCGATTTAGCAGTAATCACAACATCATTCAGAACAGCTAAGTCTTGTTCTAATTTTATTCTCAAGGACTGTGTTCCTTCTTTTACAGCAATCGTTTTCGAATATGGTTTATATCCGATATAGTTTACTGTAATGGTCGTGGAACCTAAGTTACTTTGTAAAACGAACTCTCCTTGCTCATTTGTAGCTGTACCAGTTGTTGTTTTGTCAATCATTACGGTTGCTCCAATAGCTGGAAGTGAGTTTTCGTCTAAAACTACTCCTTTAATACTTCCAACAGCAGTCTGAGCATGTAAGTTTAAGTGAAAGAGTACACTTATAACTGCGAAGGTAATTGTCCAATACGTTTTCATTATTTTTAATTAGAATAAATAACAAAATTATAATGGATATTAATTCTAACCTAATAAAACATGAATTATTTTTATTTGTTCTAAGTAATGTTAGTGTAAAATTATTGTATTATCAAAATATAGTCATATTATGACAAAGTATTTTTATTAAAAAATTAAGGAATGATTTGGCAGATATAAAAAAAAGAGGCCTATACATAGACCTCTTTTTAGTTATATGAGAATAAGAATATCCTTATTGTTTTTTAGCAGCAGTAAGTTCAGCAATTTTTACAATTACTTGAGTAGCTTTTACAATGCTTTCTACTGGTACGTACTCGTATTTTCCGTGGAAGTTGTGTCCTCCAGCAAAAATGTTTGGACATGGCAATCCCATATAAGACAATTGTGCTCCATCTGTACCACCTCTAATAGCTTTAATCAAAGGTTTAATGTCAAGGGCTTTCATAGCTTCTTCAGCGATATCTACGATATGCATCACAGGCTCAACTTTTTCTCTCATATTGAAATACTGATCTCCAATTTCACAATTCACAATTGGGCCACCAAATTTCTTGTTGTATTTTTTGTTGATTTTATCTGCAAGTTTAGCAATTTGCTTTTTGCGCTTTTCATACTTTTTCAAGTTGTGATCGCGTATAATTAACTCAACTACAGACTCTTCAATAGTACCTGTAACGTGGTGTACGTGGAAGAAACCTTCATATCCTGTTGTTCTTTCAGGTACTTCGTCTTTTGGCAATTTTTTGATAAACTTGTTTGCAAGCAAGACAGAGTTGATCATCTTACCTTTAGCATAGCCTGGGTGTACGCTTTTTCCTGAGAAAGTCAATTTAGCATATCCCGCATTAAAGTTTTCAAATTCTAACTCTCCAATTTGACTTCCGTCCATTGTATAAGCCCATTCAGCGCCAAATTTCTTAACGTCAAACAAGTGTGCTCCTCTACCAATTTCCTCGTCAGGTGTAAATCCAATGCGGATTTTACCGTGTTTGATTTCCGGATGTTGGATTAGATACTCCATTGCTGATACAATCTCAGTAATACCAGCTTTATCATCAGCACCTAATAATGTTGTACCGTCAGTAGTAATTAAGGTTTGACCTTTGTATTGTAACAAGTCTTTAAAGTAAGACGGAGATAATATGATATTTTGTTCTTTGTTTAAAACGATATCACCACCATCATAGTTTTCAACGATTTGTGGTTTAACATTAGCACCAGAAAAATCAGGAGATGTATCAAAGTGAGCGATGAAACCGATTGTAGGTACTTCGTGATCTACGTTACTTGGTAATGTTGCCATGATGTAAGCATTTTCATCTATAGTAACATCTTCTAATCCTATTTGTTTAAGCTCCTCTACTAATTTATTTGCTAAGTCCCATTGTTTTTCAGTACTTGGACATGTGTTTGAAGAAGCATCAGATTCAGTGTCAACAGTTACATAACTGATAAAACGATCAATGATATGTTGCATAATGTGTTATTTTTATAGTAAACAAAAATAAGAATTAATTATTTAGAAGTTCAAATATTTAAGGATTTCTTATTTAGACCTGTATTATTGTCGGTAATCAAAGAGGGGGTTTATAGTGATTTACAATGCTGAGACATCGCAATTTTGGAAAATCATTATTTGTGTCTTTTCTTTATTCCTATCTTTGAGTAAGAAAAGATATTTTACTATGAGAAACTTTCTGTCATTTTTGTTGTTGTTTCTTACGTGTACAGTATACGCATTGGAACCCATAAAAGAGTATGTAGATCACCCAGGTAATTCGGAGTATAAATTTGAAGCAGTTGAAATTCTTACGGAGGATGCTTATAAATTGAAGTCGTGGATTATCTTTCCCAAAGAAGAAAGTGACTTGCACCGCACTTTGATTTTGGCTTATGGGGATAATGGCAATATGTCCTATTTAGTTAGACAAGTATTGGAAGTAGTCGGACAAGGGTATACTGTAGTTATGTTTGATTACCGAGGATTTGGAGAGAGTCAAGATTTTGTTGTTGAAAAAGATGTATTGTACTACGACGAGTTTACTTTAGATTTAAAAGCTGTTGTAAATTATACCAAAGCGCGTTTTGATACCAAAATAGGAGTATGGGCTTTATCTATGGGGACTATTTATGCAACAGAACTTTATTCGCAACTTCCTTATGATTATTTGATAGCTGAGGGATTTGTTGGAAATCCAAAGAAAGTAGTAGAAGTGGTACACAAACACTTAGAGCGAGAATTGACTCTACCTGAAAGCTCCTCTAAATACGAGTTGGCCCTAAGCAAGTTGTCTTTACCTGTTCTTTTCTTCGCGGGAGACAGAGATGGTTTGACCTCACCTGAGGATAGTTATAGAGCTAAGTATTTGAATGAAAAAAGTGAGGTTATCTTGTTCAAAGGTGGGCACTTGCAAGGCTTCCAAGCATTGTCAAATGAATATCACGGTCAAAGGTATATTGAAGCCATTAGCTCTTTTTACGAACGCACTTTTAAGGAATAAACTTCAAATTATAATAGAATCCTAATAATAGGATAGGACTTAATGGCTACATTTGCACCCAGAAAAGGTATTGAGAAAGAATGTCAGAACAATCGAATCACAAGCATTTTAAACTGTACAAACCACATGGTTATATCAGTCAGTTCATCTATGAAAAGAAACGCAATAAACGCAAATTAGGGGAACTTTATAATTTTCCTGAGGGAACAATGGCTATTGGACGTTTAGATGAAAACTCAGAGGGGTTACTTCTGCTGACAACCGATGGAATGATGAGTGAAATAGTTAGAGGGGCAAAGTACGAAAAAGAGTATTATGCTCAAGTTGATGGTATGATAACAGATGAAGCTGTTGCTTTGTTGCGAACAGGGGTTGAGATAGGAGTGAAAGGGGAAAAGTATATGACAAAACCTTGTGAAGCTGAACTACTTGAGTGTTTACCCGATTGGGTAGGTGAAGGTAGAAGGGTGAGAGATGAAAGACATGGACCTACAAGCTGGGTACGCATCGTACTAACCGAAGGAAAGTTTAGACAAGTGAGAAAAATGACGGCTAATGTTGGTTTTCCTACACTTAGACTTGTGAGAGTTCGCATTGGCAATCACCGTTTGGAAGGATTAAGCGTAGGAGAAGTTGTTGAAGTGAAAGAATTTTAATAGTTAAAATAGTAAGGGAATGAATACTAAAGCTAAAGATAATTATCAGTTTCAAAAGATCATTGCAGCAGTAGGAGTACTTTTATTTGTTGTCAAGATTATAGCTTGGAGTATTACACACTCTGTTGCCATTCTTACGGATGCATTAGAAAGTGTTACAAATGTTGTAAGTGGTTTTATCGGCTTGTATAGTTTGTATTTGTCTTCTTTACCTCGAGATAGAAATCACCCTTACGGACATGGAAAAGTGGAGTTTATCTCCGCTACTATTGAAGGCGGATTGATTATTATGGCTGGTGTAGTGATTATCTTCGAAGCCGTTAGAAACTTTTTGGATCCCCAACCTATTGGTCAATTAGACTACGGTATCTTATTAGTTGGTATTACTGCGATTGTAAATTACGTCTTGGGTTGGTATGCTATCCGAAAGGGAAGTCAAAATAAATCATTGGCATTGATAGCAAGTGGTAAGCATTTGCAATCTGATACTTATTCAACTATTGGTATTATCATAGGTTTAGTTTTACTCTATTTTACAGGATATCAATGGTTAGATGGTGGAGTCGCATTAATCTTTGCCGGTATAATCATCGTGACTGGGTATAAGATTGTTCGGGGAGCTATATCGGGCATCATGGACGAAACAGACGAATTACTCTTGGAAGAAGTTATCGCTTATTTACAAGAACACCGCAGAGCTAATTGGATTGACTTACATAATTTGCGAATAATCAAATATGGCAGTGTTTTGCATTTCGATTGTCACATGACTGTTCCATGGTATTTTACAATTGTTGAAGGACACAAGGAGGTCGAAATATTAGAAAGGGAGATTAGTGAAAAGTTTGGTACAGACTTAGAGCTTTTTGTTCATATGGATGATTGTAAAAGTTTTTCATGTAAAATTTGCACCAAAGAAGATTGCCCTTTTAGAAGTGACCCATTTGAAAAACAAATAGAATGGAACAGAGAGAATGTTCTAAAAAACAAAAGACACAATAGTCCTACTCAACTAAAGTAAAGCGAAGTTGTTCTGGACAAAAAGAGATAGAAGCATCGTTAAAGAAGTTGTCAAATACATTCATTTGAACAACTTCTTTTATTTTGCCTTGTATTGAAAAGCGTTCTTTTAAAACAATAATTTGATCACTTAGTTTTAACGCTAAGTCTATATCGTGATTGGAGAGCAAGATTGTTTTGTTTTCCTCACGTGCCAGCTGTTTTAAGATTTTATACAGCGATACTTTGTGGTGAAAATCTAAGTGATTTGACGGTTCGTCAAGTAATATAATAGGGGTGTTTTGTGCAATTGCCCTTGCAATAAATACGCGTTGTAATTGCCCATCACTTAACTCCGAAATATTTCTGCCTTTTAGATCTTCTAACTGACAATAGTATATAGCTTTATCAATCCACTTGATGTCTTCTTCTCTCAAAAGGGTATTTCTCTTTAAATGTGGAGTACGACCTATTCGGATCAAATCATATACAGTTAGATTTTGCACAATCACCTTTTCGGTAAGCACTACACTTATCTTTGTTGCGATTTCTTCTCTTGTGTATTCCTTGATAGATTTGTCAAGTATATAGAGCTCTCCAGAAAGAGGAGTATATTCTCCAGCGAGGGTACGCAGTAGAGTTGTTTTGCCAATGCCATTTATCCCGAGCAAGCTGATTAACTGTCCTTGGGGTAGTGAAAGATTGATATTCTCTTGGATAGCTATATTTGCTCCTTTGTATTTGTAGCCTATTGCTAAGCTTTTTGTTCTAAGAGATATAGGTGTATCTTCCATTTTTTTGGCTTTTTGGATTACAACAAACATACGGTATTATCCTTAAAAAATAGATGCTAAAGTTATTAAATCCATCAATTAAGGAGGTACAAAAAGGTAGTAATACGACAAATATGTGCTATATTTGTATAGCAATAAATCATATTATTTAAAGTAATGAAACCAAACACACAACAATTAACTGAGTTAACTACTCAGGTAAGAAGAGATATTCTTAGAATGGTGCATGCTGTTAGTTCAGGACACCCAGGAGGATCTTTAGGATGCGCTGAGTTCTTAGTGACATTATATCAAAGATTAATGGATAGAAAAGAAGGGTTCGATATGGATGGTAAAGATGAAGATATTTTCTTTTTATCAAACGGACATATATCGCCTGTATTCTATAGTGTTTTAGCTCGTAGTGGTTATTTCCCTGTAAGCGAATTAGCTACATTTAGAAAAATCAATACAAGATTACAAGGGCACCCAACAACACATGATCACTTACCAGGAGTGAGAATGGCATCAGGATCTTTAGGTCAAGGACTGTCTGTTGCTTGTGGAGCTGCTCAGGCTAAGAAGTTAAATAACGATAATCACCTTGTTTATGTTTTGTTAGGTGATGGTGAATTACAAGAAGGTCAAAACTGGGAAGCTTTAATGTACGCATCTGCTAAGAATGTTGATAACATCATTGCTACAGTTGACTTAAACGGGAAACAAATTGATGGACCAACAGATAAGGTTTTGGATTTAGGATCTGTAAGAGCTAAGTTTGAAGCTTTCGGATGGGACGTGATTGAACTGAAAGAAGGAAACAATATTGATGCTATTATAAAAGGTTACGAAGAAGCGAAAGCTAAAACAGGAAAAGGAAAACCAGTTTGTGTATTGTTACATACAGAGATGGGGAATGGAGTTGACTTCATGATGGGAACACATGCTTGGCATGGTAAAGCTCCAAATGACGCTCAATTAGAGGAAGCTTTTAAACAAAATCCAGAAACTTCTTTTGGAGATTATTAATCTTATTAAATAGTATTGAAAATGAAAAAATATACAAATACAGGTAGTAAAGATACTCGTTCAGGTTTTGGTGCTGGTTTAGCTGAGCTTGGTAAAACGAATGAGAATGTAGTAGCGTTGTGTGCTGATTTAATCGGTTCATTAAAAATGGAGGAGTTTATCAAGAATAATCCTGAGAGATTCTTCCAAATCGGTATTGCTGAAGCTAATATGATTGGAATTGCTGCTGGAATGACTATCGGTGGAAAGATTCCTTTTACTGGAACTTTTGCTAACTTCTCAACAGGGCGTGTTTATGATCAAATTCGTCAATCAGTTGCTTACTCTGAAAAGAACGTAAAAATATGTGCATCTCATGCTGGGTTGACTCTTGGAGAAGATGGTGCAACACACCAAATCTTAGAGGATATCGGATTGATGAAAATGTTACCTGGTATGACTGTAATTAATACTTGTGATTACAATCAAACAAAGGCGGCGACGATTGCAATTGCAGAGCACAATGGACCTGTTTATTTGCGTTTTGGACGCCCAGTGGTGCCTAACTTCACTCCTGCAGATGAAAAGTTTGTGATTGGAAAAGCGGTGATGTTAAGTGAAGGTACGGATGTTACAATTGTTGCAACAGGTCACTTAGTATGGGAAGCGTTAATTGCTGCTGAAGAATTAGAGAAAAAAGGTATTTCTGCAGAGGTGATTAACATTCATACGATTAAGCCATTAGATGAAGAAGCTATTTTGAAGTCTGTTGCTAAGACGGGTTGTATTGTTACTGCAGAAGAACACAATTTCTTAGGAGGTTTAGGAGAAAGCGTATCGAGAGTATTAGCTTTGAATAATCCACTACCTCAAGAGTTTGTTGCCGTTCAAGATACTTTTGGAGAGTCTGGTACACCAGAGCAATTGATGGAGAAATATGGTTTGAATGCTGCTGCAATCATTGAAAAAGCAGAGAAAGCTATCAATAGAAAATTTAAAAGATAATCGTCATTAGAAATATAAAAAGGAGTAGCGTGAGCTACTCCTTTTTTTTGTGGTATACTATTCTCAAAAAAAAGGAAGTCGTCTATGTAGACGACTTCCTTTTTTGATATATGTAATAATTGTTATTTTAAGTTTTTCCAAACCCATTCACCTTCTTCCATATAAGGGCGACAAGTTCTATCTAAATAGTTTGGTGTATCCGTACACATTTTTAACTTCTCATCATCATATTTATAATGTTTAACAACCCCATTTTCTTTGTATTGTAACTCTAAATAGGTTGGAACTCCATCATTATCATCATCAACATTCAAAAAGTTTGGCGTATTGCTAAAACCGCTTGTCGAATAACTGAAATAGTCTTCCAGTGTTAATTCTGTACCGATTTTTGAAGGATCTACTTCGTACTTTGAAGGGATTCCGTCCAAATCGTGATCTCGCTCTATGGCGTAGTATAAAGAGATATCGACAATAGCAGGCTGGTAACCTTTTAATTTTCCTCCGACAGGATTATTGAATGTATATAGTCCTGATGGGATAATTGCTATAAGTCTACCTGCTTTTCCTTCAACCTCTACACTTCCGTCAGCTCCTGTTTTGATAGACGTAGCTGTTTTGATTAATGAAAGCAGTTGTCTTTCTCCTGATGTTAGTTGAGCAGGACGAGACACTGATTTACCTGTTACTACATTCGAACCATTGTATTCGTGTATTGTCAATGGATAAGAATAATAGTCAGGTTTATAAGGATTTGATACTACTTCGTTATTTAAGTTATATACTTTACTTTTCACATAAGTAGAGTCGATAGGTAGAACATGACTTCCCGTTCCTTCTTCTATGATGAAATAGTTGATTTCGTATTCCTGTACAGCATCGTCAAAGGGATTGTATTCCAAACGACTTACTGCATCCTTCCACATTCCTGTATAAGGGTCAATCGTCTTTGTCGCTATTGGGTTAATACTGTATAAATCGTTTTTAAATTTTATTGTCTTAAATCTTGGGTCATCTTTTAAGATAGGCTCTCCATCGTAGTCTTTACTTTGTATACTATCTAATCTAATTTCTCCTGTTTCCTTATTCTCGTAGATATAGTTATTAGTTAGAAACTTTTCTATATCCGTCTTGTTTTCAGTATAAACTTCAGTACGGTCTCTTAATGGTACAGTTACAGTACCTCCGCTATTGTCATCACTTTTACAGTTAACAAATACTAAGCTTAATGATAATAGACTTAGACCGGCAAAAATTCTCTTCATTTTTTTGACTTATTTTAGTAGTGCAAGATACAATTTTACTTTATTTTTGTATACTTTGTTATTAAAAATTAATATTTTATTATGCGAATTGACAAGTATTTATGGTGTGTTAGGTACTATAAGACTCGAAATATAGCTACAGAAGCTTGTAAAAAGGGGCACGTAACAGTTAATGGTCAAGCCGCTAAACCATCTCGAGAAGTATTCCCTACCGATAAGATAACGTTAAGAAAGGATCAGATAGTATATCAATTGTCAGTTTTAGATATTCCCCAAAATAGAGTAGGGGCAAAACTGGTAGATATTTACCGTAGAGATACTACTCCAGAAGAAGCTTTTGAACACATAGAAATGTTGCGATTAGCCAAGAGTCACTATAGAGCAAATGGCACAGGTAGGCCTACCAAAAAAGATTTGAGAGATATTAATGATTTTTTGGATTACGAGGATGATGAAGATGAAGTTAATGAATAAAGCATATTGGGAACGTAGATATATTGAAGGGAGTGACTTTTGGAATGCAAAAGGAATTACTACCCCGATCAAGGAGTATTTGAATCAATTGACAGATAAGCATATTCGGATTCTGATACCAGGTTTGGGACACGGATATGAGTTAATGTACCTCAAAGAACAAGGGTTCGCTAATGTGGTCGGTTTAGATTTGACAGATTTAGCTGCTCGTGAAACCTTAGAAAAGTTTCCTTTGTTTCCTATTGACGAGGTAGTTTTAGGAGATTTCTTTCAGCATGAAGGTCAGTACGATTTAATATTGGAGCATACGTTCTTTTGTTCATTGCCTATAGCGTTAAGGCCGAAGTATGTTGCTAAAATGAAAGAACTCCTCGCAGTGAATGGGCGCTTGGTTGGTGTCCTTTTTGATTGTGAGTTTGATAGTGTTGATCCTCCTTTTGGAGGCAGTCTAAGTGAATATAAGAAGTTATTTTGCGTTTCGGATCTCAACATTGAGATTTTAGAACCTTGTTATAATTCTATAAAACCCCGAAAAGATAGAGAAGTATTTATAAAAATAGTAAAACAACAACATGACTAAGAATATTATTTTAACGAAAGAGCAGATTGCTTTTAAAACAAAGCGCATTGCTTATCAAGTGTATGAAACCTACGTAGATGAAAAGGAAATCGTTATTGCAGGTATAGCTAATAGCGGTTACATTTTTGCAAAGAAAATCGCTGAAGAACTTGAGCGAATATCTGATATAAAAGTTAGTCTTTGCGAGGTGCGCATTGATAAGCAAAGTCCAATAAATCCAATTGAAACTTCTATCTCTGCGTCAGAGTACCAGGATAAAGCAATCTTGTTGGTTGATGATGTACTTAATTCAGGAGCAACGTTAATTTATGGTGTAAAACACTTTTTAAACGTTCCACTAAAGAAAATGAAGACTGCTGTACTCGTGGATAGAAATCATAAAAAATATCCCGTTAAAGCGGACTTTAAAGGGATATCTCTTTCAACTTCTCTATTGGAACACATTCAAGTTGTTTTTGACAAAGAAGAGGAATACGCATATTTAAGTTAATCCAATTATCTTGTTTTATTTATAATAGTGCTTTGATATCAGTGACAATCTCATTGACGGACTTATCGTCAATTGAGATAATATGTTTTGCTTGATAGTAAAAGTAGCTACGGTCAAATAGATGTTTGGCAATAAAAGTTTCGAGAGTATCGTCTGTATCTTGATTTAAGATAGGGCGATGCTCTTTTTCTTTTTCTAATCGATTGGCAAGCGTCTTTATTGAACCTTTCAAGTAAAAAGACTTGACATCTTCCCTTTGTAATACTTCGTGGTTATTTGCATAGCAGGGTGTGCCTCCTCCTAAACTGAGAATTACATTTTGGGGTAGATCTATAATTTCGCGAAGAGCAAGGTGTTCTAATTTTCGAAAATGAATCTCTCCTTTGTTTTTAAATATAGCACTAATCGAAGTTTGCTCTTTTTGTTCGATATAGTCGTCTAAGTCTATAAAAGGGAAAGATAAGTCTTCGGCAAGTTTTTTACCTATGGTTGATTTTCCTGAGCCCATATAGCCTACAAGGATAATTTTTTTCATAAAAATAAGGAGTTGTTATATAGTAAGTTAGGGGATAATTTGAAATTAAGGGCAAAAATAAAACAAATATGTCATGGATTTTAAAAAAAACGTTCTATATTTGCACCCGCAATTAGGAATTGAAATAACGACTCGATAGCTCAGTTGGTAGAGCACAACACTTTTAATGTTGGGGTCCTGGGTTCGAGCCCCAGTCGGGTCACAATTACAATTCAAGTCTAATCGCAATGACTCGATAGCTCAGTTGGTAGAGCACAACACTTTTAATGTTGGGGTCCTGGGTTCGAGCCCCAGTCGGGTCACAAATACATATTGGCATTTTCAGAGATTAATAAATTGACTCGATAGCTCAGTTGGTAGAGCACAACACTTTTAATGTTGGGGTCCTGGGTTCGAGCCCCAGTCGGGTCACGAAAGTAAGAAATCTATTTATTGAAAATGCCGACTCGATAGCTCAGTTGGTAGAGCACAACACTTTTAATGTTGGGGTCCTGGGTTCGAGCCCCAGTCGGGTCACAAATACATATTGGCATTTTCAGAGATTAATAAATTGACTCGATAGCTCAGTTGGTAGAGCACAACACTTTTAATGTTGGGGTCCTGGGTTCGAGCCCCAGTCGGGTCACAAAGATAAGAAGCTACTCAGTATGAGAGTAGCTTTTTATTTTCAAAAAGAGTAAGCTTTGGCTTATTTGAAAAACTACCTTAACTCTCCTTTGTCAAAAGGAAAGTTGGTTGTAACAGATTACGGCCACGTGGAGGAATTGGTAGACTCGCCATCTTGAGGGGGTGGTGTCGCAAGACGTATGGGTTCGAATCCCATTGTGGTCACTATAAAAAAAAGAATTACATAATTGACTCGATAGCTCAGTTGGTAGAGCACAACACTTTTAATGTTGGGGTCCTGGGTTCGAGCCCCAGTCGGGTCACATCGTGGAAACGAGATACAGCTACTGTATCTCGTTTTTTTGTATATCATAGGTTTGCGCTCGACTGTATAATACCGTTATGTATGTTGACTTAGTGCAAAGTCAAGTGATACTGTATCTATAAAAAAACAAAGAGAGTCACTATGTAGTAACTCTCTTTGTTTTTTCTTGCGCAAGAACAATTCTTTAAAATAGAACATATCTATTGTTGATCTTCCGTTTTTTCCATGTTATCTTGTGTAACTTGAGGAGGAACTTGTTGTTTCTCTTGTTCATCTTCAGTATCAGGTAGCTTAGGTGAGCCTCCCATGAACATGAATAAAGCAATAACTAATCCCACACATACCAATGCAAATATGATAATCATTAATGTACCATTGGCAAAGTTGTAAAGAGGTAAGTTTTGTAGTGCCATAACTTGTTTATTTTTGTTATTTTAACACTAAGGTAGTTATATTTTTTAACATTTAAAATGATAATTATCATATCGATAGTTATGGTCGCTTGTTTTCATTTTATTGATGTTCTGTTGTGTAGTGTAGTATAAGGCATTGAAGATGAAATCTCTCCATTTGTTAATTTTCCGAAATTGCCTATTTATTTTTTGTTAACGAAAACAGATTGAGCGATAAGATATCGCTCAGACAAATTAAAGGATAAATATTGATATTCCCTTTCTAAAGGATGTACTATCTCAGAAGGAAATCTATTTATTGAACTTTACAAAATAGGGATAAGAGGCTGTGTTCCGAATGACTCGTTTACACAAACTATTTCACTCTCGTTGTTCTTCCCTCATTTTGGTCATCATACTATTAGGGAGCTCTTGAGCGTTCAATGTGTTTTCTGTGTACTGAGGGGAGTTTGTTCGACTGATCTGGTTCTTGTTTTTAGGAGTTACTTTTTTAATTTTTCGAATTAGACCAAAGGGGACGTTTGGGCTGACCTCTTTTTTGTCTTGTTGCTCTGTAATAACAGAAGGAGTGTGTTTGCTCGTATCGATGTTAGTCTTTGTTTGGCTGACTTCGGTATGCTTTACTTTAATCGTTTTGTTTACCTCCTTTTTCGCTTTGGCGTTTTTGACTGTTGAGTGTGGTTTAGGAGTGGTTGTTGTAGTTGAAGCTTTTGTGTGATTGTCAGTTGCTTTATTTTCGTTGTCTATTTGTGTTGTTGTTTTTTCTATGGGTAATTCTTCTGAATTTGCATTTAGATCCAATACACCGTGAAAACAACTTGTACTGTGAACACTGCCATCTTGGGCTTTCCACATACTCCACAAGTAAACTCTACCCGTAGTCCATTGTTCAGGTAGATTAAAGTGAGCATATTTGTCTCTGCGCTGTGCGATAGCTGTGATAGGGATGAACTGATCTAAATCTTCGTGATAGGTCATGATCGTAAGTTGATCTGTATCTAAAGCGAGGGGATTAATTAGCGCATTGTCCCATTGCACTTTTAGCTTGCCCGTTTTTAATCGGTTGATTTTTTTGATCACAGCAGGAGCGAGTACGCCTATGGAGAGCAATACTTTTTCGATATTGATATACTGTGTGTTTTCGTGTTCGACAACTCCTTGTTTCATTAGCCTTGAAATCATTTGCTCTTTTCCGTTCAACCATTTTGTTCCTACGGCTATAGGTGGGCAGTTTGCATTGACAAACTCTTTGAATCGACTGCAAAAGGAAGAAACCAAGCTCATCTTGTCCCATTGTTTGAGCTGTGTTTCTGTGGCTTTTTTCTTCGATTTTGTCGGTTTTGATCTCAGTATATTTCTACCTCTCCACTTTACTCCAACTACAGATGCAATCTTGCCTACTAAGGGTCCTAATATTCCTTCTTTTATTTCTGCCATGGCCTTGTCTTTTTTTGAATATTATAAGGTATAAAATGCTTAGATACGGTAGTTTCACAAATAAAAGAAAATTGAAAAAGTTGCTTGCTTTACTTTGCTGGGCTTGAATGGAATTTGAACTTGTAAAGAAGGAAATCAAAGAATGGTATAAGGCAAGTAGGTGGATATTTCACGAGGGGATGCGGTTGATGATCTGGCATTATTTGTTATCAATAAGTAATCTACAAAGGGAGGATAGAAGGACAAAAGGCTTGTTTTGCCTGTTATAGTCCTATCATTGTCCTAAGAATGTCCTATAATCTTGCTTGAATGCCTTCTGTTGCTGCGATGAGAATGGGTGTTTCTGAAAAGGGAATTTTGAATAAATTGATGTAATGTGTTTATTTGTAGTGGTTTAGATTTTGTTTTGATTGCGAAAAAAAATACTTTTTTTTGCATTACAGGTTGTTTGAGGAAGCTTCCTGCCTTCAATAGTGTAAAAAAAGATGGGAAAAAGGAGGGGAATTGAAAAAAAAGGAGGGAATTAACCTCATTATTTTAAAAATGGAGTAGAAATTTTAAGGAGATACGGCTTTGAACTTCGGTAGTCATTTGTAGGTGTCTTGTAGTGTTGAGGTGACTGTAGTTGGTTGAAAGTTGTAAGGGGTGTTGCCGAAACAAGTGAGATAGAAGGGATGAGGTTGGATATGAGTTGGTAATTGAATGAATGCTCTTTTGTTGGGATAGAGTGACTATTCAAAGGTGTTGTGTTTTTGACTTTTGTTTATTTTCTCTCTTTTTATTTGTAGTTGGGAGAGGAAGGAGATCCTTATGTTTTCATTTTATGGAGCTACTTTATCTTTTGTACAATCTATGATTTAAAATATTTAAAGCAGGTAAATATTATTATTTCTTCTAATGCTTAAAAACTAAATAGTTAGGTCTGGAGTGTTGTAAATGCTGGGAAAAATATAAATAAAATGTTTGGATGGTATTCAAAAAGGTTTACCTTTGCACAGCAATTGGGAAACAAAATATGTTTTCAATGACTCGATAGCTCAGTTGGTAGAGCACAACACTTTTAATGTTGGGGTCCTGGGTTCGAGCCCCAGTCGGGTCACAAGCATAAAGCCATCCTAAAAGGATGGCTTTTTTTGTTATATATGAGGTATTGTTTATACAGCATAAAAAAAGCACCATTCGGTGCTTTTGATTATTTGAAAGAATCTCCTACAGGTAGATTCATTTTGTTTGTTAGTGCTGATATTTCATTTATACTGAAACTGCCTTGCAAATACATGATGCTATTTTCTCCCTTGCTGCTGTCTTGATTTAACATAACCAATTCATTGACATTCGTAGCACTGCCGTCTTTGTTAATATAGATGGTTACTTCAGCGCCATTTTTATTACTTGACGAAAATTGTTTTAGGCCTTTTTTAGATGCATAGTCAGCTACAGCAGTTGTCATTTTACTTTTGCTTGCATCGTTTTTAGTGTGAAAAACACGAAGGTTGTCAAGCTTTTTTATCAAGTTAAAATAAGCTTTATCTTCTTCGCTCGATTGATTTACTTTGACGTTGCTCATCATTTCAAACATCTTCTTGTTTACGATGACATTATTAACCTGTTTGTCTTTTTCAAATTCCGAAAAAGCTTCTTGTGCAAAGAAGTTTAGCGAAAATCCAAAAACAAATAATAAGGTTATTATCGCTTTTTTAATGATATACTTCATAATGTTTTATTTTGTAGTCTGTTTCTTATCGAGTGTTTTATTCAAATTCAAAGAAAGGTTATTCAATATTTCTTTGCACTCATTGAACGCAGTTTCTGGGTTAGTGAATGTACCATATTCTACTTTAGGCTGTTGTTTGACTTCTTTTTTACAAGCTTGCAAAGTAACAGCAAAGAGCAAAATAGCTATACACAATAATGCTTTATTCGTATATATTAGTTGTTTTAAGTTTGCCATAGATAATACAATTATATATAAAAGTAATGAGATTTTTAATATAAATTATTCTTTTCGTCATAAATTACAATTATCAGGAGGTGTAATTGCTTCAAAAGTCTAAGAAATAATTCTACATTTGTGAAACAAACCATTGATTTTATATGAAAAAAGGAATAGTAATTACACTTAGTGTATTATCAGTTTTATTTGGTTTTACATCATGTAAAAAACAAATAGCACGAGGAGATGTTCAACGTGAGAATATTTTTAGTGGAACGACTTCCATTGCTTATGCTAAAGGGTTAGAAATTGAATATCACGAAGATTATTCCCTTGTAAATATATCACAACCTTGGGCAGGGAGTAGTAAGACTTATAGTTATGTATTAGCTAAGAAAGAGGCTGTTTTACCTGATTCATTAAAGAACAGACAGAGGATTGAAGTACCTGTCAAGGATATTGTCGTTACTTCAACAACGCATATACCAGCTTTAGAATTATTGAATGAAGTAGGTACATTAAGAGGTTTTCCAGGTTTAGACTATATTTCTACTCCTGTTGTACGTCAATTGATCAATGAGGGGAAAGTAAAAGAGTTAGGGTCGAACGAGAGCTTAAACACGGAACAAGTAATTGATTTGGAACCTGGGGTGGTAGTGGCTTTTGCAATGGACGATAGCAATAAGAGTTTACAGACAATTGCTCAAAGTGGCATTGCAGTTTTGTACAATGGCGATTGGGTAGAGCAAACTCCATTGGGTAAAGCGGAATGGATCAAGTTATATGGTGTTTTATTTGACAAACGTGAAAAAGCTGAACGCTTATTTACAGAGATTGAGGAGGAATATCAAAATGCTTTGAAATTAGTAAATGATATAGTTGTTCAGCCAACGGTGATGAGTGGTGTTATGTACCAAGATGTGTGGTATATGCCAGGAGGAGGCAGCTGGGCAGGTATCTATTTCAAAGACGCTGTATCTGATTACTTGTGGAAAGACACTGAGGTAACAGGTAGTCTTGCTCTGAGTTTCGAAAGTGTATTCGATAAGGCGAAAGACGCTGAATATTGGATCAATCCAGGGCACTATGAAACATTGGCACAATTGAAAGAGGCAAATCCTCATTACGCCAATTTTAAATCCTTTCAATCGGGCAAGGTGTTTTCTTTTGCACCTACCAAAGGTAGCACGGGAGGAACTGTCTTTTATGAATTAGGACCTACGCGTCCTGATCTTGTATTGAAAGATTTAATCTACATTTTTCACCCAGAGGTTTTACCCGGGTATGAGCCTGTGTTTTACAAGCAGTTGAAATAATGATGAAAAAAATGATAGCCCTCCTTTTATGTTTCTCAATCTTTGTGGTATTTATATTGAATATTTCCACAGGGACAATTCGCATACCCTTTGATTCGGTTGTAGCGATATTGTTGGGGGATGAGGAAATGAAGAGTACTTGGCGCTATATTGTATTGAATTTTCGCTTACCCAAAGCTTTAGTAGCTATGCTGGTAGGGGTTGCTTTGTCAGTAAGTGGTTTATTAATGCAGACCCTTTTTCGAAATCCGATGGCAGAATCTTATGTGTTAGGGGTTAGCTCTGGTGCAGGTTTAGGTGTTGCTATATTGTTTTTGGGGAGTTCGATTTTACCTGCAAGTCTGGTTTCTCTGTTATCTTCTACCTACGGTGTTGCTATTATATCTATTTTAGGGAGCTTCTTATTACTGCTTTTAGTTTTGAGTGTGTCTTATAAAGTTAAGAATACTGCGACAATTCTAATTGTGGGAATTATGTTCGGGAGTTTTGCCAATGCTGCTATTAGTATACTGACTTTCTTTAGTTCAGCAGAGGAAATCAAGCGATTTACTTTTTGGGCCTTGGGTAGCTTGGGCAATTTAAGTTATGAAGTCATTAGCTTTTTTGCCTTTGTTGTACTGATAGGTCTATTGGGAGCTTTGTCGTTAGCAAGGGGACTTGATGCCTTATTACTTGGAGATAATTACGCTTCTTCGATGGGGATAAATTTAAAGTTAACGCGCAATAGCATTATTGTAGTAACGGCTTTGTTGGCTGGTGTATCCACAGCATTTGTAGGACCGATAGCTTTTGTAGGGTTAGCAGTTCCGCATATTACGCGTATGCTATTTAGAGTAAATCAGCACCGAAGTTTGATCTATTATTCGGCAGGTATAGGGGCAATATTGATGTTGCTTTGTGATATGCTAACACAGATAGGAGGAGATCATTTTTTGCTGCCTATTAATGCAATAACGTCACTTTTTGGAGCTCCAATTGTAATTTGGTTGTTGTTGAAAAGCAGGGCTTATTTATAGGGTGAATGACAAATGATAAAAATAAATTAATATTGTTCGCTTAGATTGTTTTACATTATCTTTGCGAGTTGTAAATAATTAATATGAAGTTCGATTTATTACAGACAGATGCACAATCTCGTGCGAGAGCAGGTAAGATAACGTTAGATCACGGTGTAATAGAAACACCAATCTTTATGCCAGTTGGAACTGTTGCTACAGTTAAAGGTGTTCATCAAAGAGAGTTAAAAGAGGAAATAAACCCAGATATTATCTTGGGGAATACATACCATTTATACTTGCGTCCAAAAATGGAAATTTTAAAGGCAGCAGGTGGTTTGCATAAATTCATGAATTGGGATAGAAATATCTTGACGGATAGTGGTGGATTTCAAGTTTATTCTCTGTCATCTAACAGAAAGATTAAGGAGGAGGGTGTAAAATTCAAATCGCATATCGACGGTTCATATCACTTCTTTTCACCAGAAAGCGTTATGGAAATTCAACGTACGATTGGAGCAGATATCATTATGGCTTTTGACGAGTGTACGCCTTATCCGTGTGACTACAGATATGCAAAAAGATCGATGCACCGTACACATAGATGGTTGGACAGATGTGTTGATCACTTGGCTAAAGTTCCAGAGATGTACGGATATTCTCAAACGTTATTTCCGATTGTACAAGGAAGTACATTTAAGGATCTACGCGAGCAATCTGCGGAGTATATCGCTAATGTAGGGGCAGAAGGGAATGCTATTGGTGGATTGTCTGTTGGAGAGCCAGCAGAAGAAATGTACGCAATGACTGAATTAGTATGTGGTATATTGCCAACAGAAAAACCTCGTTATTTAATGGGGGTTGGTACGCCGATTAATATTTTGGAGAATATCGCATTAGGAGTAGATATGTTTGACTGTGTAATGCCGACGCGTAATGCGCGTAACGGAATGTTATTTACAGCACATGGATCTATCAATATTAAGAATAAAAAGTGGGAGGCAGACTTTTCACCTATCGATGAGAATGGCTATACATGGGTAGATACGGCTTACTCAAAAGCGTATTTACGTCACTTGTTTGCAGCAAACGAATCGCTGGGGAAACAAATTGCAAGTATCCACAATTTAGGTTTTTATCTATGGCTTGTGCGTGAAGCTCGTCGTCAGATATTAGCTGGAACTTTCACAGAGTGGAAGAATAAGATGGTAAGACAAATGGATCAACGTTTGTAATATAGTATAGAAAAAGATCTAATTAGCAAGGTATGAAGATTATTGATTGGTATATTCTTAAGAGGTATTTAGTAACATTTACTGTAATGTTATTATTGTTTGTACCTATCGGAATAGTTATCGACGTTTCAGAGAAAGTAAATAAAATGATAGACAAGCAAGCTCCTCTGTTAGAAATATTGCAGTATTATCTCGACTTTACGATTTACTTTGCTAATATGCTTTTTCCCATATTTTTGTTTATCTCTATCATTTGGTTTACTTCCAAATTGGCTAATAATACAGAAATCGTCGCTATTTTAAGTTCTGGGATTTCGTTTAATCGCTTTCTAAGACCTTATTTTATTGGAGCTACCTTGGTTTCTTTAATGGCTATGTTTATGGCATTTTATTTAGTGCCTAAAGCAAGTGCAGGATACAATGATTTTAGATATAAATATCTGACGAGAAGTGAGGCTCGGGAATCTCAGAATGTTTATAGGCAAATTAGTGCAAATGAGTTTATTTATGTAAGTAGTTTTTCGTCGACAACAAAGACAGGTTTTAACTTTATGATGGAGGAGATGGATGGCAATAAGTTAAAGACAAAAATTACAGCAGAACGCATTGTATGGGATCCGGAGGCAGAAGTTTATATGTTGCATAAATATGCCAAGAGAGAGGTAGGCGCAGAAGGAGATGAAATAGAAAGAGCAGACAAGAAGGAACTGAAGTTAGATTTTGACTTAGATGATTTAACTCCTGTTGTTTATGCTGCTGAGACGATGCCCTTGCAACAGCTTAGAAACTTTATCGCTAAGGAGCAGGCAAGAGGATCATCGAATATAAATATCTATTTAGTCGTATTATACAAAAAGTACAGTGTACCTGTTTCTGCTTTTATTTTAACGATCATTGCTGTCTCTGTATCTTCTATGAAACGCAGAGGTGGGATGGGAATCAATTTAGCTATTGGTATCTCGTTAGCTTTTATATACGTGTTTTTTGACAAGGTATTTAGTGTTTTAGGAGAGGCATCGAGTATTCCTCCTATTGTTGCTGTTTGGATACCAAACGTTGTATTTGCTATTTTAGGTTTATTTTTATTGAGAAATGCTCGCAGATAATATTAAGAGTTACTTCTACCTTCATATAATTGTCTTTATATGGGGTTTTACAGCGATTTTAGGTCAGTTAATTACTTTAAGTGCTTTGCCATTGGTATGGTATAGGATACTTATTGCAGTAATTACTTTGCTCGTTGTATTTGCATTTCGCAAGCAAACACTTCGCGTTAGCAAGAACAAATTGTTGCAGTTTTTAGCTGCAGGTGTTGTCATTGCCTTACATTGGCTCACTTTTTTTTGGGCGATTAAAGTTTCTAATATTTCTATTACGTTAGCTTGTTTGTCAACAGGAGCATTCTTTGCATCCTTGTTAGAACCTATATTTTACAAGCGAAAAATAGATTATATAGAGGTATTTCTCGGCTTAATTGTAATTGGTGCTTTGGTGTTGATTTTTAGTGTTAGCACTGAATATATTGAAGGGATAATATTGGGACTTGTAGCCGCTGCTCTTTCAAGTTTGTTTTCCATAATTAATGGTAAGTTAGTAAAAGATACGGCCGCGCCTATTATCACATTCTATGAAATGTTAGGAGGATTGTTGATTCTCAGTATTTTCTTAGCTGTGACAGGAGGCTTTACTTACGAATTTTTTCAAGTGAGTGAGATTGACTGGTTCTGGTTAGTGGTTTTAGGCGTGTTTTGTACAGCCTTTGCCTTTTTGGGATCAGTGTATATATTAAGAGATTTGAGTCCTTTTACAGTAATGCTCACGATTAATTTAGAGCCTGTATATGGAATTTTATTAGCATTGTTAATCTTTAAAGATGACGAGAAAATGAATGCGACTTTTTATTTTGCTGCCTCGTTAATTCTTTTGACAGTGATAATCAATGGTATTGTAAAAAATAGAAAAAGAAGAAAACTTGCAGTGAAATAGGTGTTCTATTAGTAGAAACTTATATCTTTGTAAATCATAATTGAAACTAAAACCTATTCATAAATGGAATATTTAGATTTTGAACTTCCAATTAAAGATCTTGAGGAGCAATTAGTAAAATGTACGTTGATCGGTGAAGAGTCAGAGGTAGATGTAACGAGTACTTGTAAGCAAATTGAGAAGAAACTTGCTGAAACGAAAAAGAATATATATAAGAACTTAACGCCTTGGCAAAGAGTTCAATTATCAAGACATCCAAATAGACCTTACACAATGGATTATATCAAAGCACTATGTGGAGATACTTTCCTTGAATTGTTTGGAGATCGCAATGTAAAAGACGATAAAGCAATGATCGGTGGTCTTGGAAAGATTGGTAATCAAAGTTATATGTTCGTTGGGCAGCAAAAAGGATATAACACGAAGACAAGACAATACCGCAATTTCGGTATGGCTAATCCAGAAGGTTATAGAAAAGCATTGAGATTAATGCAAATGGCTGAGAAGTTTAATATTCCAGTTGTTACATTAATCGATACTCCGGGAGCATATCCAGGATTAGAAGCTGAAGAAAGAGGACAAGGAGAGGCAATTGCGAGAAATATCTATGAGATGTTCCGTATCAAAGTGCCGATTATTTGTTTGATTATTGGTGAAGGAGCTTCTGGTGGAGCTTTGGGAATTGGTGTAGGAGATAAAGTTACTATGCTTGAGAATACTTGGTATTCTGTAATTTCGCCTGAGTCATGTTCTTCTATTTTGTGGAGAAGCTGGGAGTATAAAGAGCAAGCAGCAGAAGCACTGAAGTTAACTTCATTTGACATGAAGAAAAACAAATTAGTAGATGATGTTATTGCTGAACCTCTTGGAGGTGCACACTCAGACAGAGAGGCTACATTCAAGTCAGTAAAAGAATACATTGAGAAATCATATGCTGAGTTGAGTAAATTGTCAGTTGATAAATTACTTGATAAACGCATGGAAAAATATTTTGAAATGGGAGAATACAAAGATTAGTACTCTTTCTATTTTTATAAACAATTTAATCCGAGATACTGTCTCGGATTTTTTTTATTATCAACAGTTTTGTTTGAGTTGTTGATATTATGTGCTCAAAAAAATGATTTATTAATCTTTAAAAAAGGTGTATTTTCGCAATATGGAACAAGCAAAAGATATACGACCAATGAAATCTTTTTCTAAAGATGTGATTGCTTTAGAGAAAGGAAAATTACCGCCTCAAGCAATTGATTTGGAAGAGGCAGTATTGGGAGCAATGATGATTGATAAGAAGGGAATTGATGAGGTAATCGATATTCTTCAACCTGAAGCTTTTTACAAAGAGGCGCATAAGTATATTTTTGAAGCAATTGATCAATTATTTGTGAGTAATCAACCTATTGATTTACTTACCGTGTCAACGCAATTGAGAACTAATGGCAAATTAGACTTGGTTGGAGGGGACTATTATTTGGTTGGGTTAACGCAGCGTATTACTTCTTCAGCTCATATTGAGTTTCACTCGAGAATCATTCTTCAGAAATTCATTCAACGCAGTTTGATTCGCATTTCTAATGAAATTATCGAGGATGCATACGATGAGACCAGTGATGTTTTTGACTTATTGGATAAAGCAGAGGCAAAACTGTATGAAGTGACCCAAGGTAATATTAAAAAGAGTTCTGAAACAGCGCAGTCTTTAGTCGCTCAAGCTAAAAAGCGAATAGAGGAGATCAGTACGAAAGAAGGTTTAAGTGGTATACCTACCGGTTTTCACAAATTAGATGATTTGACTTCTGGATGGCAACCAAGTGACTTGATTATTATTGCCGCTCGTCCAGGTATGGGGAAAACGGCATTTGTATTGTCGATGGCTCGTAATATTGCAATAGATTCTGGTGCTGGTGTGGCTTTCTTCTCTTTGGAGATGTCTTCGGTACAGTTGATCACTCGTTTGATATCTTCAGAAACAGGGCTATCTTCTGAAAAATTGAGAACGGGTAAATTAGAAACTCATGAATGGGAGCAATTAAACGTGAAAGTGAAAGATCTGGAACGCGCTCCATTGTATATAGATGATACTCCTTCCTTGTCTATCTTTGATTTACGTGCCAAAGCAAGACGTTTAGCTTCGCAGCATGGTATCAAGTTGATTATTATTGACTATTTACAGTTGATGACCGCCGGAGGTAATCAAAAAGGGGGAGGAAACCGTGAACAGGAGATTTCGACTATTTCTCGAAACTTGAAAGCTTTGGCGAAGGAGTTAGACATCCCTGTAATAGCCTTATCTCAGTTGTCCCGTGCGGTGGAGACAAGGGGGACTTCAAAGCGCCCATTGTTATCGGATTTAAGGGAGTCAGGTGCGATTGAGCAAGATGCGGATATTGTTTCGTTTATCTATCGTCCGGAGTATTATAAGATTGATGAATGGGATGATGAGTTAGGAGGGTCTACTACAGGACAAGGAGAGTTTATTGTTGCGAAACACCGTAATGGTGGTCTGGATAATATTAGATTAAAGTTCTTAGGTCATTTTGGTAAATTTGACAATCTGGACAGTGATCTTTCATCTTCGGATGTTTTTGGCTCATCAATGAATACGAATGAGGGGTATGGTAACTCACGTAATTTTGCCAACAGTTTACCTCCTGCAGATGATGTTTTTGGAAGATCAAGTATAAATGATGACGATGTTCCGTTTTAAAAGACGTAGGATATAATCAATAAAAAAATCCTCATTCTATTTAGAATGAGGATTTTTTTATTGATTATATTGATCATTTACCCTTTGCCAATTAATGTACTTGAAATAGGTATCGATGTAATCACTTATGCTGTTTTCAAATTTAGTGTAATAGGAGTGTTCCCATAAATCTATTGCTAAAAGTGGTTTACCTAACTGGTATTCAGGCATCATTGGATTGATATTGTTATCGGTAGCAATCACTGCTAATGTTTCTCCTTTTTTGACAAGCCAAACATAACCTGCTCCGTCTAATTCGTGTGCTTTGCTTTTTAAAAGCTTTTTAAAGTCATTTAAAGACCCGAAATTAGTGTTTATTGCTGTTGCTACGATTTGACTTGGTTCTGTGCTTTTAGGCGTCATAGATTGCCAAAATAGGTAGTGATTGTAATATATACCAGCTAATTTTTTGATTTGTTTATCATTGTTGTTAGCTTGTTTGACAATGTCTTCTATGCTCAAGTTTTCAAACTGTGTACCGTGTATAGTGGAATTTAGTTTGTTGGCATTGTCTAATTGAACTACTGCATAATGCGTATAAAAATCTTCAGCACTAAATAATTCGGGTAACTCGTTGAATTGATAGCTTAATTTTGGCATATCAAACGGTCCTTGCTTTGTTTTAATTGTAGCAGGATCGGGAAAATCTTTCTTTGGTATAATAAAAGATTCCCTTTCTGGAATTTCAACTTCGGTAAGTTTATTTTGATTATTACAGCTTAGTGTAAGTAATCCAAGTAGTATTAATGAATAGATTTTGTTATTCATCATCTTGAGGATTGTCTAATATTTGTTTAGCGAGCTTGATATATTCCTCCTTCGCTTGAGTAGCTGACAGATGGCTAATTTGTGTCCAAGCGTTGAATTTGAAAGCTTTTTTCAAATCAGTAGACATATCTTGAAAGTCTCTGTGACTTAAGCCATTGGTAGCTTGTTTGTAATAAGCATATATGCGCAACATAATATCTGGAGCAAGGTTTCTTGCCTCATTCGAGATGCGTATATATGCTTCGTGAAATTCTTTATCTAAAGTGTTCATCACTTATTTTCGTACAATTACTTTTTTCCTACAATTGATGTTATATTCCCTTTCGCTTTTTGGTTCAATACGACGTTAACATCAGTTCCCAAAGGTAAGTATAAATCTACACGCGAACCAAATTTAATAAACCCAGCATCTGTACCTTGAATAGCTTGATCACCAACTTTAGCATAGTTAACGATACGTTTAGCTAAAGCTCCGGCAATCTGTCTATACATGATTTCGCCATATACAGGGTTGTCAATAACAACAGTAGTTCTTTCGTTTTCTTCACTTGCTTTTGGATGCCATGCAACAAGATACTTACCTGCGTGGTATTTACTGTATTTGATAATACCACTAAGTCCATATCTGGTAACGTGAACATTTATAGGAGACATAAAGATAGAAACCATCAGTCTTTTATCTTTAAAATACTCAGGCTCATATACTTCTTCAATAACTACAACTTTACCATCTACTGGAGCTAAAATTGTATCATCACAAGGTGTAATACCTCTATTAGGATTTCTGAAAAATTGTAAGATTAATAATAATAAAACAATGATTGTACACTGTACAACAATTCGAAGCCAATTAAAAGGTAAATAATCAGCAGCAAAAACTAATGCTATAGTTATTAGCATTGAGTAGAAAATAATTTTAGTTCCTTCCTTGTGAAACATGATTATAATATTTGAAAAATTATATACAAAAATGGTGCTACAAAAATAACACTATCAAGACGGTCTAATATACCGCCATGTCCTGGCATTATTGCCCCGCTATCTTTTACTCCTGCTTCTCTCTTGAATCGAGATTCCACTAAGTCTCCGATAGTTCCAAAAATTCCTACAAAAATAGCACTACTTATCCAAATAACGATAGAAAAGAAGTCAAAATATTGACTTAATATTATTCCTGCTAATATTGTAAATATAATTCCGCCGATAAATCCTTCTATTGTCTTTTTAGGAGATATTCTTTCAAATAATTTGTTTTTACCAAATTTTTTACCAACTATATAAGCAAAGGTGTCATTAGTCCATATCAGAATAAACATCCCTATTATGATTTGTGGTAGATATCCACTCTCTTTTGTTATAGGTAAAAAGAGTAAAGTGATAAAGGGCGCTATAATATATCCAAGGAATATAATTAGTTTAATAGGTAAAGAGCGATTAGGTTGTCTTTTAGAAAACAGTTCCGCCATTAAAGCTAAAAGGGTTAGAATCCCAAAAGTAGCTATCGCTATAGAGGGTAAAAGGTCTCTTTTCCAAAATACAATCGCTATTGCCAAAGCAGCAACAAACAAACAAAGTGACTTTGGTAGTTTAATAAGTTTTGAAAACTCAAATGCTCCTACAAGTAAGAAGAAGCTAAACAGAATTTCAAAGGCTAATTGATCAAATAGTGTTGCCCCTATTAATAAAGCTATATAGACTATTCCTGATATAGCACGAGTTAATGTTTCAGACATTTTATAAATCTTCTAAGAGGATTAAATATAAGTTTTTAGGTGTTCTTCCATAACTTAGGAAGTCACTTTCTACAGCGGAAGGCTTGAAGCAGTTAAAAGCAGTTATATTGCTTGGTAAAGAGCTTCCGTATTTTCTTTTTATCTCGCGTAGTCCATCACTCTTGGTTCGTGTGATCTGACTTGTTTTTGCTAATACTACAATATTGTAGGGTAGGTGGTTTGCTTTATTGTCTTTTAGTTGTCTATCTGAGAATAAAATAGCGCCATCATCAGCGATTAAACTTTCGCAAGTGGTAAAAAAGAAGGCAGGATTGTTTACTTCATTATACTTGACATTGTTCTCTTTTAATAAATGATGTAGAGAACTTTCATAGGTTAGTGCTTTTTTCTCAAACCAATCATTTTCCAATAAAATATTGACGAATGTCTCAGCAAGCTCTTCATTAGTTTCACAATAGAGGAATTTACCTCCATTCTGTGTGAAGTTAATAGTGAATAACTCATCGACAGGAAGAATTTTCTCAGGAAGATATTGACCTCTCTCCTCAGTGTTCTTTTCCTCTTCAGGTGCTGGTGATTCGAAAACTTTAAATAATTTCTTGAAAAAACTCATACGAAAAGTATAGAGATAAAATAATACTACTAGTATTCAAAGATAAAAAAAAACTTAACTTAAAGCTTGCTTTAAGTTAAGTTTTTTAGTGTTTACGTTACCTAAGGGAGGTTTATACTTCAGCCTCAGGCGTTTTATCTGTATCTTCTTCTGTGATATCTTCAATTATCTCCTTGTCAAAAGGACGTTTTCCAAAGATATTTTCTAAGTCTTGTTTGAAAATAACTTCTTTTTCGCATAGTAAATCGGCTAATTGAATAAGTTTTTCTCTATTTTGACTTAGAATTTCCATTGCTCTTTGATATTGTCCTTCTATAAGCTTAGAAATCTCTTCATCGATTACCTTGGCTGTTTCTTCTGAATATGGTTTAGAAAAGTTGTATTCACTTTGACCTGACGAATCGTAATAAGTGATATTACCTAATTTTTCATTTAATCCATAAACAGTTACCATAGCTTTTGCTTGCTTAGTAACCTTTTCAAGATCACTTAATGCTCCTGTTGATATTTTGTCAAAAATAATTTTCTCAGCAGCACGTCCACCCATTGTTGCACACATCTCATCTAACATTTGCTCTGTGCGAACGATTTGTCTTTCAGCAGGAAGGTACCAAGCAGCTCCTAAACTTTGACCTCTCGGAACAATAGTTACTTTTACTAATGGAGCAGCGTGTTCACACATCCAGCTTACAGTAGCGTGTCCAGCTTCGTGAATAGCAATTGCGTATTTTTCTTCTGGGCTGATAATTTTATTTTTCTTTTCAAGTCCTCCAATGATTCTGTCAACAGCATCTAAGAAGTCTTGCATATCTACTTGAGTTTTGTTTTTACGAGCAGCTGTTAAAGCAGCTTCATTACAAACGTTAGCGATGTCAGCACCCGAAAAACCAGGTGTTTGTTTTGCTAAAAAGTCAATATCTAAGTTGTCTACTTTCTTGATGTTTCTCAAGTGAACATTGAATATAGCTTCTCTTTCTTTAACATCTGGTAAGTCTACGTAAATTTGTCTGTCAAAACGACCAGCACGTAAAAGGGCTTTGTCTAATATCTCAGCTCTGTTCGTCGCTGCTAAAACAATAACGTTTGTATGTGAACCAAAACCATCCATTTCAGTTAATAGTTGGTTTAAAGTGTTCTCTCTTTCGTCATTTGAACCAGAGAAATTGCTTTTACCTCTTGCACGTCCTACTGCATCAATCTCATCAATGAAGATGATAGCTGGTGCTTTTTCCTTTGCTTGTTTAAATAAGTCTCGCACTCTCGATGCTCCAACTCCTACAAACATTTCAACAAAGTCAGAACCAGATAAAGAGAAGAAAGGTACATTTGCTTCTCCTGCTACCGCTTTTGCCAATAGTGTTTTTCCTGTTCCAGGAGGTCCTACAAGTAAAGCTCCTTTAGGAATCTTTCCTCCGATGGATGTATATTTTTCAGGATTCTTTAGAAATTCTACTATTTCTACTATTTCATCTTTTGCACCTTCTAAACCAGCAACGTCCTTGAAACTAACTTTTATGCTGTTTTTTTCATCGAATAATTTAGCTTTTGACTTTCCAATTGAGAAGATTTGACCTCCTCCACCAGCGCCACCGCCACCAGTCATTCTTCTCATCATGAATAACCAGAATCCGATGATAATAACAATAGGCAAGAAGCTTATAAATAAGTCTCCCCAGTTACTTTCAGGTTCAGATTTATATTCTGTTAGTTTTTGCTCTTGTACAGCAACGTCTAATTTTTCTTGTAAGATTTTAGGATCACCAATATCAGTAATGAATTGAGGTCCCTTAGTTTCTTGACCAAGGATAGGTTTGCTTTGTGCGTTTTTGAATTCCTCGTTATTTTGCAATACATCAGATTTGATGTACACCTTTGCAGCACTGCGATTAAATTCGATTTTTTCTACATATCCCTTTTCTACGAATTCATATAGTTTGGAAAGACTTAATTCTTTAGTGTTTCCAAAACTGCTTCCTTTCGTCAGCAGTTGGATAACCAAAATTATCACCAGTATGCTACCATACAATAGCCAAGGGTTAAATTTTGATTTATTTTGGTTTGGTTTCATATTTCCTGCCATGAATGATAGTTTTTATTTAGTATTGGCTTGTAATAGTAGTGATTTTTGCATCTCCCCATAAGTTTTCTATGTTGTAAAACTCACGGATGTGTTTTTGGAACACATGTACCACTACATTCACATAGTCCATCAGAATCCATTCTGCATTGTCTTCACCTTCAACATGCCATGGTTTATCGTGTAATTCTTTCGATACAGTTTTTTGGATTGCACCTGAGATAGCGTTTACTTGTGTGTTTGAGTTACCGTCACAGATGATAAAATAATCGCATGGTGTATTGTCTATTTCTCTTAGATCTAAGATAGTAATGTTGTCTCCTTTTACCGCTTCAATTCCTTTTATTACGTTAGCAATTAGTTCGTCGTTGTTGATATTCTTCTCTGCCATTTAATTTTTATCTTATTTATTGCGATTAAATATATTTGTTTTATAATTTGGCTCCAAATATAATGAATCAGTTTAGATTTGTCTATAATTATTTTATATGAATGTTATCAAACTCGATGCCACAGCATCTACTAATACTTATTTAAAAGATCTTTTAACTTCTTATGACTTAGATAATTTTACGGTTGTCAGTACTGAAAATCAATTTGCTGGTCGCGGTCAACGAGGAGAAGTTTGGTCCTCTGAAGTAGGTAGTAATCTTACTTTTAGTGTTTTAGTACGTGATTTTTTGTTTGAGGTAGAGGATGTGTTTTGTTTAAATATTATTGCTGCTTTAGCTGTGCGATCGGCTGTCAAAAAAATATTTACTTTGGAATTAGATGTTAAATGGCCAAACGACATTTTGTCAGTAAATAGAAAAGTTGGCGGTATTTTAATTGAGAATATTTTTAAGGCAGAGGGAGCTATTACATCCATAGTAGGAATTGGATTGAATGTCAACCAAGTTCAGTTTACAGATTTAATTAAGGCAACATCTCTTGCATTGCTTTTGGGAAGTCAAATTGACAAGGATGCGCTCATGCTGAAGGTTGTGGAAGAGTTAGAGATGTATTGTCAGCGTCTGCAAAAAGGAGAAAAAGAAAACTTGTGGCAGGAATATCTTGATGTCTTGTATCGCAAAGGAGTTCCTTCAGCATTTGAATTACCTACAGGCAAGAGGTTTATGGGGATAATTATCGGAGTGTCTATGTATGGTTTTCTTCAAGTTAAATTAGAGGATGACAGTGTGGAAGAATTTGGAGTTAAGGAAATAAAACTACTATACTAAAAAACAAAAAGAGCTGGTCACCTTGACCAGCTCTTTTTATTTTTCTTCTGATTGGAATTTGAGTGATATCGAATTCATGCAGTATCTTTCTCCAGTTGTTTCTTGGGGGCCATCCGGAAATACATGGCCAAGATGACCATTGCAATTAGAGCAAACAACTTCCGTTCTAACCATTCCATGCGATAAATCTTTGATGTATTTGACAGATCCCTTTATGGCTTGGTCAAAAGAAGGCCATCCACAGTGTGAGTCAAATTTGGTATTTGAATCAAAAAGCTTTTGGTTACAAGCTGCACAGTGATAGCTTCCTTTTTCATAAAAATCGTTGTATTCGCCTGTGAAAGGCCTTTCAGTCCCTTTCTGTCTCAATACAAAATATTCTTCAGGAGTAAGTATTTCTCTCCATTGTTCTTCTGATGTACTTTGGTTTTTTTCCATAGCGTGCGTTTTAATTGGTTGATTTCCTTTGCAGTTAACAAAGCTAAAATTCAATAATAATAAAAGGACAAAGTACTTCATTAAGATTCTTTTTGAACAAATTGTAGAATGCGTTCAATCACTTTCTTATCTCCTAATATTTTTCTATGACCTAATTCTTTAGTAATCATCAGTTCGCTATTAGGGCTGTGTTTCTTGATTTGATAGGCTGCTTTGTAGTGAACATCAGCGTCATCTTCATCATGAATGATTAGCAGCGGGATATTTACTTTTTCGGCTGCCAAATGCACGCAGTAACTCTGCATGGACTGCTTGAATTGAGACTCAAATCGCTCTTTTATCTTCGTAGAAATGATGGGTTTTAATTCGATCTGTTGTACAAATTCGTCAATCACATCTTCAACCACATCACCACTGCCAATGACTACAGCTTTTTTTGCTTTTAAACCATCTTTTAGACAATTGATTGTTGTCATACCTCCTAAGGAATGACCTACGACCAAGTCAAATGGGCCAAATTGTTGTTCTACTTCGAAAGCAGAAGCCATGAACTCGGTTAAATTAGTTTTAGTCTTAGGTGATTTTCCATGGCCAGGCGCGTCAAAACTCACAATATCGTAACCTTGTCGCATTAGCATATTTGCTATCGTTACCAATTGTGTTCCTCTTCCATTCCAACCGTGTATCAATAAGGCTTTTTTATCAGCTTGTTTGTTTGTACCATATTGATAAACACATATATCTTTTTTTAAAGCTTTTACTGTTATGACAGAACTAATGCTCTTGTCTAACATCTCTTTCTCTCTTTTAGGTGGCTTAAACTTTATTGGGGTAATAAATAGATTTTGTGCAAATCTCGTCGCCAATTTGATGGAGAAGAATTGTAATGTTTTAGCAGTCAGTATAATTCCTCTTGGAATCTCAAGGGACTGCTTTTGTTTTTGAGTTTCCATTGTTATGCTCTTGTTTGCTGTAAATGTACAAAATTTTAATGCTATGCTTACCTAATAAAAATAGTAAATCGCAATTTTCGTATTTTATATTTTAAAATGTTCTCGGAGTGTTTGCAAACATTTCTATTGTAGTATAAGGCCTTTTCTTTAATGTTTTTAGACGTTAATTATTTGGTTAATAGTACAGATGTCATCACTGATTTAGTTGATTTATCTGAGGTAGATAAGTAATGGTTTTTACATTTATAGCCAAGATTATTCCTTTAAGGTTTAGTTATATTTACGCAAGTTCAATATGTTCTGTAGGTTAGTCATATTACTTAGGTTTTTGTTGTATTTTTTTGTAATGTGTTTATTGTCATTTGATTAATTTAGTAGTAGACTTTTTTATAGTTTTAGAATTATCCCTGGATTAGATATGGATATTTATTATAATTTTGACAAAAAAAACTTACAATATGAGAAAAACAGCTATTCTACTATTAAGTGGTTTATTGTTGGGAGCTTGTGCTACCAATCCTTTTTCAGGAAAAAGTACTTTAGCTTTAACCCCAAATTCACAATTATTTCCAATGTCTTTTCAGCAATATGATGATTTCTTGAAAGAGCACAAGGCTATTACTGGTACTCAAGATGCGAAGCGAATTGAAGATATAGGAAAAAAGATAAAAGGTGCTGCAGAGAAGTGGTTAAATGCGAATGGACATAAGGATTATTTAAAAGATTATCAGTGGGAGTACAACCTTGTAGACAACGATGAGTATAATGCTTGGTGTATGCCTGGTGGTAAAATAGTGTTTTATACTGGTATTTTGCCAATTTGTAAGACAGATGCAGGAATTGCTGTTGTAATGGGACACGAGGTAGCTCACGCATTAGCAAACCACGGCCAACAGCGCATGAGTAATGCAATGTTACAGCAATTGGGTGCGGTAGGCTTAGATGTTTTAACGCAAAAATCAAACCCTCAGGCTAAGCAAATGTGGGCTGCAGCTTATGGATATGGAACACAATACGGGGTAATGTTACCGTTTAGTCGCTCGAACGAAAGTGAAGCTGATAAAATCGGTTTAACGTTAATGGCTATTGCGGGATATAATCCTGAAGAAGCTGTTGCATTTTGGTCGCGAATGGCTGAAAAAACAGGAGGAGGTGATGGATCTTCTTTCACGAGCACTCACCCAAGTAATAAAGAGCGAATCGATCAATTGCGCAAATTGATTCCCGAGGCGAAAGCTGAGGCAGCAAAATATGGCATTTCTTTCAATTAATATATTTGCATAAGAGCTATCCAAGTGGATAGCTCTTTTTCTTATATTTACACTCTATGAAAAACTTTGTTAAAGGAGATAAGAAAACGCTAACTGCTTGGGCTTTTTACGATTGGGCTAACTCCGTGTATGCTTTGGTTATATCGTCGTCTATTTTTCCATTGTACTACGGTGCTCTTTTTAGAGAGTTAGGTGTAGATAGCTTTACATTATTTGATACGGATATCAAAAGCGAGGCTATAATCAGCTATGTAACTGCTATAGGTTTTATGATTGTAGCATTTATATCTCCGATATTATCTGGTATTGCAGATTATTTGGGAACCAAGAAGTTCTTTATGAAACTCTTTTGTGGAATAGGTTCTATATCGTGTATGTTGTTGTATTTTTTTAGTTTAGACTACATGATTTTGAGTTTGTTGTTATACATGTTTGGTTTGATCGGTTTTTGGGGGAGTTTGGTCTTTTATAATTCCTATTTACCAGATATTGCCTTTGAAGATCAGCAGGATAAAATTAGTGCGAAAGGATATGCACTTGGTTATATAGGAAGTGTTATTTTACTGCTTATCAACCTTGCGTTGGTAATGCAAGCGGAAGTTTTAGGATTTGATTCTCCTTTACAAGCTATGCGATTTTCATTCATCTTAGTAGGTTTGTGGTGGATAGGGTTTAGTCTGTATACTTTTAAGTTTTTGCCTGATTTTAAGAATGGAAAGAAAATTACGCGTTCACTGTTCTTTAAGGGGTTTAGGGAATTGAAGAAAGTATGGTATCAACTGGGTGATCACAAGTCGTTGAAGAGGTACTTAGTGGCTTTTTTTGTCTATAGTATGGCAGTGCAGACTGTGATGATTATTGCAGCTTATTTTGGAGAGAAAGAAATAGCATGGGAGTCAGATAGTCAACGAACAACAGGATTGATAATTAGTATATTAGTTATTCAATTAGTTGCTGTCCTTGGTGCAGTGCTAACTTCTAAACTTTCGTCAAAAATTGGAAATATATATACGTTATGTGCTTTAAATGCGTTATGGATAATAATATGTGTTTATGCATACACCATTGTTAGTCCAAATGAATTTTATATAGCTGCTGCTGCAGTAGGTCTGGTTATGGGTGGGATTCAGTCTTTGTCGCGTTCAACGTATTCAAAGATGTTACCCAAAACCACTGATACAACATCCTTTTTTAGTTTCTATGATGTTACAGAAAAAATAGGAATTGTACTGGGGATGTCTATGTATGGTTTAGTTAGTGATCTGACAGGCAAAATGCAGAATGCTATACTTTTTTTAATTATCTTCTTTGCGATAGGTTTCGTTTTATTATTGAGGGTGCCTAATAAGTCAAATCAGATAGGATAAAAAAAATTATAATTATTGACGAATAAACTCTACTTTTAAATATTATTTTAAAAATTACTATGAATAAATTAAATAAACTAACTGTTATCTGTTTGACGCTTTTCTTAGGGATATTTGCTATTTCATGTGACAATGAGTCTGTTGATCCTTTGTTAGATAATAACAAGAAAGTTGGAAAGCCAGTAGTCTATGTCAATACAGATGGTGTAGAAGATTTTTTTAGAGAAAACGTTGTAGCAAAGATCAATGCAAAAGGCGAAATGCACTTTACCTTAGATGCTGTGAAAGGTGAAAAAAAGGATGTGTTGACTATTATGACTAAGACTTTTAAACAGGGTAATTTTCCAACAAATGCTAATAGATCTACTTATTTAGATAGAGAAAATAATCAATATTTTAGTACGATAGATATTGATAGACCGACTTATATCACTGGTTTTGTAACGATTGATTTTATTAATCGCTCGGCTCGAGTTGTAAGTGGTAGTTTTGATATGCGAATGATTCCCGTTAAACCAGAAGGAGAAGATGCTAATGTAGATCCGAGTATTCGCTCTTTTCAAGTAAAAGGTACTTTTGAAAATGTTCCTTATGAACGTGAAGAATCTGAGTATGTAGATGCGCAAATAGATGGAGCTGAATTTAGAAATACAAATGCAACTCTTGAGGAGAACGATACTAATTACATTGTAATGGGAGTTGGACGCGATAATGTAGATCAAGTACTACACTTTACATTTCCAAAAGAAAGAGCAGTTGTAGGGGAAGTAATCAAAATGTCAGAAGAAGGAGTAGATGCATATTATTTTTCTGAGTTTGGGATAAAATATACCTTAGATAAAGAAGATGAAGCGATGCTGAAAGATGCTCAAATTGAAATAGAGGAGGTTGAGAAGTTTATTGAAAAAGTTGATGGTACAGAGGTTGAAAGAACTGTTTTGAAAGGAAGTTTTGATATGAAACTCAAAGGGGTAGATGAGGAAAAAAGAGTTATTCAAGTTAAGTATGGTACTTTTAAGGTTAGTAAAAAATAGATCTAAAATATAATTGTTTAAAAAATCTCTATTCTTTAATAGAGATTTTTTTTTATGGCATAAAGATTGTCCTTACTACTGTGAAGAATAAATAATATATTTGTTAATCTATTGGATATGTGTGCTTTGTAGTAGGTAAGGTAAAGTTTGAAAAACACATAAGAAAAGAATTAACTGACAAAATGACGTAAAATAAAATATGGCGAATCAAAAGATTATTACATTAGACAATTTGTCGTTACAAGATATTGTGGAGGGCGAATCAGAGTTTATTCCATTATTAAGTTCTGAGGACGAGGAGGAAATGAACAAAGAAGTATTGCCTAAAGAATTGCCAATATTGCCTTTAAGAAACATGGTATTGTTTCCAGGAGTGGTAATACCAATTACTGCTGGTAGGGATAAATCTATTGAGTTACTTAACGTAGCTAACAAAGGAGATAAAACAATTGGGGTAGTAGGTCAAATTGACGAAAGTACAGAAGACCCTACATTTGAAGATATTTACCACGAAGGGACCGTAGCTAAAATTTTGAAGGTATTGAAATTGCCTGATGGAAATGTTACTGTTATTCTACAAGGTAAAAAGCGATTTGACATTCTTGAGATGGTTCAAACTGAACCTTTCTTAAAGGCTACTGTAGCTGAACGTGTAGAAAGTAGACCAATTGAAGATGATTCAGAGTTTGACGCTATTGTCGATTCTATTAAAGAAATTGCAGTAGAGATTATCAAGGAAAGTCCAAATATTCCAAGCGAAGCTTCTTTTGCAATCGAAAATATTGAAAGTCAATCATTCTTAATCAATTTTGTTTCTTCTAACATGAATTTAACTGTAGAAGATAAGCAGAAATTATTGAGAATAAACGATTTAAAAGATCGCGCGTTTGAAACTCTTAAGTTGATGAATGTTGAGCTTCAGAAGCTGGAATTGAGAAATAACATTCAAACGAAAGTTAGAATAGATTTAGATCAACAGCAAAAGGAATACTTCTTACATCAACAAATGAAAACAATTCAAGAAGAACTTGGTGGGTTTTCAAATGAAGAGGAGTTTGAAGATATGCGCAAGAAGGCTTTATTGAAAAAATGGCCTAAAGAAGCAAAAGAGCGTTTTGATAAAGAATTGTTGAAGTTTCAACGCATGAATCCTCAAGTAGCGGAGTTTGGTATTCAACGTAATTACCTTGAACTGTTCTTGGAGTTGCCTTGGAATAGTTATTCGAAAGACAATTTTGATTTAAAGAATGCACAGAAGGTATTAGACAAAGATCATTACGGTATAGAGGATGTTAAGAAGCGTGTACTTGAGCACATGGCGGTGTTAAAACTGCGCAATGATTTAAAATCTCCTATTTTGTGTTTATATGGTCCTCCAGGAGTAGGTAAAACCTCTATTGGGAAGTCTATCGCAGATGCGTTAGGGAGAGAGTACGTTCGTATATCACTTGGTGGATTGAGAGATGAAGCAGAGATTAGAGGGCACAGAAAAACGTATATTGGTGCTATGCCAGGGCGTATTATTCAAAGTATAAAGAAGGCAAAAACATCAAATCCAGTATTCTTATTGGACGAGATTGACAAGTTATCTGTAGGGAACAATGGTGATCCGTCTTCGGCTTTATTAGAGGTTTTAGATCCTGAGCAAAACTCAGATTTCTATGATAATTTCTTAGAAATGGGATATGATTTATCTAAGGTTATGTTTATCGCTACGTCTAATAATCTCTCTACGATACAACCAGCCTTGCGAGATCGTATGGAAATCATCGAAATGAATGGATATACTGTGGAGGAAAAAGTGGAGATAGGAAGACAACATTTGTTGCCAAAACAATTGAAAGAGCATGGTTTAGGTGAAAAAGATATTGCGATTGGCAAAAAGCAAATGGAGTATATTGTTTCTCGATATACCAGAGAATCTGGAGTTCGTGGGTTAGATAAGCAGTTGGCGCATGTGGCAAGAGGAATTGCTAAAGCTGTAGTAATGGAGGAAGAGTTCAATAAGAAGCTAACTGAAGCTGATATCGAAAAGATCTTAGGAACGCCGAGATTTGACAGTGATAAATATGAGAATAACGATGTTGCCGGTGTAGTAACAGGACTTGCGTGGACAAGTGTAGGAGGAGATATTTTATACATTGAGTCTCTGGTTTCAAAAGGAAAAGGAGGTTTAAGTATTACAGGTAACTTAGGTAATGTTATGAAAGAGTCTGCAACTATTGCTTTAGAGTATATCAAAGCACATGCAGATGAGTTAGGTATTGCCCAAGATGTGTTAGACCATTATAAAATTCACATCCACGTACCTGAAGGAGCTACGCCAAAAGATGGACCAAGTGCGGGAATCACAATGTTGACCTCAATGGTATCTTCTTTAACACAGAAAAAAGTGAAGAAGAATTTAGCCATGACAGGAGAGATAACTTTGAGAGGTAAGGTCTTACCTGTAGGAGGAATCAAAGAGAAGATTTTAGCTGCAAAAAGAGCAAATATCAAAGAGATTATCTTGTGTAAAGAGAATAAGAAGGATATCGATGAAATTAAAGAAGATTATCTCAAAGGCCTTACTTTTCACTATGTAGATAAGATGCATGAAGTATTAGATATTGCTATAACGAACCAGAAAGTGAAAAACTTTAAGACTTTTAAAGTTGAGAAGGAGAGCAAGCAAGATTAAATAATTATTTTGTAAATAATGAATTGAATAAAAAAACACAACTTAACGGTTGTGTTTTTTTGTTTTATATGGTTTAGTGTTCACTTTATTATTTCTGTTTCGAAGTAGTGAGTTGGGAGAAAAGAACATTTTTTGTTCTGTGATTTTGTGATTTTTAGTTGTTTTTCATTAGAGATGATTGCATTTAAACAGTTTGTTTTTTGAAACTATAGCAAATAGCTTGCTTATAATTGCCTATATCTTTTGATAGTTCGAAGTGTTTTAAAGGATAAATTGAAAAATCAATAAAATTAATCTCAATTGAGATTAATCATAATTTGTAGGTTGTAGAAAATGTACCTTTGTGTGGAAACATAGTTATGATAGGTGTTTAGCGCTCTATCTTGTTGAATTAAATATCTTGATGCTTTGTACTATTTCTATTTTAGAAAAAAGTACAGTCGAATAAGGTATATTCAGTAAATAGAATTATGTTTGACTTATTTATTTTTTGAATTAATTATTAAATTTTCAGTTTTGAAAAAAATCACGATAGCGATTGATGGTTTTTCTTCTACGGGGAAAAGCACATTGGCAAAAGCAATTGCAAAAACACTTGGATATGTATATATAGATACTGGAGCGATGTATCGTGCCATAACTCTATTTGCAATGCGAAAAGGATATATTGATACAAAGCATTTTGATGGGGAGAAATTAGTAGAGGCTTTAGATGAAATAGACGTACACTTTGAGTATAATGGAGAGCGTGGTTTTGCGGAAGTATATTTGAATGGCGAGAATGTAGAAGATTTAGTAAGAACCCTTGAAGTTTCACAATTTGTTAGTCAAATTGCAGAAGTAAAGGAAGTGAGAAAAAAATTGGTTCAACAGCAACAAAATTTAGGGAAAGCTAAAGGAGTTGTAATGGATGGGCGCGATATTGGAACTGTTGTGTTTCCAGATGCAGAGTTGAAGATTTTTATGAATGCTTCAGCAGATGTAAGAGCACAAAGACGATTTGATGAACTTGTAGTTAAAGATGCTACAATTCAATATGCTGATGTATATAAAAATGTAGTTGAGCGAGATCATATAGATACAACTCGCAAAGATTCTCCATTAGTGAAAGCAGAGGATGCAATAGAGATTGATAACTCAAATTTAACTAGAGAAGAACAATATGATATTCTTTTAAAATTAGTAGGTGAACGTGTTAAATAAGGTAAGTAAAAACTATTTTTAAAGATATATTATCTGTAAATTTGTTAATGTAGTTTAAAGAGATTAGGTTATGAATATAAAATCAAAATTGACTATAATGAGTTTCCTGGAGTTTGCAGTTTGGGGAGCTTATTTAACGTCTATGGGGAATTACTTAGGATCTATAGGATTAGGTCCTGAGATTGGATTGTTTTACGCAGTTCAAGGTATTGTTTCTATTTTTATGCCAGCAATTATGGGGATTGTAGCTGATAGATGGATACCTGTACAACGACTGTTGGGAATTAATCACTTACTAGCTGCAATATTCATGTTTGCTACTGGATATTATGGGTTTACAGCGGGGGCTGATGTAAACTTTACTACTATCTTTAGCTTGTATACTGCTAGTGTGGCATTCTTTATGCCGACTATTGCCTTATCCAATTCTGCTGCTTATACTATACTTAAGCACAATCATATGGATACAATTAAAACCTTCCCACCTATACGAACATTTGGGACTATTGGGTTTATATGTGCAATGTTGTTTGTTAACTTCTTTGGGTTCAAAGATGGAGTTCTTGGATTTAACTTTTCTAATGATTTAGCGTTTGCAAGCTTTCAGACGAGTTACCACCAGTTTTATATATCGGCGATATTTGGTGTGATTTTATTCTTGTATAGTTTTGTATTGCCTAACTGTCCGATTAATAAGAGTGATAAGAAATTGTCTTTATCAGATGCCTTAGGACTAAAAGCATTTAGCTTGTTTAAGCAAAAGAAAATGGCAATATTCTTTATCTTCTCGATGTTACTTGGGGTATCATTGCAGATTACAAACGGGTATGCCAATCCTTTTATTTCTACTTTTAAAGACATGGATGTCTATGCAAATTCATGGGGAGCAAATAATGCAAACGCATTAATTTCGCTTTCTCAAGTTTCAGAGACTCTTTGTATCTTACTTATTCCATATTTCTTGAAGCGATTTGGTATAAAAGTAGTTATGTTGATGTCTATGTTTGCATGGGTACTTCGCTTTGGGTTCTTCGGATTAGGAGATCCTGGAAGTGGTGTATGGATGTTTATTATCTCGATGATCGTTTACGGTATTGCTTTCGACTTCTTTAATGTATCAGGTTCACTTTATGTAGATAATGAGACAGGTGAAGATATTCGATCTTCTGCTCAAGGTGTATTTATGATGATGACAAATGGATTTGGAGCTACTATCGGTATGTTAATCGCAAGAGAAGTTGTAAATCACTATGTTTACAGTCAAACTGATTTAGCATTACAATTAGAAGGATGGAGACATTCATGGTTGATATTCGCAGCCTATGCTTTGGTTGTAACAATCTTGTTTGCTATTCTGTTTAAGTACAAACACAAACCTGAGAATGTAGAGAATCTAAAACGTTAGTGTTTTAAATATATTTATATAAACCAAAAAAAAGGGTTGCTTTATGCAACCCTTTTTTTAGTAATATTATAAAAGCTTATTCGTTACCTCTCTTTTTCTTCGCCGCTCTTTTAGCGTCTACGGCTCTGTTTCTTGGCTTCGTTTTTCTTGGTTTTCTCTTACCTGGTCCACCAAGGTTAACTTTAGTATTCTTTTCTTTCTTTTGATGAAATGCAGCTCCTTTTTCTTCTGGCTTTTTAATCTTAACTAATTGCTTTGCTTTGAGCTTAGACTTTTCAAATTCCATTAAAGAAGTTGATATTTCTACTTCTTCAGGGATTTCTGTTACTGTTAATTCTTTTTCCATTAACATTTCAGCAGCAATAAGCATTTCTTCCTCTTTTGGGTCGACCAATGATATTGCAGTTCCCTTTTTATCTGCACGACCTGTACGTCCAATTCTGTGAATGTACTGTTCAGGAGAATCAGTAAACTGCAAGTTAAATACATGCGATATATCAGAGATGTCTAATCCACGTGCCATAATATCTGTTGTCAAAAGACCTCGTAGTTCACTTGCTTGGAACTCAGCCATTGATCGCATACGGAAGTTTTGAGATTTATTAGAGTGAATCACTGTAAATTCATCTGGAAATGCAGCCTCTAATTTTTCCATAACAACATCTGCTAATCGCTTACTATTTATAAAAATTAATACGCGATTATATACTTCTTTATCTTGTAGAAGATGTAAAAGAAGATTCATTTTTGTATTGAAATTCGGTACGTTATAGACAAGTTGATCGATTTTTTCTAATGGTGTCCCAGATGGAGCTAATGACACTTCTTCAGGAAAATCAAAGTATTCATCTAATACTTCATCTACTTCTTCAGTCATAGTCGCAGAAAACAATATATTTTGTCTTTTTGTTTTCATCATCGTTAAGATAGAAGTTAGCTGAGTGCGGAATCCTAAATTGAGGATTTCGTCAAACTCATCAATGACAAGTTTTTGTAGATTGTCAAATCTCAATACTCCGTCTAATGCAAGGTCCATCATACGACCAGGCGTACCAACTAAGATATCTACCCCTTCATAAACGGCTTTTCGCTGCGTATTAATGTTTGTTCCTCCATACACACCAAGCGTGCGAATAGACATATATTGGGTTATTTTTTCAATAACATCTACAACTTGTACGACTAATTCTCTTGTTGGAACAATGATCACAACTCTTGGAGATTCGAAGTTCGCAAATTTCCACTGTTTAAGAATAGGTAATAGGTAGGCGAATGTCTTACCTGTACCAGTTTGGGCAATCCCCATCATATCCCTTCCTGATAGGATCACAGGGAGCGATTTTACCTGAATAGGAGTTGGGGTTGTTATATTAAGCTCATTAAGGGCTTTATCTAAAGCTTTCGGAAGATTGAATTGCTCGAAAGTGTTCATAATAATCTGAATTTGTGCAAAGATACATTTTTATTTTTTTAGTCATAAAAACATATTTTCTACACAGTTTAAAAAAAATGAACAAGATTGAGTGTGAATGTTCAAAAGAAATAAGAAAACAATAGGGTATTATTAGGTATACTTGTTTTAAACCTAAATGCTGTGAAATAGAGTAGCTTTTACTTTAAAGCTGGTAATTAACCCATTAGCCTTACCCGATTTGCTGCGGATAATTGCAGTATAGGCTTGTGTAATACTTTATTGTTGTTTTGAATACCGTTTGGTGAGGTCTGTATGCAATTAAAGAATCTTTTTTATGACTCTTAGTTTATGCGTGTGTCTTCCCGAGTCAATATTGTAAATTCCTAAGTGGTCTAATCGATCAATTCTCACTTTACCATGTGCGTGTATGATATAGTTGTTTTCCATAATAATACCCACGTGTACTATGTTTCCTTCACTATTGTCAAAAAACGCTAAATCTCCTACTTCGCTTTCTTCAATAAAGCTCAAAGCTTCACCTATTGTAGCTTGTTGAGAGGCATCTCTTGGTATATTGTATCCATTGATGCGGTAAACCATTTGGGTAAATCCGGAGCAGTCAATTCCAAAAGGAGTTTTTCCTCCCCACAAGTATGGCGCATTTAAATACATAAAAGCTGTTTTTAAGAACAAGCTTTTGTTGAATTGGCCAGAAATACTTCGACCTTCATATTGAAAATTATCAATATTAATAGAGTCTCGTTTAAGTCCATTAAGGCAACTACCTAAAGGGATAGACATCAATTGGTTGTTTTCTGTCGAAACAAAGTCAACAAGGTCTGAGGCGAATAAAGTAGAAGTGTGTTCTAAGTAGTTAAAGTCGTCTTCAGTAATCAGCTGATATTGTTTGTTGTCCATCCACCCTTCATATTTGTCATAGGATAGCTGTATTTTAGACCATTTTTCAGTTTGTTCTAAAATAGTAAAGTGTTCTCCGAATAGTACTTGTGTTACCATTTCGCTTCTGTCAGATGCTTCAGCTCTTAATGGTACAATGGCAAGATTGCAATATGCAAACATAATAGATAGTTGAATTTATATGCAAAAATAAAAGATGAGTTTGAACTAATCAAACTCATCTTAAAGATATTTTAAAATATTGAATATTATGCTCTTTCTAATACCATAGCAGAAGCACCACCACCACCATTACAAATTGCAGCGGCTCCTAATTTTGCATTATTTTGTTTTAGAACATTTAAAAGAGTAACAATAATTCTCGCTCCTGAACAACCTAACGGATGTCCTAAAGAAACTGCTCCACCATTGATATTTACCAATGCAGGATTAATATCTAATAATTTGGTATTGGCAATTCCAACAACAGAGAAAGCCTCATTAAATTCAAAGTAATCAATATCACTTACGCTTAGGTTAGCTTTTTTAAGTGCGATAGGAAGTGCTTTTGCAGGTGCTGTAGTGAACCATTCTGGTTCTTGTGCTGCATCTGCATACGATTTAATATATGCCAGTGGAGTTAAACCTAATTCTTTTGCTTTTTCTTCGCTCATGATCACTACAGCAGCAGCTCCGTCGTTTATCGTTGAAGCATTGGCAGCAGTAACAGTACCATCTTTAGTAAAAGCAGGTCTAAGGCTTGTTACTTTATCTAATTTAATATTTGTGTATTCTTCATCTCTATTTATTACAATAGGTTCACCTCTTCTTTGTGGTACTTCTACAGGAACGATTTCTTCTGTAAATTTACCAGCATCCCATGCTTTGGCAGACTTTTCATAAGAAGCGATGGCAAATGCATCTTGTTCTTCTCTTGAAATATTATGAGTAGAAGCACATAAGTCCGCAGAAACTCCCATAGCATTGTTATCATAAGCATCTATAAGACCGTCAATTTGCAATCCATCTACCAATGTTGTCGGTCCGAATTTATTGCCATTTCTCATGTGTACATAGTGAGGAATCATACTCATGTTTTCCATTCCTCCTGCTACGATGATTTCAGCATCACCAGTCATAATAGCTTGTGCACCGAACATAATAGCTTTCATTCCAGAGGCACACACTTTATTTACTGTTGTACAAGGAACTTCGTTAGACAATCCCGCACCTAAAGCTGCTTGACGAGCTGGAGCTTGTCCTTCTCCTGCTTGTACTACATTCCCCATGTAAACTTCATCAACTAATTTTGGATCAAGTTTAATTTTGTCTAAAGCACCTTTGATTGCAATTGAACCTAATTTAGTCGCAGGAACTGTTGATAAAGCACCTAAAAAGCTTCCAATTGGCGTTCTTGCAGCAGAAACGATTACTACTTTTTTATTCATAGTTTATGGTATTATTATAAAGTTATTTACTGTTAGTCATAGTATCTCTTGTTAACAAGATGTACTAATGCGTCGGTAAAGTACATAAAAAAAATTAATTTTTATAATTTATAACTATACCAAGGTGATTATACTATTCGATAAGTATTGATAATGCGGTTATTCAATTGTGTTTTCTTTTTTGAATTGTCAAGATACAGAAAGGGGAGAAGTGGTAAGGAATAAAATTTAATAGTCATAACAACTGCAAATATGTAAGGTAAAATGGAAATAGGTAATGTAGTAAGGGTGTTGGAAACCGTTTTATTTTGGGGGTTTGAGGCTGGTTTCAATGAAATGTATTAGAAATAATAAAAATATTTTTCGCTATAGGATGTTGATATATAATGTGTTCGTTTTTTTAGTAAAAAAAAGTGTGATTTTTTGTTTGCAAAACTTGCATAGAATAAAAAGTAGTGCTAAGTTTGCATCCGCATTAGAGAAGTAATTATCTAAAGCAACGGAGAGGTGCCGGAGTGGTAACGGAGCAGATTGCTAATCTGTCATCGGGTAACCGATGCCAGGGTTCGAGTCCCTGTCTCTCCGCAGTTTTCGGGGTGTAGCGTAGCCCGGTCATCGCGCCTGGTTTGGGACCAGGAGGTCGCAGGTTCGAATCCTGCCACCCCGACTAAAAATCCTAGCGATTTGGTTAGGTCCAGTAGCTCAGCTGGATAGAGCAACTGCCTTCTAAGCAGTAGGTCTCAGGTTCGAATCCTGACTGGATCACAAAAGCCTCAACATACGTTGAGGCTTTTTTTATTCTTTTTCTTTTTCCATGTCTTTACGAGAGGTAGTGAAATTCGAGTTATTTCAAATTAATTCAGTTTTATTAGGCACTATTGTTTTTACTTTTTTACATTTGAGATGAACGACAGTAAAACTTCTAACAAATGATTACAGCTATTCAAGATTGTGTCTTAGTCAATCAAAAGAATATTTTTTACAAGCACTTTATGTATTCAGAGGAGTGTAGGGATACGATTGTATTGTTACACGATTCTTTAGGGTGTGTAACTCTATGGCGCGATTGGCCTGAGTTATTAGTTGAAAAGTTACAGTGTAATATCTTGGTTTACGATAGAGTAGGGTATGGCTTATCAGATAGAATGGATACAACTGTTAGAGGAAAGAACTATTTAACACAGGAGGCTGTATTCTTAAAAGCTTTTTTAGAAATATTGGGATTAGAACGCGTGGCGCTTTTTGGGCATAGCGATGGAGCATCTATAGCTTTGTTATATGCTGCTTTATACCCGCAATATACTTCCGCATTAATCGCTGAAGCCGGACATATTTTTGTAGAGGAAATTACTTTAGAGGGGGTAAGGTCAGCTAAATTAGCTTACGAAACAACGGATTTAGCCGATCGCTTAGTGAAGTACCATGGAACCAAAGTAGATGATATAGTGAAAGCATGGGTAGATACTTGGTTGTCTCCCGAATATAAAGATTGGTCTGTAGAGGATAAAATGAGCAATATTACCTCTCCATTGCTTTTCATTCAAGGAGATTTGGACGAATATGGCAGCTTAGATCAAGTAGAGAAAACAATAGCAAAGGCTCAAGGACCGGTCGAGAAAGTTATCTTTTCAGATATAGGCCATACTCCGCACAAAGAGTGCAAAGAGCAAACATTAGACGTTGTAGTATCTTTCTTTAAGCGGTATTTGTAATTACAGCGCCTTTAAAGCCTCTATTTTATCTTGAAAGAGATTTACAAGGCGAGGATCTTTACTTGTCATATAAGAATTTACAAGGCTGTTTAAGTACAAATCCAAGTCAGTAACAGTACTTCCCGGTGCTAAGGTAAACGGTGTAGTTAAATTCTTTTTGGCAATAGCCTCTAATGATTGTTTGATATATGTTTCTTTGTCCATGGGGATGAATAGCTTTTTGCAAAAATAGTAATTATCGGTATTAAAAAAAGGACTGAAAGTATTTCAGTCCTTTTGTATTACTTAATTCCTTGAGTGGGAATCTCGATATAATAGGTTTTTCCCTTTGGTTTAAGACTTGTGTTTACAAGCCAAGGGTTGTATAGCTTCAATAGTTTGTAGTTAATCCCCTGTTCTTTTGCGAAAAGAGGTAAATCAGTGATGTCGTAATCAACTGCTACTTTTTTCATTTTAATAGGTTTGTATGTTTCATTTTTTGGAACATTGAAACCGTACTTTTCGCTGTTGCTCATGATTTCTTTCAGCGCTAATATTCTGAATACGTAACGAGAAGTTTCTTGGTTTAGGAATAAGTCGTAGTAATCAGTTACATATTGACTATCCATAGCTCTGGTCATACCTGCCATTCCTCTGTTGTATGAAGCTGCTACTAAAGTCCAAGAACCGAATTTAGCTTTAGCATCATTGAAGTATTTGCACGCAGCTTCTGTCGCTTTTACTAAGTCATAGCGCTCATCTATTGTTTCGTCTATAACTAAGCCGTAATCTTTTCCAGTTCCTTTCATAATTTGCCAAAAACCACTTGCACCTGCTGGTGAAACAGCATTAGCAAGAGCACTTTCGATGACACAAAGATATTTGAAGTCGTCAGGAATACCATTTTTGGCTAATATAGGTTCGATTACAGGAAAGTATCTATCTGCTCTTTTCATCGTTAAGATTGTCGAACCGTGGAGGTTTGTATTGACAATCATCTCTCTGTCAAAGCGCTCTTTTACATCTGTCAGGTGTAATGGGGCAGCTTCTCCAGCAAAGTCTATTTTACTTGGAATAGAGTGTAAATGAGGGCTACTTGTAGTTGTCTCATTCTCATTTGGATTTTCTGTATGACTTGCAGAAAATATTAATGTAGACGATATAGCAGTTACAGCTATAATAGATAAAATTGTACGAACTGTCTTTTTCATTTTTTTACTTCTTGTATTATGTTTGATAAGTGGCTGTTGAACCACTTGTACTTTGTGAGTATCATTGCGTGTGTTCCTCCTTTGAGAACAATGGCATTCTCTATGTTTTTTATTGGAAATAATTCATCTTTCTCACCATGGATATGTATGACATTTTCTAAATTACTTTCCTGATTCCAATTGAGTATTTTATCAATACACCAATCTAAATACCCTTTACTTCTTAAAGGTAAGTATTTATCGTACATAATCATGCGTTCTTTGTGTTTCTTGCTCAAAAAAAACTGGTAAACCTTTAGAAAGAAATTGACTTTCCCTGTTGGTAGCAATTTGTACAACTTTGTTTTTCTTGCAAAGCGATATAGGTTTGGAAACTCTTTATTAGAACGAACACTTGATATTATAATTGTTTTGCGGACCTCTATTTTTTTTGAAATTTCTTGTGCGATGATACCTCCAAATGATACCCCTATCAAAACCGGATTGGGCTGTGGCATTAATTCAATATATCTGTCGCAATATTCGCTTAAACTTTGCTCCTCTACAATTGGCAACCATTCAAAATAAAAGGGTTCATATAGATCCAAATCAATATTAATTCTCTCAAAAATCAGAGAATTTGAAGTCATTCCTGGAAAGAAAAAAATAGGTATTTTGTTCATTTTAAATAAATTAACTTTATTAAAATTGTAGGGATGAAAAAAAAAACGTAATTTTGATAAATATAATGAATTCAGATACTAAAATGAAAAGGATACTACTTTAAAGTTTTTTTATTTAATATCCCTCACCTTTTACTTCCCACATATTTTATTTTTAGTTATCTAATCGCATTGTATAAGCAATGAAAATATATAAAAACATACTGATATAATGGAAATTAAAGACAATGAGTTACTTCGTCAGTTCGAGTGTGAAACTGATACAGGAATGCTTAGTGTAGAATATTCATTGCAAGAAAGGAAAATATTCTTAACTAAGCTAAAAGGTCTTGAAAATGCTGTTCAAAACCAAGCAGCGGACTTCTTAAAAGCAATTTTGGAATTAGTAAGAGAAAAGAAACTACGCGTGGTGCCTACACACCCAAAAATTGTTTCTTTTTTCAGAAAGAATCCTGGGTACAAAGAAATGTTACCTCCGGGGATTCGAATCTAAAAACACGTAGGTAGAAAAACCTATTTAACACACAACATTGTATTTTGAAAAAAACATTAAAAAAGGTCTGAGTTTATTTTATAAAACTCAGACCTTTTTTTATAGAAATTCTAATCTTACTATTCCATCTGCATCAATCGTTGTCAATTTAATTTGATGTAGTGTATTTACCAGTTCAGGATTCCACGGCGTTTTTACTTTTACATAGTTTTCAGTAAAACCGTGAATATAGCCCTCTTTGTTTTCACTTTCAAATAAAACAGTCTTCTCTTTTCCTAACTGGGATTCGTAGAATGCTCTGCGTTTTTTTACAGAAAGCCCTCTTAACATCTTACTGCGTTTGTTTCGCACATTCATTGGTACAACAGCGTCCATTTCGATAGCTTCTGTATTATCTCGTTCAGAATAAGTGAATACATGCAGATAAGAGATGTCTAAGTCATTTAAAAAGTTATACGTTTCTAAGAACTTTTCGTCTGTCTCTCCTGGGAATCCAACGATAACATCTACTCCAATACAGCAGTCTGGCATCACTTCTCTGATTTTAGAAACGCGTTCTACATATAATTCGCGTAGATAACGTCTTTTCATTTTTTTCAAAATGTCATTGCTACCTGATTGTAGTGGAATATGGAAGTGTGGAACAAACGTTCTACTCTTAGATACAAAGTCAATAGTTTCGTTTTTAAGTAGATTCGGTTCGATAGAAGAAATCCTTAGCCTTTCTATCCCTTCAACTTTATCTAATGCTTGTACAAGTTCTAAGAAAGTGTGTTCGTGTTTTTTATTTCCGAACTCTCCCTTACCATAATCTCCGATATTCACTCCCGTAAGAACAATTTCTTTAATGTCCTGTTTGGCAATTTCAGCTGCGTTTTTTAGTACATTATCCATTGTATCACTACGAGAAATACCACGAGCAAGTGGTATTGTGCAATACGTACATTTATAATCACATCCATCCTGTACTTTTAAGAATGCACGTGTTCTATCCCCAATTGAGTAGCTACCCACATAAAAATCAGCTTCAGAGATCTCACAAGAGTGGACTTGGCCCATCTCATTTTTAGTTAGATCATTGATGTAGTCTGTTATTTTAAATTTTTCTGTTGCACCAAGTACTAAGTCTACTCCGTCTACAGAAGCCAATTCTTCTGGTTTTAACTGAGCATAACAACCTACTGCAGCAACGAATGCTTTGTCGTTTTTCTTTTGAGCTTTTTTTACAATTTGCTTAAATTGTTTATCTGCGTTCTCTGTAACAGAACAGGTATTTATTACATATATGTCTGCAACTTCGTCAAATTCTACACGATCGAATCCTTCATCGGTAAAGCTTCTCGCTATTGTTGAAGTTTCTGAGAAATTGAGTTTACAACCTAAGGTATAAAAAGCTACTTTTTTTCTATTTTCCATAATGTTCTTATACTATATAGTAACTTTGACTATATTTACTTTTTACTAAAAAAAGGATTGCAAATTTACATACAAAAATCGGTTTGATGAAATCAATAATATATTATATATCAATATTTTGTGTTTTAACTTTTATGATTTCGTGTCAAAATAAAAAGATACAAAATGATGAAAATAAAGTATTTAGATATAATGAGAGTGCCAATATAGCGACATTGGATCCTGCTTTTGCAAAAAGCATGAATATTATCTGGCCTTGCAATCAAATTTTTAATGGTTTAGTTCAATTAGATGACAGCTTGCATATTCAAGGAGATATTGCAAAATATTGGAATATAACCAAAGGTGGACTGCAGTACGACTTTATCTTAAGAGATGATGTGTATTTTCACAAACATTCTAATTTTGGAGTAGACAGTACTCGTACAGTTACTGCCAGTGATTTTGTATATAGTTTTGATCGATTGTCGAGTTCGTCTATTGCTTCGCCAGGGGGCTGGATACTCCAAAAAGTAAAAAGCTACCAAGCGATTAATGATACTGTTTTTCGCGTAAATCTAACAGAGTCATTTCCTGCTTTTTTAGGATTGATGTCTATGCGTTATGCCTCAGTGGTACCACGTGAAATCGTAGAAGATAAAAAAGCAGAGTTCCGCTCTAATCCTATTGGGACAGGGCCTTTTGCATTCAAACTATGGGAGGAGAATATCAAATTAGTTTTGCGAAAGAACCCCCTGTATTTTGAGAGAGATAAGAACGGGGTTCAATTGCCTTACTTGGAAGCTGTGGCAGTTACTTTTTTACCAGATAAACAAAGTGCCTTTTTGCAATTTATACAGGGAAATCTCGATTTCATCTCTGGATTAGACCCCTCGTATAAAGATGATATTATAGATATTCACGGTAATTTAAAACCGAAATATCAAGACCAGTTTAAAATGATAACAGGACCCTATTTGAATACGGAATATTTGGGATTTAACTTTTCGAGTGATCATGCGATCATAAAAGATAAGCGTATCAGACAAGCGCTGGACATTGGTTTCGATAGGAACAAAATGTTAGCTTACTTGAGAAATGGAATGGGAGAAAGCAAGGTTGGGGGGATGATACCGAACGGTCTTGAAGGTCATCTCGCACTCGGTGATCGATATGATTTTGGCAAAGCGAAAGAGTTAGTTGATGCTTATAAAAAAGAGAAGAACGAGAGTTCGATTGTTTTGACTTTATCAACGGATGCTTCTTATTTAGATATTGCAGAGTACTTACAACGCGAATGGCAGAAAATAGGTATCGAACTTAAAGTAGATGTGATGCCACCTTCTACCTTAAGACAGAGTATTGCTTCTGGTACTGTTTCCTTTTTTAGAGGTAGTTGGATAGCAGATTATCCCGATGCTGAAAATTACTTATCGCTGTTTTACTCGGCAAATAAGGTTCCATATGGGGCAAATTACACTCGGTTTGACAACCGCAACTATGATGCGCTATTACGCGCTGCAATAGAGGAAGAAGATCTCGATAAAAGAGATCTAATGTACCAAGAATTGGATCGTATAGTTGTAAATGAAAAACCAGTTATCATTTTGTTCTATGATAAAGTGGCGCGTTTTACTTCTAATAAAGTTGAGAACTTAGGTATAAATCCAATGAATAACTTATTTCTCAAAAAAGTTTCTAAAAAGAATAATTAACTTTAGATAGCCAAGGCCTACGCTTATTGTACACTTTTTTGACAAGGGTAAGAGCCGGTTTTTTCTAAGACTAATGGGTTGATAGCTTATAAAATTACCTGAGATTGGTAAATTTTCGAGCTGTTTGGCTTTAGTAATTCTATGAAGCGCCTTACCGCTTTCTTTTTCGTAAGGTTTTGCAGCGATATGCCTTCCTTGAATCACAGATATATAGCAGTGATTTTAGGGGAGCATTTTACTTGTTAGTATTTTCTTTATTCGATTTGCTTCCATATTTTTTCTTGCCATGCTTATTCCTTTATATCATAGGCTTAGGTTTGTTTTTCTATTGTTTTTCGATAAACTAATGAGATCAATGGTGAAAGTATACTAGCACAATAGTTGGGCTAACCCCTTGTTTTACGCATTATTGTCCTACTATTGTCCCGTTATTGTCCTACAATATCCCTACAAGCCCTTATTTTACTAAGGCTAAGGCAAGTTACATGCTTTTGGGTAAAAGCTGGTGTTTTGTATTAAGTAGTTGATTTTTAATAACTTGTATTTATTTTGTGTTAAAAAAAAATAATATTTTTTTTGTTTTTCGGATGATTTTAGCCTGTTTAAGTCAATATTTTGATCATTTTAAAGTGAAATTAAGGTTGTTTTCTAAAAAAAAAGAGAAAAATATGTTCTATTGAAGAAAAAAAAAATGTTTTTTTTTGTGTAGAAAACAAATTTTCATTTTGTTATCGTGATGGCTATATGCATTATACTTTTTTAATAGATTGGATGCTATGTCTTAATTCACTCATCCTTTTGAATTGTTTTCTCCTTGTTTTGCGATTAAGTGGCTGAAGTGATTTTATAGAGATAAGTTTTAGGTTATACTCCAAGACAATGCATGATTGTGCTTCTCGATTAAATGCAGACATATTGTATAAAATAGTGAGATAAATACTCTAAATGGGGTAGATCTTGACTATATAATTTAAGATAAATTAGATTAATGATTATATTTGTTTTTTGATTAAAAATCACCTTACAAAATGACGAATGAACTAACGATTTTAGTGGTTGATGATGAACCTAAAGTTGGCGAACTATTAAAGAAAATAATTGAAAAGAAAGTAAAGTATAGCGATAAATTAGTTGTTACTACTGTTACTTCAGTAAGTGAAGCAATTAATTTTGTCAACAATGATAAACCTGATCTTGTATTTTTAGATATTCATATGCCTGAAGAAAATGGGTTTGATTTTTTAAAGCAAATTAAAGATAAGAGTTTTGAGGTTGTGTTTACAACGGCCTATGAACAATATGCAATTGAAGCAATTAACCAATATAATTGCCTGAAGTACTTATTGAAGCCAATTGATGTAGAAGATGTACAAAGTGTATTTGACAAGTACAAAGAAAAGGAAGGGTATCAGGAGTATTATAAAATTATCAAGCACAATTTAAAGCGCCACTTGCTCAAAATGGATGATATCATATTGTGTAAGGCAGCTGATAATTACTGTGAAATTTACGCAGAGAACACTAAGTTCTTGGTGTCAAAAACGCTGCGTGCAATTGAGTCAAAGATAAAACACTCTAATTTTGTTCGCGTGAATCGCTCTTATCTTGTGAATATGAACTATGTGAAATATATTGAAAAGGATACGAATAGAGTTTTCTTTAAGGAGGAGCTAATTGATAATCCCGAATGTCACGATATAGAGATAATCGTAGCAGCAACCATGATTAGAGAATTGAATAAATGGAACTTGTAAAGAAATGGCACATTTTATTGCTGCTTTTAGTAGGACTAAATGTATTAGGTCAAAATAATTATATTACCAAGAGGCTGTCTGTTAGCGATGGCCTTTTGGCAAATGATATACGTACCTTATGTTTGGATTCTAATGGTGTGTTATGGATCGGGTCAAGATCAGGATTAACGCAAATAATACAAGGAAATATCACAGCCAATGCCGCTGCTACAGAGTTTAGATATACCAATGTTACCGATATTATAGAAGATAGTAATAAGAGTATTTGGGTATCGAGTTATGGACAAGGGGTACTGTATCAAAATGAAGGCACCAAACGGTTATTTACTACTCAAGACGGTTTAATTTCTGACCGAATTCGCAAGTTTTTTATACATCGAGATCAGTTATATGTTGGGACAGTAGAAGGTTTATCTATTATAAATATCAACGACTTTAGTATACGCAGTCCACAATATGTAAAAAATAGAGATCACAATTTTGAAGTTTCGGGTTTCTTTGCCGTAGAGGATAAAGTCTATGCTACCACAATAAACGATGGGACATATTTAATAGACGATACTTCTTTGATTAAAGTGAATGATATTGAACGAGTATTGTCAGTATATCAATATGGAGATTATGTTTTCTATGGCTGTCAATTTGGATTAGTAGTTGAGAATATCAAGACTCGTGAGTTGAATTATCATGCCGATTTGCCAAGTGTTCGATTGATTAAAGAGATAAATGGACAAGTTGTCTTTGTCAGTTCTGGAATGTTTGAGAATAAAGGAGGGATCTACAAATGGGAAAACGACAAAAGTGTAGATGTTACCCAAGAGTTCAATGTTACGTCCACAGATTTGTATTCTCTTGCTTATGATAAAGTAAATGATTTTCTATATGTAGGTAGTGAATCAGAGGGACTTTATAAAGTAGATATGTTTTCTGCTTTGTCTTATGATACTTCTATTGGCCGAATTATGGCATTGACGAGTCACCATAAAAGGCTCTATGTATTTGCAAAGAATGGATTGACTATCAAAAGCGATGACAAGGTAATTTCTCATACACCTAATTTGAAATTCAAGCAATTTCAAGAGAAACACTATCACAAATTTCAAAAGTTAGCGACTAAGGAGAATCACTTTTTTGAATTAGACTATACTATTCCAGCGAATAAAATAATCTATTACAAGGCTATCGTAAAGAATAACGCTATATGGGTCAGTACGAATATTGGTATGTTCGAAGTAGATCTTGATGGTAATATTTTGAGTTATTACAATATTCACCACTATCAATTCGAGTTTATAAACAATACATTGATAGAATCTAATCCTTATGGTGGAGTGAGAGTATACAGTGATATACAGCAGATGAAATACGATTATCACTTGCGTATTGAAGGGACTAATATTCCGAGAGATATTGTCGATATAAAGCAGTTAGGTAATCGTTTGTTTTTTGCAGGAGCATTAGATGGTCTATACTCTTATAGTGATAAGGAGGGGTTCGTTTCCCTTAAAGAGAAAGGGAGTTTTACTGAGCGAAGACTTAAGATGTTGGCTATAAAAGAGCCTAATAAGCGAATGTATGTTGCCACTGATTTTAATGATATTTATTGTCTGAGTGTTGAAAACGACACTGTGAAGATTAATAATCTCATTTCAAATGAAGAGTTGTTTGGCACCAATATAAATTTATTAGAGGTAGTCAATAATAAGCTAATTATAGGGACAAATAAGGGGCTGACCATTATTACCAAAACGGGAAAATTCTACATAAACGAGGAACAGGGGATGTCTAATCCCGAAATAACGAGTGCTACGACCATTGGAAATGTTCTGTATATTGGTACAACAGAAGGAATTTACATTTTAGATACACAGTATTTTCAACCACGAGAACAATCACTGAATGTGAAACTCACTCGATTGTTGATCAATGGGAAAGAGTACACAGATGAATCAGGTAACACGGTTATTAAAAAAGAATTAAAGCTTCCCTATCAGTCAAATTCAATGCAGATTGGCTTTAATGTGTTAGGGGCTAAGTATCCTGATAAGTTATTGTTTAAATATCGATTGAAGTTAACGGAGAACTGGAATGATGTCAAAGGTTCTAAAATTGATTTACACTATTTAGAAGCGGGGATTTACCCAATAGACTTGAAGATATATGATTTTGATTCGGGTACAGAGATGATTTATCCACTCTTGTATTTAGAAATTGAAAAGCCATTTTATTTAAAGCTTTGGTTCTTTATAAGTTGTGGAGCTTTGATTTTCTTGATTACTTATTTAGTTTATCGAAGTCGCTTGGTACGCTTAAAACAACAACAAGAGGTGGAGGCAAGTAAATTGAATCACGAGAAAGACAAGCTATCTTATGAAAAACGCCTTGCGGAAGTGAAGTTATTGTCTGTTCGAAGCCAGATGAATACGCATTTTATTTTTAACGTGTTGAGCTCTATACAGTTTTATATTTTAGACAATCAATCTGAAGCTGCTTTTACGTACCTTGGCAAGTTCTCAAAATTCATCAGAGCCTCCTTGAGTCTTTCATCAAAAGAGCGTATTACTTTAGCTGAGGAATTAGATTACTTGGCAAAGTATGTTGACATTGAAAATATGAGACTTGAAGGAAGGATGAGGTTTACGGTTGAATCGCATTTGATTGTGGAACTAAATGAAGTGATGGTTCCGCCAATGTTGTTGCAACCCTTTGTCGAAAATTCTATAGTGCATGCTTTTCCGCCTTCTATAGAAAGGCCTGAAATAAACATAGAGCTATATCAGAAACTAAACGATATCGAGATTGTTATTACGGATAATGGAATAGGTAGCAATTCTAAGAAAACAAAAAGACATACAGGTACTTCTGTAGGAATGACTATTGTAAGGGAGAGGATGTCTTTTATACAGGATTATTTAGACGAAGATTTAGTGACGACAATTGATGAACACGGGACAAGAGTTGTAATGAAGTTAAAAGGAATAATAAAATAAGTAAGATGAAGCGCTTTGTTTTTTTGATTGTATTTAGTCTGTTTGTATTGGGTAATTTTTACGTATTCTTTCGAGTATATCCTATTTTGGATTTATTATCCCCAAGCTTACATTTTATTTATTGGTTAGTCGTAGTGCTCGTTTGTAGTTCTATTTTTTTGTTTTTTGGCATTGGTCGAAAGTTGCCCGTATACCTCTCAGCTTATTTGTATAAAATAGGTACGGGCTGGTTAATGTTGTTGATTTATGCTTTTTTATTTGTCTTGATATTGGATGTGGTCAGTGTTGTTAATCATTTTTTCGTTCACTCTGAGAATCGAATACTGATATATCATTCTGACCTTCAGTCTTGCCTACTTGTTTTCGGAGTAGTAGCTATAGCATTATTGGGTTTTATAAATTACCAAAGGAAAAGACGAGTGGAGATAGATTTATCTTTTAGTACCAAGACCCGTTACAAGATTATATTTGTATCGGATTTACATTTAGGATATGCTATAGAGAAAAGGGAATTGAAAAAATGGGTAGCGTTAATTAATCAAGAACAGGCGGATTTGGTTCTTATAGGAGGAGATTTAATCGATTATAGCTTACAGCCTGTGATCTACAATGAGTTGGGGAGTTTATTGCAAAAGATAGAAACCAAATATGGGGTATATGCTTGTTTGGGAAATCACGAATATATGGCAGGAGCAAAAGCATGTGTCAGTTTTATGCAAAGTAATGGTATACGCGTTTTAAGCGATCAAACAATTGTTATAGAAGATCTTTCACTGTGCTTGATAGGGCGAGATGACAAAACGAACCCACGTCGCAAAAAGTTAGCGGACATTATAGGAGATATAGACAGGAATCTTACTTGTGTATTATTAGATCATCAACCGTATAATTTGTCTGAAGCCAATGAGAATGGTATTGACTTACAATTGTCAGGACATACACACAGAGGACAAGTCTGGCCCATATCGTGGATTACAGATAGGCTATTTGAGAATGCACACGGATACTTAAAGAAAGGAAAAACACATTACTATGTCAGTTCTGGATTGGGAATTTGGGGAGGACGTTATCGCATCGGTACTCAATCAGAGTATGTAGTCATTAATGTAAAGTAAATGAGCTGTTCTATGGCATTTGTACATATAAGCAGTAATAGTCAAATAAAAGGTTATTTTTGTAAAAAATATTAAATTGTGAATTATCTATCAGTAGAAAATATATCAAAGTCCTTTGGAGCGAGAACACTATTTGAAGACCTCTCTTTTGGAATTAACAAAGATCAGAAGATTGCTTTTGTCGCTAAAAATGGTTCTGGAAAAACAACAATATTAAAGATATTGATGGGCGAGGATTATCCTGACTCAGGGCAAGTTGTTATGCGAAAAGACATTAGAGTTGAGTTTTTAGCACAGGAACCAAACTTGCAAGATGAGTTGACAGTAGAGGAAAGCATTTTTGCCTCGGATAATGAAACTTTAAAAATAATAGAGGAATACGAGAAGGCACTTGAAAATCCTGAAGATACGGAGGCGTATCAGAAAGCATTTGAAAAGATGGAAGCGCATAATGCTTGGGATTTTGAAACTCAGTATAAGCAGATTTTGTTTAAACTGAAGTTAGAAGATTTAAAAGCAAAAGTAAAAACACTTTCAGGAGGACAGAAGAAGCGTTTGGCCTTGGCTATTATATTGATTAATAGACCTGATTTGCTAATCTTAGATGAGCCGACTAACCATTTAGATCTTGAGATGATCGAATGGTTAGAGAATTACTTTGCCAAGGAGAATATCACTTTGTTTATGGTAACGCACGACCGCTTTTTCTTGGAGAGAGTATGTAACGAGATTATCGAATTAGACAATGGAAAGATTTACCAATACAAAGGTAACTATTCCTATTACCTCGAAAAGAAAGATGAGCGCATTGCTGCTGAGAATGCCAGTATCGATAAAGCACAAAATTTATTTGTTAAAGAATTGTCGTGGATGAGAAGACAACCAAAGGCTCGTACGACAAAATCTAAATCGAGAATTGACGATTTCTACATTATAAAGGAGAAAGCTCATAGTCGCCGTATTGAACACCAAGTAGAGTTGGAAATTAATATGGAGCGCATGGGAAGTAAGATTATAGAGTTACATAAGTTGAACAAAGCTTTTAAGGATAAAGTTATTCTAAGTGAATTTAGCTACAGCTTTAATAAAGGAGAGCGCATTGGTATCATAGGAAAGAACGGAACAGGTAAATCTACTTTCTTAAATATTCTTACACAATCCATAAAACCAGATTCAGGAAAGGTAGTACAAGGAGAGACAATTAAAATTGGTTATTACACTCAAGGTGGAATCTACGTGAAGCCAGATCAAAAGGTAATAGATGTAATTAAAGAGTTTGGAGAGTTTATTCCTTTGGCAAAAGGAAGGACAATTTCAGCAGGTCAGTTACTTGAGCGCTTTTTGTTTGACAGGAAAAAACAACATGATTTCGTTGAGAAATTAAGTGGAGGGGAATTAAAGAGGTTGTATTTGTGTACTGTATTAATTCAAAATCCAAATTTCTTAATACTCGATGAGCCTACGAATGATTTGGATATAGTGACGCTGAATGTATTAGAAAGCTTCCTGTTAGATTATCCAGGTTGTCTTGTAGTTGTCTCGCATGACCGTTATTTTATGGATAAGATTGTCGATACGCTATTTGTTTTTAGAGGTAATGGTGAGGTGGAGAATTTCCCAGGGAATTATTCTGACTTTAGAGCGTATGAAGATAGTATTGAGCCTGTAAAAGAAGAACAGCCGAAAGAAAAAGTAAATTGGAAGGAAAGTCAAGTAAAGAATGGCTTAACGTTTCAAGAGCAAAAGGAGTTTCAAAAGGTGGAACGAGAAATTAAAAAGTTAGAGGAAGAAAAAGTAAAGATTGAGGCCTTATTTAGTGAAGGAAAAGTAGGAGATGATGAAATAGAGAAAAAAGCAGGGGAACTTCAAAAAGTTTTAAGTCAGTTGGAGCAAATGGAAGAGCGTTGGTTTGAACTTTCTGCAAAAATGGAGTCATAATCTTATCAAAAGTATATTTGAAAAATGTAAAAAAGCGAAGTTAGAAATTTGATTTCTGACTTCGCTTTTTTGTTCTTAAAATATCTTGATTTGACGTTTTTTAGACTTTTTCGGGTTCGTTTGTCCTTTAATTTATGTAAAAAACAGGGTAAAAACAATAGATTAGAGAGATTTTTTTTAATTTATAATCAATTGATTTTTAAGAGTTTGTAAAAATTTAACTGTTAAAAATCTACTTAAAAGTGCTAAAAAAGTAGTGGAATTAAAAAATCGGCGTAACTTTGCCCACAGAAATTTCAAGTGGTGACAGGGCTTGAGAAATTATATTTAATGAGAAAAACATGTTCTTTTTTTATCGGTTCTGCTTTATTAGTAGGAGGTGTAGTTTCAGGTTTTAAGAAATATGAAATTAGCCTTTTAGAACAGTATAAAATTGTTCCTACAGGGACTCTTTCTTATGTAAATCCAATGGAAACACAAATAGAAGGAGACGATAATTTAGCAATTCCGTTTTTAGGAAAGACCTATATGGGATTCAAGCAGGCACTAGGTGTCCGAGAATCATATGGATTATACAAAATTGTTAATTCATTCGGTTACATGGGAAAATATCAATTTGGTAAAGTAGCACTTAAATCAATTGGTATTACAGACACGAAAACGTTCTTAGATGATCCATTGTTACAAGAAAAAGCATTTGATGCTTTGGTAGCAAAAAACAAGTGGATTCTTAGAAATGAGATTAGAAAATTTGAAGGGAAAAGGATTAATGGTATTACTATCACTGAATCTGGAATCATTGCTGCTGCGCATTTAGGAGGAGCTGGTTCAGTAAAGAAATTTTTAAACAGTGGTGGGCAACAAGGCTTTAGTGACGGATATGGAACATCAATTCGCTCTTATTTAGAAGCTTTTAGCGGATATGATACATCTGAAATCTTTGCAGAGAAAAATGCTGTAGTTTCTCTTTAATTAAAAAAGAAAATAATACTTAAAGCGATATATTGAATTTTAATATATCGCTTTTTTGTTTTTTAATTTGGATTATTAAAAAAAAGTATGTTACATTTGTAATCAAATACAAAGTGAAATAATGAATTTAATTCTTACAAATACTTGGTGGTGGACTCAACTTACGTCAAATGTCGTGAGCAGTCCTTGCTATGTATATAAGAGTTAATATGAAATAATATATAATTATACAAAAAGAGGCTTGTCTACGCGACAAGCCTCTTTTTTTTGTTTAAATGTAAAATATAGAAAATATGAAATATCAAGTAGATCAAAACGGTTTTTATGGAAATTATGGTGGAGCTTTCATTCCTGAAGCTTTACAACCTATTATTGGTCAATTGCAAAAAGAGTACATTGACATCATTAATCAAGCTGATTTTCAGGCAGAAATGCAGCAGTTACTTAAAGATTACGTAGGTAGACCCACTCCATTGTATTTTGCAGAGAATCTTTCTAAGAAGTACAATACCAAAGTATATTTAAAACGCGAGGATTTATGTCATACAGGAGCACATAAAATCAATAATACGATTGGGCAAATTTTATTGGCAAAGCGCTTGGGTAAACATAAAATTGTTGCAGAAACAGGGGCAGGTCAGCATGGAGTTGCTACAGCGACAGTTTGTGCATTAATGGGGATGGAGTGTATTGTTTTCATGGGAGCTTTAGATATTGAAAGACAAGCACCTAATGTTGCAAGAATGAAAATGTTGGGAGCAGAGGTACGTCCTGCAATGTCAGGCGCAAAAACTTTGAAAGAGGCCGTAGATGAAGCGTTGCTTTACTGGATAGAGAACCCAGATGACACTTTTTACTTGATAGGGTCAGCTGTAGGTCCGCATCCTTATCCTGATATGGTAAGTCGCTTTCAATCAGTTATTTCTGAGGAGATAAGAAAGCAGTTACTTGAGAAAGAAGGTAGAGAAACACCTGATTATGTTGTTGCTTGTGTCGGGGGTGGAAGTAATGCAGTAGGAGCTTTTTATCATTTCTTAGAAGATGAAACGGTGAATTTGGTTGTAGCTGAGGGAGGGGGAAGAAGTATTGAGGAGTTAGAAACAGCAGCTACTTCTTTTGTAGGAAAAGACGGAGTATTACACGGTAGTAAAACGCTATTTATGCAAGATGAGAATGGAGAGCCTTTAGAAGCATATTCTATCTCAGCTGGTTTAGATTACCCTGGTTTCGGACCTTTGTATTCACATATGAAAGAATTGGGTAGAGCAGAGTTTTTTGCAGTAATGGACAATGAAGCTATGCAAGCAGGTTTGAATTTGTGTAAGGATGAGGGTATTATACCTGCTATTGAGAGTTCGCATGCACTTGCTATTTTGGATAAGAAGCAATTTAAAGAAACCGATATAGTTGTCATTAATTTATCTGGGAGAGGTGATAAAGATTTGGATAATTACAGAAGCTATTTTAATTTCTGAATGATTGAAACACATAAATAAAAGTCCTGCTTGCTAATGCAAACAGGACTTTTTGAAATAAAAATTCTCTTTTTCAAAATATTTTTATAACTCTCCAACCATTTTAGCAGGATCTACCCATTTGTCAAAGTCTTCTGGAGAAACATATCCCAAGCGAATAGCTTCTTCTTTTAAAGTAGTACCATTTTGATGTGCTGTTTGAGCAATTTCAGCGGCTTTGTAATAACCAATATGTGTGTTAAGTGCTGTCACTAACATTAAAGAGTTATCCAATAACTCAGTAATTCTTTTGTGGTTAGGTTCTATTCCCTGTGCACAGTGAATGTCAAATGATACACATGCATCTCCAATTAGTTTAGCGGATTGCAAGAAGTTTGCAGCCATAACAGGTTTAAATACATTTAACTCATATTGCCCTTGTGTACCACTGAAGCTAATCGTTACATCATTTCCAATAACTTGTGCAGCTACCATTGTGAGAGCTTCACATTGTGTAGGGTTAACTTTTCCTGGCATAATAGATGAGCCTGGTTCATTTGCAGGTATGATTATCTCCCCAATACCTGAACGAGGTCCCGAAGCAAGCATACGGATGTCATTGGCAATTTTGTACAGTGCAACAGCTAATTGTTTCAATGCACCATGTGTTTCTACAATCGCATCGTGGGAAGCTAAAGCTTCAAATTTATTAGGTGCAGTTTTAAAAGGTAAGTTTGTGAATTGAGCTATGTAAGCTGCCACTTTTGTATCATATCCTTTTGGGGTATTTAAGCCTGTTCCTACGGCTGTTCCTCCTAATGCTAATTCAGATAAATGCGATAAAGTGTTTTGTAATGCCTTTAAGCCGTAATCTAATTGTGCTACATAGCCTGAAATTTCTTGTCCAAGCGTTAGAGGAGTAGCATCCATTAAATGGGTACGACCTATTTTTACAACAGACATATATTCTTTTGCTTTTTTGTCAAGTGTATTGCGCAGTTGTGTGACTCCAGGTATTGTGTGCTCTATTACTGCTTTATAAGCTGCAATATGCATGGCCGTTGGGTAAGTGTCGTTCGATGATTGGGACTTATTTACATCGTCATTTGCCTTGATATTCTGTTCTCCTTCACCTAATTGATTTCCAGCAAGTACATGTGCGCGATTGGCTATTACTTCATTTACATTCATATTAGATTGTGTTCCAGAACCAGTTTGCCAAATAACTAAAGGAAACTGATCATTCAGTTCCCCTCTTAGAATCTCATCGCATACTGTTGCTATTCCTTCTTTTTTGTCTTGTGGTAACACACCTAAGTCATGGTTTGCAAACGCTGCTGCCTTTTTTAAGTAGGCAAATGCCTCTATAATCTCATGAGGCATTGAAGCTTCAGGTCCTATTTTAAAGTTGTTTCGAGAACGTTCTGTTTGAGCACCCCAGTATTTATCAGCAGGTACTTTTACTTCACCAATTGTGTCTTTTTCTATACGATATTTCATTTGTTATACTACTTTAGTTTGATTTCTCATAAAGGTATTAAATTATTTAGTATCATTCTAAAGTAATATTCAAAATATAAATCATTGTAGGTTTAAATCTATAAAGTACGTATATTTGGGGCTGTATATACAAAAAATTCCGGAACAATGTTTGAATTTCAACAGTATTTAGCTTTCATCATCGGTATGACTGTGATTACGATGGCTTTCTGGCTTTTAATCTTCTTAGTAGGATTTGCTTCTTACTGGGCATTTGGAGGAACTCGTGAGTTCTTAAAAGAAAAAAAAGCTAAAAGACAGCAATTGGAAGAAAGTCAAATGTAAGACTTTGATGAATTAAAAAGATAAAAGAGCTACAATAGAATTGTAGCTCTTTTTTTGTTTTGCCCTATCTTGATTGTATTAGTTGTTGTATTTATTTTATAGTCTGTTTGAGCTATTGTAATAATTGTGCTTTACTGCATTGCGTATTTAAGAGTATCAAAGCTTTCAATTAAAAAAAAGAAGCCAAAGGTAAACTTTGGCTTCTGGATTGATTATAGTTAAAGTTAGTTAGTTTTCTAAAGTCTGGAGAAAAAGATAAGGTCATTTCCTCAGCAATTAATATAACCGTATTGGTTAGGGGCTATTATTAATTTAGCGACTGCAATTTAATTTTTTTAGATTAATCACACAATGTGTTTTGAAACATTAAATTTATTCTAAATAAATCGCTTACATCATTTCCATTTCGCCATTCTCCATATTTCCTTCCCCATTTCCTCTTTGTTTTTGTCTATCGTTTTTCTTTTGATTAAAACGATAAGTGAAAGAAAGATTTATTTGTCTTCCTCTCCATTGCATTTCACTATGAGAGAAAGTTTGAGGTAAGTTTGTATCCATTTCTCTTTTTCTGGAATCAAAAATATCATTGATATTAAAAGTAATAGTAGCTTTATCCTTGATGATATCTTTACTCAAAGCTAAGTTAGCAGATAGATTGCTCTTTACTCTTCCTTGTGCTGTATCATATGGCGCTCTATACATTCCGTTCATTGTCCAATCTATCTTATAAGGCAATGTGATTTTTGAACTAATGCGTGTAAACCAAGCGTATGTATTCTTGTCAAAATTCTGAGACTCTTTGTTTCCATTTAAGTCAGTGAAAGTATAATCTCCTTTCGTTTCTGTACGGTAAAAGTTGAAGTTACCATTTAGTCTCCACCATTTGTACGGAATATAGTTTAAAGTAAAGTCAAAACCATATCTGTATTCTGTTGCTAAGTTTATAGGAGAACTAACTGTAATAGGTGTTCCATTATCAGTGGTTCCTGCAATTCTTTTTACGAATTGAAAGGTATCATCCGTTTTGTTTAAATAAGCAGAAGCACTTAATGTAAAACCTGTCCATCTTTGTGTATACCCCAAATCAAATGCATTTGTTTTTGCAGGATCTAAGTTAGGATTACCTTGAAAGAAGTTAATATTACTCGTATAGTTTGAGAAAGGATTTAAGAAGAAACCTCTTGGTCTCATGATACGCTTGCTATAACTAAGAGATACATTACTTGACTCGGTAAGTTCATAGTTTAAAAAAGCACTCGGAAAGAAGTCATCGTATTTTTTATTGTTGTAATCGTTGTTTCTAAGTTGATTGACATCAATATTGCTATCTTCCCAACGCAAACCTACCATGAAGTTTAATTTGTCCGTTATCTGATCTCCATATTGAGCATAAACAGCATTAACTTGCTCTTTGTACTCCAGTGTATTTGAGATGTTGTTATTGTTGATCCATTGATTATTTACTTGGTTGTAGAAGTCATAATCATTTGTTGTCTTTTTGAAGCTTCCATAATATCCAGCCTCAAAGTTACCTGTTTCTCCAATAGGTAAGGTATAATCTAATTTCACTAAACCTTGTAAGTAATCATCTTTACTATTGTTTTTTTCAAAAGTTCTAATGTTTGCAAAATCATTAATGTCTGCAATATTAGAGTCATCAGTTGACTTGTCTTGTGAGATAGTTCCTTCAATAACTAATTTATGATCGGGATTTGCGAATTTCTTTTCAAACCCAGTAGTGTACTCAACACTATTTCGACTTCCAGTTTTATACTCATTTCGATCTCTTGTGTACATTAGTTCACGATCGGGATTGTAGTATTTATAGTCAACTGTGTTTGGAGCTGTAATATTGGTTCTATTTACATTAACGCTATTTGACCAAGTAAATGATGGTGTGATATAATAGTCAAGTCCAAACATTGCATTGTAGCCTTGTCTGTTTCTATTATTGTCTTTGTACTCATCAATAAATTGTGTGGTGTTACCGTGTTGGTCAAAGTATTCGTTATCGTTTACGCCATATCCTTTAGTTTTCGTATCGCGATAACCTAATGTAGTATAAAAGTTAAACTTCTCACTTCTAAGGTTGAAGTTTCCATTTAACTCATAATTTCTTGGATCCCCTAAAGTACCAGTGATATTTCCGTTAATACCTTCTGCTTTACCTTTTTTCAGTACGATATTAATTATACCTGCTCCTCCCTCAGCTTCATATCGAGCAGAAGGGTTAGTAATTACTTCTACTTTTTCAATAGATTCAGCAGACAAGATACGCATTGCTTCTTGTATATTACTTGCTAAACCAGTTGGCTTACCATCGATTAAAACTTTTACATTTTCGTTTCCTCTAAGACTAACTGCTCCTTCACTATCAACCGAGATTGAAGGTACGTTATCTAATACATCACCAGCTGTACCGCCTTTAAGAACCATGTCAGCACCAACATTATAAACTTTCTTATCGAGTTTAATGTCAACGGTAGATTTCTCTGCTATAATGACAACGCCTTCCAATACTTGCGCATCGTCGTGTACTTTTTGTACACCTATATCGGTATTGCCGTTAATAGCTACCTGATGTAACTCAATCGTTTTGAAACCGAGAAACTCAATTTTTACATAATAGTTACCGTTTGGCACATCAAAGGAAAACTTACCCTTTGCATCAGTCATTCCTCCCGATACAATAGTTTCATTTTGCTCATTTTGAGCGAAAACGCTTGCAAATTCTAAAGGTTGATTGGTACTTGCTTCAATTACTGTTCCCGTGATTGAAGATTTTTTAGAAGCCTGTGCTAATGTTGTTAGACTTGTCAGAAGGACAAACAGCATTAGCAAGGCTTTTGATGTCTTTAGTTTTTTCATTATAGTCGTTAGTTTTTACATATTCTTAGACTATAAATGCTTACTAAAGTTTAATTGGTAGGTCGTTAATATAATGTTAATATTCTACTACAGGATTTCGTGAATCTTTTCTGTAGGTCTTGCAATAACAGCTCGAGGGCCATTTACTACAATAGGTCTTTCAATTAATTTTGGATAATTAACCATAGCTTCGATTACTTCTTCGTCGCTTAAAGTTGCGTCACCAAATGTTTCTTGCCATAAACTGTCTTTAGTTCGCACAAGCTCGATTGGAGAATAGTTTAACTTCGTCAGAATAGTTTTTACATCTGTAGGAGTAAGGTCAGCATCTAAATATTTTATAATTTTGTAAGCTACACCTTGTTGCTCCATAAAAGCGATACTCTCTCGAGATTTGCTACAACGTGGATTGTGATAAATTGTAATCATAAATAGATAATTTTATATCAAATATAGTACAATTTTTGAAATATGAAATATATTGAACAATTATTGCGAAAAAAAGATAATAAAAATTCATGGCACTATTTACCGTTTTCTTTGTTTTTTTTCGGTATTATGTTCCTAAATGCTCTTTTAATTAAGTATTCGGAGGTTTCTACTAACGATGCAATAAAAATGAGTATCGAAAAATATGGTAAAAATATTAATTTCTTGATTAATATTTTACCAATGGCTGTATTGCTTGTGTTTTTATTGGGTTGGGTGCGAATTTTTCATCAACAATCTATTTTGTCCTTAACTACAGCACGCTCACAAGTGGATTGGAAACGCGTTTTACATGGATTCTGTATTTGGTCTGTGATAACATTAGTTTTTATCGGGATTGCCATTATTAGCTCCCCAAAGGATTATGAATTAACATTTAATGCGAGTGCATTCTTTCCTTTTTTATTTATTGCACTTTTGTTAATTCCTTTACAGACAAGCTTTGAAGAATTCTTAATGAGAGGTTACCTAATGCAAGGTATAGGTTTAGCGACTAAGAGTAGAGCAGTTGCATTATGTACTACTTCCATTATATTTGGGTTAATGCACCTGGCAAATCCTGAAGTAGAACAATTGGGATACGGTATTATGATATTTTATATAGGTATGGGCTTCTTCTTCGGTATTATGACTTTGATGGATGATGGAATTGAATTGGCTCTTGGATTTCACGCAGCAAATAATATTATAGGAGCTTTGCTATTAACTTCAAATTGGACTGCATTTCAAACAAATTCCATCTTTTTAGATGTAAGCGAACAGCCCACTATATCTTATTTGGAGACTTTTATTCAGATTGGTATTGTCTTACCTTTGGTATTGTTTTATTTGGGGAAGAAATACAAATGGAATAATTGGACAGGACGTCTTTTTGGACGTATAAAATAAAAGATTAAATGAGAAATTATATACATCCGCACTTTAGGTTAAATGGGCATAAATTCAACTTTATTGAGGAATTGCGCTCCTATGGAGGTGAATTATTGCTTTCTGATGAAGAACACCTAATCGATTTAGGAACTTTAATCGTTTCTTGGTTTGATGAAAAAGAATATGTTGAATTAACTACTTCGGGTACGACCGGACCTCCTAAAGTCATCCAAATTCGAAAGGAGTCAATGATTAATTCGGCTAAAGCAACAGGTACTTTCTTTGGTATAGGTGAAGGTTCGAAGGCACTATTGTGCATGTCAACTAAATACGTAGGAGGAAAGTTAATGTTAATTCGGTCTTTGATTTTAGGATGGGAGTTAGATTTTGTAAAACCTACATCAAGTCCTTTATTAGGCAATGTAAAGACCTATGATTTTGTTGCAATGGTTCCCATGCAAGTAGAACATTCTTTAAAAGAATTGGCTAAGGTTAAAACGATTATTATTGGTGGAGCGAAGGTTAGTCAAGCATTAAAAGACAAACTTAAAGGTGTTGAAACGAAAGTTTATGAAACTTATGGGATGACGGAAACAGTTACCCATATAGCAGCAAAACTCATCGAAGAGGATTGCTTTACAGCATTGCCTCATGCACAGATTGCGGTAGATGAGCGCAAGTGTTTGGTCATTAAGGCCCCTGCTGTGTCAGAAGATCTTGTCGTAACAAATGACATTGTAGAAATAATAGGTGATAGGCAGTTTGTTTGGTGTGGTAGGTTTGACAATGTGATAAATAGTGGTGGTGTTAAATTATTTCCAGAACAAATCGAAGAGAAGTTGTCAAAGAGGATTCCTTATCGTTTCTTTGTAGCAGCTAAGGAAGATGATTATTTAGGTAATAAGTTAGTCTTAGTAATTGAAAGTGAGCCTTATACTTTGCCAGAGGACGTGTTTTGTGATTTACATCGATTTGAGAAACCGAAAGAGGTTCAGTTTGTTAATGCGTTTGTAGAAACAGGATCAGGTAAAGTAAAAAGGAAAGAGAATATTAAATAAAATTGGTTTAGGTAAATGAAAAGAAACGGTTTTTGTAATGCAGTATTAAGCTTAATTATTGCGTGTTTGGTATCGTTTGGTAATACTGCTTATGCAAAGCGAATTATTCAAAAAGGGGATGCTACAAATTTGATAACTGAGAAGATGCTCTCAGATATATTAGAAAAAAATAGGACCTATTGTACAAAAGGAATTGTGGCTGACTATATTCCAGAGTTAGGGAAAATGGATGCAAGAGCGATTGCTTTTTCTGTTGTAAAACCCAATGGTGAGGTAATTAGCGTTGGAGATACTCAGAAGAAGTTTACGATTCAGAGTATATCAAAGATAATCTCTCTCATGGTTGCTGTAGAAGAAAAGGGAGAAAAAGAGATATTCGATCGCATGGGCTATTATGGTACTGATAAGCCGTTTAATCATTACGCTAATCTTGAAACACAGGGAAAACCATTAAACCCTATGATGAATGCAGGTGCAATATTGACTACAGCTTTAATCGATGGAGAAGGAGATATTCCCTTGCAGAAAATTCTTGACATGGTGCGCTATATAACCAAAGACGATACAGTTACTTTTAGTGAAACTGTGTATATGTCAGAGAAGGAAACAGGGCATCGCAATAGAGGTATCTTTTATCTTTTAAAGAATAATGGGTTAGTAGAAGGAGAAGAAGATAAGTTAGATAACTATTTTAAGCAGTGTTCTATCGAAGTTACTTCTGAACATTTAGCGAAGATAGGTTATTTCTTTGCGAACCAATGTGTGAGATTTGACGGAGATACTAAGTATAAGAGCTCAGAGATGTCTAAGTTAATTCAATCTCAGATGTTGATTGCAGGAATGTATGAATCGAGTGGAGAATATGCCAGAACTGTTGGTCTTCCAAGTAAATCAGGAGTAGGTGGGGGAATTGTTGTCAGTGTACCTGGTAGAATTGGCATTGGGACATTTAGTCCGAGTTTGGATCCACAAGGAAACTCTGTTGCAGGATATCACATGATTTTAGACTTAGTAAATCAACTCGACTTGAGTTTATTCAAATAACATTAAGAGATATAAAGAAAAGGGGCTAATCTTAGATTAGCCCCTTTTTTAATTGTATCAGTAGATACTAATGCTTAGAATTGCTCTCTTCCTGAGAAGTGGAAAGCAGACTCGATAGCAGCGTTCTCGTCGCTATCTGATCCGTGTACAGCATTTTCTCCAATTGATTTAGCATATTTTTTACGGATTGTTCCTTCTGCAGCTTCAGCTGGGTTAGTAGCTCCGATTAATTTTCTAAAATCTTCTACAGCGTTGTCTTTTTCTAAGATAGCTGCTACGATTGGACCTCTTGACATAAATTCAACCAATTCTCCGTAGAAAGGTCTTTCGCTGTGTACTTCGTAGAATTTTTGAGCGTCTCTAACAGTTAATTGAGTTAACTTCATAGATACGATTTTAAATCCTGCTTCAGTAATCATGTTGATGATTCCTCCGATGTGACCTGCCTCTACAGCATCAGGTTTGATCATTGTAAAAGTTCTGTTCGTTGCCATTATATTCTATTTAAATTTGTTGCAAAAATAGTCTTTTATAAATAAAAGTGTGATAGTTAACTTATATTTATTTTTTAAATCTTTGTAAATATTAGTTTTGTATAGGAATATCTAATAATCGCTGTGCTAATTCAATCATTTCTGGCGTTCCTGTGTGTTTTTTTGGTTCATCTGATAATTTGACAACATCAGTCCAATGTCCTCCTTCAGGAAGTGCTTGGGTCATTTTGATAACAATATTCATTGCCTTTAACCCCACATCATTAGTGAAATCTGTTCCGATGCCAAACGACATGCCAATTTTTCCTTTGCAGTGTTTTGCAATGCGTTCCACTTTTTCTGGATTTAATCCATCAGAGAAAATGATTGTTTTAGATAGGGGGTCGATATTAAGACTTTTATAATGAGCGATGACAAGATCTGCAAATTCTAATGGATCACCGCTATCGTGTCTAACACCATCAAATAACTTTGCAAATTTTCTGTCAAATTGTTCGAAGAAAACTTTGCTTGTATAGGTATCTGTCAATGCTATGCCAAGATCTCCTCTGTAAGTATCAACCCAATGTTCTAATCCCATCGAGTTAGCCATTTTGAAGCCGTATTTAGCAGCGTGGAACATAAACCATTCATGAGCATGTGTGCCAATTGGTTTGGTCCCATATTTCATAGCTAAATGAACGTTAGACGTTCCTATAAACGAGCCCGAACCGTATTTTTGTAAGGTCTCTACTACAATTTGATGTACAGTATAGGAGTGTCTTCTGCGTGTACCAAACTCGGCAATCGTTATTCCCAGTTTTTTATAATTTTCTATTTTCGTGCGTGTTGTCTCTACAATCTGTGCAGCAGAGTGACGCTCGTTATTAGTCATTCGGTAGTATATTTCACAGATAAGTGACATTAAAGGTACTTCCCATAGAATAGTTCTATACCAATAACCTTTGATACTTACTTGTAAATCTTCTCCTTCTTGTTTAATCTCTATTTCAGAAGGATCGTAGTGATAACCTTGCAAAAAGTCTAAATAGGTAGGGTCAAGGTACGGACAAGTAGCTTGTAGAAAGGCTTTTTCAGCTTTAGTAAGCTTTAATTTAGCCATTTCATCTACTGCTGCTTTTAGTGCATCTCCGAATCCTGGTGGGTATTTGTGCTCTCCTCGGTTAATGAAAATATAAGAAGCCTTTGCAAAAGGGAATTGTTTAATAGCAGCGTACTGCATCGTAAACTTATAAAAGTCATTGTCTAAAATAGAAGTGATGACTTGGTTAGTATTTGCTGTTTCCATAGTTTTTATATTAAAATATCACTTTCTAAATCAGATTTTTCTACATCAAATTGAAAGTGGAGTTTCTCCATTAATTCTAATACAAGTTTTTTGTACCAGTTTTCTGATTTAGGATGTATATATATTTTTTCTATTAAGTGATTAATATCCACATTAATCTTAATTCCTTCATTCACGCATTTATCCAAATGAGAAACATCAGTCAACACTCTCACTTCTTTTTCATATTGAAAGCTTTTTCGCTTAAACAAAAAGGGAAAGAAATCGTCTTCAAAAGGAATGTACTCTTTTTTATAATCGATATAATGTACCTCTCCAATAAACTGATCAGCTCTATTTTCTACGGCTAATGCTTTCTGCAGCCTGCCGATAGTGGATTGAATAGCTAATCCCTCACTGTTTTTAGTGAAGATTTGCCACATAGCAAAGGATTCGTATTCATTAATATGCCAACTGCTAATCACAATGTTTTTTCTGCGTTGCTTATATTGATCTAAGAAAGCAGGGTTGTCATGACTAATGCGCTTGATTTCTTCAAATGTAGGTTCACTAAAAGTCCCTTCATACTGATCTTCAAATTTATCAGAGCGCGACATAAACATCTTATTAGACAACAAGAGATCTAAAAACTTAGACAAGTCCATGTATTTCCAAATGACTGTATTTGGATCAGCAGGGAGCTTTATATTCTTGTTTGGTACGTACATTTAATCTAATGTTTGTAAAGATACTAATTTAGAGTAAGTTCCATTGTTATTCAATAATTGTTCATGTGAACCTTGCTCAACAATTCTTCCCTTTTGCATTACGACAATATGATCTGCATTTTGAATGGTAGATAATCGGTGTGCTATAACAATCGACGTTCTGTTTTTCATCATATTTTCCAATGCAATTTGTACCAATTTTTCACTTTCTGTATCCAGCGCTGAAGTAGCTTCATCTAAGATCATGATTGGTGGGTTCTTCAAGACCGCACGCGCAATAGAAAGGCGTTGTTTCTGTCCTCCAGATAATTTGTTTCCAGAATCTCCAATATTGGTTTCTATTCCTTTTGGTAGTTCACTTACAAACTCATAAGCATTGGCTACTTTAAGTGCTTCGATAATTTCTTGATCCGTAGCATCTTGTTTGCCCAACTTTAAGTTGTTTTTAATGGTATCGTTAAACAAAATACTGTCTTGAGTTACTAAACCAATTAGATCTCTTAAATCCTCCATATCAAGATCGCGGATATCTGTATTGTCAATTTTAATAGTCCCTTCATTGATGTCCCAGAAGCGAGTCAGCAAATTGGCAATTGTACTTTTACCACTTCCAGATTGTCCTACTAATGCAACTGATTTTCCCTTTTGAATGTTTAAGCTAAAATCTTGTAAAACATTCTCATCTTCATATTTAAAAGAGATGTTATCGACAGTAATTTGCTGATCAAAGCTCTTTTTACTTATGGCATTGTCCTTACTTGTAATAGGGTTCTTTTCTTCTAATATCTGCAATACACGCTCTGCGGCTGCATCTCCTCTTTTTAGGGAGTAGGATGCTTTTGACATTGCTTTGGCAGGAGTAAGGATGTTATAAGCCATACCGATATAAGCAATAAAAGAAGCACTTGTCAATGTTCCTTCTCCTAAAACCAAATGCCCTCCATAAACTAATAATACGGCAATGGTTACAATACCTAAAAACTCACTTAACGGTGATGATAGGTTTTGGCGATTGAGTATAGTATTGTTTAACTCATAGAAAGACTGTGTCGAATCTTGAAACTTTTTATTGAATGTTTTTTCAGAGTTGAAACTCTTGATGACCTTTAATCCAGCTAATGATTCTTCTATAATAGACAAAAAGTACCCTTGTTCTTCAGAAGCTTTTTGTGAACTTTTCTTCAGTGTTTTCCCTACTTTAGAGATAATAATTCCCGAAACAGGAACAAAGATGAAAACGAATATTGTCAATTCTGTACTGATAGCAAACATGGCGATAATTGTAAATACAATTGTCAAAGGCTCTCTTACTAATACCTCTAAAATAGACAAGAAAGAGTGTTGAATCTCTAATACATCAGAAGTTATTCTTGAAATCACGTCACCTTTTCTTTTCTCAGAGAAGAAAGATAGGGGTAGTTCCAATGACTTTTTGTACATCGCATTTCGAATGTCTTTTAATACTCCATTTCGCAAGAAGGTTATGAAGTACATTGCCCAATAGTTGAATAAGTTTTTCAACAAGAATAGGGAGATAATCACTGCTGCCATGATCATTAACGTATTCTGCGCACCGTGCTCTGAAGAATGTTGTGTAATGAAATAAGACATATAGTCTTCTAAGTATTCTTTTGCATGACCCAGTGTAGTATAGACTGGTTTTTCAGTTATTTTCTTTTCATCTCCAAACAAGACTGTCATCATGGGAATTAATGCCACAAAAGACAGTGCACTGAATAAGGCATATAGGATGTTAAAGAAAATGTTTAGATACGCATAAGACTTATATGGCTTCGCGAAGTAAATTATCTTTTTGAAATACTCGTTCATATTTATTGTTTGTAAAAAAGCAAAAATAAAGAAAAAAGACTGGTAATGCTACCAGTCTTTCTTTTATATTGAAATATGTGTTTTACACACTGTATAAAGCTTGTTAACTCAATTTCATCTCTTTGATGATATCTTGAATTTTTTGGTCTAAAACCTTTTCTGTCGCTTTTACTTTGTCTAAACTTTCTAACGGTTCGTTTACACTGAAGTAGAATTTGATTTTAGGTTCAGTACCACTTGGTCGAGCAGCAATTTTAGTTCCATCCTCAAGGTAGTAAATAAGTACGTTCGATTTAGGAACATTGATTTTCTCTACTTCTCCTGTGATGATATTTTTAGCTTCGCTACTTTGGTAATCTTCCACGCAAACAACACGTTGTCCGATGATTTCGTGTAGAGGGTTTTCTCTTAAATCTACCATCATTTGTTTGATTTCCTCAGCACCTGAAATACCTTTTTTTACAAGGGCAATAAGGTGTTCTTTGTAGAAGTGGTTATCGATGTACAGATTCATTAATTCTTTGTAGAAAGAGCTTCCAGCAGCTTTAGCTGTTGCAGCAATCTCACAAGCTAATAAAGTAGAGGCAACTGCGTCTTTATCGCGAACAGCATCTCCTACCATATATCCAAAGCTTTCTTCACCTCCTCCAATGAATTTTTGATCAGCGCATTCGTTGATGAATTTAGCAATCCATTTGAATCCAGTTAATCCTACTTTGCATTCTACACCATAGCTTTCTGCTAAATCTAACATCATAGGAGTAGAAACGATTGTAGAACCAATGAACTCATTGCCTTTAAATCCTTTATTTCGCTTCCATTGCTCCAATAAGAACCCTGTTAATACAACGTTAGTTTGGTTTCCGTTTAGCAAGATCATTTTACCATCCAAGTCGCGTACTGCTATTCCAATACGGTCAGAGTCAGGGTCAGTACCGATAACGATATCAGCATCTTTTTCGTCTGCTAATTTAAGTGCCATTGTCAATGCTTCTGGCTCTTCTGGGTTTGGTGATTTTACAGTAGGGAAGTCTCCATTAGGTTCAGCTTGTTCTTTTACGATATAAACATTTTTATATCCCGCTGTTTCTAATGTGCGAGGAATTAACTTAATTGAAGTACCGTGTAGTGATGTATAAGCAATTTTTAGACCGTCTTTTGCACTTTGAGGTGTGTTAAAACTTGCATTTTCAATTGTTGATTTAATAAATGCTTGATCTAATTCTTCACCTACATAGGTAAGTAGAGCGTCATTGCCTTTAAAGTTAATTTGCTCGTAAGTTAATTTATTGATTTCGTTTATTACAGCAGCATCGTGTGGAGGAACAATTTGCGCTCCATCTTGCCAATAAACTTTATATCCATTATATTCAGGAGGGTTGTGAGAGGCAGTCAATACAATACCTGCATTACATCCATAGTGTCTTACAGCAAAAGAAAGTTCAGGAGTTGGTCGCATTTCACCGAATAAGTACACTTTAATACCATTCGCTGTGAATACATCAGCTACTACTTTTGCTAAATCTTGACTATTGTGACGGCAGTCAAAATTAATAGCAACTTTCCATTCTTGGTTAGGGAACGATTGTTTGATATAGTTTGAAAGACCCTGTGTGTTTTTACCTAAAGTGTATTTGTTGATGCGGTTTGTACCTACACCCATAATACCTCTCATTCCACCAGTACCAAACTCTAAGTTTTTGTAAAAACTGTCTTTTAAAAGAGCAGCATCAGTGTCAATCATTTTTTGAACAGTACCCTGAGTTTCTGAGTCAAAAGGAGCTTTTAGCCATTGCTCCGCTTTTTCTAAGATTTCTTTTTCTACTTGCATAATAAGTAATTTTTAGTGTTTACTATAAACCGCTTGTTTCGGCGATTTTATATCTACTAATGTTTGATTTATTTTTTAATATCATTTCCCCAATGAATCCAGCTAAGAACAATTGCGTACCTATAACCATCGTCGTTAGAGAAATGTAGAACCAAGGATCTTGTGTCACCAAAATAGCTGGTTCGCCCATGTATAATTTGTATAGCTTACGCGCTCCAATGATGAAAGCAGCGATAAATCCTATGCCAAACATTATCACGCCATTAGCACCAAAAAAGTGCATTGGCCTTTTACCAAATTTAGACAAAAACCAGATAGTTATCAAATCTAAAAAGCCATTTATAAAACGACTCATACCAAATTTAGTCGTTCCATATTTTCGAGCTTGATGTATTACTACCTTTTCTCCAATTTTAGTAAAACCTTCGTTTTTAGCCAAAACAGGGATGTAGCGATGCATCTCACCAGAAACTTCAATATTCTTGACAACTTCGTTTTTATATGCCTTTAAACCACAATTAAAATCATTTAATTTGACTCCAGAAGTTTGACGGGCAGCCCAGTTAAATAATTTGGAGGGTAAGTTTTTTGAAATGACAGAATCATATCTCTTTTTCTTCCAGCCTGATACTAAGTGATATCCCTCTTGTGTAATCATCTTGTACAATTCAGGGATTTCATCCGGACTGTCTTGTAAGTCTGCATCCATTGTGATAACAACCTCTCCTTCGGCTTGTGCAAATCCAGCGTGCAATGCTTGTGATTTACCAAAGTTACGTTGAAATCGTATTCCCTTTATATGAGAATCGTCATGTGATATGTCAGAAATTATTTTCCAAGAGTCATCTGTACTGCCATCATCGATAAAAAGTACTTCATACGAAAAGTTGTTTTTCTGCATGACTTTAGTTATCCACGCATATAACTCAGGCAGCGATTCTGCTTCGTTTAACAGTGGTATGACAATGGATAGATTCATAGGAAAAGCGTATTTATTTGACGATTATTGTTGAGGTTTATTTTCTTCAGCTGTCGTAGTAGGTTGCGTGAATTCTGACTTGTTTCTAAAGACAGCAGCAAGCAAGAAACCTAAAATACTATTTATAACAATGTGTATTGCCCACATTGATAATGTGGATTTAGGAGAAAATTGGTCTAAATTTTTAGCCGCCTCTATCTGCTCGTTAATTTGGTCTTGTGGAATTTCTAAGTTTGTAAGCGTTTCGATTTGCATTTCCATCATAATCTGGCGCAAAGTATCGTTAGCTGAAGGATCAACTACATTGAATAATACCACTAATAGGAGATATTTTACTGTTATTCCAATGGCAATCGAAATAAAATAAGGTGTAAACGCTTCTCTAAAGGTAACGAATCCACCTGCTTTTCTTCTCGCCATAAAGATCGTTATGACACCAATAATAATGAAAAAGGCAATATTAACCATTCCGATTATCTTATTGGCAAATAACGTTACATCTGTAAAAAATAAGGCACAATTAAAGATGATATAATAAATGGATAAAATAATTCCAAATTGTATTCCTACTTTATTTAGGGGATTTTTCATTGTGAGTATTAAATGTTATAAGACACAAATATAGTAAAATAACCCTTTTGGAATGGTATCTAATGGGAGTTTGTTAACACATTATCCTCGGTTTATTTTATTGTACTTAGCTCTGAACATTTTAGGTGAGGTATATTTGAAATATTGCAGTTGTGCACCTATGTCTGGTAAGTAAACGGTTGTTTTTTTGCTAAAGTACTACAACAGAGAGGTAGCTATGTGTTTATTCCTGTTTTTTCTTAAGTAAAGACTGTTTTTAGTTTGTTAGATAGATCAATCACGTAAGATTAAATATTGATTCATCACGGGGATTTTTGGATAGGTTTTCTCTGTTTTTTGCAAAGTTTCCTGTAATCTTTGTGTTATAGTACAAGTGGTTTTAGTTTTCTGTCAAGCATCCTTTTATTTTTCTATTTTTGAATAAACAGCGAATATTAAAAACCTAAAAGTGCCTTTCTCTACTTAGTAGAGAAAGGCACTTTTAGGTTTATTTCTTCAAGTTATTTTACTGGTTTTAATCCTGTCATTTTTTCTAACGTAGTGAAGAACTGTGTTCTCATCTCTGGAGTCATATTCTTCACACGTGCTTGCCCATGATCCTTCTTAGGAAGTACGTAAGATTTAGAATTGACCTTAGCACTTGGTACTACCATAGAAGCACTCCATGTATCTGTCTCACCATATACATAGATAATGTTATTCGCATCGTTCTCTAACCATGTTTTCACTTTTTGGATTAGTGCATCGTTAAAGTTATTATATGTAGTTCCTTCAGGCATAAAGGTAGCTAATGGGTTAGATGTAAAGCTCACGTATTTCTTGAATGGAGTGATGTCATAGCCATAATAGCCTAATTGCGTTCCAGACTGATAATAGTGAGATTCGTATCGCTTAATCGTTTGATCACTAAAGAAGTCTATATTACTCACACTAAGGAAGTGTTCTGTCAACTCATCAATGTTTTTTGTATTAGGGAATGTAGCACAGGAGTGACCACTTTGCCAGAATCCGAAGCTGTATTCTAATACTGCGTATTCAAAAGCTTTTTCTAAAGAACCTAAATAGCTAAAAGTCAGTTTAGCTCCTTTAGCATACCATTTAAGCTTTTCTATAATCTGTGTTTTATTTTCAAATAGTTTTACCTGGATATTGTAGATTTTGTCTCTGCATGATTTGTCTCCCACATTTGCTAAAAATGGATAGATACGAGGCTCTTCTAATGCTTGGTTAAAAGGAGCTACATAAGGAATCGCTACGCCTACATCATTAGGATAAAAGTATTTATAGTAGATGCTAGTCTGTCCACCTTTGCTAATACCTGTACTGATCCATTTATTGTTTGTATAGATTTCTTTAAACAGTTGGTTGATCTCATGTAAGTCAGCTGTTACTTGTTCCATAGTAAGATACTGCCATGGTTTGCCTTCAGGGATAGACTCTCCGAAGAATCTGTGTTCTATATTTAGATAGTTACTTTCTAAGTAACCTACCATTTCGCTAGCTCTAACGTATAGGTCATAACCGTTAGTCTCCATAATCATAGGGTGGTCAAAATCCCTATGATAAAAGTGTACTTTCTGATCAAAGTATCCTTTAGAGGGATCTGTGTGATCTACTTGTTGTCTTACTCTAAGTTCATACAATAGATAAGAGTCATCTTTAGATTCCAGTTGTTTAAAGGTTACATTCTTTAAATTGTAGAGTGCTTGCTCTATTTTCTTTTGGTCTGGATGAGCTACTGCTACCATTGTAATAAGTAGCAACAATAGTGTAATTAATTTTTTAAACATCATAAATGGTTTGGTTGATTCCTCAAATATATCATTGTTAATCAATAGGTGAAAATATAGAGGAATAAAAGATTCGAATTAAGCTTGACAAGAGTGATATTTAGACGAAGAAAGGCAATATAAAAGTATAGTAATAAGTGCTTGGTTAAGGTTCGTGTCGTTTTTTAATACTATTGTCTAAGGTAGAGTTTTATGAAAGTGAGTTTCTATTAGAGCATAATACCACAATTAACTTGAGGAGTAGACAAGGAAAGTGGTTAATAAAATATATAACAATTTCAGTTGATAGGAAAATGCAGTAGCGTATATCGAATTTCGAATCGTCCAGATAACTGCTCTTTACAAGGGATTATGAAAGGGATTAGACAGCTGTAACTACTTTGTTTTTGTAAAAATTGTACCGTTGATAAGACTGTGGTAAATAAAATAAAATTAGCTGTTTGATTTTTCAAATTAATTTGTACATTTGCAATCTGAAATAAAAATAATTTTTTACAAACAGTTATAGTACGTTTATATCTTTCTTGAAAAATAGAAAGCCGCAAAATAGTAGGTAACTCACAATTTTAAAATCGATTTATCATGAAAAAAGGTATTCACCCAGAAAATTACAGATTAGTAGCGTTTAAAGATATGTCTAACGAAGACGTATTCATCACGAAATCAACAGTAGAAACAAAAGAAACTATTGAAGTTGATGGAGTAGAATACCCAGTGTTCAAAATGGAGATTTCTCGTACATCTCACCCATTCTACACAGGTAAATCTAAACTTATCGATACTGCAGGACGTATTGATAAATTCAAAACTAAATACGCTAAATTCAAAAAATAATTTGAATTTATATTATACTATAAAAGGGGCTTTTGCTATTGCAGAAGCCTCTTTTTTTTGTCCTTGTCACAATTGTAAAGGGGGCTAAAACTTCAGTTTAACCATTCTACTCTCTCTTTGACCTTTGCAATATTCCATTTTAGAGCCCTTCTATTGGTGTTAGGAGAATCTCTATTTGATGTAAAAATTAGAAATCTTCACAATAAGTTTAGCTAATTAGGAAGAGAAAAACCTTCTTACCTCTATCATACTTACTTGTTTAAAGTTGTTGTATTTAAAGATTCAGTAGCAACATTTGCGCTTCTGTGTATAAGGGTAGGAAAAATATTGTTATAGTTTACCTTGAAGATTATTAGAGAGGTATGAAAGTGTATCGATGATTTTTTATCAAGACCCTTGCTTTGATGTGTAAGTTTAGGTACGTCTATCTCGTTGTTAATCTTTTGTTTGTGTATCTATTTGTAAATGGGACAGTCTGTAGGCGTGTGTTCAATATACAGATCTTCCTTAAATAGGGGTTTATTTCTTTCATGTTGATTGTACAAATTTTGAACTGCCCATATGTTTGAAATAGTCATGCTTTTTTGGGACTTTCTTGCGGTTTTCTTCGACTATCCTTGGGGTTTTGCTCGCAAAAAGGGGTGTTTCTCGAAGAAAACCCCTAGCATCCCCCAAGAAACCCCTAAGAAAGTAGCAACAATAATTCATTGATTAAAAAAAATAGAGCATAGCAAAATCTCTTTGCTCTTGTTGTTTAAACTGTAGATCGGATTGTCTTAATTTGCTTAGGAGGTAGTTGAGTATATTTTCTTACATTTTAGATCTAACTTTATTATTGACCTGCTATCTTTTGTAGTACAGTCTTTTCTTTTACTTTTCCATTCTTCTTTTTCATTTGAATTTTACCGAGAATCTAATGCTTGTGATTCTTGCTGCATTTTAGGTTGATTTGTTAAAATATTTTCAAGTTTAACTTGTTTTGAGTGTTTGTTAGTTGTTTTTGTTGTGTAAATTGGTGTTTTTTAAGTCAAATTGTGATTATTATTTTTATAATAGCCTTAATTATTCTCATAATACATGGCTAAGGCCGAATATATTTTGCGTAAGAATGATTATAAATGATTTTTTTGGTTAATTTTAAGCTTTGGTGCGGTGATTGAATGTTGTTTTTTTATAATTAAAGTAAGTTTACTTTAAAAATTAGTAAATTTAATGTGATATAATTAAGTGTGACCCCTTGTCTATACAGGGTTTTGTAGCTTTTTAGCGCAGTAGTTAACAGATGAAATTTTTGACTAATGATAATTTATAAACTGGTAGTAATAGTAAAAAAGTGATAGTATGAAAAAAAAGTGGATTGTATTAGGTGCATTGTTAATCGCCAATGGCGGGTTTGCTCAAGTAGGAATAGGAACGCTTAAACCACATAAATCTGCAATTTTACATTTAGAAGTAATGGATGGAAAGAGTCAAGGGTTATTGATTCCGAGAGTTGCTTTGAAAGGGAGTAAGGATTCCTCTATTATTAACAATGGGGATATTGCTGAGAGCTTATTGGTTTATAATACTACGAATGCAACTGATTTAAGTGCGGGATTTTACTATTGGACTGGTAAGCAGTGGGATAGAATTATTAGTAAAGTTGACTTTGATGCAAATAAAGATCTTATTCCGAAGAATAAGAAGTTAGCTGTAGATCAAGTTAAAGAGAAATTGTATCTCGAGGATTCTAATCAACATACTGTAAGTGTCGCATTAAGTGATATTAATATAGTTACTTCAATTATAGATAACAAAGACGGTACATATACCTATACGAACGAGGCTGGAGTTACCCAGACTATCGATATAAGTGGAAGTGTGATAAATAATATCACAACTATTCTTCAAGACGAAACTGTCATCAATGAAATTTACAATAACGTTGCTGCAAAAGGTAAAGAGCTAAAAACAGCTGATAGTTCTATCTTAGTAGAAGGTGGATTAAAGGCCGTTTTAAATGAAACGAAGATATCGGTAGCTAATAAGGGAATTACAACAGCTAAGCTGTCACCTGGTGGTAATAAACAATTACTTATAACTGATGCAACAGGACAAGTGAAATGGGTAAGTGCATCAGATGAGGTAATTAAAGAAGCGATTAAGCTAAATGAAAAAGTTACCATTTTACAAAATAATCAGGATGGTACATTTGTGTACTATAACGAGATTGGAATAGATGAAAATGGTGGTTTAATAGAGGATAAGGGAGTATTCTTCGATGCTAATACACTGAGAATAGAGGAGAGAAAAGGGCAAAAAGGTAAAGGAATCTATGATTTCTACGATGGTAAAACAACCAAGGACAATCCTTTAATGACAATTAGCACACGTGCAAATGCTATTTTCTTTGAGAATAACTCGACGATTATTGAAGGGGATAATCTACAAGACGTTATCGATAATATCTTTAAGAAAATTGAAGAAGCGAAAGGTAAGGCTGCAGATTTAAAAGGGAAAGGGATTTTAGTTAACGGAGGTTCTGTATTATCAGGAGCGGTATTAAAAGAAGTTTTATTGACTATTGCTGATGGTGCTGTATCCGAATCTAAACTTGTCGATGGTGCTGTTACCTCTTATAAGTTAAGAGATGGTGCTGTTATACCTGAAAAAATTGCGCCAGGAAAGGATAAGTATATCTTAGTAACTAAAAATAAAAAGGTAGAGTGGGTACCTGCTACTGATCAAATTATTCAAGATGTTGTTAAACAGAATGAAACGGTTACGGTATTAAATGTTAACACTGATGGGACATTTACTTACCAAAATGAAGATGATATTAAAAAGGGTAACCCAGGAGTAGAATTTGATGCAAATACACTTTCTATCAGTGATGATGGTAAAGGAAAGTATGTGTTTACTGATGGTAAAGGTCCCTTAGCTACCATAGATATTAAGGGAACGGTGATTACTAATATTGATGAGATACTCAATAATACAACGGTTCAAAACACAATTTTTAAAACGGTAGCAGCTAATGGTCAAAAATTAGAGGCAGAAGATACTTCTATCCAGATTACTGGTGGAGATAAGGCTGTCTTGGCAAACACAAAGATTTCGGTTGCTCCAAAGGGGATTAGTACAGATAAAATAGAACCAGGTACTGATAAGTATTTATTGGTTACTAAAGACGGAGAGGTAGAGTGGGTACCTGCTACTGATTCAATTATTCAAGATGTTGTCAAACAGAATGAAACGGTTACGGTATTAGATGTTAACCTTGATGGGACATTTACTTATCGAAATGAAGATGATATTAAAAATGGGGGTGCTGGCGTAGTGTTTAACGCGAATACACTAAAAATAGAGGAACAGAATGGAAAGAAAGGAGTTTATGTTTTCTATGATGGACAGACTTCTCTGACTGCACCTTTGATGACTATTGATGTCGCTGGAACAGTAATCGAGAATATCAATGAGATATTAAATGACACTACGGTACAGAATAATATTTATAATACAGTAGCTGCTAAGGGAAAAGCAGTGACTTCACCAAGTACCTCGATAGCTATAGGGAAACAGGGAGATAAAGCTGTACTCAATGAGATGACCTTAGATATCGCTGTAGATGGGGTAAGTACTGAAATGATTCAGAATAAAGCAGTGACTCCTGCCAAACTACAAGGGGGTACTGTAGGACAGCTTTTGGTAACGAATGTAAACAATGAGGCTAAGTGGGTTGATGCGACAGATGAAGTAATCAAAGAATTCTTGAAAGGGAATCAAGCGATTACAGAATTAGTCGACTTGGGTACTGGTCAGTTTACTTATTTTAATGAAGCTGACTACGATGCAGATGGCAATCGAAAACCAGGAGCTACGGGAATTACCTTTGATGCGAATACACTGAGAATTGAGGAAATTCCGGGGACTAATGGAAAGGGAAATGGGGTTTATAACTTCTACGATAAATCAAAAGATACGCCTATAGGAACGGTCAATGTAACGCAAAACGTTATTGATAATATCACTACTATTTTTAATAGTAATGAGGTTAAAAATGAAGTAATCGCAACGATTAATTCAAGTGCTAAAAGTGTTACAAGTACCGATCAGTCGATTGCGGTAACGGGAGGAGACAAAGCTACTCTGCAAAATGTAATTGTTACTATCGCTGAAAAAGGAGTGAAAACAAAGCATATCGCAGATGGACAAGTAACAAGTGCTAAGATCAGTTCGGAAGGAGCTGTAAAAGGAACAGTCTTGACTGCTGATGGATTAGGAAAGGCGAGCTTTGCAACGGCTACAGAAACTGTAGCGCCAGCTATGAGAGGAAATTTAGTAGGTGAGGAAGAAGTAATCAAGGTAGAAGGCGGAAACAAAGTCTTATATGGTGATGACAACAAAAATGTAAAGGTTTCTATTGTTGCTGGAGGAATTACAAGTGCGCATATCAAGAATGAGACGATAGAAAATAATGATATCAAAAATAAAACGATTCAGGCTGGTAAATTAGACGCTACAGGAGCAACACAAGGAGCTGTGGCAACTGTAAATGCGGATGGCACAGTGTCTTATTTACCTGTTACGTCAGCTACTATTTCGAATAAAGGTGATATAGCTACTACTGATGGTATTAGTGTAGACGATGGAACTGGAAAGGTTTTAGGTAATGTGACTATAGGATTGGCTGATGGGCAGGTGGCACCGACTAAATTAACCCCTGGGAAAGACAATAGTCTATTGGTGACCAAAGCGGGAAAAGCACACTGGGTAGAAGCTACTGACGATATCATCAAAGATATAGTGAATAGTAAGGAGACTATAACAGTCTTGAAAAATGAAGGGAAGGGGATTTATACTTATTTTAATGAGGAGGCTGTAAAGAATAATACGGCAGGTGTAACTATTGATGTAAAATCACTTTCTATCGATAGTAGTAATCCGGGCGTATATGTCTTTAAAGATCTGTCTTCAGATAACCCTTTAGCTACTATAAATATTGCTACAGATGTTATTAATTCAATTGTAACTATTCTTGGTGACACTAATGTAAAGACTGAGGTTTACAATATAATAGCAGCACAAGGAAAAGTGATAACTTCTACAGATGGTTCATTGGCTATTCCAGTTGGTAATAAAGCTGGTTTAGAAGGACTAAATATTGGAATTGCCACTGATGGAGTTAAAACAACTCATATTGCTGATAAACAAATAACAGCTGCTAAATTAGTAGCTGATGGAACTAATCAAGAAGGATTTGTGGCAACAGTGAATGGGGATGGCACAGTAAGTTATAAATCAGTAATAGATACCGATGTATCGAGTAAAGCCGCTGCACTTAAAACGGATAATATCATTTGAATCTGGTGGAGAGGATTTGTATGTAGGTGATGCATTAGAATTTACTGTTGGTGACGGATTGAATACAGTATTAGTTGAAACAAAGATTGATGTAAAAGAGGGTGGTATTCACACCGAAAAGTTAGCAGAAGGAGCTGTTACGGTAACGAAAATATCTTCTAAGGGAGCTGATAACAATACAGTTTTAACCGCGGATGGAGAAGGGAATGTAGCGTATAAAAAACTTACAGATAGTGCCTTTGAAGGAAAAGGAAAAGACTTGAAAGGAGATAATTCAATTACTGTTACTGCAAATAATAAAGCCCTTTTGAACGATGCTACAATTAGTATTGCAGAGTCTGGAGTACAGAATGAACATATTGCAGGAAGAGCAGTTACAGCAGATAAGATAGGTGCAGAAGGAACAAGTAATGGTTTGGTATTGGTAACTAAAGATGGAGGTGCGGAATTTTCTCCTATATCGGATGCAATTGTTGAAGCTGGAAAAGAAATTAAAGGAGGCAGTGCTATTGAGGTAACAAAAGGAAATAAAGCTGCATTACAAGATGTAAGTATTGATGTTGCTAATCTTGGGATTACGAATGCAAAAATAGCAGAGCGAACAATTGAAGCCTCTAAATTTAATGCAAAAGGTTTTGATAAAGGAACAGTATTGACTTCTTTAGGAGATGGAGAGGCCAAATATGTAGAAATGAATGAATATGGTAAAGAATTAAAAAGTGATTCTTCTATTGAAGTATCTTCTAATAAAGCCTTACTTGAAGGGGTAACTATTAAAGTAAAGGATCTAGGGATAGGTACCGATCACTTAGGAGCTAAAGTCGTAACAGCAAATAAGATAGGAGCTGATAAAGATAAAGCAGGATATGTATTAACTGCTAATAGTGATGGAGGTGCTACCTGGGAGGCAGTATCTGGAGGTAGTGAAGTAAATAAGGCTAATATTAAAGAAAGTAGTACAATTACCGCAACTGAAGGTAGTATAGGATCAGTTTTACAAGATGTTGCATTGGAAGTGAAGGGGTTGTCTATAGAAGGTCAGCACATTAAAGATAATGCTATTTCTCCTGCTAAGATTAATGCAAAGGCTGTAACAACAGAGAAGATAGATGTAAATGCTGTAACAACAGAGAAGATAGCTAATAAGTCAGTAACAATCGCAAAGATTGATTCAGAATCAGCGAAGAAAGGACAAGTGCTTACTGCCCAGGGAGATGGTACTGTTAAGTATACTAAAATGTCTGATAATGGTAGTTACTTAAAAACAGACCAAGATGGGCCGATATCAATTAAGGCACCAGATCATGGACGCATACTTTTAGCTGAAGCAACAATTGATATTAAAGAGAAATCTATTAATACTAAATATATAGCAAATGATGCTGTTGGTTATACCCAATTACAAAAAAATGCTGTTTACGGATCTGTTATTAAAGAAAAAGCAATAACACAAGATAAAATAGCAGATAAAGCAGTAGATTATGAACAAATCGAGGATTTAGCTGTTGCAATTGATAAGATTTATTCAGGACCTAATGTACCTCAAGGTTATGTATTGACAGCTGGTGCTGATGACGGAGCAAGCTGGGAGAAGTTGTCTGTAGATAGTGGTTCTGGAGATTTTGAAGAGAGCGATACAATTGAAATAGAAGGAGAAGGAGATGGAGCATTCTTTAAAGATTTAAAGTTTAATGTTAAAGAGGGATCTATTAAAAACATACATATAGCAGATAATGCTGTTGGTTATTTAGAATTACAGAATGGATCTGTAAAAGAAAGTATTATAGATGAAAAAGCAGTAACAAAAGAGAAAATTAGTTCTCACGGAGCTAATAAATACAAAGTTTTAATGTCTGATGGAGTAGGGGGAGCAAGCTGGGAATATGTGTCTGAAGATAGTGGTTCTGGAGATTTTGAAGAAAGTGATACAATTGAAATAGATGGAGAAGAAGATGGAAAAGGAGCATTCTTTAAAGATTTAAAGTTTAATGTTAAAGAGGAATCTATTGAAAACAAACATATTGTAAATGAGTCAATCAGAGTAGAGAAGATTAGTTCTCACNTACAGAATGGATCTGTAAAAGAAAGTATTATAGATGAAAAAGCAGTAACAAAAGAGAAAATTAGTTCTCACGGAGCTAATAAATACAAAGTTTTAATGTCTGATGGAGTAGGGGGAGCAAGCTGGGAATATGTGTCTGAAGATAGTGGTTCTGGAGATTTTGAAGAAAGTGATACAATTGAAATAGATGGAGAAGAAGATGGAAAAGGAGCATTCTTTAAAGATTTAAAGTTTAATGTTAAAGAGGGATCTATTAAAAACATACATATAGCAGATAATGCTGTTGGTTATTTAGAATTACAGAATGGATCTGTAAAAGAAAGTATTATAGATGAAAAAGCAGTAACAAAAGAGAAAATTAGTTCTCACGGAGCTAATAAATACAAAGTTTTAATGTCTGATGGAGTAGGGGGAGCAAGCTGGGAATATGTGTCTGAAGATAGTGGTTCTGGAGATTTTGAAGAAAGTGATACAATTGAAATAGATGGAGAAGAAGATGGAAAAGGAGCATTCTTTAAAGATTTAAAGTTTAATGTTAAAGAGGAATCTATTGAAAACAAACATATTGTAAATGAGTCAATCAGAGTAGAGAAGATTAGTTCTCACGGAGCAAATGAATTCGAAGTTTTAATGTCTGATGGTGATGGAGGAGCTCGTTGGGAATATGTGTCTGTAGATAGTGGTTCTGGAGATTTTGAAGAAAGTGATACAATTGAAATAGATGGAGAAGAAGATGGAGAAGGAGCATTCTTTAAAGATTTAAAGTTTAATGTTAAAGAGGAATCTATTGAAAACAAACATATTGTAAATGAGTCAATCAGAGTAGAGAAGATTAGTTCTCACGGAGCAAATGAATTCGAAGTTTTAATGTCTGATGGTGATGGAGGAGCTCGTTGGGAATATGTGTCTGTAGATAGTGGTTCTGGAGATTTTGAAGAAAGTGATACAATTGAAATAGATGGAGATGAAGATGGAGAAGGAGCATTCTTTAAAGATTTAAAGTTTAATGTTAAAGAGGAATCTATTGAAAATAAACATATTGTAAATGAGTCAATCAGAGTAGAGAAAATAAGTTCTCATGGAGCAAATGAATTCGAAGTTTTAATGTCTGATGGTGATGGAGGAGCTCGTTGGGAGAAAGTATCTGGAGGTGGAAGTAATATTGCATCACCGAAGTTCTTTTACTTACCAGCTATTTATGTGGAAATGGTATCTGGTCAAAGTAATTCTATAGAGTTATACAATGTATATGAAGAACAATTTGGTTCACCAATGTTATCAAGTAATGGGAATTCTACTTTACCAGTATACGATAAGTATGAGTTAAACTATTATGTAACTTACTATGACAAAAATGTGTTTGAGGATGTGAATTTAGATAGTAATGGAAAGTTGAGTTATACAGTAAAACAAGGAGCTAAACCAACAGGTAGAACCTTCTTTAATATTGTGTTAGAAGTGAAATAATAATCTATATCCCAAAGAAGAAGTAATCTTCTTTGGGGTTTAAAAAATGACGTATGAAAAAGTATTATTATTTATTGATAGCGTTTTTAACTCTGCTGACTGTAAAGGCACAGACTACACATGAGTATCCTTTAACTGACCTTGACTATAATAATTTACCTTCTTGGATAGCAAATGATTTTGGGAAAGGAAGTTTGTCAGGACCTACTGAGCAGTCAAGATATACTTCTGAAGGAATTGTATTAACCATAAAAAGAGCAACAACAAGTGCTTTTGCTATTACTGATTTAAATCTTGATTTGCGCAAAGGAGCAAAGTTTGAGTTTGAGTATGCCATGGCTATAGTAAATCCAAATGATGCTCAAGGTGTTGGGTTTGGAGGAGGAGGTATGACCTTTTTTATTTATGAGGCAGGTCAATCACTTAGTATGGGATATCTTGGAAGTGCCTTAGGATATTCTTTTAATGGATCAACAGCAAGTGGGTCAACAGCAATCAAAACAGGACTTAATGGTGCTTATTTAGGTATAGGTTTTGATTTAGATGGGAACAACAAAGAGAGAAGAGGTTTCGAAATGGGAAGTTACGAAACCCGTGAAGGACTTACTGCTCAACGATATGTAGATGCAGGGTTTGATATTAATGATGTAAAGTATGACTATGGCCGTAATGTTTTTGGAAGCTATTACAAAAATCACATTACATTAAGAGGAGCGGGACAAGGTAACAGTTATAAAGGAAATCCTTTGTTGTTGACCAAATATTTTGGAGGTCAAAATGTATCCACGCGAGCAACCACATATTTCATAAGCTAAC